>DCVE01000002.1 GCA_002328025.1 Patescibacteria group bacterium UBA2196
TGCTGTGATAAAAAATAATTTTGTCGGAGTTTATTTTTTTATAATTTAAAATTTGAATTTTAAAATTCCCCGCGTTAAGCGGGGGATTAATATGGTGGCCATAGTTTAACGGTAGAACAGCGGGTTGTGGTCCCGCTAGCCAGGGTTCAACTCCCTGTGGCCACCCCACAACAAACTTTCTTTTTTAGAGGGTTTTTTGTTTTGACAAAAATATAATAGGTAGAGACTAATTGCTTTGCTTTTTTTATTTTCAAAAACCAAATTTATTTTAATTGTTTTTATATTTAATAAACTAAATCTGACACTGTGGAGTAAGATTTGGAATGAAAATATATTCTGTATTTTCTTCAAAATATTTTCTAACCTCACGCACTGTTTGAGTCAGCCTTTGGCTCTGAGATTTAATCTTGCATATAGAGGAAAAGACATCTTCAAGAATAGTATTCTTTATGATATAATTTCTAATATAATGTAGTTAAATAAATTTAACTAAATCTAGACCATAATAATATGAAATTTAAAATTATAATTATTTTTACATTAACAATATTAAGTATTGGTTATACACAACCAGCTTTTTCTGCTAACTCCAATGTTTATACCATAACGGTTGATGATTCTTATAAAAATATGGGTATAGTGGATTTTGGAAAGAGTATATTAAAAAAATTTTATGAAAAATATCCGGATAAATACGATTTTATTACTATTTACACTGATTTTAACTCTATCGGTAGTTTACAAAGCCAGACGATTAAAAGCGATATCGTTGGTATAGGAAAAATTATTGCTGATGACTACCAATATTTTAATAGTCTTGGTCGTTTAAAAAGCATTAGTTTAATGTACAATATTGATGATTCAACAATGCCATTTACTTTTGATATTGAAAAAGATTACCAATTTTTTGAACAAATAGCACACGAAACCAGTCATTATTGGCTGGTTTACGATATCAGCGATGGTCAAAATTGCACCCAACTGAATAATTGTAAGGGCGGTCAACGTCTGACTACTGGCTACAACCATTGGAGTATTTTATTGAATACCTGCACAGAAACAAATGGACAATTTTTTAGAGACCCAAATGGAGGTGGATGCTGGCAAGATAACCAAAATGGCACCTTTACACAAATAGACACACATGACAAAAAAGTTAAGTTTTCTAGCCTAAGTTTTTTTCTGGCTGGCTTGACGGCTAAAGACACAAATGGAAATACTTTTATTATAGAGACCAATGACCCAATATCAAACACGATACAAGGTGTTAAAAAACAGGTTTTCATTAGTGATATAATAAAATATACAAACAGTGAACGGGTGCCAGATTATAATAATAGCCAAAAACATTTTAATATGGCCTTTATTTTAGCCCTTAATAATAAATCGGAAATGACTCTGGAACAAAGTAAAAAAATGAATTATTTGGCTGATAATTTTTCTGCTATCTGGAGTGAGGCAACTAATAATATTTCAACAATAAATTCAGGGCAGGCCGATATAATTGATGATCTCAGTTCCGATGTTAATAATCCAGACACACCAGCTTCTACACCAACTCCAAATCCTGTACAAATAGATATGAATTTAGCAAAAAGATTAAAAGGCAGATTACTTTTACAGGTAGAGGGTGGAGGGAATATCTGGTATGTTGATACAAATAAATATCAACGTTACAGCGTTACATGGACCAATGCATTGCCACTATTTAAGAAATTATCTTTGGGGATTACTGATGAAAATTTATTGAAAATTAAATCCGACATCTCAAATTTAAATCCAAATTTAGACACCGATAATGATGGTTATAAAGATATTTTGGAATTGCAGAATAATTATAACCCCTATCTTTCTGGAAATTATAAATTTAAATTAGATGTAAATTTGTCTGATAGATTAAAAGGCAAACTCCTCCTACAAGTTAATCAAGGCGGAGCTATCTGGTATGTTGATGTAAACAATATCAGACACAATGTGAGATGGAACAATCTAATGTATCTATTTGAAAGTCTAGCTCTTGGAATTACTGATAATGATTTGTATAAGATTCCAATAGGAAATTTGAATTAGGTTCTCATAGATATTAGGGTCGGAATAAGAATATCTTCTGGATTGTGAATAAAATAAGTTCTAACATCACGCACAGTTCGACCCCACAACAAACTTTCTTTTTTAGAGGGTTTTTTGTTTTGACAAAAATATAATAGGTAGAGACTAATTGCTTTGCTTTTTTTATTTTCAAAAACCAAATTTATTTTAATTGTTTTTATATTTAATAAACTAAATCTGACACTGTGGAGTAAGATTTGGAATGAAAATATATTCTGTATTTTCTTCAAAATATTTTCTAACCTCACGTACAGTTCGACCCAAAAAAACATCTTCCAGAAATAGGAGATGTTTTTTGATTAACAGGTATAAAATTATCTAATTAAAATATTTCTTGCTTAAGCAGTTCTTTTCCTTTTTCTTGCCAAATTATTTCTCCACGGTTTTCCATTTCTAAAATATAGTCAGCCAAAATTAATTCACGCTCTTTTTTGTCAGACAATGAAGTTGTGTATTGATATAGCAAATCATATTGTGTGTTTAGGCGTTTATCCGTATCTTCAATTTGAAGCCATAAACTATTTTTATAAGCCCAAGATACAAACTCAAGATTCGTTTTATTTTTTTCAATAACGTCTAGTAGGTTTATTTGAAAATTTTCTTCTGGCATTCCAGGATAATCAGCACTGCTTAATAAATGTCTTATTGGGCCAATAGTTTTTTCTAAACTTTCCTTAAGATGCTCTGAGTCGTATAAAATATCTTGAATTGCATAGGCTGGACGCATGGTCAACTGGATTTTTTCGGGCTGGTTATCAATATCCATGTTGGCCACGGCGTTTATAATTTGTTGTGTTTGGGTAAAAGTCAAATCAGTTTTTATTAATTTATATATTAAATAATGTAAGGCTGTATCCAAACTGGATTGTTTGGGGGTCACAAATTTTAGCAGCATTTGTTTGATAAAAGTTGAGTGATTGTGGGCTCGTTGTGGTTCTCCAATAGTATAGCCGTGGCGATTTCTTAACCATTGCAGTGTTTCGGTTGTTGGCAGTTTTAGATTACGTAGAATTCCAACAGTTTCAGAAAATCCTACCACCACCAAGTAATCAGTTTTTACACCAAGTATTTTTTCAATTTGTTCAATGCCATATGCTAAACCACCCAGACCACAAGCGTTGGATACATAATAGTCGGTTGAAGTTGCTCCCTTGCCCGGTGGTAAAGGTGAATATGTGCCACGCGGCACAGCGGTTATGGTAATTGTTTTTGAATTATTATCAATGGTAACAAGTTGGATTGCATCACAATGTCCATTTTCTTGCCCAATTCGGTTATCAAGCCCAATAAAGAGTATGCGGACTATTTTATCTTCACCAAAGGGGTCAATTGTTTTTTCAGCAGAATTTTTTTCACGACGGGATTTTATGATGTTTTCCAGAGTCTGATTTTGTTCTTTTAGGATAGAGCGATTTTCTGCTGACGCTTTATATCTTAAAACTAAGCCACCAATGACCCAGCAACAGACTCCCAAGAGGATTACCATTAAAACAACAAAGATTTTCTTTTTCATATTTTTTTAACTCACTAGTTGTGATTAATAATTAAAACCGTATGCAACAGTTTGATTTTATTCTTTAAATGGCATTTTGTATATAGTGGCTCATTAAACAGCCCTTTATCTCTGTGCATTATCTTTTGCCAAATTTTATCTTGTTCTTCCTGTTCATATTAGCGATACACACTCTACCCCCTAGATCAATCTGGGTGGATTTTAATAGATAACCTTCCACCTATTTTTTCTTCAAATTTTTTTATTTATTATCGAGATATAGTGTTTTAACACCCCACTATCAGAAGGTCTGTCTGTCCTACTAAGTATTTTCCTAGCATTCAACCTTGACTGCCCCTCGTCTTGACCCCGCAAAACACCTCCCGGTAACGAAAGGTGTTTTTGCTTTTTGCGGCTTTGTTGCTATAATGAAATTAAATTAATTTATAACCATGTCCAAATCAAACAAAATTATCATTGTTGCGGTTGCTCTTCTGGCGGCTTTATTATTATTTTGGAACTGGCAAATAGTTCAAAAACAGGCCCAAAACACAGGTAATATAGAACAAGAAAAGGTTGCAGAAAAGTTGACCATTAATCTTTTGGTTGAAGGTTTGGAAGGCCTACCAACCACAGTTGAATTTAAATCCGGCGGTCTGCTTTTGGATGTCTTAAAAGAATTTAATCAGAAATATCCGGCTTTAAATTTACAAACTAAAGATTTTGGGCAGATGGGTGTTTTGGTAGAACAAATGGGTAGTCAAAAAAACGGAACAGACGGTAAATATTGGCAATATTTTGTTAATGGCGCGCAACCCATGGTTGGTGCGGATAAATATGTTTTGCAAAGCAATGATCGGGTGGAATGGAAATTTGCTAAATCAGAATTTTAAATTAGCCGGTTAAAAAATTATCTTGGCCAGTTGTGCACAATTAAATATTTTATTTATGAAGATAGACAAAAATAAATTTTTTATTATCTTAAGCTTGGTCGCTCTGGTTGTTGTTTCTCGTTTAATACCGCACGCACCAAATTTTGCGCCCGTGGCAGCTATTGCCATGGCTGCCAGCCTGTGTTTGAGCAAAAAATGGTCAGTTTTTTTACCAATTTTTGCCGTGTTGATTTCTGACGCATTGATTGGTTTTTATGACTGGCGCTTGATGTTGGCGGTTTATAGTTCCTTTGCTGTTATTGGTGTTTTTAGTTGGTGGCTAAAAAAACATAGCGATTTTATAAATTTTTTAACCGTCAGTTTGGGCGCTTCAATTTTTTTCTTTTTTACCACCAATACAGCCGTTTGGTTGTTTAGTAGTTGGTATCCAAAAACTCTAGCTGGCCTGACGTTAAGTTTAGAAATGGGGTTGCCTTTTTTTAGAAATACTTTATTGGGCGATTTATTTTATACCACAATTTTATGTGGCGGAATATTGTTAATTAGAGTAATCAGCCAGAGAAAAAAAATAAAAATGGTAAATATTTAAATTTATAAAAAATATCAAAAAATAATTAAAACAGATAGATCTAAACAAGCTGTCTGTTTTAATTTAAATAACCCAAATAAAAAAAGTTGTTTCTTACCTAAAAACATGCTAAAATTAAAGCAATAATTAAAGTTTATAAAATATGATCAAAGTCATCGATGAGGGTATAATTCTAGAAAAAACAGCTTTAGAATTTGAAAATAAAGCCGTCTTAAACCCTGCTTGTATTCAAGTCGGCGAGGTCACTCATATGTTTTATCGAGCAGTTAGCCAGCAGAATATTTCTTGTATTGGTTATTGTCAGTTAAAAGATAACGAAGTTATCAAAAGATTTAAAAAACCAATTTTAGTGCCAGAATATGATTATGAAAAGAACGGTCTCGAGGATCCGCGTATTACTTTTTTAGAAGGAACTTATTACCTGCTCTATACTGTTTATGATGGGAAAAACGCTCTTATTGCCTATGCCACCAGTCCAGATCTTGCTCACTTTACCAAGCAAGGGCTTATTTCTCCAAAAATTTCTTACGACGAGGCTGAAGATATTTTTCGTGAGTCAAAAATCAGGGAAAGGTATTCTATGTTTGAGATGCTCTATAAAGAAAAATCCGGCAGAGATATTTTACTCTTTGAAAAAGACGCATGTATTTTTCCTAAAAAAATTAATGGTAAATTTGCTCTTTTCCACCGCGTGTTACCAGGTATTCAAATTATTTATTTTGATAATTTTTTTGAACTCACCGTAGAATTTTGGCGCGATTATTTTAAAAATTTAGGTGAATACATTGTGATTGACCCTTTGTTTTGGTTTGAGAATCGTAATGTTGGTGGTGGTTGTCCACCCATTGAAACTAAAGACGGCTGGTTAATTATTTATCACGCTGTGGAAGATACTCCTTTTGGGAAAATATATCATGCTGCGGCCGCCTTGCTTGACCTAAAAAATCCACTCAAAGTTTTGGGGCGTTTAACTGAACCTTTGTTTTCCCCAGAGAATTTTTGGGAGAAAAATGGTGTGACTGACAATGTTGTTTTTCCTACCGGGGCTGTAGTTAGAGATGAGAAACTTTATATTTATTATGGTGCAGCCGATAAATTAATTGCCGCAAAGTCAATTAATTTGAACGAGCTTTTGACCGAAATCAAAATAATCCACTAAAACTATGAATACCAAACAATTATCGCCGCGGGTAAAATATCTGTCTAAACCAGTCTTACTACCAGCTAAGCGACAAGCGGATTGGATTGTTTTTCTTTCCACCTTTCCACCACGACAATGTGGTATAGCTACCTTTACTACCGACCTCACTACTGCTATTGATCAAATGTTTGGACCACAAGTTGAGTCAAAAATCATTGCCTTGAATATTAATGATATAAGCCATTTTAATTATTCAGACCAAGTCATTGCCGAGATTAATCAGACGTGTCAAGAGGATTACTTTAAAGTTGCTGATAAGCTCAATAAAATTAAAGAAATCAAATTGATAAGTGTAGAACACGAGTTCGGCATTTATGGCGGTGAATATGGAGAATATCTCCTCCCGTTCTTGGAAAAAATTAAAAAACCAGTTGTAACCACTTTCCACACTGTGGTGCCAGAGCCTAATAAAAAAATGCTTACTATTGTTAAGACTATATTAAAACATTCTGCTGGTATTGTTGTCATGACCAATAATGCCAAAAGAATTCTCGAGAGTGATTATCGTGCAAGACCAGAACAAATTCAGGTTATCCCTCACGGTATTCATCAAGCGTCCTACCGAACTAGCGCCCACGCAAAGGCTTTACTTGGTTTTTCCGGTCAATTAATTCTTTCTACTTTTGGATTTCTTAGTTCTGGCAAAGGAATTGAATATATTATTGAAGCTTTACCGCAAGTAGTAGAAAAATTTCCTAATGTGCGTTTTTTGGTCGCAGGTGTCACTCACCCAACGGTACTGGAAAAGGAAGGTGAACAATACCGTAATTTTTTAATCAAAAAAGTTTATGAACTTGGTCTAGCAAAATATGTTTTATTTTACAACACCTATTTTGATATTCATAAGTTGCTTAAATTTTTGTCGGCTACAGATATCTATCTATCTCCTTCTCTAAATCCCAATCAGACCGTTTCCGGTACCCTGTCTTATGCTTTAGGTAGTGGTTTACCAACCATCTCTACAGCGTTTTCTCAAGCTAAAGAAGATATCACTGAGGAAATTGGTTTATTGGTCGGTTTCAAAAATTCACAGGCTTTTGCCGAAGCCATCATTAAGCTATTGAGTAATGATCAATTGCGTTTGCAAATGGGCAAAAATGCTTATTTTCGCACTCGCTGTATGACCTGGCAAAATGTCTCTCTGACCTATCTTAATTTTTTCTCACAACTTGTTCCAGAGATAAGTCTTGGCCAAAAGAAATTTCCGCCAATCAAACTGACACATCTAGTTAACTTAACCGATGATTTTGGCATTATCCAGTTTGCCAAACTTACTGAGCCGGACGTTTCTTCTGGCTATACCATTGATGACAACGCACGAGCTTTGATTGTGGCTACTCTTCACTACAAAAAATTTGCAACCACTTTTTCTCTAAGACTTGTTTCCACTTATCTTAATTTTATTTGTTTAGCGGTACGGTCTGATGGTTATTTTAATAATTATATCAACACCAACCAGACTATTAATAAACCTCGCAATATTGAAGAGTATTCGGAAGACCCCAGCGCCAGGACACTCTATGCCTTGGCCCGCGTTGCCACCACCAAAGAAATTCCTAGACACCTCAGAAAAAAAGCACACACCCTACTTGAACAGAGTCTACAAAAAGGTATTGTTTTTTCATCACCTCGTGCTATGGGTTTTTTTATTAAGGCGCTTTGTTGCTTACTTTCCAAATGGAAGGACCCCAAAACATTAGCCCACCTAAAATATTATTGTGAACAATTAATGACTTTATATGAAAAAAGTTGTTCATCGGATTGGGAGTGGTTTGAACATTATTTAACTTATTCCAATGCTATTTTACCAGAAGCACTTATTTGGGGATATAAAATAACTAATGAAAAAAAATATTTAACAGTGGCTGAAAAAACTTTTGATTTTTTGATTGGACATACTTTTCCATCAGAACCTCGCCGCGGTGGAGGTGTGGGTGGTGATAAAAATAAAATTTATATTCCTATTGGCCAAAGTGGTTGGTTTGTCAAGGGCGGTACCAGACAATATTTTGATCAACAACCAGAGGATGTTACAGCAACCGTTGAGGCTCTTAATACCATGTTCCAGATTACTCACAAAAAAAATTACAAGGAATTGGCCCACCAAGCTTTTAATTGGTTTTTGGGTGATAATATTTTGGGACAAGTCGTTTATGATCGTACCACTGGTGGGTGTTATGATGGTATAGGTGAAAAGTTTATTAATCTCAATCAAGGTGCCGAATCAACTATTTCTTATCTTTTGGCGCGTTTTTCTTTTGAAGAGTAAAACTATATTAAACTATTTTTTATATTTAAACAGCACTATGAATAATTTAAACCAACCACTTAAAGAATTAGATCCCAATTTTATCAGAAGAAATATCAAGGTTATAACCTTTGACTTGGATGGTGTAATTTTACCCAAAGGTACTTTTGTTAAGGAGAGTGTTGACGGAACAGAAGTAATTATAAAAACAAAAAAATTAAGTCCTAAAATGATAGAAATGATTAAAGAGTTAAAAAAATATTTTTGGATTAATTTTTCCAGTGGCAAAGCCATGCTTTATTTGCAACACATGTTGAGCGATATTCTATGGGACAAAGTTTCCTTATGTGCCGAAAACGGCAACTTTATACTCATAAATGGTACAATAAAACAAGTGGTCAAGTATAATGATAAATATTTTCAAAAAATTGCTAATATTCGTAACGAACTAAAACAGTTAAAAGCAAAAAATCCGCGAAGTATCTGTGGTTTTGAACCCAAGCATCTTATTATTACGGTTTATACTATTAAAAAAATACCAGCTATAGAAGCCATTATTAAAAAACATGATAAAGAAAAAGAACTTTATTGTTTGTGGACCAATGAAGGCTATGACATTGGCCATAAAGAAACCAGCAAGGTTAATGCCTTACGATTTTTGGTCAAAGAATTAAAAATTAAACCCAGTCAAATGATCACCACTGGCAATAATTTAAATGATAAGGAAATGTTGGCCTATGGTATTGGGGTGAGTGTTGATTCGCATAGAGTAAGTGGTAAATATGCCATATCAAAAAAAAGGGGTATACTGGGGGGAGAAGTGTTGGCCACATATCTTTTATGGGCGATGAAATCTTAATCTATAATAATTATTAATAATTTAAAATTTATGCCAAACAGCGCCAAACGTGCTTACGATAAGCAGCAAAAGAAAAAAGCTAAAAAAGCTAAAAATCTAGCCAACAAGACAAAAAAATAAAAAACACAAAAACGCACATATAATTTATTGGTGCGTTTTTGGTTTTAAGTTAAAAATGGTAAGATTAAGCCATGAAAAAATTCATTTTAATTGATGCTAACTCTTTAATTCATCGCGCTTTTCACGCTCTGCCGCCGTTGTTGACCAAAGACGGGCAACTGGTCAATGCGGTTTACGGCTTTGCCACTATTTTTTTAAAGAGTTTGAAAGATTTCAAGCCCAATTATGTGGCCTGTTGTTTTGATGTTTCCAAAGACACTTTTCGTCGTCAAGAATATGAATTATATAAAGCTAATCGCCCCGAACAACCCTCAGAGCTGTATGAACAAATGGTTTTAATTAAGCAGCTTTTGGAAGCGTTTAATATCCCGGTTTATGAAAAGAAAGGTTATGAAGCTGATGATGTTATTGGCACCATCAGTCAGATTTTAAAAACACAACACACCGACATAAAAACAATTATTGTCAGCGGCGATCTTGATGTCTTGCAATTGGTTGATAAGACAACAGAAGTTTACACTTTAAAGCAGGGTATTTCTGAAACAGTCATCTATGATGAGCAGGCTGTTTTTGAGCGTTTTGGTTTTGAGCCCAAAAAATTAGTCGATTATAAAGCTTTGCGTGGTGATCTCTCAGATAACATTCCAGGAGTTAAGGGCATTGGAGAAAAAACAGCTCTAGACTTGATCCAAAAATTTGGTTCCTTGGATAAAATTTATGCGGCTGTGAGCAAAGGAAAGAATGATAAAATTAAGCCGGCGGTGTTTTTAAAACTAAAAGAACAAAAAGAGCAGGCTTATCTTTCGCAGCATTTGGCACAAATTTTGTGTTCTGTACCCTTAGAATTTAATTTGACCGATTGTGTAGTGCGTGATTTTGACACCGAGCATGTGGTCAAGCTTTTCCAAGCTTGGAATTTTACTTCTTTAATTAACAAAATTCCGCAAGCCGAAAAAATGTTATATGCCAAACAAGGCACGCTATTTAAAAATTCAACCAGTGAAAGTAAAGAATCGGTTGCCACTGAAACCAGTTATCAAGTAAAAGATGGCTATCATTTAGTGGATGATCAAAAAACCTTTAGCGCTTTTTTAGTAGAGTTAAAAAAACAAACCATTTTTGCTATTGATACAGAAACCGATGGTCTTAATCCATTTAAAAATAATTTGTTGGGCATATCTTTTTCTTGGGTGGAAAAAGAGGGCTGGTATATTACTACTACCGCATTGTCTGCCGATGAAAAATTAACCATTGAGCTAAAAAATATTTTAGCTGATGAAAAAGTAAAAAAGATTGGCCATAATATTAAATTTGATTTAGAAGTTTTGGAACAAGCTGGTTTTAAACTAGCAGGTTTGTATTTTGACACCATGATCGCCTCTTATTTGCTTAACCCTGGCACGCGTCAACATAATTTAGAAGATCTGTCGTTTGTGGAATTTGGCTATAAAATGCAGCCCATTACCGCCTTAATTGGAGAGAAAAAAAGTCAGCAAATAAATTTATCTGCCGTGGATAAAGTTGCTGTGGCTAATTATTCTTGCGAAGATGCAGATCTTACCTGGCGGCTTTATTTTCGTTTATCAGAAAAACTTGACGATGCGGTGATTGAGGGTGTGTTGCAAAAAATTGAAATGCCGCTCATCCCAGTTTTGGCGGCTATGGAAAAAAGAGGTATCAAAATTGATATTGATTTTTTGCAGGCCATGAGCGCTAATTTTTCTTTGCGTTTAAAAAATTTAGCTAGTAAAATTTATAAATTAGCTGGGACCGAATTTAACATTTCTTCGCCTTTGCAGCTAAAAACCATTTTGTTTGAAAAACTTAAAATTTCCACTGCGGGTATTGGTAAAATCAAAACCGGTATTTCTACTGCAGCGGCCGAACTGGATAAATTAAAAGGCCGGCACGAAATAATTGATTTAATTATGGATTATCGCGAATTAGCCAAACTGCGCAACACATACCTTGATCCTCTACCAATTTTGGCTGATGAAAACCAACGTGTGCATACTTCATTTAATCAAACAGTCACGGCCACCGGTCGTTTGTCTTCTTCCGAACCAAATTTACAAAATATTCCCATTCGGACTGATTTGGGGCGTGAAATTCGACGTGCTTTTGTGGCTGCGGATGGTTATAAAATTTTATCAGCTGATTATTCGCAAATTGAACTTAGAATTGTAGCTTCATTGGCCAATGATAAAAAAATGTTGGCTGCTTTTAAGGACAACGAAGATATTCACACGGCAACTGCGGCTAAAATTTTAGATCTACCAATAGAAAAAGTTACCAAAGAAGAGCGTCGACAGGCTAAAGCCGTTAATTTTGGTATTGTTTATGGTTTGGGTCCGCGGGGTTTAGCCGAAGGTACTGGCATTAGCTATGAACAGGCGCAAGAGTTTATAGAACGTTATTTTGAAGTCTACAGCGGTATAAAAGAATATATTGAAAACACTATCGCCTTGGCGCACGAGTTGGGATATACCGAAACATTATTTGGTCGGCGGCGCTATTTACCAGAGATTAACGCACATCATCCGCAATTACGTGCCCAAGCTGAAAGAATGGCGGTTAATCATCCGGTTCAAGGCACTTCAGCTGATTTAATCAAGCTGGCCATGATCAACATTGAGCAATGTTTTCAAACCGAGTTTGTGGCTGGTGAAGCCAAGATGCTATTACAGGTGCACGATGAATTGGTTTTTGAAATTAAAGATGATCTGGTAGTTTATGCCAGTCGTCTAATCAAAGAAGCCATGGAAAATGTCTATCAACTCCGGGCGCCAATTAAGGTTGAAATTGCCGTTGGTAAAAACTGGGGTGAAGAAAAATAAACAGTTTGACTCTTTGTTTTTTTCTGTTAGAATGTAGTTAATGACGAGTAAAATTAAAAAAATATTTATAATCAGTTTGATATCAATTGCGGTGCTGGCGATTGGTTTTTTTATTTTTAAAAAATATTTTTTTAAAAGTCAGCAGTTAGTGAGTTTTTTGCCGGCTGAAACCCTGGCTTACTTTGAATTTAATCCGCATGATAAAAATTTAATTGAACTCCAAAACAAAAATGTCAAGATTGCGCTTAATTTAGAAAAAATGTGGGCTGGTACGGGTTGGTGGGGTGATTTAAAAAAGACCGCTGTGCTGCCGCAAATTGAAAAAATTGGTTTAGTGTTTTTTAAAAATTCACAGCAGAAAATTTGGTTGCTTGAAATCAAAAATGATTTTGCCGAGGCACTGCTACCGCCCAATGTTTTTGTGCGGGTTTTAGACAAAAATATTTTGGCTTTCTCAAGTGACAATAAAACATTAAATGATTTTATTGAGGCCAAAAAAATTTTGCCAGCCACGGATACTCAGAAAACTATTTACGACAAATTTAGCACCATTAAATTTTTTAATGCCTATTTATCAGCGCCCTATTGGTTGGAATTAGCACAAAATAATTCTGATTTTAATGGTTTATTTTTCAGTCAGTTAAATCTAAATCCAGCCACGCCACTATATTTTAGCTTGCGTGTTGATGGCGGACAGGTGGTCTTTAATGCACAAGCTGTGGGTATTGGTGATTATCAGTCAGTTGATATTTTGGCTAGTGATAGAAAATTGTGGCAAAATGTTTTGGGACAAGATTTTTTTGCTGCCTGGCAGGTGGCAGACTTAAAGACCACCGTTGCTATGTTAGAGCAAGAGCTAATCTCAAGATTAGGCGAAGAAGAGCTGAATGCTCAAAAAGAGGTATGGGCAAAAAAGTATAATTTTGTCTGGGATGATTTTTATGATCTTATTAATAATCCAGCAGTTTTTTTTCGAAAAAATAATTTTAGTGGCGCCTGGTTTGGTCAGAATACAGAAATTACGCCGATGATTGTGTTAATAAAAATTAATGACGAACAAAAAACAGATACTCATTATAAAAAATTAAAAGATTTTTTTTCTTACCTAATAGCTTTTAAGTATCCCAGCGCCACAGCGGTCCGCTTGAATGATGGTACGACAATAAAAAAATTAATGGCGGATCCCACACAAATTAAATGGCAATCAGCAGGTCGATTGGACTTTTTTCAAAGTGACGGGACAGTAATTGCTTTAGTAAAGGACGGTGCTAAAATTTATATAGCAAATGATGTTGATTTTTTGAAAAATCTGTTTTATGCAGCTCCATCACTTGCCGCAACATGCCCTGATTTTATTGGTCAAGAAATTGCTTATTATCGTACTAAAACCGTTCAGTCTGTGCCCTTAAGGTTTATTGATCAGCTGATTTTAACAGTTGATCGTCACTCTGAAGGTCTTAATATTAAGGGTTGCTTGGTGTGGTAAAAAAATATGTTAAAAATAGTTATTGATACTAATGTTTTAATTGATGCTTTGGCAGATCGTCATAGTTACACTTGGCGCATTTTAAAATTGGTAGAAACAGGTGAGCTGCAAGCTGTGGCATCTGATAAAATTATACAAGAATATCAATTTGTGATTGATCGTGAAGTTAATAATGATGATGATAAAAACGAATTACAAAATTTTATTAGTCGGGTGGAAATTGTGCCAGTTACTCAGCACGTGCGGGTTGTACGTTTTGATCCCGAGGACGATAAATTTATTAATTCAGCCCTGTCGGCCCAAGCTGCTTACATTGTTTCTTCCGACTCGCATCTTTTGGAAATTGGATCATACCGCGATATTAAAATTTTAAAACCAGTTAACTTTTACGATGTTTATCAGGGCGCAACAGATGGTGATGGCCAAGCGGCTTGGGCCGATGTTTTTAGTGGCTTGTTTAAATAATTTTTTATGAAATTAGTTTTGGACATTGAAACGCAAAATTCTTTTCAAGATGTTGGCACTCGCCTTAATCTTGGCTTATTAAAAATTTCCGTCGCTGTGGCCTATTGGTATCCGGAAGATAAATATTATGTTTTTACCGTTGATCAGATGGAGCAGATGGAAAACTTAATCTCCCAGGCCGAGTATTTAATCGGTTTTAACACCATTGGTTTTGATTTGCCAGTTTTACAGCAATATATGAAAAACATTAATTTATTGGATAAAAAACAAATTGACATAATGGCGCGTTTGGAAGATGTCTTGGGTTATAAAATCAGCTTGGATGCTGTGGCACGGGCGACTTTGGGGGCTAAAAAAAGTAGCTCCGGGCTAGAAGCTATAAAAATGTGGCGCGAGGGACGGCTTGATGAATTAAAAAAATATTGTGAGCAAGATGTGCGTTTGACCAAAGAAATTTATGAATTTGGAAAAAAGAATGGTTTTGTAAAATTTAATGCTGGTTGGGAAGAATATGAAGTGCCAATTACTTGGGAATGATATTGTTAATAAATTCATTACCATCAAAAAATCCCTCTGTTTTTAAGAAGGATTTTTTAATTTCAGTAGATTTTTGAATAGATATGCCACCGTTAGGGGCCCCACTCCACCGGGCACTGGTGAAATATATCTGGTTTTTTTAAAACATCTTGGATCAACATCACCAAATATTTTTTTATCAAACCTGTTTATACCCACATCAATAATAACTGCATCTTTTTTTATCATCTCTGGTTTGAGAAAATGTTTTTGGCCAAGGGCGATAACAATAATTGAATAGCGGTTTAAAAATGATGAATTAAGGGTTTTAAAATCATGCTTTAATAAAATATCCACGTTAGTTTTATGTTGGAGTAATTCTTTCTTTAATGATTCAGCAAATTCTTGACTATGGCACAAAATGACTGCTTTTTTATTTATTAATTTTTGCTTGGATAATTTTATTAAACGTAAGATGCTTTGGATGGTGGGTGAAATTAATTTTGAAGAATTTAATCCATCCACGTCTTTTTTTATCGCAATTGCAGAAATTACTTTATGGGTATTATTTTTTTTTGGTAATGGCAACTGTAATAAAATACCAGTTATTTTTTTATTGCTATTTAATTCATGAATTAAATTAATTACTTCTTTCTCACCCACACTGGCAGGCAGATGATATTTAACAAAATTTACGCCCAATTCTTTGGCGCGTTTTTCTTTAATACCTACATAAACTTTTGAAGCTGGGTCATGACCAACTAAAATCACTGCTAAAGTTGGTTTAGTTTTTAATTTAGCAATATTCTTTTTCAAATCTAAAAGCATTTTTTCTGCTTCTGCTTTGCCATTTAAAATATGATTATTATCCTTATTCATTATAACGATATTTTAAATTTCTTTGTTAGTTGTTTAACTTCCTTTAAAACTGTGACTGTATCTCTTTTTTCAAGTAACACTTGCTTTATCCATTTGGCAATTTGTTTCATTTCTTGCTCTTTCATGCCACGCGTAGTGCAAGCGGGAGTGCCCAGACGAATACCAGATGGTTTAAATGGCGAGCCGGTTTCATGTGGAACAGTGTTTTTATTACAAACAATGCCAGCTTGGTCTAATAAAACAGCGGTCTCATGTCCATTAATGTTTTTTTTGTCAGTCGGCAGATTTCTCAAATCAATTAAAAGTAAATGTTTATCTGTGCCACCAGATACAATTCTAAAACCATATTTTTTTAGCTCACTGGCTAAAATTTTAGCATTTTTAAGGGTTTGTTTGGCATATTTTTTAAACTCTTGACTTTCGGTTTCTTTTAAACACACACCAATCGCGGCAATAACATTATTAAATGGTCCGCCTTGTAAAGCTGGAAAAATAGCCCGATCAATTTTTTCTTTTAACTCATCTTTACAAATAATTATGGCTCCTCTGGGGCCGCGTAAGGTTTTTTGCGTGGACATGGTGACTACATCAGCGTATGGAAATGGGGAATTTAAAACTTTACCAGCAATAAGACCAGCCTCGTGTGCCACATCAGCCAGATAATAAGCGCCGACCTTATGGGTAATAGCTGACATTTTTTTGTAATCAATTTCTCGCGCATAAGCCGTGCCCCCAGAAATTATTAAATTGGGTTTATATTTTTTAGCTAGTTTTAAAATTTTACTATAATCAAAAATTTCGGTATTTTTTTCTACGCCATAATAACTAACAGTAAAAATTTTTGCAGATAGAGCAATTGTTTTGCCAGATGGTAACTTCCAACCATGGGATAAATGTCCGCCATCTGTTAAATTCATGGATAAAATCTTTTGCCCCGGCTCCAAAAGTCCTGTTATCACAGCCAAATTAGCAATAGACGCAGAAACTGCCTTGCAATTTACATGCCAATCTTTTTCTTTTAAGCCAAAAACTTTTAAAGCTCTTTTGTTAGTCAGATTTTCAATTTCATCAATTATTTCATTGCCTTGATAATATCTTTTGCTTGGTTCGCCTTCAGAATATTTATTAGCCAAAACAGAACTCAAAACCCCCCGGACATTTTGGGAGGCGTAATTTTCTGAAGCAATTAAAGTTATTTTTTCTTGCTGTCTTTTTGCTTCTTTTTTTATTAAATTAGAAATTTCTTGATACATTTTTTAAAATATAAATAAATAAATTTTATTATTTTTGTTTTTATCTCAAAAATTTAAAGGTAGAAAGGATTATATCATAGATAGCTGTATCAGGTGGATTGTTAACTTTTTCTTCAAGAGTGGTCTGTTGTTTAAACAAAGAAGGGTGTTCATAATAATTAAAGCTATAAAAAATATTATTATTTGTTAGATAAGTGGATATCCGCCAGAATGCTTCGTCACCCTCAACGTCTATTCGTGATATTTTTAATGCTTTTACACCCCCTATTAATATTTCTTCCTCAGAAATCTTATGATAATTTTTGTCTAGTTCTTTTTCGTTAAGATAGATAATATTTTCCAACTTTGTTTCTGGTTTTATATTTATTTCCTCAAATTTATAAGATTGAATATCAATATCAATATAATATGCGTCACCATAGATGGAAAATTTTACCATTTCTTGACTTGTCCCTAGGCCCAGATGAAGTTCTTTGGGGTAATTAAATGAATATTGATATTTGAAATTTTCCAAAATTTCGGTGGTGGTATTTTCAGGGTTATTTTTTTGTTTACCACCACTTAACATTTCTTTTGTTTCCCGTTCTCTGGTTTGAGATTTATTTTCCCAAGTTTTTGAAGTGACAAAAATCAAAGCAAAATAGATTAAATAATAAATTATAATAATAAAAATTGGTATTAAAAAAGTTAATAGTATTTTTTTCTTATTTTTCCAACCGCTAAATACCCACATTAATATTAGTCCTAAAGGGTAAATTAAAAATAAAGTCAGCCAAATTAGCCAAGCCCTCACTCCATTTTTTTGGACTTTAATTGGTGATTCCAATTCTTTTTTTGGCCCTGTAAGATATTCTTTGAACATAAAAAATAAATTAGTAGTTATTAAATTTAAATCAATAAATTTTATTGCTCTTACCCTCGGTAGGAATCGAACCTACATGACCAGCTTAGAAGGCTGGTGTTCTATCCATTGAACTACGAGGGCACGAGTAATAAAATTTATAAGTAGTTATTATAGATTGTTAAAGATATTATTGTCTATCCGCTCACACCACAGGTGCTGAGCGGAAACTACGAGGGCACGAGTAATAAAATTTATCAATTTTTGTTTAATTTAAGCTATCAAGATACGCCGGACAACGTATAAATGTTGTCCGGCTATCTTTTTTTAAAAAATTAGAACTTGACCGCAACGGCTTCTTTTTCTTCAGCATTGGCCACCTCATAGAAATCGTACTTTTTGAAACTTAGCATACCTGCCACCACATTGTTGGGGAAGACTTCAATTTTGGTGTTGAAATCACGTACGTTGCCGTTGTAATAACGTCTGGAAGCCTCAATTTTATTTTCTGTATCTGTTAAATCACCTTGCAGTTGCATAAAGTTTTGGCTAGCTTTTAAATCTGGGTAATTTTCAGCCACCGCGAACAATGATTTTAAAACTCCAGAAAGCTCATTCTCGGCGACTGCCGCATCAGCTGGATTTTGTGCTCCCATGGCGCGTGAACGCATTTCGGCTACTTTGGCAAATAGTCCGCTTTCATGCGTTGCATAGCCTTTTACTGTTTCTACTAAATTTGGGATTAAGTCGTGCCGACGTTTTAATTGCACATCAATATCGCTCCAAGCTTCCTTGGTTTTGTTGTTAAGGCGTACCAGACCATTATAGACGCCAATTAACCACACAATAACGACGGCCGCGATGACCAAAATAACATAGGTTAGGGTCATATTTTTGCTAATATTCAGCTTAAAGTTGCTTTAAAAAATAACTAAAGACATTTTTTAAACTGATTAATTTATTTTTTCTATAACTTTATTGTAGTTTAAAAATATAATTTTAGCAAATGGAATTCAGGTTGTTTCCGTTATTTTTTATCAATCAAATCTATGTTATAATTATTAAACAGTTATAGAGTGGGGAAAAAATAAAATATTTGTTTTTAAATTTAATTTAATTGTGCTATAATTAGTCATATTTAAGTCATTATTTTTTATAAAATATCTATGAGTTTATTTGGTTCTAACAAACTTTCTTATTTGGGTGTGGATTTGGGTAATGCTGGTATTAAAATTGTAGAGTTGCAAAACGAAAATGGTCGGCCGCGTTTGGTGACTTATGGTTTTGTTGACATGTCGACCGAAGTAATTAATTATTCAACTGATGCCATGGAAGATATGGTGGCTCAATTAATTAATCAGATTTGTGCCCAAGCCGGGACTGGCACTAAAAAAACTGTTTCTTCTTTGCCAAGTTTTTCTGTTTTTTCTTCGCTTATTTCTTTGCCAGAGATGAAAAAAAGCGAGCTGGACCAGGCGATTATATGGGAAGCTAAAAAATTTTTACCATTGCCCATAGAAGAAATGAGCCTAGATTGGAAAATAATTGATCGACAAGATGTCAAAAAGAACAATATTAACCATGAGGATAAAGATACAGCTGGTCGGTTTGGTGATAAACAATTAGAAAAAGGTACAGCCGAAAACTCACTCACCAACAACAAAGCTCATTTAAAGATTTTGTTAACAGCCTCACCAAAAAAGAATGTCAACCGTTATGTTAATATTTTTAAGAAAGCCGGTTTGGATTTGATTGGTTTGGAAACAGAAAGTTTTGCTTTGGAACGTTCATTAATTGGTTTTGAAGAATCACCCATCATGATTGTTGATATTGGCGCCATAACTTCTGATCTTACTATTATTGAAAAAGGCGTTCCGGTTTTAAATCGCAGTGTTGATAGTGGCGGTATGGCAATCACACAAACCGTGGCGCGTAGTCTAAATATTACTTTAAAACGCGCTGAACAATTTAAGCGTGATATTGGTTTTTCCAATACCGGCGCACAAAGTATTCCTAAAGTATTAGAAAACGCCATCGAACCAATTATTAATGATATTAAATATTGTTTTGATCTTTTTTCTTCACGCGAAGAAAAAGGTAAAAAAGTTGAGAAAATAATTTTAACTGGCGGTTCAGCTTTTTTACCCAACATTTCAAATTTTTTAAGTAATTTACTAAATATCAAAGTTATTATCGGTGATCCTTGGGCGCGTGTAATTTATCCGGTTGAACTCAAACCAGTTCTGGATGAATTAGGACCACGTTTTGCCGTTGCTGTTGGATTGGCTATGCGAGAAATAGAATAATTTTTTGTATAATTAAAATATGACACAAGGTATTAATCTTTTGCCGCCCGAAGAACGTTTAAAAGAGTTGGAAGAAGAAAAAGAACGGCAAAAAGCCAAAGAAAAATATAATATTAAACTTTCTAGCCCGACTTTTATTAATGATAATCAGCCGACTAGTTCACCATTGCCCACAAAGAATTTAAGCCAGCGTTTTAGAGACTGGCGGCAGGGTAGAAAAGAACTAAAACAACTTCGTCAAGCCGAAGAAATAAAAATGAATAAAACCGTGCCAATTGAAGAACCTTTTGTGTCAGCGCCAGCTAAAATATTTGTAGCTGCCAAACCAGCAGCTCCAGTTGCGTGGCCAGACAAAGAGACAAAAATTCCTGTTAATCAACCACCCTCACCCACACAACCGGTTGTTTCTGTTGCGCCGACAGCAAACAATAACACAATTAAATTACCAGATCTGCCATTGCGACCCACCAATGGGTTTACAAGCGGTGGTAGGGTACCAGCTGGCATTGATGTTAATTTGGCCAGCCAGGAAAAATGGTCTTTTAATCTAAGCCATAGAAGTAAAATCATAGTTTGTGTTGTTTGTTTTTTATTATTAGTGGCCGGTATGATTGGTAAATCACTCTTATTGCACAGACAAATTAAAACATATCAAGCTATCTTAACAAACACTGAAGAAAAAATTACAACTTTACAAGAAAAAATTAGTTTAACTAGTAAGAACGACAAAGATCCACTGGTTTTGCAGGCACATTTATTAAAATTGAATAAAAAATTAGATACGCACATTTGGGCGCACAAAATATTTGATTTTTTGGAAGCCAACACGGTTAGTGGGGTATATTACGAAAGTATTAATATGGACACTTTTTCGAATGGTTTAGTTTTAAACGGGGTAGCTCTAGATTATACAGCCGCGGCTCAGCAAATTTTAGTTTTTAATCAAGATAAAAAAAATATTTTAAAAGTAGACCTGTCAAACATAGCCAAACGAAAAGAAGTTTTAGATGATAAGGACAAAAAAAACTCCACAGAGCCGCGCGAACTGATTTATTTTAGTCTTGATATTCTGTTAGACTATAATTTTTTTAATCTAAATACCGCCACGCCAATCGACGGCCAAGCAATAATATGATCTTAAATCAAACCTTTTCAAATAATAAAGACACACAACCAGCATTAAAAACCGTAGTGGAGGACAAAAAATTGTCTAGTTTGGCTGCTAAGCTTTTTGACCGTTTATTTTTTATTATAATTTTTTTGGAGATTGTCTCTCTGTCTTTGATTGGTTATTTTTTCTTTATCAGACAGTTTTCCAGTCAATTGGCCAGTCTAAAAAATAATCAAATTCCACAACGCCAACAAGTTCTTATTAGTTTAGAAAAACAATACGCGCAATCAAACTTAATTAATAAATTGTATGCACAACTAAACCCTGTCCTGCTGGAAAAGACCAATCTAATGTTACCAAGCTCACCCAATCTGCCAGATTTGTTGGTCAATTTAGATTCCCTGGTCGCCAGCAGTGGTTTTTCCTTGCAATCAATAAATCTTAAAATAACAGATGAAAAAGGCCAAAGCTTAGCTGAATTAAAAAATATTAAAAAAGACACTACCGGTGATTTTATTGTTACAAATGACAACAATTCTGGTGCTGTCGCGAACCCAACCAAACCCCAGCCTTCAGACGAAACGGTTGCTACAAATTTAATAACGCAATCGATAAAAGATATTAATATTAGTTTACAAATTAAAGGCAGTGGTTACGCTGGTTTTCGCCAACTTATTTATCAGTTGGAACATAATTTACGTTTATTAGATGTGCTTAAATTTGATTTTTCACCCGCTGATGATGTTTTTAGTATCACTTTACGTAGTTATTATTTATAATTTTTTATGGTTAGTAAAAATAAAAAAACCATTATTCAAATTGTCATTATTATAGTAATGCTGGTTAGTGCTGGAATTGTAGTTTCGAATAGTTTTTTAAAAGAAAAAAATCAGTCTCCAAGCATCACGTCACCCACGCCCAACCTAAACGAAATCAGTGATAATGTTTTTGAAGAGGCCATCCGTGTTTTTGACAAAGAAGCCTTTCAAGGCTTGATTAAATTTGGCGATTGGCCGCTCCAAGTCATTGACAAAGGTCGGCCTAATCCTTTTTTAAAAATTTAATTTTTTATGATTAGATCGGCATCAATTACCAAGATATTAAAAAAACTTCAGGATAGTGATGTAATTAGCCAGGAGAAAGTTTTGGAATTATCCAACCTCAATTCAGTTGAGAGTGTTTTTATTGAATTAAAAAAAGATTCTACTATTGATCAAGAAAAATTATTAATGGCTGAGGCCGCATATTATCATTTTAAATACATTGATTTGTTGGGTACAGAGATCACACGCGATATTGTTAATGTTTTACCGCAAAATTTAGCTGAAAATTATAAGTTAGTTGTATTTGGCAAGCGCGATAAAAACTTACAAGTCGCTCTGACCAATCCAGCCGAACTAAAAGGTCAGGAGGCGGTTGAATTTATCGCGCGCCAAAACGGGTTAAATGTGGAATATTATTTAACTTCAGTGGCTTCTTTCAACCAAGCTTTTAAGCAATATTCGGTTTTAAAAAACGAAGTTGAAAAAGCTTTGGATGTGGCCGAAGATAAAATGTCAAGACAGCAAAAAAAGACTGAAGAAGCGGATCTGGTTACTGACAATATTGAGGTAACTAAATCTGCGCCAATTTCTCAAATTGTTTCTGTAATTATTCGTCATGGCGTGGAAGGTAAAGCTTCGGATATTCACATTGAACCGTTTATGGATAAATCTAGAGTTCGCTATCGCCTTGATGGTGAGTTGCACACTTCTTTGTTATTACCAAAATCAGTCCATGCCGCTATTATTTCTCGCATTAAGGTTATGGCCAATTTAAAAATTGATGAAACTCGTGTACCACAGGATGGTCGTATTCGTTTGAACGTCAACAACAATAATGTAGATTTTAGAATTTCTACCTTGCCGCTTTATGACCAAGAAAAGGTTGTTATGCGTATTTTGGACATCTCTTCAGGAGCTTTAACTTTGGAACAGCTTGGTTTTGAGGGCAGAAATTTAGAGATTATAAAAAATAATATTGATAAACCACATGGCATGTTTTTAGTAACTGGTCCAACCGGCTCTGGCAAATCCACCACCCTCTATTCAGTTTTAAATATTTTAAACCAAGAAAATGTCAATATTACTACTCTCGAAGATCCGGTTGAATATTATTTACGCGGTGTTAATCAGTCGCAAATTAACCCCGATGTTGGGTTAACCTTTGCTAATGGTTTACGTTCCATTTTACGCCAGGATCCCGATGTAATCATGGTTGGCGAAATTCGCGACACTGAAACAGCTGAGTTGGCCATTCACGCCGCACTAACTGGTCACATTGTTCTTTCAACTTTACACACCAATGACGCTTTTGGCGCCATACCGCGTTTAATTGATATGCACGTTGAGCCATTTCTACTTTCCTCTACTTTAAATATTATCATCGCACAACGTCTGGTGCGCAAAATTTGTGATAATTGCAAGGAAGAAATTAAATTGCCGGATAATTTGGTTGGGTTTGTGTGGGACGAATTTACTAAAATTAGTAAAGGCAACCTATCTTCAGATTTGTTGGTTTTACACGATAAAACAGATTTAAAATTTTATCATGGCAAGGGCTGTTTACGGTGCAATAGTTCTGGCTACGCCGGTCGTTTAGCCATTGCTGAAATTTTAGATATGACAGATGAAATTAAACAGTTGGTTTCTTCTGGTATTTCCTTAGAAAAAATTAAGCAAGAAACTATTCTAAAACAAATGATTACTTTGCAGCAGGATGGCCTGCTCAAGGCTATTCGTGGTATGACCACAGTCGAAGAAGTATTACGTGCCACCAAAGATTAGAACTATAGAACTATAAAATTATTATTTATGCTAAATAAAAAGAAAAAAATATTCATCAAAAAAAACATTATAGTAACTGCCAAAAAACCCAAACACGTTTTTACAATTTTGTTAGTGGAAGATGATGATTTTTTGTTGAATATGTATAAAGTTAAGCTGGAGTTAGAAGATTATAAGGTTTTGACTACCTCTAATGGTGAAACCGGGCTGGCTTTAATTAGAGACAAAAAACCGGATTTGGTTTTGCTGGATATCATTTTACCCAAACTGAGTGGTTTCGAGGTTTTAAAATCCATGCAGCAGGATAAAGACACAAAAAATATACCAGTTGTTATTTTGTCTAATCTGGGACAAAGAGAGGATATAAAAAAAGGGTTAAAATTGGGCGCGCGCGATTATTTGATTAAGGCTCATTTTTTACCTTCAGAGGTAATAGAAAAGGTTAAAAAAATATTAAAATTTTAAAATATGTCAGTGGCAGAAAATTTTAAATTTAGTGATTTATTGGTTAAAGCTGCTGAAATGGATGTTTCTGATTTGCATTTGTCAGTCGGTGGTGTGGTCAAGGCACGCATAGACGGAGATTTAGTGGATTGGAATGAGACCATCGTCAACCAGGAGATGGTTGAAAAAAATTTATTTAGTATTTTAAATGATGCTCAAAAAGACGAGTTTCAAAAACACGGTAGTTTACTATGGACTTTTGATTTTGCTGATAATTTACGTTTTCGTGTGCAATTATTTCGGCAAGAAGGCAGACTGACGGCGATTTTACGTTATATTCCTAAGCACATTAAAAGTATGACCGAACTATGTCTACCACAAGTTTTAAATGTATTAGCCAATTTGGAACGTGGTCTAATAATTATTAGTGGTACTAACGGAGCAGGTAAAACCACCACAGCCATGGTCTTATTAGAAGCAATCAACAATCAACATAATAAGTCCATTTTTACCATTGAAAAACCGATTGAATATTTATTAAATAATAAAAAAAGTTTAATTGAACAAAGAGGGGTTGGGGTTGATGTGGCAAGTTTTGCCCAAGCCAGTCAGGACTTGTTATTGTCTGATACGGATGTGATTTTTTGTAACCGGGTTAACGACGAAGTTACGGCGGCCAATTTATTAGAGTTGGCAGAAAAAAGCTTGGTTGTTTTGGAGCTTGCGTCGCAGGATGTTTTAGATTCCCTGTCTGATTTTTTGACCTTTTTCCCCGCCATCAATAAACACGAAAAAAGACAAATTTTTTCTCGTAATTTAATTACTATTTTAAATCAGGTGTTGGTTAAAAGACGTAATGGTGGACGTTTACCGGCGCTAGAAATTATGTTTAACAACAATGCCGTTGCGGCGGCCATTGCTGACGACCGCGCCAGTCGTATTCCGGATATTATAATCATGTCTGGTCATGAAGGTATGATTAGTCGTGAGCGTAGTCTGGCTGAATTGGTTAAAAACGGTGAAGTTTTGATGGATGAAGCCATTAAATATGCTCGTAATAAAGATGATTTTAAGGAAATGATCATGAAATAATTTTTTATATTATGCCATTGTTTGAATATCATGCCAAAACTTATGACGGACAGACCACCAAAGGTGTTATTGAAGCGTTTTCTGAAATAGCTGTAGTTGAGATTTTGGCTAAAAAAAATTTATTGCCCATTAGTATTAAAGTCAAAAAGGAAAAATCTGCTTTTTTGGAAAATTTTAATTTTCTTAACAAAGTTGGACCCAAAGATTTGGTTCTGTTTTCGCGTCAATTAGCGGTCATGAAAAGTGCTAACTTGCCTCTGGTACAGGCCTTACGGATTTTGGAAAAACAAACCATAAATCAGCGTTTAAAATTAGCGATTGTTGAAATTGCTGACGAAGTTGACGGTGGCGCGCGTTTGTCTCAAGCTATGTCAAATTATCCAAATATTTTTTCTGACTTTTTTATTTCTGTTATAAAATCTGGTGAAACATCTGGCCGTCTTGATGAGGTTTTAAATTATTTAGCTGATCAACAAGAAAAAGACTATGATTTAATGAGTAAAATAAAAGGCGCCATGATTTATCCGGCTTTTATTGTGGTTGGTTTATTGGCAGTTGGTGTTATTATGATGATTTTTGTGGTACCCAAATTGACCGGCATTTTGCAGGAAACCGGCGGCCAGTTGCCAACTTCGACCAAAATGTTGATTGGTTTATCAGGTTTTCTGGTACATTATTGGTGGACAATATTGATTGCTTTGGTACTAATGATCGGTGGCAGTCGTTTTTATATCCGCACCAGTCGGGGGAGTATCTTGTTTGATATCTTGAAAATAAAAATACCCATTTTTGGCAAACTCTTGCAGCATATTTATTTGGTTCGTTTTACCAGAAGTTTATCCACTCTTCTTGCCGGAGGCGTTTCTTTAGTTGAAGCATTAAAAGTAACCAGTGATATTGTGGGCAACGCAGTCTACCGTGATTTAATTGACCGGACCGTCAGAGAAGTCCAAGATGGCAATCCGGTTTCGGGTGTTTTTATGCGTTCCCCAGAAGTACCAGTTATGATTTCACATATGATGAGCGTTGGAGAACAGACCGGACATTTAGATACAGTCTTGGAGCGTTTGACCAGTTTTTACGCGCGGGAAATTGATAATTTGGTCACCAACTTGGTAAGTTTAATTGAGCCGTTGATTATGGTGGTATTGGGTGTGGCCGTGGGCGTAATGGTGGCAGCCATTATTATGCCGATGTATAATATGGCCTCTAGTTTTTAGTTTTGTTTAAGTAAAAATTAAATTTGTGTTATACTAATAATAAATTGTGGATAAACTAAACATTCTTTGTAAAAGGTCGAGTCGTGTTTATCACAGAAAGTTTTAAGGTCTAGACTTTAAAATACTTATTTTGAAAAAATTAAAAAATATGAAGAATACTAAAAAAGGTTTCACTTTGATTGAACTTTTGGTGGTTATTGCCATTATTGGTTTGTTATCAACTTTGGCTGTGGTGGCTTTAAACAATGCCCGTGCCAAAGCCAGAGACGCGCGTCGTGTGTCTGATATTAAGCAAATTCAAACCGCTCTGGAACTTTATGCTCAAGATGCCAATGGCTATCCAACAGCCTTGCCAGGAATTGGTTCAGCTATGGTGTTTAGCGGCAATACTTATATGGGTCAAGTACCTGGCAATCCCAGTCCCAATGGTTGTGCTTACGGTTATTCTGGCGCCGGTTCCACCTACGCGTTGACTTTTTGTTTGGAATCAAGTGTTAGTGGTTTGGGTACGGTAAATACGCACACTGCAAATCAAAACGGCATGCAATAATTCGTACCTTTCTAGCTAGAAGTTTAACTCCCCACCCTGTCAGGGTGGGGAGTTTGTTTTTCAGTCTTTGGTTTGTTATACTTAAGCTAGGAATTTAATTTTTTATGAAAAAATTGCTTTACAAAAATTATTTTTGGTTTGTTTTAATTTTTGCTATTTCGCTTACGGTTTATATCTCCACACTTTGCCCGACCATTTATCTGGAAGATTCAGCCGAGTTTGTAACTGTGGCAAAAACTTTAGGCATTGCACACCCCTCTGGCTACCCACTTTATATTTTGGTGGGTAAACTTTTTACTTTTTTGCCTTTTGGCAGCCCAGCTTTTCAGGTCAACTTGATGAGTGCTTTTTTTGGTAGTTTGACCAGCGCTTTTTTATTTTTAATTTTGCAAAGGATTATTCGTTATTTTCATAAAAAAAAGTCGTCGGTAAAAAATATTTTTATTTTAGAATATTTAATACCAGCCATTAGTGCTTTAATTTTTGCTTTTACTGTTACTTTTTGGTCGCAAAGTGTGGTGGCCGAGGTTTATACCCTAAACACTTTTTTTTTGGTGGTAATTTTTTATTTATTGTTGGTGTGGCAAGAAAAAATGCAGATATATAAAAGCCATTATACCGAGCCATATAATTCTGAACGCAGCGATGGAATCCCAGCGTTTGATGAACAGAACGATGATAAGAAGATAGAGAAAATTAAAGACAAAGCTGATAAAATCTTGCTGTTGTGCGTCTTTTTATTTGGTCTTTCACTTGCTAATCATCAAATGATGATACTTTTTGCTCCAACTTTTTTTCTGTTTGTTATCTTAAATTATTGGAGAGTTATTAAAGATTACAAACTTATTTTAGCATGCGCTTTTGTGTTTTTTTTAGGCCTTTCGCTCTATCTATATTTGCCCATTCGGGCTTATCAAAACCCAGCTTTTAATTGGGGTAATCCACAAAACGTGGAAGGTTTTAAAAATCAGATTTTACGTTTGCAATATAATGATTTAAAATTTTCAACCGCTAAAATTTTTGATGCTAAAAAATTACCACTCATTGATTCTTTCTTCCAAGAAATTTTAGCGCAATTTACTTTTGTGGGCGCTATTATAGCTTTTGTTGGTTTTTTGGTTTTATATTTTAAAGATAAAAAGATATTTTTGTTAATCTTGGGCATTTTTTTAAGTAACAGCTTGTTGATTATTTTGTTGCGTGCTACGGAATATTCTGCTATGAATGAATTTTTTTTTCGGGTCTATTATCTGCCAGCTTTTATAATGGTGGCTATTTTTTTGGCTTTAGGTTTATGGTTTATCCTGCTTTTTGCCTGTCGAGTGGTGGATAAATTTAAAAACCCAATACACTCACTGGTCTTGGGGGTGATAATTTTATTGCTTATTTTTTTACCAGGGTCGTTTTTGCTTAATAATTGGCGATTAAATGATAGAAGTGATTTTTGGTTACTCAATGATTGGGCCAGAGCCACTTTAAACAGTCTGGATAAAAATGCATATTTTTTAATTTATAATGACCAGCCGGCGTTGGACAGTATGATTTTTTCTTTGTACTACATGCAGGCAGTGGAGCACTTAAGAACAGATGTAAGGTTGATTGGCATTGCCGGCATTCGGGGTATTTTTTACAACATATCATATTATGAAGGCATGGAAGATTTTTTTAAGTGGACCGAACCAGAACAGCGTACTAAATTGGCTGCTTATTTGTGGAACACGGCACAAAAAGACAGTCATAAGTCAGCTTATCTTCTGTACCCATTAAATAAAAGCGCTGACGACGGTCTGGTTACGCGTTCTAATGGTTTGGTTTATAAAATATATAAAAATTTAGATGAGGCCAAGAAAGCTAAAGCCGCACCCGAGCGTCTGTATAATTTTAGAAATATTGTCTATCAGCCCCTGGAGTTCAACGTTTATTACAGCGATTTTATTTCCGATTATTTTTTGGCCCAAAGTTGTTACTATATGGAAACTGGTTATGAAGACCGAGCTGTTGATTTATTGATTTCAGCCATAAAGTACGATGCTTCACCAACCTCACTTAACTACCAAAGCTATATTAGTCATCGTGGTTTGTGGTTGGGAGAAACGGGAAATGAGAAGTCATTTAAAAAATAGCCAGTTATTTATGTCACAAAAATATCCTGATAAAAAAATTATTGCTGTTTTACCGGCTTATAATGCTGAAAAAACATTATTAAAAACTTTAAACGATATACCGGCGGGTTGGGTTGATGAAATAATTTTAGTTGACGATCAAAGTTTTGATCGTACCGTTGAGTTGGCGCGTGGTCAGGGTTTGATTGTTTTTGAACATGAAAAAAATTTGGGCTATGGCGCCAATCAAAAAACTTGTTATGCCGAAGCTTTAAACCGACAAGCCGATATTGTCATCATGATTCACCCAGATCATCAATATGATCCGCGCTTAGTACCCGATTTGTTATTACCTTTGTTGCGCGGTGATGCGGACGCGGTTTTTGGTTCGCGTATGATGCGTCCGGGTGGGGCACGCGAGGGTGGTATGCCGCGGTGGAAATACGTGTCGAATATTGCTTTAACCAAAATAGAAAATCTAGTTTTAGGTTTAAAGCTGACCGAATATCACTCTGGTTTTCGGGCTTATTCTGCTCAGGCTTTAAAAACAGTTAATTTTTTGGCGGCGGCCGATGGTTTTGTTTTTGATACTGAAATAATTATCCAATTAAAAATTAAAAAATTAAAAATTTTAGAAGTACCCATTAGTACACGTTATTTTAAGGAAGCCTCTATGATTGGATTTAAAAAAAGCATGCTTTATGGCCTAAGTATTTTAAAAAATTTGGGGCAGTATATTCTACAAAGTCTAAATATTATGCAGTATGATAAATTTAAATAAAATTTTAAATCAGTGACTTATGAAAAAACTTTTATCATTAGATTTAATTATCATTTTTATTTTTGGTTTTTTGTTTTTAATGAATTGGGATCAAACCGTTATTTTTAATTTTATTGTTTTTTTTGGGTTATGCCTAGGCTATTTGTGGCTGGATAAAAAAATATTCGAAACTGCAGTTGAAGCACGTGCGGAACAACTTTGGCGTTATAAAACAATCCTTTTCTTTTCAATCATTGGTTTTTTTATTTGCGTAACTTTGATACCCAATATTTTATTGCGTCATCAAAATCCAGACTTGCCAGTCCACGATAATGTCCAACAAATGGAGCCGGCGATTGAATTTTTATTGCAAGGCAAAAATCCTTACACAGAGAATTATTTTGGCACTGAGCTAGAAAAATCAGCTTATATTTTTACCACTCAAGGCCAGGTTTTGTTTAATCCAGCGCTTTTTCATGTTATTAAACTGCCTTTCCACATTATTTTTTCAGTTCCTTTCCAAATTATAGCCAAGCAATTGTTTGGTTTTTATGACGAACGGATGACTTATCTTTCTCTGTTTATTATGTCTATTTTAGTTTTATTTAATTTACCAACAGATAAAAAAAATAAATTTGCGCTTACGGCTTTTTTTGTTTTCAACCCTTTATTTTTACCTTTTTTTATTTCTGGTCGCGACGATGTTTTTGTCTTGACCTGGATAATCTTGACTATCTGGCTACTTAAAAAAAATAAAATTTTACTCTCATCTCTAACATTAGCTTTGGCCTGTACTTCCAAACATTCGGCTTGGTTTTTGGTTCCATTTTATTATGCTTATGTTTTTTCCTCTTTACGTCCAAGTGCATCGGTTTTAGGTTTAAAATTCACACAAAAGATAAAATCAACTATCGGTAGTCTGTGGACACTTTTTAAAAGGACCTGGTTATTGCCAGTGGTTTTCATTTTAATTATTGCGCCGTTTATTGTTTGGAACCCAATGGCTTTTTACCAAGATATTTATGCTTATCCGGCTGGTACCCTTGTAACCAGTTATCCAATCAATGGTTATGGTATCTCTGTTTTATTTTATAAATTAGGTATTGTTGAAAAAATTACTGATTATGTGCCAATGTGGGTTTTACAGATTCCTCTTACCTTGGTGTTGTTTTATTTATTAATCAAAAAACAATTTAGTGAAAATAATTTGTCACGCTTAGTTTTTGGTTATGGCGTGCTTATTTTGGTCTATTGGCTTTTTGCCAGATTTTTTCATGATAATTATGTTGGATTTACCAGTCAGCTTTTTTTAATTGCGTATTTTTTATAGTTGTGAGCTCTCCCCCTTGCTAAGGGGGGGTGGAGGGGGTCTGTATGGTATTGGAAGTAGAAGCTGATGGTTTGACTTATTGCGAACAAGAAGAATATGATAATCAAATACAAAAGTATTTGGAAGCAAAAAATATTAAGATCATAAGATTTAATAGTAATAAAGTTTTTAAAAATACAGATAATGTGGCAGAAAGAATTTATTTTATCTGTCAAGAATTAAGAAATTTACCTCCCCCCACCCCCTCCTTATGAAGGAGGGGAGTAACACGGTTATGTTAAAAAAGATATTATCCATAAAATTTGTTAGGTTTTCTATTTCTGGCATGGTTGCTACCTTGGTAGACGTGCTCGTGCTTTATATTTTGGTGGAGTGGTTACACGTTTGGTATTTAATCGCTGCTACCCCTTCTTTTTTAGTTGGTTCTTTTGTTCATTTTTTGATTTCATATAACTGGGTTTTTGAGCACGAAGGTAAAATAGACTTTTGGCATAAATATTTAAAATTTACCTCTATCCACATTTTAAGCCTTGGTATTAATCTGGTTTTAATGTATCTTTTTGTCCAATTTTTACATACACATTATTTGGTCGGTAAGGCGGCAGCTGTAATTGGCAGTTTAGCTTGGAATTTTTGGGGTAATAAAAAATTTACTTTTAAATAAAATGATTTGTCCAGTCTGCTACAGCCAAAATGTTGTTTTAAAATATCCTTCCAATCTTAGAGAGGTGGGTCAGTTTTATCATATCACTGACGAGCGTCTAGGGGTGCACAGTGATGTCTATCAGTGCCGAGTCTGTAATTTAGCTTGGGTGTGTGACAGTGAGACTGTGGCACGTGTAATTTCAAGCTATGAAACAGAAAATTTTGATGAAACATATGAGAAGGAAAGAGAAAACAGAAAAAAAACAGCCAGTGTCTTGGTTGGAAAAATAAAAAAGATAAAACCACACGGCAAACTCCTTGACATTGGATGTTATTCTGGAATTTTTTTGGAAGCAGCCCAAGAAGTTGGTTATGAAATTTTTGGTATAGAAGCCTCCCGTGGCGCCCTAGCTTTGGCTAGACAAAAAATTAAGGGTGACTTGAGGGTTGGCATGGCTGAAAATATTCTTGTGGATTTTCCTGATAAAAGCTTTGACATTATTATCTTGTTTGATGTTCTGGAACATTTGTCTAACCCACAAAAAGTTTTAACCCTGATAAAATTAAAACTCAAAGATGACGGACTTTTGGTTTTTTCTACGCCTGATTTTTCCAGCTTTCTTTCTAAAATACAGGGTAAAAATTGGCATGCTCTTTTACCACAACACCTTTTTTATTTTTCTGTAGGCAATATTAAGTTGATTCTTGCTCAAACTGGGTTTGGACTAAAAAAATATTGTTATATTGGCAGGCACTTTTCTTTTTTTTATTTATTACAGCATTATTTAAATTCTCGCGGCAGCACTGGTAAGTGGTTTTTAAAATTTGTTAAGTCTTCGGGTTTAGCCAATTTAACCATTCCGATTAATTTGTTTGATCAGCTATTAATTTTTGCTAACAAAAAATAATATGTTTTTGATTTATTTATTTATTTTTATTTTTGGCCTGTGCGTTGGTTCGTTTATTAATGCCTTGGTTTATCGTCTACAGGAAAAAATGCCGTGGGTCAAGGCGCGTTCCATTTGTCCAGAATGTAAAACACAACTTAAGTGGTGGCACAACATTCCGTTGCTAAGTTTTATTATTTTGTGCGGCCGCTGTGCTTTTTGCCAAAAAAAAATCCCTTGGTCTTATCCGTTAATAGAATTTTTTACTGGAATTTTGTTTGTTATTGCCCTTATTTTTTTTGATGGGCACTATTTTAGTCTTTTTTTCCAATTTTTTACTATTGTCGTTTTGGTGATGCTTTTTTTGTATGATTTGAAATACACTTTAATCCCAGATATAATTTCTTTACCAGCCATAGGGGTGGTCTTAATTTTTCAGCTAACGTATTTATTTTTTAGGGGTCAGCTTGAGATAAATAATTTTTTATTTATTTTCCTTTCTGCTATAATTGGAGGTGGTTGGTTTGCTGCGCAGTATTTAGTTTCGCATGGTAAGTGGGTGGGTGGAGGCGATATTCGTTTGGGAATTTTGATGGGTTTAGTTTTACCCTGGCCACACATTATTACTGGTTTGTCATTAGCTTATATTGGCGGCGCGTTTATTTCTTTACCACTTTTATTAAGTCATCGTAAAAATCTTAAATCGGAAATTGCTTTTGGTGTATTTTTGGTGCCAGCTACCATAGTGGCATTGTGGTGGGGCGATAAAATTGTAATGTGGTATTTAAATTTAATTTAAATCATTTTAATGAATAATGGAAAAAATAACTTAACCGGTTTCACTGTTTTGGAGTTAGTGGTGGTGATTGGAATTATGGTGATGTTGTTGACCATTACTTTACCTAATTTTAATGGTTTTAACACCAATCAAACCGTGGATACTGAAGCGGACAAGCTTTTTTCTATTTTGCGCCAAGCGCAGATTTGGGCCCTGACTGGTCAGACCGTGGGTGGTGTGCATTATAATTATGGTCTGCACTTTGTTTTGTGTACATCAGGGTTAGTCTGCCAGTACACTTTGTTTTATGATATTGATAACGATAAACTTTATGATGTTGGTGAGGCTGTATCTAATGGTGACAGGGTGTTTTTAAAAGGTGTTTATGTCCGCTATATTACGCCGGTTATCAACAACACTTTAGATATTGTTTTTAATGCGCCTCTGGGTACGATTTATTTTAATGGCAATCCCACAACCGATGAAGCTGCGATTATTATAGGAGGTCTAAACACTAGTCGCCATCGTATTATTACGGTGCGTGGTGATTCTGGACAGATTAATATTGAGTAATTTATGTATATTTTAAAAAATAGTCAGCGGGGTGTCACTTTACTAGAGACAATTTTTGCCCTAGCTGTTTTGGTGGTGGGTATTTTAGCTGTTTTGACTTTAACCACTTCTTCTATTTCTTTATCGCAATCATCCGAACAGAGCATTGTGGTTACTAATTTGGCGCGTGAAAGTTTAGAAATTGTGCGCGAAATTCGTGATTATACCAAGGGTGGTGATGTAAGCAAAATTACCGGCAGTAGTTTTTTTGATGCCAGTATGGATAAATGTTATTATGTTGATGTAAACGAAACTGGCAATTTTAAGTTGCAGACTGCTAACAGTTTTGCTTGTGCAGATCTTGATTCATTATCAACCTGTACTAATTGTTTGCTTTATAAAGATCAAACTTCTGGCAAGTACAGTCACACTAGTGGTGGAATGGCTACAATTTTTAGACGAGCGGTGCAAATTAAATCAATTTCTGCTACAGAAAAAGAGGTTTTATCTAAAGTTGTCTGGGTTGAGCATGGACGGAGTCATGGTTTTTTGTTGGTTACAAATTTAACTGATTGGTAAAGAATAAAAAATGTTTTTTTTAAGTTTAAAATTTAAGGGCAACCATGTTCAAAAGGGGTTCACCTTGATGGAAATTTTGGTGGCCATGAGTATTTTTGTAATGGTGGCTTTGGTCAGTTTAAGTATTCATAGTTTTATCTTGCGGGCTTCACAAAAAACCATTGCTTATAATCGTGCGCAACAGGATGTACAGCTGATTATGGAATCTTTGGCAAAAAAAATTCGTACTTCGCGCGTTGATTATGCGGCCTATGTTGGTGGTGTTATAAACTCGAGTGGTGAAGATTATTTACACCTGATTGATTTGGCAGATAATGTGTATTCTTTTTTTGTGGAAAACCAAGAATTAAAAGTGCAATATGATATTGAGCCGGCACAGACAATACCATCTGATTTAATTAAAATTATTAATTTAAAATTTTATATTCAACCCTTAAGCTATCCGTTTGATATTAATGAGCCCCCAGTAACCCAACCGAGAGTGACTGTCGTTATGCAGGTTGAGGCCACCAAGAGCGGACAAAAAGCTGGTTTTACCATCCAACAAACAGTTCCGCAAAGATCTGGCGGTCTGACGCCTTAAAACTATGTTATTTTCATCAATCCAATTTAAACACCAACGTGGCGTAACCATCCTTATTGCGATTGTTATTTTGGCATCTATAATTATTTTAGTCACAGCAGTTTCAGAATTGGTAGTGCGTTCCAGTCAGACAGCCCAAGATATTGGTTTTTCCGAGGTCGCTTATTATGCAGCTGATACAGCGGTTGAAAAAGCCCTTTACGTAGTTGAACAGGAACACAGTGTAAACAACCTTGATGCCACAAATATTGCTTTAGCGGATATGCCTGGTGCCACCTGGTCGCGTACGGTTAGCCCTTTGACACAAACCAGCGTGGCCTGTGTTTCTGTGGCGAGTGGTTTATGTGTGAATGGTGAGCAATTAACGGTGAAACTCGCGGTTGATAAATCTTTTCAGTTAGATTTGAATTTTATCGGTTTGGATTATTCAACTGCTATTAATTTTAGACAAAGTTTTGGCGTTCCAGCCACCTTGGTTGTTTTGGGTAAGGATGACACACAAAATACCTTTGAATTGGGTCCGGGTGTGGAGAAAATTATTGAATTATCCAACACGGCTTTTGTGCGTATTATTAATCAAGATACAACAGGTTCGGTTGAGATTCAACTCAGTCCCTCTGGTGGTAGTAGTAATATCCCTATCGGTATTCTTGTGCAAACAACGGGTATTTATCGAGACCAACAAAGGCAAATTCGTATGCAAAGGTTAAATTGGCAGGTTTACTAATTTCAGTGAACATAAAACCGACTTAGTATAAGTCGGTTTTATATTTTTTTAAAATATTTTATTTCGTTACCTGTAGTTGAATTAGGTCGGCTATGAAGGTTTCTTGGTTTTTAATATTGTTTTGGCTGAAAACAACAATGGTTTGTCCAACTTTTAAGTCTTTTAATGCCAAGTTCTTTTTCATTGGCTGTATTTTTGTAGGATCACTGTCTAAAATAGTTGGAAATTCCAGGGCGGAAATTTCTGTGTTGGCTACCACTTTTATTGTGAGTAATGAATTTTGGGTCAAGTAATTTTTATTAGCTGTGGCTTTGATGACAATTATCTCGCCATCAATAACTGTTATCTCGCCAATATAAGAATTAACCACAGTTGGTAAATTATCATGTGTTTGTTTAATCTCTGAATTAAGATTTAAATTCACAATTTCTCTTTGCGCTAGTGATAAAATTACTACCGCGGCAACAGCAGCGATAGCGATCACCACCACAAAGGTCAGCCAAATAGGTAGTATGGTTTGTAAAATTTTTTTATTTTCGTAATTAGGCATGGGTTTTTGGGTGTTCATATTTTTTATTTTAAATTTTTTATAGAATTTATGGGTGTATAAATTATAACATTTTTTTATTTGTTAAGCAATAATTTAAAATATTTTGGGTGTAGATTTACCAGGGCAAAGCATTAAATAATTTTTAAATTATTCTAAATTGCCATTTTCTAAAATGTATTGCGTATTAATTGGAAGACATAAAGTACAAAAACAGCTTTTCTTGTGAATGGTTATAAAATTAGTTTCTCCAGTTTGTAATTGCTTTTTTATGTTTTCAAGTTTAAAAGCATAGCCCTGGGAGTGATTACCATTAATACACGGATTATCTTGTAAATAAGTAAGATAAGAAAAACTAAACATGGCTTGATAAAAAATAATTATAAAAATAATAATTTGGGCCACAATACGCCATATTTTATGATTAATTTTTTCTGTCAAACGATTCAAAAAATCACTAATAATTATAATTCCAGCCGGTAGACCCAAGATAAAGTAATGTTGATAAACCTGGCTTTTGGTCCATAATAAAAAAAGTGGTAATATCAGAAACCATATTAACAGGAATTTGTTTTGAGTGGATTTTTTTAGTAGGTAATAAAGCAATGCCGCCGCCACCATTATTAAAAGCAAACCATCAAGTAGCGGCCAATTAGCTGTGCCACTTAAAAAATGTTGATAATCACTTCCAAAAGTATAATTAAAACCGCGTGTGGTTACTAATTGCAGAGGATAAATTAAACTTTCTATCGCCAAGTGGGCTGGGCTGGCCTGGTAGGTAAAGATATTTTCCAAACTGTACCAATCATGATTAATTTCAAACAAAACAAAAGGGAAATAAAGTATAATTATTAGCAGTAAGCCAATCAGAAAGTTTTTAAATAACAGATTTTTTCTGCCTAAAATTAAAGCGATTATGAAGGGGATGATCAATAATATACCTAATTGGTGAATTTGGGTTGTGATGCCCAACCACAGCATAGCCCAAATTATACTGGTAGATTTTTTATCTTGCCAGAAAGAAAATAGTGACCAAAAAAACAATAAAACAAAAAACATTAAAACATTTTGTTGCCAAATGGTACGCGAAAAGATAATCGCCCACGGATTGACTGCTAAAAAAGCAGCTGCTATTAGGGCAGTTTTTTCATTAAAAAATTTTCTGACGAAAAAAAATAGCAGCAGGACAGTTAAGACATTAAAGAATGCAATATAGGCAGTTAAAAAAATTGGATCAGTCGAAATGATTATTGCTGGTAGTAGTAAATAAAGAAAAAACGGTGGGTTACAAATGCCCACAGAAGATGGTAGGCAGCTATTTGGTATGGGCCCGTTACGTAATATTTCTAGGGCTAGATAGGAATTTTTCGCTTGATCGTAATTAAATTCCATGTAACGTAGATTATAAAAACGTAAAAAAGCCGCTAGTGTCAGGATAAAAATTAAAATAATTAAAGTTACGCGTTTGGTTTGCATATTTATTTTATTATAGCAATCAAATTGCTTTTTTGCCATTTTTTTGTTATGATGAGTCTATAATATTTTTTTTATGCTTTCTTTTTTGGCTGGTATAGTAAAATTTAAAAACAGCAAATCACTGGTTCTGGAAAATCAAGGCGTTGGTTTTGAGGTTTTTGTACCACTGCCACTATGGGAAATAACAAGTCCAGGTGATCGGTGCGAACTTTTTTGTCATTTGCATGTGCGTGAGGATTTACTTGAACTTTATGGTTTTATTTCTTTGGAAGAAAAAAACTTTTTTGAATTATTACTCTCTGTTTCTGGAGTCGGACCAAAATCTGCCTTGCAGGTCCTTAACATTGCTAAGGTTGTTGAACTTCAGAAAGCTATTTTGAGAGGCGATCCAACACTTTTGCGGCAGGTCTCTGGTATTGGACAAAAAATTGCTGAACGTATTGTGGTGGAACTAAAAAATAAAATGGATAGTTTTAATTTGAGTAGCGAAACTGTTAATTTAGCTTCAGGCAGTACGGGTGTTTTTGAAGCCTTGCAATCTTTGGGCTATTCTTTAATTGAAATTCGTGCGGCTTTAACCAAGGTTTCCCCAGAACTTAGTGATGAAAATGAAATTATCAAACAAACCTTAAAACAATTGGGTAGAAAATCTAAATAGTAACTTTTTTAAGAAAACCACAATTTGTGTCAAAAAAGGCTCAAATTTTTTATTTTTAACATTGCTTTTTAATCTCAAAATGATAGAATAAAAACATGTTTATTGAATTAATAACTACTAATGCCTGTGTTGGTCGTGAGCTTAATAATTTTGTTGCGCAGAACAGTTTCCCAACTGCTTTTTTGCAAACTTGGCAGTGGGGTGGTTTTCGCGCCAGTTTAGGTGAAAAAGTTTGGCGTCTGATAGTTCGTGACGAGAATGGTCTTTTGTTAGCTACGGCAACTTTTTTTTCTAAGCCTTTACCATTCCAAAAAATTTATCTTGATTGCCCAAGGGGTCCGATTTTTTCTGGTGCAGTCGATTTGGGTCAACGTTTTGAAATCATTAAATCATTGGCTGATTTTTTAGTTAAAACAATCAAACAGTCAGTGGTCTTTGTCCGTACTGAAAACAATCAACCAACACAACCTGATATTATTTTGGCCTATGAGCAGGCTGGATTTAAGAAACCAGAATTTTTGGCTCACGCTGTCAACCCCACCGCCACTTTGATTTTAGATTTAACTAAAACAGAAGAAGAAATTTTAGCCAACATGCATCCCAAGTGGCGCTATAACATTAAACTAGCAGAGAGGCGCGGCGTAGTTGTTAAACATAAAAATGATATTAATAAATTTTATTGGTTATTGGTTGCAACCGCCAGACGCGATAAAATAAAAATTTTTAGCAGAAAATATTATGAAAATTTAATTAACTTTTTCTCCACTATGCCAGACTTTAAATTAAAATTATTTTTCGCTGAATTTCAGAATGAAGTTTTGGCAGCCATTTTAGTGATTGGCTGTGGTCATACAGCCACTTATCTGCACGGTGGCTCCTCTGATCTAAATAGGGAATTAATGCCCAACCACGCCATTCAATGGCAAGCCATCAAGTGGGCCAAAGAAAATAATTACCAGTGGTATGATTTCTGGGGTGTTATGACAACTGAAAAAAATAATCAAGATGGGACAGCGTGGGCTGGGATTACTCGTTTCAAAAAAGGTTTTGCGAATGCTGTTACAGGTCGCGAATTGGTTTATGTTGGAGCTTGGGATTGTGTGGAAAATCAGTTTTGGTATAATCTTTTTAAACTCACAAAAAAAATAAAAAATTTATTGACTAACTCTTTGCCCTTATAGCTCAATTGGATAGAGCATCTCCCTCCGAAGGAGAAGGTTAGCCGTTCAAGTCGGCTTAAGGGTAAGTGGTCAGTTAATAAATAAAATCTAACAATAAATAAAAATTATGTCAGAGGATATAAAAAATGTCCCCTTTAAAATTGAATGGAAAAAACTCACCTTCCCCTTTCTTATTTTTTTAGTCGTCTTGGTGGTAATTTTTAAATTTTCAGAACTGCAAGAAATTGGCCGCTTGTTTGGTCAAGCAAAATGGTATTGGTTGTTGGCGGCCTTGGGCTGTCAGGTGGCTAATTTTTTGTTGCAAACTATGGTCTATAAAGTTAGTTTCAAATTATTAAATTTTAACCCATTTGGTTTTTGGCGTCTGCTTAAAACCTGCATTACAGTTATTTTTTTAAATTACACCGTGCCATCATTGGGCGTGGCTGGTAATATTTGGTTATTAAAACAAATTCGTCATAAAAATTTACCAGAAGGCAAAGCCTTGATGATTGTTTTTATTGAGCTTATCTGTTATTATGCGGCTTTTATATTTCTTTTATTGTTGAGTTTGTTTTATCTTTTTTTTAAACTGGGCCACATTGGTGGCACACAAAAAATTGCGGTAGTTGGTTTTTTGGTGGCATTGTTGGTTCTAGCCGGTTGCCTATATTTCTTTTTAGGCAATAAAAAATCAGCCAAAAAAAGACTTTTTTGGCTGGCCGAAAAAATTGATAAAGCTGAAGATGGAGTGCGTCAAGAGGACCGCATTAATCAACTGGTGGAAGATTTTTACCAAGATTTAAAATGGTTAAAAGTTAATAAATTAAAATTAGTTTGGCCCTTTTGTTTGCAATTAACCAAATTTTTAACCGATGGCGCCAATATCTATTTAATCTTTTTAGCTTTTGGTTCTTGGACACCAATTGGTTTGGGGTTGGTGGCTTTTGCTTTTGGTCGTTTGTTTGGTATTCTGTCATTTATACCGGGTGGTTTGGGGGCCCTTGAAGGCTCTATGGTGGTAATTTTTAATTCTTTGGGCGTGACGTTGGAGCTCTCGCTGGCCACAATGCTTTTATATCGGCTTTTTTCTTATTGGTTGTATATACCACTCGGCATCGTTTTTTATAAAAGTTTGGAGCGTGACTAAAATAAAAATATGTTGGACAGAATTTTAGCTCTAATTAAAAAAATACTTCCACAATCAACATTAAATTTTTTGTTGCCATTTTACCATCATTTTTTGGCGCTTTTTAGCTCGTGGTTTTACAATTATCCGTCTGATAAAATGATTGTTATTGGGGTAACTGGCACGGCTGGTAAATCCTCCACCTGTTATTATATCGCTCAAATTTTAGAACATGCTGGTTGGGCGGTTGGTATGACCACCACCACTTTGTTTAAAATTAAAAACAAAGAATGGTTGAATGATAAAAAAATGACCATGGTTGGTCGTTTGCAACTCCAAAAAACTTTAGCCCAGATGGCTCGGGCGGGTTGTCAATGCGCGATTGTTGAAACATCATCTGAAGGTATTAAACAATTTCGTCACGTTGGTATTAATTATGATATTTTGGTTTTCACCAATTTATATCCAGAACACTTGGAAGCGCACGGTGGTTTTGAAAACTATAAACAAGCCAAAGGTAAATTGTTTGCTTCCCTAGCTGATTCTAAAAATAAAACTGGTCTTAAAGTTAAAAAAACCATCATTATAAATTTAGACGATCAGTTTGCCGACTATTTTTTAAGTTTTGACTCTGAAGAAAAAATTGGTTATTCCACGGCCGAATTTATCAAAACAAATTTAAAAATAAATTTGTTGGGCAACTATAATCAAAGTAATGTGGCGGCAGCTTTGGCGGTTGTTAAAGCTTTGAATTTACCCCAACCAGCAGATTTATCTTTTTTAAAACCCTTACCCGGCCGGTTGGAGTTTATTGAAAATAATTTAAACATAAAAATAATAGTTGATTATGCTTTTGAGCCGCAGGCCATTGAAAAACTTTATTCTGTTACAAAAGACATACCGCACCAAAAAATAGTTCACATTTTGGGTTCAACCGGTGGTGGTCGCGACAAAGCTCGCAGACCAATTTTGGGGAGTCTGGCTGCCAGGCAAGCCGATGTTGTAATTGTTACCAACGAAGATCCATACGACGAAGATCCGCGCGCTATTATTAAAGAAGTCCTTCAGGGCGCGGCTGATTTTTTACTTAAAGAATTTGGTTCACCAAAAGACGTTGAAAATTTTAAATTTTCAATTTCAAATTTTAAAACTATTTTAAATTTTTCAGTTTTAAATAATACAAAAACTCTGTATGCTGTTTTGGACAGACGTGCAGCCATTGCTTTGGCATTAAAATTGGCTTTGCCCAACGATTTGGTCTTAATTACTGGTAAGGGTGCCGAACAGGCCATGTGTGTGGCTGATGGTAAAAAAATTCCGTGGGACGATCGGCAAGTGGTGCGAGAAGAATTAGCGCGCATTTAATTTATGTTACAAGTAAAAAAATTTCAAAAACGCTCAGAAAATTTTATCTGTGCTCACTGCAAGGCGCAAGTGGAGGGTCAGGGTTACACCGATCATTGTCCGCAGTGTTTGTGGTCACGACACGTGGACGTAAATCCGGGTGATAGGCAATGTCATTGTCGTGGTCTGATGGCGCCCGTATTAGCAATGGTCAAAAAAGATAATTACATAATTTTTTATACCTGTCAGACATGTGGTTTTGAACATCACGTCAAAGCTGCACCAGATGATAATTTTGAACTTATTTTATCTTTAACCAATTAAAATAATATTTTTTTAAATTTATGAAAATTA
>DCVE01000013.1:0-12486 GCA_002328025.1 Patescibacteria group bacterium UBA2196
TTCATACTCACAGTTTAGCAGATTACACAATAGGCACCGCGGTATCAGGTAAGGAGGCTGGGTTGTTAATTTTGCATTAGATAATTTTTGGCAAAGATAAAACTTAAAAGCGGGCTTTAAGCCCGCTTTTATTGTTTTTTTATATTAAAAGTGATAGAATAAGAATATTGATAATAAAAATGATATGTCCAAAAAAACAAAACTAATTATCCAGATTATCTTGTTTGTTATTTTACTAGCAGCTTTGATTTATTATTTTAATGGTGAAGCACAAAAAAAAGATAATCAGTCGGCGCAGACTAAACAAATTACTTTAGAACAGATTTTTAATTTTAATCCACTGCGGACCGATTTAACTAGCGCTCAAATTGAAAAATATCGCCAAGAACTTGAAGTAGAGAAAAAAATTATTACTCAAGAACCAAGTGGCTTTAATTTTGAGGCTTTAAACCACATAGCCATGATTAAAAAAATTGTGGGTGATTATGCTGGTGCTGAAGCGGCTTGGAAATATGTGGGTTTGGCGCGGCCACAAAATTCGGTTTCTTTTTTTAATCTGGCTCAACTATATGCTGAAGAATTGAAAGATAATGAAAAAGCTGAAGAAAATTTTTTAATTACTTTAAAAAATTCGGCGGGTGAAACTGGTAATGAACAGTATTATATCACTGTTGTTAATTTTTACACTTATTTTTATCCAGAAAAAAAGCCAGAGGCAGAAAAAATATTATTAGAGGCTTTAAAGACTGAACAATATAAAAATAGTCAAGATGTTTTGGCCCTACTAGCAACTTATTATCAAGGTGAGGGGCAGCCAGCTAAAGCTAAAGAATATTGGCAGAAGGTTTTAAAGATAGATTCAACGAATAGTGCAGCTAAAGAAGCAATAAAAAGATTATAATAATTTTTTGAAAACATATGCAAACAAAAATATTTTTTTCTTTTCTGATTTGTGGTTTACTTTTTTCTAATCAAATTGTGCGGGCGACACAAACAATTGATAAACATCAGGTCAAAAAACAAGATGCCCAACAAACGCGGCTAATTAGACTGGCAGGCGATCAAGCTGTTTATTATCAAGCAGTGAATGGTTGGCGTTATGTTTTTCCCAATGATAAAATATATTTTTCTTGGTTTACTAATTTTGATAATGTAGTCACAATTAGGGCCGAGGAGTTTGGTAACATTTTAATTGGTGGTACGGTTAAATATAAACCCAATTCACGTTTGGTAAAAATTACCACTGACCCCAAGGTTTATTGGGTGGATAAAATTGGTACACTACGACACGTGAATTCTGAAACTCTTGCCAATCAACTTTTTGGCGCCGAATGGGCTAAAAAAATTGATGATTTATCTGATTCTTTTTTTGCCGGTTATGAAATTGGTGAACCTATAGTTAATGCAATTTTGCCAGAATTAGACAGTGATTGGCAGATTGATGATAACGAAGATTTATATCTAGCTGAAGATAATTCAGTTGGTGAAGATTTCAACACAGATAATGAAAATAATACAACCACCGTGCCGGCGATAGTTGATGAGGCAGAGCAACCGTCTGATATGAATCTTACGGTCTGGTCGGAGAGTGGTACAGCAGAGTTTAAATGGATTGCAACAGGTGGAAATACAAAATACGGAGTTGCTTTAATAAAATCAACAACAAATGAAATTCCGATTTATAATACTGATGAAACAGTAAAAGTTTCTGATATTACGGCCGATCGATACTCATGGTACAATTTGTCAAATGGGGCATATTATTTTTCTGCTTGCCGGATAAACAGCGATGGTAGTTGTGGAAAAATGACTGCTGCTCAGTCTGTTGCGATTGGTGTAACCGAGAAAATTTCAAGCATTGAACTTTCTGGAAAAGTTGAAAATGGAATTGCAAAACTTACTTGGAAGACAAACTGGATCAGTCCAAACGATGGTTTTTATTTAGTCAGAAGTGATTTAGAAAATCCGCGATATAGTCATGATATGGGTGTATGGATTAGCAAGACCAGCAAAAGTTATAACTGGGCTGGATTATCATTTGGTACAAAGCATTTTCGTTTATGTAGATATACAGGCACTGTCACAGATCTGTGTAAAGATTACAGCAATGATTTGGAACTGGAAATAAAATAATTATTAAAAAAGCACCCACTTATGTGGGTGCTTTTTATTTTTCTAATTATTTTGATTATACACTTTTTGGGTTTTTTCGAGCATGTTGTCGATTTCAAATTGTTTAACTTTTTCTAGATTATTAGTTTTAAATTTGTCACCCAAAGTTGGATTTAAAATAATTTTTTCAATTGCCGTCGCGATTTGGGCTGGTTGGTGCGGCGCGACCAGTATACCGTTAATATTATTTTCAACGATTTCTGGATTACCGCCGACCGTGGTGGCAATAATTGGCAAACCAGCAGTCAAAGCCTCGATTAAAGTATAAGGTAGGCCTTCTTTGACTGAAGATAAAATAAAAATATCAAAAGCTTTTAAATAACTGGCGGCTTGTTTTAAGTTGCCAGTTAGGAAGAAGTTATTTTCCAAATGATATTTTTTTATCAAGTTTTCTAGTTTTTCTCTTTCTTGTCCTTCACCAATAATGACAAAAATTATATTTTTATTTTTGGCTGTTATTTTTTCTGCGGCTAAAATTAAATCTCCCAAACCTTTGGCAGGATAGAGATTAGCAACTGTACCACACCAAAGTTTTTGTTGGTTAGTGTTGCTGGCCAGGTTAGTTAGGGTTGTAAGCTTTTGTTGGGCTTCTTGTGGCGGCAAAAAATTTAGATTTTTTAAATCAATACCATTATGAATGACAACGAATTTATTAGGGCGAGCAATTTTTTGATTTAGACCAATAATTTTATCATGTTCGGAGACACAAATAATTTTGTCACGAAATTGACTGGCAATTTTTTCTGACCACAAATAGTAAAATTTTCTCCAGGCGGCCATGGGTTCTTGAAAAACAAAACCATGCACAGTATAAATTATTTTTAATTTTTTACGCAATATTTTTTTGTAGATCCAGCCGACTACCGAACCGGTCGAGCCAACTTTGCTGGAATTGAGGTGAATTATGTTTGGTTGGGCGTGTAAAAATAAAAAGAAAAGCTCCCAGCCAGACATAAAGTCGTGCCACAAATTAAGTTCGCGCACCACATGTTTAAGACGCCAAACTTTGATACTGTTATTTTCCAGTTCTTTCAGCCAGGGTTCGGTGGCTGGCTGACCGACCGCAACTTCAACCATGTATTTTTCTTTATTCAAATTTAATGCGAGAGTCGAAACATAAATTTGTGCTCCACCAAATTCACTTTGGGTGACCAAATAAAGTATTTTTTCTTTCATATCAAATGTATTTTATTGTTATTTCAAGCATACCTTAGATTGACAAAAAAATCAATAAGTGTTTTTTTATTGCTTTTTTAATAAAAAAACGGTAAGATAAAAGTAATAATTATGAATGAACAAACATCAAATAAAGCTAAAGTTCTAATTATTTCTCTGGCTTATTTTCCATTTATTGGTGGGGCGGAAGTGGCTGTTAAAGAAATTATCAAACGACTTGGTTCGCCAGAGGGCGAGTTTGAATTTGATTTAATTACTTGTAATTTGGATGGTCAACAAAAAAATGAAGAACAATTTGAGAATGTAAAAATTTATCGTGTGGGCCAAGGCAAATTGGGAAAATTATTTTTTCCTTTTTTAGCTTACAAAAAAGCAGTTGAATTACATAAAAAAAATAATTATGGGTTGGTTTGGTCAATCATGGCCAATCGCGCCGGCTTGGCTGCTTTAAAGGTCAAAGAAAAGTTTCCAGGCATAAAATACCTATTAACGTTACAAGAAGGTGATCCTGTGTCTCATATTTACAAACGGACTTGGTTTTGGTTTTGGCGTTATAAAAAAATATATCAAAAAGCAGATTATGCTCAGGTGCTTAGCAAGTGGCTTGAAGAGCGAGCTATAAAATTTGGCTATCAAGGCAAAATTAAAGTTGTGCCGAATGGCGTAGACATTAACAAATTTAAAAGCAATTATATTCAAGCTTCAGTTAAAGAAGAATTAAAGAGTCAATTAAAAATTAATTCTAGTGATAAAATAATTTTTACCACTTCGCGTTTGGTTAAAAAAAATGATGTAAAAAGTCTTATTCAAGCAATAAAAATTTTAATGGTAGATTATAAAAAACAGGTCGTCTTGTTGGTTGCTGGAGAAGGCGAGTTAGAAAAAGAGTTAAAAATATTGACTAAAAAATTAAATCTAGAAAATAATATTATTTTTCTTGGTCATATTTCTCAAAATAATCTGCCTCTTTATTATTCTCTGACCGATATTTTTGTCCGGCCGTCGCTGACTGAAGGCCAAGGGATTTCTTTTATGGAGGCAATGGCTATGGGTACGCCTGTAATTGCCACACCGGTTGGTGGTATTCCTGATTTTCTTAAAGCAGGTGAGACAGGATGGTTTTGTGAAGTAAAAAATCCAAAAAGTATTGCAGAAAAAATAAATTATATTTTAAACGAAAAAAATAAATCCGAAGTTGATCGGGTGGTAGCTAAAGCCAGAAATATGGTGGAAGAAAAATACACTTGGGAAAAAGTGGCTGGCGAGATGGGTAAAATTTTTAAAGAACTTTGTTGACAAATGTTTTTTATGTTAAAAGATTTGTCCAAAAAAGAAAAGTTTTTTTTAATTGGCATATTATTATTAGCAGCTTTTTTGATTTTTTTTCGTTTGACTCGCGCCAGTTTGCAACGTGATGATGCGCATTATTCTTTTCGCGCCTTGGGTTATATTGATTATATGGCGTCTGACAATGGTCAAACAACTCCACTACAGTGGTTTGCTGGGGAAATGCCGGCGTGGACAAAGTTTTCTTTTCATGATCATCCGCCATTAGTTTTTTTATTACAACATGTTTCTTTCAAAATTTTTGGTGCTAATGATGTGGCGGCTAAATTACCGTTTGCAGTGGCGGGCTTGTTTTTGGTGTATGTAGTCTTTCTTTTGGGGCGTGAACTTTTTTCAGTTAAAGTTGGTTTGGTGGCAGCCTTTGTTTTGGCCATTAATAATTATCATGTTTGGATAGCTAGGATTGGATATTTCGAAAGTATAACGGTTTTATTAATGGTTTTAAGTTTGTTATTTCTTGCAAAAGGCTCAAAAAACGAAAAAAATTTTATTGTGGCAGGTATTTTTTTGGGTCTGGCTTGTTTATCAAAATACACTGGTTTTATTTTACTACCAGTTTTTTTTATTTACGCATTAATTAATTTTCGTCAATCTAATAACTATTGTGCCACGCAGAATGTTCCTTACAAAAACGTTTATTTTTGGTCGGGTTTGCTTATGGCCTTAATTTTATTTTTGCCGGTTGTTTTTTATAATCTAAAAATGTTTCAAGTCCGTGGACATGCCGACGTGCAGTTTTCTGCGCTTTTGAATTTACCAACCAGTGATTGGCCGATTTTAGCCGGTCGTTCCAACTGGCAACCGCAAAATATTTTTGTGCCATTAAAAGAAATTGTGAAAGTTTTGGGTGATCTAGTTTCTTGGCCATGGATGATAATTTATTTAGTAGCTTTTATCTATATCTTTGTAGACATTTTTTTTGTTAAAGATAAAAAAAATAAACTGGGGACTGTTTTTTTGACAGGTATTTTTATAGTCACGTTGCTTTTTTTTGCGATAACGGGTGGTACTGGCGAGATATATTTGGTGTCTTTTAACTTCATCATGGCAGTGGCGCTTGGTTTGGCAGTGGTTGATTTTTATGTTAAGATTTTAATTGATTCTTATTGGTTAAAAGGGTTATTTTTTGTAATTGCGACTGTATTCATTTTTTACGGCGTTTTTTTTACTTACAACACTAATCAGCGCTTGACACCGATGGGGGATAGTTTTTTTGTTAGTAAAAGTCGGTTGGAAGATCTGGGCTTTAATGATTTGCAAAAATTTTTATCAGAAATGTTTGATCATAAATTTGCTGGGACGGTCAGTATGGTTTTCCCAACATTGAATCGTTTTAATCCTTTGGAAGGAAAGAGTGGAATTTACGCTGATCGGGAAGAAAATAAATCAATTTTTATCTACGATGATAATACGATTTGGTTTTCGCGCCTATGGTATTTTGAACGTTGGTCGTTTTATAATTTTTTTCCCCTAATTGCGACTAGGAATTTGAGAATTTTAAACTTGCCCAAAGTCAGTGTGGAAAATGGTTTGGCAATTAAAGATGGGTTTTATTTTATTAAAAGTTTGCAAATAAACCAATTAGATAAATATGCTACAGAAGACCCCGGCTGTGTAAATAAATTAACAGAAGCACTGGATAAACTTAAAGAAAAAGAGGTATTTGAGATTACTAATCGTATGGGTCAGCCTGTATTTCGTGTTTATAAATTTTGGAACTTAAAACCTCTGGTGGCTTGTCAAGAATATTTATAATTTTGAGTTTATTAAAAATAAAATCTTTATGTTAAATAAAATTATTAGTTTGCTTATTGAACGAATAATAAAGAACTTTAGACAGTTTTTTAAATTTTGTGTAGTGGGCACAATCGGCGCCATAATTGATATTGGCGGTTTGTGGGTGTTGGTTGAACTGGGTGGTTTGTATTATCTATTGGCAGCAGCTTTTTCTTTTATAGCAGCTGTAATCAATAATTATTTTTTAAACAAACATTGGACTTTCAATGATTTAAGTTCTAGAAATTTTAAACAATTTTTTAGTTTTACTTTGGTCAGTCTGGCGGGTTTAATAATTAATTTAGGAGTCATGTATTTTTTTGTGGAACAAATTAAGTTTGACTATCTTTTAAGTAAAGCTATTGCCTCGTTGGTAGTTTTGTCGTGGAATTTTTTAATGAATAAATATATTATTTTTAAAAAAACATAAACATATGGCGGCAAAAATTTTTATCGCAGCTGATATTTTTCCACCCGATATTGGCGGACCAGCCACGTACTCGGCAAGTTTGGCGCGCGCACTTTTGGTGCGTGGTTATGAAGTGCGAGTTTTATGTTATGGTAAAAACGGTCAGCAAAAAATTCAAAAATGGCCTTTTAGGGTTAATTTTGTCAGTAAAAGATGGCCAATGCCGGTTCGTTATTTTTTTTATTTTATTAAATTATTATTTTTAAGTCGTTCTTTTCCAGTTATTTATGCGCAAGGGCCAGTGACGGCCGGATTGTCGGCATGGTTGGTTAAAAAAATAACTGGCAAAAGATTGGTGGTTAAGGTGGTGGGTGATTATGCGTGGGAGCAGGCGCGCATGTTGAAGAAAAGCGAACAGGGCATTGATGACTGGCAAGTTAAACCGAAGTATCACGCCGTTCATTTTTTTGACAAGGTGGGGTTGCATTTATGGGCAGAAAGAAAAGTAACCCATGAAGCAGATAAAGTGGTGGTGCCATCACATTATTTAAAAAAAATAGTTACTGGTTGGGGGGTTGGGTCAGAAAAAATTGAAGTGATTTATAACACAGTTTCTTTTGCAACCACAGATCGTGAGCCAACCAAAGTTGAGGCTAAACAAAAAATCGGTGTGAGTGGAGATATGATTTTTAGTGCTGGTCGTTTTACACCTTGGAAGGGTTTTGATTTTTTAATTAGACTTGTGCCAGAATTATTAAAAATTAATCCGAATTTTAAATTTATCATCGCAGGTGAGGGTATCGAGTTAGAAAATTATCAAAAAATAATTCGCGAACTGGGCTTGTTGGAAAAAGTTTTTTTACCGGGCATACTGGATAAAAAACAGATGGGTGATTATTTTCGGGCAGCTGATATTTTTTTACTTAACTCGGGTTATGAAGGCTTGGCACACGCGGTGTTGGAAGCCATGAAATATCACGTACCGGTTATCGTTTCCGACATGGGTGGAAATTCTGAAATTGTAGATAATGAGATTAATGGTTTGTTGGTAACTTATAACGACAAAGAAGAGTGGTTGGGAGCGATAGCTAAGTTATGGCGCGATAAAAATTTATATCAAAGTTTTGCCGCTACCAAAATGCCGGATTTGCCATGTTTTAATTATGATGAAATTATGGTGGCTTTATTGAAAGTTTTAATGCCTTAAAATAAATGCAGAAAATAATTTTAGCACAAATAAATTATATTGAGGACCATTCGGAAAAAATTTTACCGTTGGGTATTTTGTCAGTTGGGAGCGCTTTAAAGAAAGCTGGTTTTGCGGTGGAAATAATCAATTTAAATGAAAAAGAGATCAGTTCGATTGCCAGTTATATTGCCGGTCAAAATCCCTTATGGGTCGGTCTTTCGGTAATGACCGGTATTCAGACTGAGCATAGCGCATTATTGTCACAACAAATTAAAGCCCAATGGTCAGGGCCAATTGTGTGGGGCGGTATTCATCCCTCACTTTTGCCCAGTCAGTGCCTAAGTGAAAATTATATTGATTATGTAATAATTTCAGAAGGAGAAAAAACCAGCATAGAATTAACAGAAAAACTTTTACAGCAAAAGGATTTGAGCGGAGTTTTGGGTTTGGGATATAAACAAAACAATGTTATAAAAATTAATCCAGAACGACCTTTCATTCAAAATTTGGATGAATATCGGTTGGATTTTTCTTTGATTGATTTAGAAAAATTTATTTTTCCTTTGGGTAAATATAAAAGAGTAATTGCTTATAAAGCTTCTCGCGGTTGTCCGTTTAATTGCGCTTTTTGTTATAATCATATTTTTAATAAAAATCGTTGGCGTGCATGGTCAATTGCCGCAGTGGTGGAAGATATTTTATTTTTGAAGACAAAATATAAGATTGATGCGATAAAATTTTATGATGATAATTTTTTTGTCAATAAAAATAGAGCGTTTGAAATTTTGGAAAAAATAAATTTACCCAGTCATCTTGAAGTACGCATTGATTCCATTGATGAAAATTTGGCACAGAAACTCAAAGAATTAAAGGTCTTTGATATGTTGATTGGCGTGGAGTCGGGCAGTAATCGCTTGTTGGAGATGATTGATAAAAAGATAACCGTGCAAAGAATTATGGAGGGGGTTAAGGTGATTGCCGCTTATGATTTGCCAGCCACTTATTCGGCAATTGTTGGCTTGCCGACTGAAACTAAAGCTGAGTTTGAATCCACCATTGATCTTTTTTATCAAATTCGTAAAATACACCGTAAGGCGGTTTTTTCTTTGGGTGCTTATTTGCCATATCCTGGTTCAAGAATGTATGATTTTGCTTTAGAAAAAGGCTTTAAAGCGCCAGTTAACACCCTGGGTTGGGGCAAGATTGATCGTTTCCGCAAAGATTTTAAGTCACCGTGGGTAAATGCGCAAAAAGTTTGGCGGATTAGAGAATATTTTAAGTTTTTGAATTTAAAGTTAGGCCCGTTGATTGGTTGGTTTGAGTTTAGAATAAAAGAACGTTTTTTTGTTTGCCCATTTGATATTTATGTAGTAGAGTTATTGGCTGGTGTGGCCATTGAACAAAAAGGTTGGTTGGGGAAAGTGTTGCGTCGAGGATATAATTTAATTAAGAAATATGGATAAATTTGATTTAAAAATTTTAACCATTTCTAAAGATGTAAACTTGGCGATGGACGATCAAAAACTTGGTGATGTACAGCAAAGGAATGTTGAATATGGTAAATTTGTCAGGGCGATTCATTCGGTGACCTATAGTTCAAAAAAACAAAATTTACCGAACAAAGTTTTAGGTGATAATGTTTTTATTTTTCCAACCAATTCAATTAATAGAATATTTTTTTTATGGGATAGTTGGAAAATAGCCAGTAAAATTTGTCAGCAGCACAAGATTGATTTGGTTTTAACACAGGATCCTTTTTTAAGCGGTTTAATTGGTTGGTTAATAAAGAAAAAATTTAAAGTTAAATTGTTAATTCATTTTCACGGTGATTTTTGGGCTAACAAGAATTGGCTTAAAGAAAATTTTTATAATCACATTCTTTTGGTTTTAAGCCGTTTTTTGGTCAAACAAGCTGACAGTCTGCGCGTGGTGTCTTTGGGTATTAAAAATAAATTGTTACAAGCCGGAGTGCCAGCTGAAAAAATTTATGTTATTCCAACAGCGGTTGATTTGGAAAAATTTTATTTACGTGCTGATGCAGAAGTTGGTCAACTTAAAAAATTGTGGGGCGAAGATAATAAAATAATTTTATTTGTTGGCCGTTTGGAACAGGAAAAAAATTTAAATTGGTTTTTGGATGTCTTTGGTGAAGTTATAAAAAAATATCCGTCAGTTGTTTTTGTTATTGTGGGTGCTGGCAGTGAAGATGAAAAATTAAAAACAAAAACCCGTGCTTTAAATTTAACAACGGCAATAAAATTTGTGGGCGCTGTAAACTATTTAGAACTTAAAAATTATTTTCAAGCCAGTAATATGTTTGTCTTGCCGTCATTGTCGGAAAGTTTTGGTAAGGTTTTGGTGGAAGCGGGTGCGGCTGGTTTGCCGGCGGTGGCCAGCGCCACAACAGGCGCGCAAGAAATAATTCAAGATGGCGAAAATGGTTTTTTGGTTGGTATTGGCGATAAAAAAGCCATGCAGGAAAAGATTTTATTACTGTTGCAAAATGAAAAATTGGCCGAAGAGATGGGCCAAAAAGCACGTTCAATGGCGGAAGAAAAATTTAATTGGCGCTGGCAAATTGAAGCGGTGGTAAAAATGTGGCAAGAAATTGTGGCTGGGTGAAATTGACTAATTTTATATTATTAAAAAAATTAAAAATAAATAACAAAATCAAGTGTAAAAATAAATAATTTATTTTTAATAATTTTGTAATCAGAAATTTCAGCATTGTGCAATAAGTTTTTTATATCTTTTAGTGATAATAAATTCATATAATCACCAGTAGCCCATTTTTTGCCTATTAAAGAAAGATAACTATCAAAGAATTTTTTTGGTAAGTAATGAATCAGTGGTGTTCTTGTATGAACTTCAATTGGAAAATATTTATTGGGTGTGGTTATAAAACCTTTTTTTGCAACTCTGTGTATCTCTTGTAGAAAATACAATTGTTTTTTTGTGTCGCCAACATGTTCTAATACGGCGTTTGACCAGCAGATATCAAAAGATTTGTCTTCAAATGGAAATCGTCCACCAGTATATTTAACAGCTTTTACTTTTGGATAATGTTGTGCAAACTTGTTGGGGGTATCAATACCCAGAGCGGTTAAATTGTGTGGGTATGGATAATTTTTTTCTAAAAAATTATCTGTCTTGGAATATTCTTCATCGCTAAAACCGACATCCAGAACAGTGGTTTCGGAGGTTGGCTTTAACAACTCATTAAATAATTTCCATTTTCTTTCCCGATTGTAATGTGATATTTTGTTTACAATTGACATGGTTTTTATCTTTTTCCGAATTTTTTTTCCTCTTCTTTAATAGTAATATTGTGGGCTTGTGTATAAGTGAAACCTTGATCTTGTAGATTAGCTTCTAATATTTCATGGAACAGAACTCTTTTTCTGTCTGATAGTGGTATTGTATCGTGTAAATAAATATCATAACCATTGATATAAGTTGATCTAAAGTATTCTGCCGGAAGTCCACATTTTTCTATTCGTCCTTCTTCTTTAGCTTTTTGTAATGTTTCAGCATCTGTTATGTCTAAAAAAAAATTTGTTTTGTTAAATGTAAATTCATAACCCTGTTCCCACTGAATAGTGTCTAAAAGCGTTAAAAGCTCGTTTGTTTTTATTTCCGGTTGTGGTTTGTGTTCAATATTATTTTTCATAAAAAATAATTAACTTTTTGAATCTAATTTAACTAATTTATATGTGAAGTGTTGATATATTAATAGCAGATTAAGCTTTTAAGTTAATGTTAGCAAAATATTAATAGATGTGCAAAATAGAACAAAATTGCAATTTGACCAACAAAAAGGCTTTCTTGTACAGGGAGTCTTTTTAATTTGTTTTTATTGATTTTTTTGCTATAATTAGCAGTAGCTATAAGTGCTAAAAAAGAGTAAAAAAGGCTTTAAAATGAGAATTATGACTTTATTATTCATTACGCGTAAAATTGATTATAAAGACGAAAGAGCTGGTTTTGTGGTTGATTGGTTGCAAGAATTAGCTTTGGGGGTTACAAAATTGGTGGTTATTTGTCAGGAAGAAGGCGCGTGGTCAAACAAACCAAATAACGTCGCAGTTTATTCACTGGGCAAAGAGTTGGGTTATTCAAAAATTAGGCAATTTATTAATTTTCAACTTTTGGCTATAAAATTAGTGGGCCAAGTTGACGGAGTGCTGGCGCACATGATGCCGCTTTATGGAATTTTGGCTGGACCGTGGTGTAAAATTTTTAGAAAAAAATTAGCACAATGGTACGCGCACGGCACAGTTGATTGGCGTTTAAAATTGGCTGATTTTTGGGTTGACACATATATAACTTCTTCGTTGGCTGGTTTGAGATTAAAAACCAAAAAACCGATTCAAGTTATTGGACAGGGAATTAATGTAAAATTTTTTGTGCCAAAATC
>DCVE01000013.1:12496-118216 GCA_002328025.1 Patescibacteria group bacterium UBA2196
CGCATTAGTCCAACCAAAAATTTAGACACACTTATAAAAGCAGTTGAAGATTTGCAACTTAATGAGTCCAAAATGCGTGATAATTTTTTAGTTCAAATAATTGGTGGACCGGGTAAGCCCGAGCAAGCGGCGTATATGAAAGATTTGCAAAAAGAAGTTAAAAGTAAAAATTTAAATAAGGTGGTTGATTTTTTAGGTCCATTACAGCGCTCAGAAATTTTGTCATATTATCAAAATTGCGATTTATTTATCAATTTGTCAGAGACTGGTTCTTTGGACAAAGCTGTTTTGGAAGCCATGGCGTGCGGCAGTTTGGTTTTAACCTCAAACGAAGCGTATAAAAATATTTTACCTTACGAGTTGTTTTTAGAGGATAAAAGTGTCAAAGTAGTGGCGCAGAAAATTAAAGAAATTTATAAACTAGCAGAAGTCACCAAAAAAGAAATCGCAACTCTTTTACTTAAGGAAGTTACAACTAATCATAATTTGGAAAATTTTATTAAAAGAATAATTGCAGTCTATGCCAAACAGTGGTGTAAAATATTTTGAAGATGGACGTTGGACATCCAAAGAGCAAACTTTGGAATTTCGTCATACACAAGCCGCGACCATGATAAAAAGTGGCACAGTTTTGGATTTAGGTTGTGGCGACGGACTTTTTATGACATTACTTAGGGAAAAAAATGTTAATACTTTTGGTTTGGATATTTCAGAGGTGGCTGTAAATATTTGTCGCGAGAAAAAACTGGCAGCTCAAGTTTTTGATTTTACCAGCAACGAATTACCATACCAAGAGCAAAGTTTTGACCATGTGGTGATGTTGGATGTGCTGGAGCATTTATATCAACCGGAAAAACTTTTAGCTGAAGCAGCCAGAGTGGCCAAAGAAGATATAATTTTTAGTGTGCCAAATTTTAATTCTTTGCCAGCACGTTGGCAGGTTTTAAAAGGGCAGGTAGCCTTGAATAATAAACCAAACAAAGGCCATGTTTATTGGTTTAATTATGAAATTATACATACCATGTTGCAAAAAAACGGCTTGGTTGCGACGGATTTTAGAAAACATACTTTTTGGGAAAATAAATTTTTACTGGGTGGAGTGATGAAATTTTTATTAAAGATGTGGCCCGGTTTATTGGCGTTAAGTTTTGTTATTAAAGCTAAAAAGATATGAAACGTAGGGGTTTAAAATGGGAATTAGCACAAACCAAAAAAGCTTTTTTAGTTTATGGTCAAGGTTGGCGCTATATTTTTAGTAAATTTTTTTTGGCCAAGAAAATTTTAACTGTCAAAAAAACTTGGTCCAGTCAAACGACCGCGGAATTATCAATTCATGTTTTGGCCTGCAGTCGTGATTTTATCATGCTGTTGTGGGCGTTACAGAGTTTTTTTACTTTTTTTGTGCGTCCTTTCCAGTTTTTTATTCATAATGATGGTACTTTGACAATTGGACAAATTAACATTTTAAAAAAGTTTTTTCCTAATTTTATATTAGTCGCACCAGATGAGTTACTAAATAATTATCAGCAAGTTTTAAATAGTCAGCCAATTATAAAGAATTTTCTAACTGAACATCCTGAATATTATTTAATGAAAAAGATAGTTGATCCGTATTTTGTTTCTGATAAGAAAAATATTTTAGTGATTGATAGTGATATATTGTGGTTCCAAACTCCCAGCGAGTTATTGACGGCTTTAAACGAAGATTTGCCGTCGACGTTGATGATGTGGAGTCCGTTACCTGGTCCAGTATATTTTAAAGATGGTACCGGTTTAACAGAAGAATTAAGTCATCATAATTCGGGCGTGGTTTTATATAGACGCGATAATTTTGATTTAACAGTCCTGGCTGATTATTTAGCTCGAGTTGATATTAAACATCCGAATAATTTTCAATTTATTGAAGAAGGGGGGTTCGCAACTTGTTTAAAAAAAATAACTTCTTTATCAAAAGAAAGATACATAATTAAAGGTGCGGTGAATGAGCAAACTGTGGCCAGACACTACACAAGTCCGCGACGGCCAGGTTTTTACTTGGAAGGGTTGCCCAGGTTAATAAAAATTTTTAATATATAATTTTAGCCATTTAAATTTTGTCTAAGATAAAAACTTATGTGTGGTATCAATGGTTTTAATTGGAACGATGAAAATTTAATTAAAAAAATGAATCAAGCTGTCGCGCATCGTGGTCCGGATGACAGTGGTTTTTATGTGGCTGAAAAATGTTCTTTGGGACACCAAAGATTATCAATTTTGGATTTATCTATTAGGGGACATCAGCCAATGAAATTTGAAAATTTGGTGATTGTTTTTAATGGAGAGATTTATAATTTTAAGGAATTAAGAGTTGAACTGGAAAAAATTGGTTATAAATTTGATTCATCCAGCGATACAGAAGTGTTGCTAAAAGGTTATCATGCGTGGAATAAAAATTTGGTAAAAAAATTAAATGGTATTTTTGCTTTTGCTATTTGGGATGAACAGAAAGAAGAGTTTTTTTTAGCGCGTGATCAGGTTGGTATTAAGCCATTATTTTATTATTTTAAAGATGAAAAAATTATTTTTTCATCCGAAATTGGTGGTGTTTTGACGGCGTCTAATGTGGACAGAGAAATTGTACCAGAACGCGTTGCGTTGATAATTGATATGTCGTGTTTACCAGGTAGTTTGACCATGTTTAAACATATTTATCAGTTGCCAGCTGGTCATCTGGCTTTTTTTTCTAATGGTAAGTTGGTGGTTGAAAAATATTGGCAACCAACTGATTTTGAAAACATAAATGATAAACGAGAAATCAAAAGTAATATTAGAGAAATTTTAACCGATGCAGTCAAAAGACAAATGATCAGTGACGTGCCGGTGGGCGTGTTTTTATCGGGTGGTATTGATTCTAGTGTTATAACCATGTTAGCCAGTCGACAAAGTCTTAAACAGCTAAAAACTTTTTCAATTGGTTTTGATGTTGCTTATGGTGATGATAAGTTTAATGCTGATTTTTATTTAGCTAGAAAAACTGCGGCTTATTTTAAAACCGATCATCATGAAATTTATTTAAAAAAAGGGCAAGCTCTGGAATATATGAAAAAAATGGTTGAACAGATTGATCAGCCGAATGGTATGACCACGGCTATTCCGAGTTATTGGTTGTCACAAGCGGCCAAAAAAGAAGTTAGTGTGGTGTTGGGCGGTGATGGTGGCGACGAACTTTTTGGTGGTTACCCCAGATATCAATTAAGTTTGTGGGTATCGCGTTGGCAAAAAATGCCGGTGACGATCAGAAAAATATTAACAAAATTTATTAAGCAAGAAAAAACAAAGCGTTTAAACATTAATTCATACCTAGATCGTTATGTGGACTTAAAGTGCCACCATGAAAATGACGCCCAGAATATTTTTGGTAATTTTTACCAGCCCCTTTTAGCTAAAAACTATTTAGCAGAAAATTATTTTAAAGATCAGCTACCGACAACTGATTTTGAAAAATATTTTATGTGGCTGGATACGCAAACCTGGCTGGTTGATCATTCGCTCATTCGCACCGATAAAACCACAATGAGTTTTGCTTTAGAAGAAAGAGTACCAATTTTGGACTATCGCTTGGTGGAGTTGGCCTTAAAAATTCCAACCAAATACAAAGTTGATTTTTTTGAGACTAAGAAAATTTTTAAAGAAATATTTAAAGATGATCTGCCGGCTTATCTATTTAGGCAACCAAAGCGTGGTTGGCTGGCGCCGGCTGCTCAGTGGTTGAGAGGCGAATTAAAAGATTTTGCTTATGATGTTTTGGCGGATGATTTTGCTCCGGCAACAAAGAATGTGTTGGATTTAAAACAAGCCCGTAAAATGTTGGACGAACACATCAGTGGTAAAAAATATAATTTACATTTATTGTGGATTTTAATTACTTGGCAGTTGTGGAGTCGACGTTATTTATAAAAAATTATGAAAATTATTTACGTTACGAACGCCAGAATTCCAACCGAAAAAGCCCATGGTTTGCAAATTATAAAGACCTGTGAAGCTTTGGCCGCACTTAATAACGAGGTTGAGTTATGGTTGCCAACCAGAAAAAATTCAATTAAAGAAGACGTTTTTAATTTTTATGAGATTAAAAATAATTTTAAAATTTTTTATATCAAAGGTTTTGATTTTTTTAGAGGATATAAAATTTTAGGCAGTTGGGCCTTTAAATTACAGAGTTTGTGGTTTTGGCTGCATCTAGGATTTAAAAAATTTGGTTTAGCTGATTTGGTTTATACACGCAATGCGGAGATTGCTTGGCTCTTTAATAAAAAGGGTTATTGGGTTTTTTATGAAGCGCATGTGTGGCCGCTGAGTAAAAATTGGCTATTTAAATTTATGTTAAAAGAAGTTGATGGCATAGTTTGTAATTCACACGGTACAGCCGCTGCATTTAAAAAAAGAAACTATAGAAATATTTTAGTGGCACCTAATGGTGTAAATATTGATAGATTTGCCATTGAAATTGATAAAAAAATAGCAAGAGACAAACTAAGCCTGCCAGTTGATAAAAGAATAGTGCTTTATAGTGGTCATTTGTATCACTGGAAAGGAGTTGATACAGTCATGGCCAGCGCTAAGTTGCTACACGATGATCAAAATATTTTATTCGTGTTGTTGGGCGGTACAGAAGAGGATATAAAAAAATATCAGCTTGAGATTAAAATCAAACAGCTTAAGAACATAACTTTGGTTGGTTTTAAACCCACCAGAGAAGTGCCACTGTATTTAAAAGCGGCCGACGTTTTATTATTACCCAACATTCCAGTTACGGAAGAGGCGTTAGCCTATACTTCACCGATTAAAATGTTTGAGTATATGGCTTCAGGCGTACCGATTATCGCATCTGACTTGCCGAGTATTAGAGAAGTTTTAAATACGCAAAATTCTTATTTGGTTCCAGCCGGAGATGTTACGATCTTAAGTCAAAAAATAAAAGAAGTGCTGGCTAAGGATAATAATTTAATTACCAAGCAAGCTTTTCAAGATGTACAAGAATTTAGTTGGCAAAAGAGAGCAGAGAAAATTTTAAGATTTGCGCAAATTTAAAAATTAAACACGGTGTTGTAAAAAATAAAACGTATAAATTTATTTTTATATAATTAAATTAGATTATTTTTTTAAAGCAATATGACTAAACTATCGATTGTTATTCCCGTCTATAATGAAGAAAAGACAATTTTAGAGGTATTAAGGAGGGTTGAAGAGGTGGTTTTACCCGACGTTGAAAAAGAAGTCATTATTGTTGATGATGGTTCAAGCGATAATACGTGTAATCACCTAAAAACTTTAGATACGAATAGATATAAGATAATCTATCAAAAAGAAAATCTTGGTAAGGGCGCAGCTTTGCGGGATGGATTTAAAGCAGTTACGGGTGATTTGGTTTTAATTCAAGATGCGGATTTAGAATATTCGCCAGAAGAATATCCCAAGTTGATTAATCCCATACTAAAGAATGGTGTGATGGTTGTTTATGGTTCAAGAATTTTGGCTTCACATGAAACCAATCATTTTTTTTATTATTATGGGAACAGATTAGTAACTTTTTTAACCAATGCATTATATGGTTCTTCATTAACCGATATGGAGACTGGATATAAAGTATTTCGTAGAGAGGTTTTGGACGAATTAAATTTAGAAGCTAATGATTTTAGTATTGAGCCAGAAATTACAGTCAAAATTTTACGAAAACATAAAATTTTTGAAGTGCCGATTTCTTATGTGGGAAGAAGTTTTAAAGATGGAAAAAAGATTTCCTGGAAAGACGGTCTGCATGCACTATATACTTTGTTAAAGTATAAAGTTATGGAATAGCCGCTAAAAAATAAATTAATAACAGAACATTGTTTGACAAGCGATAAACTGCTAGAATAGTTACACGAGTGTTAGAAGTCATATACTATATATAAGAAATTAAAATTTTATGACAGTTTGTTATTTTGGTAATTATGAGCCTAAATATAACCGTAATCGCGTTATTATTAGTGGTCTAAAAAAAAATAACGTGGATGTGGTTGAGTGCCAAGAAAAATATTCTGTTGGCATAATGCATTATTTCAGGTTGATTAATAAATTAAAACAATTAGTTAAAAAACAAAAAATTGATTTAATTATTGTTGGTGCAATTGATTTTTCTCGGCCACTGGTTATTTTGGTTAAATTATTTTTTAGAATACCGGTGGTGTGGGATGCGTTTTATTCAGTTTATGAAGCCAGAGTTTATGACCGAAAGTGGCTATCCAAAAGACATCCAAAAGCTATAATGTATTACACATTAGAATGGTTGTGCACCAAACTTGCGGATGTTGTTTTGTTGGACACCAATCAACATATTAATTATTTTGTTAAACTTTTTAAAGTTAATTCACACAAATTTTTACGTGTTTTTGTCGGAGCGGATGACGAATGTTTGTTGCCGCAAGCGTTGGTTGAAGATTTGTCAGAGGATGTTTTTTTGGTTGTGTTTTATGGCAATTATAGTCCTTTGCAGGGAGTCGAATATATTGTTAAAGCAGCCAAAATATTAGAAAAATACACAGACATAAAGTTTAAAATGGTTGGCAATGGCCAAACTTATTTTACAGTCAAAAAAATAGCCGAAGAATTAGTTATAAAAAATGTTGAATTTGTTGATGAGCGAGTGGCTTATCAAACCATAATAAACTTAATAACCGAATGTCGGGTTGGTTTGGGAATTTTTGGTGCAAGCCACAAGACACAGTGTGTTATACCTAATAAAGTATATGAAATGGTGGCCATGTGTAAACCAGTTATTAGCGCCGATACACCAGCGATTAAAGAATTATTTACTGATAGACAAGACATTTTATTGTGTCATACGGCTGATGCCGAAGATTTGGCGGCTAAAATATTAGAATTAAAAAACAATCTTGAGCTGCGTAATAAAATTGCTAAGGCTGGCTATGAAACTTTTAAAATTAAAGCTGCACCGCAAGTGGTGGTTGCACAATTATTGATTGATTTAAAAGAAAAAATAATTTAAAAAATGAACAAACAATTTTTTTATAATCAACAGAATAATAATTATAGTATTAGCGGCTCCAGATTGGCGCATATTTTAGCTTTGTTGCCACCAAAAAAAGATTTAAAGATTTTGGATATGGGCTGTGGTAAAGGTGAGTTAGCCCAAACGCTTATAAATTTAGGCCATCAGGTGTATGGCGCTGATGTTTCTAATGAGGCTTTGGAAGTGGCGAAAAAGTTTTTAGTTAGACATTATTGTTTTAATTTTGAAGATGAAAACTGGCCAGTAGATTTGTTAAAAGAAAAATTTGATGTTGTGGTTGCTTCGGAAGTTGTTGAGCATGTTTTTTGGCCGGTTGAATTTTTAAATAATCTATCTTTATTAGTAAAAGACGATGGACGAATTATTGTCACTACACCAAATTTTTTATTTTGGAAAAATCGTTTAAAAATGTTTTTTGGTTTTTTTAATTATCAAAAAAATGGATTGTTGGATTTTGGTCATATTAGGTTTTTTAGCTACGATTTTTTTAAAAAAACCATCCAGCAAAGTCAATTAAAAATTGATTGTGAGCGGAATTTTTATCCTAATTTTTATAAACGTGGACTAAGTTTTTTGGGCGCTTTATTACCCGGACTTTTTGCTTATCAATTTATTGTATCCTTAACCAAGAAAAACTAATTTATGCATGTTACTTTTTTAATGCCGCATTTAAAACTGGCCGGAGGAACAAGGCTGTCTTTAACATACGCACATTTTTTGGCTGAGAGGGGACACCTGGTGACGGTGGTGGTGTCAAGTAAAAATTTTTGGCGCAGGCTTTTAGCGAATGTTTTTAATGTTAAACCCCGGTGGTTTAAAAAAAATAAGGCCAAGTTCTTGCGAGTTAAAAATTTTAATGCAGAAAATATACCTGCTGGTGATATAGTGATAGCTTGTTTTTGGCAAGGAGCTTTGCTCATGGCTGATTATCCAAAAACTAAGGGCAAACCAATACACTTTATTCAACACGATGAAAGATTGTATCATGGACCAGTCGAGCAAGTAACACAAGCCTATCAACAACAAAATAAAAAAATAGTTTTATCACATTGGTTGCAAGAAAGAATTAGGCAAGATTTTAATCAGGAATCTGATGTGTTGTTAACGCCGGTTGATTTTAACTTATTTTATAAAGTAAAAGTTAATCGACAAAATAAAAATAAAATAAGAATTTTAGCATTGCATCATAATTATGTATGGAAGGGTACTGTGGTGGCCGTTGAAATAGTGAAAAGGCTCAAAGCTAGCTATCCAGAGGTAGAATTAGTTCTTTATGGCGCGCGTGAGAAAAACATCATGCTTGATGGTTGCGACGAATATCACTATAATTTGCCACAGAAAAAAATGGCTGAGCTTTATTCTGGTTGTAATGTTTTTTTATGCTCTTCAGAATGGGAGGGCTTGGGCATGCCTGGTATGGAGGCTATGGCTTGCGGTACTTGTTTGGTGACTTATGATATTGGTGGTTCCAGAGATTATGCTTTTGATCAGGAAACCGCGTTGGTGGCAAGACACGCTGATAAAGAAGATTTGTATAAGAAGTTATTATTGGCCGTAGAAAATAGAGAATTAAGAGAAAAAATAGCTCAAGGCGGCTATGATTTCGTTCACCACAAAATAGATACTTGGTCAAAAAGCACCGATAAACTAGAAAATATTTTTTTGAAAGCCTAAAAACATGCTTGAAAGTAACAAAAAATATAAAAAAATAGGAAAGTTGCCTGGTTTGATAGTTGGTTATTTTTTATTTACGACTATCTTATATTTTATTTTATTATTGAGTAATAATTTATCGCAAAGCGGTGGTTTTTATTTAGTTATGGGTTGGGTTATATTGATTAGTCTGTTGGGTTTTGGATTAAAATATTTTTTAAAATGATATGAAAATAATTTTAGAAAATTTATTAAGTGGATTTTTAGAAGGTTTAAAAATGTTTAGCGAAAATATTTCCTATTTGGTAAATGTAATTTTATTATCAATAGTATATATTTTTGCTGTTGGTATAACAGCGATGATTGCTAAATTTTTCGGTAAACATTTTTTGGAACTTAAAGTATGCTTATAAAAAGGGTAGTTTGTGGTTTAAAATTATGGAAGCTAGACAATGGCTTAGACAAAACAGTTTTGTTTTTAATTTTTTAAGCGATATTACAGCCAGCGCTAGAAACGAGGTTGGTTTATTGGATAGTAAAGAAAAAAGAGAGCAAAGACTGGCTGGTTTTGCTCAAGAAAATAAGGATTTAATATTTTTTTATAATCAAGAACCAAAAACAACATTAAGCCCATACTATCGCGCAACGGTTATAGATTTGGAAGATAAAAGAATTAAAGAAGTTTTTGAAATTACCCAGCAACTTTTTTTAGAGATGAGAGATGTTTTAAGTTCTAAAAATAAAAATTTTGTTCTTGTAATAATCCCAACCAAAGAACTGGTTTATGGCAGATATATGCAATCTGTGGGTATGGAAATTTCGACGCAACTATTGGATTACTTAAAGAAAGAAGAAAAACTTATTAGTGAAGTAAATATATTTTGTAAAAAAAATAAAATTAATTGCGTTGAACCAGCTGATGATATGGCGGCGGCTTTGAAAGATAAAAAGGCAATTTATCCAGCTGACATTGATGGTCATCCAACGGCTGTGGGGTACAAAGTAATTGCTGAAAGTATTTTTAAATATTGGCAACAAAAAAATAACACCACAACCGAAATAATGAGTGGCGAATCTCAAAAATAATATGCCTAAAGTTTCTGTTATAATTCCTACACACAACCGATCAGAGTTTTTAAAAAAATCTCTAGTTTCGGTCTTAAATCAAACATATCAAGATTTTGAAATTATTGTAGTTGATGATGGTATAGAAAAAAGAGCAGACGAAGTTGTTAACGAGTTGGGTGACAGACGAATTATTTATCTGCAGCATGATGTAAGTCGAGGTGGTGGCGCTGCTCGCAATACTGGTATCAAATCTTCACTTGGGCAATATATCGCTTTTTTAGATGACGATGATGAGTGGTTACCAAACAAACTAGCCACTCAAATGGAAAAATTTGAAAACAGCTTGCCAGAGGTTGGTTTTTGTTTTTGTGCGGTTAAAAATATTACTAATTTTGGGCAAGAGAGAAATTATGTACCCGAAGGAATAAATGATTATTATAAGTTAGCACTGAGTAGTTTTAAAAAGTTTCTTACCGTAACCCTAATTATCAAAAAAAATGTTTTTGACAGCGTGGGCTTGTTTGATGAAACTTTTCCCAGCCACCAAGAGTCAGAATTAATGATTAGGGTGACCGCTAAGTTTAAGGGCTTGGGGATTAACGAACCCTTGGTTTTGGTGAATATGAAAAACGATAATCAGCATGTCGGGGGAAACCTAAACAAAAGAATTATGGGTCGTGAGTTGTTGTTAAAAAAACACGAGGACAAGTTTAAAAAAATACCAACCGCTTGGGCCAACCATCTTTTTACTTTGGGAGTTTTATATCGTCAACAACAGAATTATAAATTAGCCGAACTTAACTTTAAAAAAGCTTTTTGTGTTGATTTTAAAGTTAGATATTTTTTTCACTATCTATCCATGTTTAAGGATGGTTTTTTGTTTAGAAAATTTGTTTTTTCTTACCATCATTAACTATTTTTTAATTAAAAAGTATTACCAATCAACTTTTTTGGTTGGTAGTTTTTCCTGAGCCAACAGGTGTGTTTTTTTGTTTTCTGGTGATGAACGTTCTAGAACTGGTTTGTAGCCTTCTTTCCAAAGCGCTTTCCAAACTGCGTGAACGTTGCCGAAATAACTTTTTTCTTTTGAAATGGCGTGTTTATTTTTTTCTGTATCATGAAATTTTAATCTTTGCCAAGAAGGAAAATAATAAACCTGACTGGCGTTGGTTAAGTTGGCTAGCAAAGAAAAACCCATATCATCTGATTTTTTAAACTCCGGAGTCATGTCTAAAATACGTGGGTGCATAATTATTGTTTTAGTAAACATAGAAATGCCGGGTCCGGCTGTATCGCAAAGCAGCAATTCATTAATTATTTGTTGTTTAAAATTTATATCAATTTTGGTTAAAGAATCTTCTTGCCAGACTGACCATAAGGTGCACCAACAAGATAAAATGCTGTTATTTGGCAGGTGTTGATGTGTTTGCCACATATCAAAAATAAAATTTTTATCAAGTAGAACCACGTCATCATCTAGAAAAAGCACAGTTTCATATTTTGCTAGAGTAGCTAATTGGTAACGAATTTGGCAGCGATAATTATGACTGGAGTTTAAAATTTTAATATCTTTAAATTTTTTTACTAGACGTCCGATTTTGGTAAAAAAAGATGGTCTTAAGACGGTTTGATCTGAATTATTACAGATTATATATTCTATCTCCAACCCATTTAAATTTTGTTTTAAGAGCCCATCCATTAGGGTGGCAAGTCCGGTTGTGCGTTGATAGGAAAGAGATATTATTGTTAAACCTTGTTGTTTGTCAAGCATAAAATTACATTTTTTTAAAAAAGTAGTAATCAACGAAAATAAAAATAATTTGTTGAATTAGCACCGCTGCAATGGCACCACTTATCCCGTAAATTGGTAGGAGTAAAAAAAGCAGTAAGATTTTAAAAGCTGGATTTAAAATATTAGTAAAATAGATTATTTTTTTATTGGCATGTACAAGAGTGCTAATGCTTAGAAGTCTTTCGGGGAATAAGATTAAAGTTAAGGCTAAAAATTGAGCATATTTAATTGATTCCAAATATTTGGGGAAAAAAACTTGATAAATATACGGTAAAACAAAAATTAGAGCAATAACAAAAATTGATAAAATTAAAACAGATTTAATTATTTTTAGAGGCAAACTTTTTTTGATAATTTCTTTGTTTTGTTCGGCCATCTTGGGCATAGAAATTACCACAAAAGATTTTAACAAAGATTTAATTTGATTGATGGGTGCCAGAGCCATAGCATAGACAGCCAAGGACGAGGCATTTAAATAGTGCCACATTAAAATACTATCAAGCTGGGTAGTAATATTGGCTAAAATGCCAATAGTGGTTAAATGAAAACCATAAGATAGAGCTTCGGTTTCAACTTTATTATTAGCGAGGTGTTTTTTTAAGGTAATTTTAAGAAAAATTAACCTTAAAAAAGTATAAGGTATTAGATAAGCTAAGAGCACAAAAACAATATTGGAAGTAAAAAACAGGGTAACTATCATGGTGATGGTGGCAGTAATTTTTATAGTGGCATTATATTTAGCGGTGGCGTCAAAAAGTTTTTTGCCCTGTAAGTGTGAGTCAAACAAAGTAAACGAATCCATGAAAGGTAAAAAGGCTGCAGCAACTAAAAAAGCCATTGCCAATTGATTATTAGCACCCAGAAGATAGTAATAACCAGCTAAAACCAAACTAGCCAAAGCGCTCAAAGTTCCCCAGCGCATTTTGGCTTTTAGGGCTGGCTGAAGAGTGCCATCATAGCCCCTAGCGGCTGCTCTGACAATGGCAGTGTTCATACCGCTTAGAGTTGGGATAGAAAGCAAGCTTAAAATAGATAAAATATATTTATAAGTGCCGTAAGTTTCTTGAGGTAATAAATTTGCAAAAGCAATAGAAAGTAAAAAACCCGAACCAGTGGAAATTATTTGAGCCAGAGTTAACCAAAAACCACCACGCGCTAAATAGCGCGTATCAGTTTTTAGGAAAGATTCACTTTTTTTTAGTAATATTTGAATTAGATTTTTTATTTTTTGACGCATAAATTTAGCTCTTGTTCAAAAATAAATTCCATTGATTTTGAAAAATTATTTTTTGGTTGCCAATTAAATAATTTATTGGCTTTTTGATTTGAACCAACACTGGTTTTTATCGGCGAGATATTTTTTTTGTTTTCATCAAAAGTAATTATTTTTCCAATTTTTTGCTTAACTCTTTTTTTAATTTCCAAAGCCAATTGACGGTTAGTGATTGGCTGACCAGAGCAAGCATTGATTATTTCACCTTTTAAAGAACTGTTATTTATTAACCAATACAGACGAACGGCATCGCGCACATCAAGTAAATCGCGAGTTATGTCCATGTTATTTATTTTTATTTTTGTCTGCCCGTTTTTTATTTGTTTTATAAGATTACCAAATAACATAACGTTTGGTGCACCAGGCCCGATTAAACTGGCTGGTCTGACAATGTTAATGTTTAAATCGTGGGTTTTGACAAAAAAAAGTCCAAGATTTGTTTGCATTTTTTTTGACAATCCGTAAAAGTTAGCAACCTCACTCGAGTCTTGTTCAGTGATGTGCTTTTTTGATAAATTACCATATTCTGCAAAACTGCCCACCAAGAGAATGTGTGGTTTATATCCTTTAATTTGATTGATGGTGGATAACAGGTTTAATGTTGTTAAAAAATTGTTTTTAATAAAATCTTGCTCATTTTGACCGCGAAAAACTCCAGCCAAATGATAAATTTGATTGGGTTTATGTTTTGTTAGAATTGAAAAAATCTTTTTTTGGTTTTGTAAATTAGATTGATAATAAATTAAATTTTGGTTGGATTTTTTTTCTTTACCTAAACCAATGACTTGGTATCCTTTTTTTACTAAGAAGAGTGTTAGATAGTGACCAGTGAAGCCGTTTATGCCGGTGATGAGGGCACTTTTTTTCATAAATTTATTTTAAAAAATAAATTTTTTATACCAATTTATATAACTGGTTAAATCACGTTCAAAATCGGTTTGGGGTAAAAAGCCAATTTTTTTAGCTTTTTCAATTCCAGCACACAATCTTTTTATTTCTCCTGGGCGTGGGTTGGTATGAATGATGGGCGATTTAGAGCCTGTAATTTTTACAATCATTTCGGCTAAGTCATTAATGCTAATTATGCGTCCTGTACCAAAATTTATTTCTTCACCCCATGGTTCGTGATTAAAAGAAAATTCATAAGCCTTAATTGCGTCTTGAATATGCATAAAATCACGTTCCTGTGTGCCATCACCATAAATTTCTAGAGGTTCATTTTTTAAGGCATGACTGATGAATTTTGGTATAACAGCCCCATAAAGATCGCTGTTTTGATATTCGCCAAAGATATTAAAGTTTCTGTGAATGATAACCTTTGTACCATAGGTGGTAAAATATGCTTTACATAAGCGATCTGCGGCGACCTTTGAAGCGCCATAGGGTGACTGAGGGTTTAGAGCATGATCTTCGTCCATTACTTCACTGAGTGATGATCCATAAATTTCTGATGAAGAAGCATAAATCATTTTTTTATCGAACTTGGTGACCGCATCTAGTATGTTGGCTGTACCTATAACATTTGTCTCAATGGTTTCTTGGGATTGATTAATGGATTTGTCAACGTTGATTTGAGCAGCTAAATGAAAAACAAAATCAGACCACTCAATAAATTTATAAACACTTTGATAATAACGCACGTCAGCATATTGATAGGGGACAATTTGTCCACAGGGGTGGCTGGCGTTGTCTATACCAACAACTTCATGACCTAAAGCAGTCATTTTTTTGTGTAAATGAGAAGCAATAAAACCGAGATTACCAGTGATAAGAATTTTCATAATTATTTTTTATCTTTAATTTAATTAACGTGTTTATTTTTATCATATCACAAACCTAGTCTTTTTGTCCATTTTACTTTTAGTTGTTTTTTGTGTTATAAATAAGTTATTATATGCTAGCAACATTTTCTATTATAATACCTGTTTTTAATGAAGAAAGAGCTATTGCTGCAACATTGAGCTCTCTTTTGAGTTATCTAAGTACCAAAGAGTGGAAGGTGGATGTGATGGTAATTAATGACGGCTCTACAGATGGTACCTTAGAAAAATTACAGGAGTTCGGTGAAAAAATTAAAATTATTTCACACCCATATAACAAAGGCTATGGCGCGGCTATTAAAACCGGTGTGCGAGCCTCTATGAGTGATTGGGTGTTAACTTTTGATGGTGATGGTCAGCATCGTTTTAACAGTTTAGACGATCTAATCGCGGAGATTTCAAGCTATGAATTAATTATTGGCGCTCGAACCAATGGCTATAAAGGTCCTTGGTTGCGTCAACCAGGAAAAAAAATATTACACTGGTTGGCAGAATATTTGGTACAGGCTAAAATTCCTGACTTAAATTCTGGTCTGCGTTTGGCAAAAAAAGATTTAATGCAAAAATATTTACATCTTTTTCCGAATGGTTATTCTTTATCCAGCACATCGACCTTGGCTTTTCTTAAGGATGGGCAAAATGTAAAATTTGTCCCAATTGAAATTACCCAACGGCAGGGTGGTAAAAGTGCTGTTAATTTAAAAGATGGTTTTAAAACAATTATGTTAATGTTGCGGTTGATAATGTTGTTTTCACCATTGAGGGTTTTTGCACCAGTTAGTTTTTTGTTGTTGTTTTTATTTTTTGTTTCTTTTGTCTATGACATTATACTTCTAAATTTGACTGATACAACAGTTTTGTTATTAGTAACGGGTTTGTTGATTTTCTTTTTCGGACTTTTAGCTGATCAAATTGCAGCTTTGCGCAGAGAAACCGATGCTTAATTTTAATTTTTATGGATCAAGAAAACATTGATCGTCTTTTATTTAATCGTATTGCTGATAAATATGCGGCCAAAGACACCGTACAATCATCGCAAATTGCGCGTCTTTATTGGGTGCAACATTTATTGCATCTGTTTTTAAATTATAGGACAAACTTGGGAAATGTTTTAGAAATTGGGTGTGGAATTGGCGCACCGGCCAAGTATCTTGATGGATATTATGAAAAATATATTGGTATTGATCAGTCAGAAATTTTGGTTGAAAAAGCCAGACAATATAACTATAATAATTTAAAGGCTCAATTTAGATGTATTAATGTAAAAGAAATTGATCGACAGCAAGATATTGGCCAAACCATAGATACTATTTTATCCATTGGCGCGTTGCACCATATGACGGATTTGGACGAAGTGTTTATAACGCTAAAAAAAATAATTAAAAGTGGTGATTATTTGATAATTAGCGAACCATATCGGAGCAATGTTTTTCTGCAAGCTTTGCGTTATTTTAGGATTTTGGTGGATAAAAATTATTCGCGGAAGCAAAAATTTTTTTCGGAAAATGATTTGAAGGAATTATTGACTAAACATAATTTAAAGATAAAAAAAATTACCTATCAAGGTTTTTTTTCTCCGCCTTTTGCGCAGGTTATTATTAAGCCGCAGTTTGTTGCCGTGCCATTGAGCCGATTGGCGGTTTGGACGGATAAAATTTTAGATAAACACGCGGCCAGATTTTTAAAAAAAATAAGTTGGAATATTAATATCATCGCTCAGTTTAACTAATTTTTTATGTGTGGAATTTTTGGTTTTATAGTGGATAAGAAAGTTGCTGCTGGACCAGTAGGTTATCAAAATTTATTAGAGGAACTTTTTAAGCTTTCTGAATCGCGTGGTAAAGAAGCCGCTGGTTTGGCGTGTGTTTTGAAAGATAGTATTAATGTTTACAAACAACCCTTGTCAGCTTCACTGATGATAAAGCAGTCAAGTTATAGTGAGTTTTTAAAAAATAATTTAAATATAATTGATGATTTTCCATTGGTAACCATAGGACATGCGCGTTTGGTGACCAATGGTTCAGAAACAGAAATCAAAAACAATCAACCAGTGGACAAAGATGGGCTAGTGGCCGTACATAATGGTATTGTAACTAATGATAGTGAATTATGGTGTCAATTTTCTAATTTAATTAGAGAGTATAAAGTTGATACAGAGATAATTTTAAGTTTAATTAAAAATTTTTTAGATCAAAGCGAGAATATTATTACCGCTGTCCAAAAAACATACCAACTTTTAAAAGGCACAGCATCGGTGGCAATTGCATTTAGTCAAAGTAATAATTTTTTATTAGCGACCAACAATGGTTCGCTTTATTTTTTGCAGTCGTTGGGTGAACAAAAAAATATTTTTATTTTTGCTTCAGAAAAATATATTTTAAAACAGTTATTAAAACAGCAAGAATTTGTAAAATATTTTGGTGAATTTAAAATTATACAATTAGAAGCTCGACGTGGAATTTTGATAAATTTGAATAATTTTAAATTTGTAAATTTTTTTTTAGATCAGATTGGACGACAAGAAATAGTAAACAATAACTTTCTTGTTACTAATAAAAAAATAATTGATTTTTCACCCGCTGTGTCATCAGTGGAAGTCTTTGCGCCAACTCTCTTTAGTCCCGATGAGGGGTTGGATAAGAACATTGCTAATACAGAAAAAATTTTGCTTAATCTTAAACGTTGCACCCGTTGTATATTACCCGAGACCTTTCCTTTTATTGAATTTGATGAAGTGGGTGTCTGTAATTACTGTCGACATTATCAGCCCATGAAAACTAAAGGCGTAGAAGAATTAAAATCTTTTTTAGCTCCTTACCGCAGTAAAAACGGTGCAGTAGATTGTGTGGTAGCTTTTAGTGGCGGACGTGATTCTAGTTATGGTTTGCATTATCTAAAAAAAGTTTTAGATATGCATCCCGTGGCCTATTCCTATGATTGGGGTATGCTGACTCATTTAGGAAGACGTAATCAAGCGCGCATGACTGGTAAGTTGGGCATTGAACACATTTTAGTTTCAGCTGATATTCGTAAAAAACGTTCTAATATTAAAAAAAATGTTTTGGCTTGGCTTAAGAAACCTGATTTGGGAACGATACCGCTTTTTATGGCTGGCGATAAACAGTTTTTTTATTTTGCTAATCAGGTCAAAAAACAGATGGATGTTAAATTGGCTGTGATGTGTCAAAATCCCTTGGAGAAAACATACTTCAAATCAGGTTTTTGTGGCGTTAAATCCGCTTGGGGCAATGTGAATCGCGATATTTATGATTTATCCGGCTGGAATCAAATTAAACAGGCCTGGTACTATACGCGGCACTTTATTGCCAACCCATCTTTTTTAAATAGTTCTATTGCAGATACCTTGTCGGCTTATGCTATGTATTATTTAATTCCGCATAATTATCTCTTTTTGTTTGAATATTTACATTGGAATGAACAAGAAATAGAGTCGATTTTAATTGATGAGTATGAATGGGAGACAGCCTTGAATAGCAAAAACACCTGGCGAATTGGTGATGGGACAGCACCTTTTTATAATTATATCTATTTTATGAGTGCTGGGTTTACTGAAAATGATACCCTGCGTAGTAATCAAATTAGAGAAGGAATATTGACAAGGGAAGAGGCTTTAAGACACGTGCAAGAAGATAATCATCCACGTCAAGAAGCTATCAAGTGGTATTGTGATACAATTGGTATTGATTTCCATCAAACCATGCTTAAGGTTAATAGCTTACCAAAACTTTATAAATTTTGATTAATTATTTTATGAGGGTAACAGTAAGAAAAATACAAAACTTATTTTGGTATGTGGTGATAATTTTGATTATCTTTTTTTTAGGACGGGCTTTGGTGAGTAATTGGCAACAGGTGAAAAATTATCCTTTTACTTTTAATTATACATATCTTTTAATATCTTTTGTTTTGCTTATTTTAGGTTTAGTTGGTATGAGCTTGGTATGGCGTAAAATTTTGTATGCTATGGAAAAAACATCACACATTGATGTGTGGTCGACTATGAAAATTTATGTTTACGCCGAATTCAGTCGCTATATACCTGGTAGTGTATGGAGTGTTTTGACCCGGGTTTTGTTGGGTCGACCATATGGTTTTTCAAGTCAAAATCTTTTGGCGGCTTCTCTTTTGGATATGGGGCTTTCAGCTGCAGCGGTGCTTATTTTGGGCGTTGTCTTTGTTTTTTTATCAGTGGGAAATTTTTCTTCTTGGGCTTTTATTTTGGCCAGTGGGGCTGGAATTTTGGGTTTGATTATTATGCATCCCAAAATTTTTTATCCGCTGTTAAACTTGGTTCTTAAAAAAATAAAAAGAGATGTGGTGAGTGCAGATCATTTTTTAAAATATTCACAGATGTTAAAAGTTTGGTTGAGTTATGGAGTTTGTTATGTCTTACAGGCAGTGGGTTTTTTCTTTTTTATCATGTCGGTCGGGACAGTGAGCTGGAATTTTTTGCCAGGCATTATGGGCGCGTATTTATTATCAGTTGGTTTGGGTGTGGTGATGATTTTTTTACCGAGTGGTTTAGGTATTAAAGAAGGGACAATGGCTTTAATTTTAAAGTTTTATTTTTTTGCCGGCATGGCCGTCTTTTTATCTCTACTTTCCAGATTATGGTTTACAGTAGCGGAATTAATTTTATTGAGCTTGGTTTTCTTGGTTTATAAAATAAAAAAATATGCAATTTAATATTGCTTCCATTAAGTTTGATTTTCTAGTTGGTCGCCCTAAAGTAGTTTTTTATGTGGGTTTGTTTTTTTTATTAATTAGTTCTGGGTTATATTTTTTTTTGGATGCTTTTAAGTTAACCCGCGTAATTAATTTGATTCAGGGTTATACAGTTAGTCCAATTGGTTTGGAAAAAATAAACCGACTTTTTCTTGATCCTTTTAAAATATTTTTTGCTGTATTGGGAGTATTAATAATTGTGGCTGCTTTTTTATTCAAATTTTATGGTTTAAATAATCGTCTGTTGCTTGGCTTTAAGTTTATGTGGAGATGGATTATAAATTTAAGAATTAGATGGTTTTTGATTGGGTTGTTGCTTATAAATTTGGTTGGTAAAATTATTTTATTGTTCTGTACTTCAGAATATACTCTGGCTCATGATGGAGCTGAATATATTGATGTGGCAGTCAGTTTGTTAAACCACAGGGGTTTTTTGAGTCACTTAGTTTATAATCCGGCTTTAACCAACAGCGTGCCATATCCGCTGGCTCTTTTTCCGCCACTTTTTCCCATTTTATTGTTGATGGCTTTTAAATTTTTTGGGACTGGTTTTGTGCAGGCTGGATTAGTAAATATTGTGTTTTCCAGTTTATTGCCAGTTTTGATTTTTATTTTAAGTTGGCAATTAACTATAAATAAAAAATTAGCGATGGTAGCGGCTATTTTTTTGACAGTCAATAATGTGATAGTTGGTTGGAGTACGCAAGTTTTGACCGAAATGTCATTTATTTTTTTTGTATTACTGTTTTTGGTTTTTTTAACTGCCAGTCCGCGACCGCGTAATTATATTTTAGCGGGTGCCAGTTTAGGTTTGGCTTATTTGGTGCGCTTTCAAGCTGTGGTTTTATTACTGCCAGCGGCGTTGGTTTATTTTTTGGCTCTAAAAGATAATAATTTTAATGCTAAAAAGATATGGCAAGCCTCGGTGCTTTTGGTTGTAACGGCTTTAGTGGTGGTTTTACCGTGGTTAGCGCGGAATTATTTTGTTTTTGGTAATCCTCTGCACACCAGCGAATCAGCCACGACTTGGCTGGCGACCTACCAAAATACTAATCAGACAGAAGCTGTTGCTAGGCAAGATTTTTTAACTTTGATTGGTGTGAATAGTGTAAAAATAATAAAAAATTGGGGAGCCAACCTTTCGACTTTGTTAAGGAAAACGCCAATGGAAATTGTAGGTGATGCCTTTATTTTTGTTTTTTCTTGTTTTGGTTTGGTTTTTGGAGCTCGTAAATATGGCCGCAAGTTTTTATTTTTGTTTGTTTATCTGATACTCAACTATGTCTTTTTTTCTTTTTTTAAACCATTACCGCGATATCTTTATGCTGTGAACCAAGTTTTTATTTTTTTTGCTGGATTGGGTTTTTGGTATGTGATGGACAAAACAAGAAATGGTTCTTGGCGACAGATAATTATTTTTTTTATGCTGGGTAGTTTAGTTATTAGTCTGGTGGGCGGAATTAGAAATGCTGTGGGTAAAGAACCCAGTCATCCCAACTCAATGTTAATGGCACGCGAGGTGGCTGAATATTTTAGGAATATTAATTCTTTTGAAACAATCATGATCGCTTCACGGCACCCAAATTTTGTGAATTATTTTTTACCGCAAACCAACGTGGTTGTTTTTCCAGAGACAAAAGAAAAACTTGAAGTGCTGGTAAAACAGTATCAGGTCAAATACGTAGTAGTGCCTTATTTTGGAAATATTTATGATACAACGGTTCAATCAGCTGTTAATATTATGGAATCCTATGATGACAAAGAGTTGATCTATAAAAAAAATATTTATCCCGAAGTTAAAATCTATAAAATTAACAATTAAAAAACTGCTGTCAAAAACTTAGACAACAGTTTTTTAATTTTTTTATCTTCCGCCGCCAGAAAGGACGGTTTTTATGGTTTTTAAAAGAATTGATAAATCAAGCGCAAATGAACGATTTTTTATATAATAAAGATCATATTGTAATTTTTCCAACGCATCGGCTTCAGACGCGCCATAAGGGAAATTTATCTGCGCCCAGCCGGTTAAGCCGGGTTTAATTAAATGACGTTGGTTGTAAAAAGGAATTTTTTGTGTCAATTGTTCAACAAATTCTGGTCGCTCTGGTCTAGGTCCAATAAAACTCATTTCACCACGCAAAACATTAATGAGTTGAGGAATTTCATCAATTCTTGTTTTTCTAAGAAATCTACCACTTTTGGTAACACGCGGATCGTTTTTAGTGGCCCACTGTGGTCCAAAATTTTCGGCATTTTTGTGCATGGTGCGTATTTTTATAGCCAGGAATTTTTTACCGTCTTTACCAGTACGAATTTGTTTAAATAAAAAAGGTCCGTGACTGTTAGTTTTTACAATGGCATAAAGTAATGGTATAAAGGGCAAAGAAATAATCAAAGCCACAAAAGAAATTAAGATATCAAAAATCCTTTTGCCGCTTTCATAAAATGATTTATTTTCTTCTTTTAAATTTTCTAAAAACCAAATTTGACCAATGGCATTGACTGGTACTTTTCCAGTAAATTTTTCTAAAAAGATCGATAAATCAAAAATAGCTATTTTTTGTGAGAGAGATTGATAAAGTTCATCCATAATTTTTTCGTTTTGCCGCAAATCTAGGGTGTTAATGATGGTGGTGATTTTTTTTGTTGTAATAATCTCTGATAAGTTAAATGGCTCGGTAATTATTTCTATGTCTGTTAGGGGGATTGGGTTTTCATTTTCAGTAAATAATTTTTCTTGATTATGATCAGTAACAGCCAGAACCTTAAAACCTAGTTGTGGTTTATTATTAATATCAGAGGCTAAATTTATGGATATAGATGATAAACCAATAATTAGTACGTGGCTGGATAAAATTTTGGTGTTAGCTATTTGGTTGAATAGACGTCGCCACAGGGCAAACAGAAGCGCAAAAAATAATAATTGAATAAAAAGATTGGTTTTGGGGGCAATGCCGGCTTGAAAAAGATAGAAGAAAGTCACCGCGACCGCAGCACACCAGATCAAGCTTTTTGTTAAAGTTGAGTAAAAAGTAATATTATTGCGCGCGGTTTTTAAATCATAAAGATTATTTATATAGAAGATAATCAGCCATAAAACAAAAATTAAAGAAAAAGGCATAATGTGTTGTTGCCAGTGCTGGCTAATATCAATTTTTTGGTAGCGGATGACCAAGGTTAACCACAAAGAAGCATACAGGATGATAATGTCTCCACAAAACAAAATGATTTTTTTGAGTTTTAGTGTGGTATTCATAGCTTTTAATAGCATATAACATTTTTGTTAAAAAAGCAAGTTTGATATAATTAGCAGGTTAAGGTAAAATTATATTAAAATAAACCTGAAAAATAAAACCTATGATCACTGAAAAACTTGCCCGTTATCTACGCTACACTTTAAACGCAGTTTTGTATTTGATTTTGTTGACACCACTATTGGTTTTTTCCAAGTTTTTATTTCCATTTATCACCTCCAAGACCATGTATTTTCGTTTGTTATTGGAAATTGCTTTATTGTTGTATGGCTGGCTAATTTTGTTAGATAAAAGATATCGGCCACAGATGAACATCGTTAGTTGGTTGGTGATTATCTTTGGCGGTATTGTGTTGGTGACTGGAATTTTTGGTGTCAATTTTTATAAAACTTTTTGGGGCACCATTGAACGTGGTGAAGGTTTTTTAACTTTGGCGCACGTGATCGTTTATTTTTTACTTTTAACTTGGTTGTTTAAAGAAAAAAAAGAATGGCTGAATTATTTAAGCGGCGCAGTGGTGGTGGGCAGTTTGGTAGCTGGTTATGGTGTGTTACAAAAAATGAATGTAAATAAGTTTTTGTTTTGGGAAATCATTAACCCGGGTGCAGGGCGTTTGGCCGCCACAATTGGGAATGCGGCTTTTTTAGGTGCTTTTTCCTTGCAGATGTTTTATTTTTCTCTATTATTATTTTTTGAACGGCGAAATCTTTTTGCTAAATTATTTTTTATATTGTCGGCTTTATTGCAGTTATTTATTATTTATAATACACAAACCAGGGGTGCAATATTGGCTTGGATTATGGGCGCTGGCGTCTTGAGTTTATTATTTATTTTTAATAAAGAAACTAAAGAAAAAAAGAATCTACGCTGGTCGGCAGTTGGTATTTTGGCTGTGGTAATTATTGTTAGTATGGGTGTTTGGTTTAACCGCAATTCAACTTGGGTGCAAAATCAATCAACCTTAAGAAGGTTGGTTGGCATCTCAGCTACTGATGTTACCACTCAATCACGTATTTTGGCTTGGGATACCTCGTGGAAGGGTTGGAAAGACCGTTTTTTTACTGGTTATGGTTGGGAGAATTATAACATTGCCTTTAATAAATATTTTCATCCAGAAATATTTGTTGATCAGGGTTCGCAACTCTGGTTTGATCGCGCGCACAACACAATTTTTGATGTGGCAGTGGCGACGGGGGTGTTTGGATTATTGACTTATTTAATGCTTTTCTTTTTTGCTTTAAAAAAACTTTGGCAAGTTCGTGAGCAAGAGTTTTATTTGGCACGTATTTTAAGTGTGGCACTAGTGGCTCATTTTGTGCAGAATGTTTTTGTTTTTGATGTGTTGTCAACATTTTTAATGTTATTTATTATGTTGGCTTTGGTTGTCTATATCACTAAAAAGCATGGGGAAAAAGATATAATACAAAATCGAATAAAAAATGTTGACGAAGTTAATTGGATTGGCGCTCTGTCTATGGTCTTGATTTTTATTATTGTGGCCTATATTTTTAATTTAAAACCAATGCAGGCTAACACTAGGGCCATACAAGGTTTAGGATGGGCCAATGCTGGCAAAGAACAAAGTGCTATAGATTTATTTAAACAAGCGATTGATATGAATACCTATCAAACGCCAGAAATTAGACAAAAGTTGGCTGATAATGTAATTCTTTCTAATAATACAAGTAGCGGACTTAATAATACTCAAGTAGCTAATAATTTTAATTTAGCCATTGATGAAATAAAAGCTAATATTAAAGCTGCGCCAAAGGACGTACAAAATTATTTATATCTAATGGCACTTTTAAATCGAAGTTCTGGTTTGGATACCGCACGGCTTGAGCAGGTAATTAATTGGGGTGAAAAAGCGTTATTACTGTCACCAACCAGGCCACAAATATATTTTGAAATGGGTCAGGCCAAAATTGGTCAGAAGCGTTTTGATGATGGTATTGCTTATTTTCAGAAAGCTGTTGATTTAAATCCAAAAACCATGGAATCAAGGTGGAATTTAATGGCTGCTTATGCGGTGGCTGGTCGTGACGGCGAAGCTGGCGCACAATATGATTTTATGACCAAGAGTGGTTATAATTTTAATAGTCCAGAAAATTTAGAGCGGCTTTATAGAGTTTATATGGTGGCTGGAAAAAAAGAAGCCGTGGCAGCCGTGTTGGAAAAATTAACATTTTTACAACCAACAGCAGATAATTATGCTAAGTTGGCGACAATTTATAGAGAAATTGGACAAACAGAAAAGGCCAGACAGGCAGTTAAAAAAGCAGTAGAACTTAATCCAGCACTGCAGGCTGAGGCAGAGAAGTTTTTACAACTTTTAGGAAATTAATTTTTTAAATTCAAATGATAAATAAAAAAATAAAAAATAATTTAATTTGGTTGGGCGTGGTTTTTTTAGTCCTGTTTTTTAATAGTTTTATTTTTTCTTTTGTTTGTGCTGAAAGTTTTAGTACTGAAGAAATAATCGCAGCGCATCAAACAGGGGAGTTGTTGGTTAAGTTAAAGAATAGTGAAAAAGTTTATAAGTTTAAATTTGCTGATGATAAAGAGTTGCTTAAACTTATAGATTATTATCAAAATAACACTGCGGTGGATTATGTTGAACCGAATTATATTTATCAGGCTTCATCGGAACCATCAGATACTTTTTTTAGTCAGCAATTGTATTTGTCCATTATTAAAGCCATTCCGGCTTGGGATATTACGGTTGGTTCAGCTCAGGTGACGATTGCTGTTTTAGACACCGGCGTGGATATAAATCATCCGGATTTAAAAGATAATATCTGGACTAATTTTAAGGAGGTTGTTGATAATGGTATTGATGATGATGAAAACGGTTACACAGATGATGTGCACGGTTGGGATTTTTTGACTAACTCCAAAGATGTCTTACCCAAAGTGGTTGAACCATATAGTAAAGTCGGGGTTAATCATGGCACGGTGGTGGCTGGTATTGCGGCCGCCCGTGGTCATAATGGTGAGGGTATTGCTGGTGTGACTTGGAATAGTAAAATTATGCCCCTTAGAGTTTTAGATAGTGCTGGTTTGGGGGCAACTGATAAGGTGGCTGAAGCAATTGACTATGCGGTCAAACAAGGCGCCCAGATTATTAATTTAAGTTTTGTTGGGCACGGTCGTAGTTTGACTTTAGAGAATGCTATAAAAAGAGCTTATGAGGCCGGAGTCTTAGTGGTTGCGGCTGCCGGAAATGAAGTTTCCAACGGTCTAGACTTGGGTATTGAAGCTAATCTTTCTTATCCCGTTTGTCATGATGGACCAAATGGAGAAAATTGGGTTTTGGGGGTATCATCAGTTGATAATGACAATGTCTTGACCAGTTTTTCTAATTATGGTTCTAGGTGTGTGGATTTAGTTGCGCCGGGTGTACGGCTATTTAGCACAACTTTTTATCAGAATAATAGTTATGAGTTTGGTGATTATTATCAATTGGGGTTTACTGGAACTTCGGTTTCCGCACCACAGGTTGCTGGAGCTTTGGCTTTGATTAAGGCTATTAAACCAAATTTATCAATTATGCAGATGCAGGAAATTATTTTAAATAGTGCGCATAATGTTGATAATCAAAATCCAAATTATAAAGGCAAATTAGGTAAAGGATTGTTAGATGTTTATGCCGCGGTGAGTGCCGCTGTAACTGAGACCCCAACAACACAATTTGATAGAAAAAAAATTCTAACCGCTGCTGGTGTTGGTGGTGGACCGCATGTTAAGGTCTTGGAACAGAATAATTTGAAAGAAGAATTTTTTGCTTTTGATAATAAATTTAGAGGTGGCTTATCATTAGCTTCGGGTGATTTAGATAACGACGGGAAAAAAGAGATTGTGGTGGGATTGGGTAAAGGCACTTATCCATGGGTTAAGATTTTTTCTGAAAATGGAAATCTGGAAGAACAAAGTATGATTTATAATCAAAATTTTCGTGGTGGTTTAGAGGTGGCGGTGGGTGATACTGATGCAGACGGCGTCTTAGAAATTATTACTGGTCCGGGTACGGGTGGTGGACCAGACATAAAAGTTTTTGACTACCAAGGTCATATTAAAGGCAGTTTTATGGCGTTTGATAAAAAATTTAGAGGTGGAGTTTTTGTAGCGGCAGGTGATGTAAACGGTGACGGTCGCGATGAAATTATTGTCGCACCAATGAGCGGTTTTGAACCGTGGGTAAAAATTTTTGATCAACAAGGTAATCTGCTGACTTCATTTTTAGCTTTTGATGTTAAGTTTAGACAGGGAGTGCGCATAGCCGCGGGTGATGTAAACGGTGACGGTCGCGATGAAATTATTGTCGGTGCTGGTAAGAGCGATACTCCGCAAGTGCGCATATTTAATTTTAAGGGTGAGTTGTTGAGTAATTTTTTAGCTTTTGATAAAAAATTTAGAGGTGGAGTTTTTGTGGCTGCAGGTGATATTAATGGCGACTCAAAAGACGAAATTATTACTGGTGCGGGTGTTTCTGGTGGACCACAGGTGCGAGTCTTTGATTTAAAAGGAGAATTGCAGTTGCAGTTTTTTGCTTATGATTCTAAATTTAGAGGAGGCGTGCGAGTAGCAGCAGAGTAAATTTATAATTTCTAATTTTCAATTTCTAAACAATTTTTAATGTTTTAATTTCTAATGTTTAAAATTTTTAGAAATTAAAAATTGGGTAACTGGATTATTGTTTAGAAATTAGAAATTGAAAATTAAAAAATTAATTTTATGTTTTATCCATCGGGCAAAAAAAATATTTTAGTTACCGGCGGAGCCGGTTTTATCGGTTCGCATCTATGTGATGAATTGGTAAAAAAAAATCACGTTATTTGCGTGGATAACTTTATCACCGGCTCGGAAAAAAATATTGATCAACTGTTTAGTGACCCAGCTTTTAAGTTTATAAAACACGACATTAGTGTAGCATTAAAACTAGAAGATTTTTTTGAATTGAAAGAATTTAAGGTTGAGTTGCAGGGCATTCAGGAAATTTACAATCTAGCTTGTCCAACCTCGCCGCAAAAATACAATAATTTACCGATTGAAACATTGATGACCAATTCTTATGGAACGAACAATGTTTTGCTGTTGGCCAAAAAACATAAAGCGAAAATTTTACACCTGTCCACCTCGGCCATTTATGGCGATTTGGATGATATGAATTTGGTGCGCGAGGATAATTGGGGCAAAGTTAATCCAATTGGTCCACGTTCTTGTTATAATGAAGGCAAACGTTTCGCGGAAAGTTTGGTGATGAGTTATCATTCAAAAGAAGCTATCGATGTTAAAATAGCACGTGTATTTAATACCTATGGACCGCGTATGAAATTGGACGATGGTCGCATGATACCAGATTTTGCGGTAAACGCTTTGTTGAATAAAACCGTTGTCGTCTATGGTTCGGAAGATGAAATGGGCAGTTATTGTTATATTGATGACATGGTTGAGGGTTTAGTACGATTGATGAATTCTGATATTAATATGCCAATTAATCTGGGCAGTGATAACACTGTGCGTATTGCTGATTTAGCAAAAAAGATTATTGATTTGTGCAACTCTTCTTCCAAATTAGAATTTAAAGAACATTTGCCTTATACATCTAAACAATTAGTGCCTGACATTGGTCTGGCCAAGGAAGGCTTGGACTGGTTTCCAATGGTATCTTTGGAAGGTGGTTTAACTAAAACCGTCGAGGACATGAAAGTCAATTTGAAACAATATAAGGGCAATTTTTAATTATGAATGAAAAAATTTTTGTCGTTGTACCGGCGTATAATGAAGCAAAAAATATCCAAAGCACTTTGGACGATTTATTAAAATATGATTATAAGATAGTAGTAGTTGACGATGGTTCAAAAGATGATACGTTTGCTTTGGTACAAGCAAAAAGAGTGAGTATACTGCGTCAGCAAATTAATCGTGGTCAAGGTGCGACTTTACAAACCGGCACGGATTTTGCTTTACAAAATGGTGCTGAGATTATTATTCATTTTGACGCTGATGGCCAGTTTTTAGCCGAAGAAATTTTGAGTCTTATACAGCCGTTAATTAAGAATGAGGTAGATATAATTTTAGGTTCACGTTTTTTACAAAAAAATACACAGATGCCGTGGTTAAAAAGAAAAATAATCCACCCCATTAGCCGTTTAATTAATTATTTTTTGACTGGTTTAAGATTAAGCGACGCGCATTGTGGATTGCGAGCCATGAACCGATTAGCGGCCGAAAAGATAGTGATTTTACAAGATGGTATGTCACATAATACGGAAATTGTGGCGCAAATTAAAAAAAACAATTTACGTTTCAAGGAATTGCCGGTTAGTGTAATTTATAAAGAATTTGGGCAGGGAGTTGATGGTGGTTTTAGAATTTTGTGGGAACTTTTTATTCATAAAATTATTAAAAATTAAAATAATTTTTATTTTATGCTTATTCAAATTATAATTTCAGTTTTTATTTTTTTTGTTTTGTGGCGTTTAATTGGTCGTTTTAAAAAGGCGGATTTAAAAATGTCAGAGTTTGTGGGTTGGTTATTATTTTGGTTGGTGGCTGGTGTGGCTGTGTGGGTGCCAAATTTTTTAACCAGTTTGGCTAATTTGGTTGGTATTGGTCGTGGAGCAGATCTGGTGCTTTATTTGGGTATGGTTTTGGTTTTTTATTTTATTTTTCGTATTTATACGCGTTTAGAAAAGATGGAAAGAAATATTACAAAAATCGTACGGCAAGACGCATTAAAAACAGTCGCCAAACAGGAAACAGAAAAAAATAATTAGTTATGGTTTATGTTGTAATTTTAACCTGGAATGGTTTAAAATATTTACCAAAATTTTTTAAAAGTTTGGCGAGTTTAAATTATCCGTCAGAAAAAATAAACTTTGTGGTGGTTGATTCGTGTTCTGTTGATGGAAGTGTTGAATTTTTAGAAAATTTAAATTGGCCAAATTTACATTTAATAAAACTGGAAAAAAATTTGGGTTTTGTGAGTGGTAATAATATTGGTATGCAGTATGCACTTGACCAAGGTGCGGAATATTTGGTACTGCTAAATCAGGATATTGAAGTTGAACCTGATTTTTTGTTTGAGCTGGTAAAAGTGGCAACAAGTGATAAAAAAATTGGTGCTGTACAATCACTAATCTTGTACTATCAGAACAGAAATGAAATTAATTGTTGGGGTAACGAATTACATTATTTGGGCTATGGTTTTTCGGGCGGTAATCATGAGAAAATTTCAAATTTCAAATTTTCAATTTTTAACCATAAAGAAATTACTTACGCATCCGGAGCGGCAGTGTTATATAAAGCCGGGATGCTTAAAAAAATTGGTTTGTTAGACGAAAACATTGGTTCCTATCATGAAGATTCAGATATTTGTTTAAGAGGGCGCTTGTGTGGTTATCGAACAGTTTTGGCCTCTGGAGCAATTGTTTATCATGATTATTATTTTCCGACCACTAAAAATAAAAATCGTTATTTTTTGATGGAGAAAAACAGGTTGTATATAATTTTAAAATTTTATAAACTCAAAACTCTATTGTTAATTTGGCCAATGTTGCTTTTTATGGATTTGGGACAACTTTATTTTGCTTTAAAAAGTGGTTATTTTTGGCAGTGGTTAGAGGTTCATTTTTGGTTTTTAATTAATATAAAATCTTGGCTAAAAGCTCGTAAAAAAATTCAAGTGGCAAGAGAAATTGACGACGTTGAGTTGACAAAGAATTTTGTCAGTCAAATAAAGTTTCAAGAGGTTAGTAATTTTTTGTTAGACAAAATTGCTAATCCAGTTATGAAATTTTATTGGCAGCAGATTAAAAAATTTATTTAATTTTTTTATGAAAATAGCTCAAATAACGTGTGTTTATCCGCCTTATGGTGGTGGAATTGGAAAAGTTGCCGCCATGCAAAGCAATGGTTTGTCTGAATATGGTGAAAGCGTGGAGGTGTTTACGCCTGACTTTGGTGGTGAAAAAATAACAGGCAAAAATTTTAAAATTAATTACTTGAAGCCGGTTGTCAAATATGGTAACGCGGCTTTTTTGCCGCAACTTTTATGGCGACTAAAAGGTTTTGATACAATAATTTTACATTATCCTTTTTTTGGTACACTAGAAATCTTATGGTTTATAAAAAAAATCGGTTTTTGGAGAGGTAAGATTTTTGTTTATTATCACATGGATTTTATACCAACAAATTTATTTTTGAAGTTTTTTTCTTTACCTAGTCGTATGATTTTAAAATCATTTTTAAAAATGGCCGTCAAAATTATGGTGCAGTCACTTGATTATACGATGCATTCTAAATTAAAAAATTTTTATTTGGCGTATAAAGATAAATTTGTAGAAATAGCTTTGGGAGCTGATTTAAAACCAATAGTTTATAAACAACAACAGATGGTCAATGAAAATTTTATTTTGTTTGTGGGCGGAATGGATCGGGCGCATTATTTTAAAGGGGTGGATGTTTTATTAAACGCATTTAGCCAATTAGTTTTACAACACCAAAAGATAAAACTGTTTTTAGTTGGCGATGGTGATTTACGGGCAGAATATGAAAAATTAGCTATGGATTTGGGTTTAACAGAAAAAGTAAAATTTTTTGGCAGAGTAAATGATGTAGAAAAAGAACAGCTTTATAGTGAATGTGAATTTTTAGTTTTACCGTCGATTAATTCCGGTGAGGCATTTGGTATGGTATTGGTGGAGGCCATGACTTATAACAAAGCAGTTGTGGCAACGGATTTGTCTGGTGTGCGCATGGTGTGTAAAGACGGAATTAATGGGCTTTTAGCGCGGCCTGGAGATATAAAAGATTTAGCAGAAAAAATGCAGATACTTTTGGCAGATCAAAAATTACGCAGTAGGTTTGGCGAAGCTGGCAGAAAAATGGTAGAAGAAAAATTTAATTGGAAAGCGCATGTTAATAAGTTGGAAGAAATTTTAAATTTTTAATTTATGGTTTATATTGTTATTCCAACCTATAATGAAAAAGAAAATATTGAAAAATTGGTACGCGAAATTTGTAAACAACCAATTAGAGGTCTACGTGTTTTAATTGTGGATGACAATTCTCCCGATGGCACCGGTAAAATAGCCGATAAACTAAGTTTAGAATTACCGGTGGATGTTTTACATCGTGAAAAAAAACAGGGTTTGGGCGTGGCCTATCGAGCGGGATTTAAATATGCTTTGCAAAAAGGCGCTGATTTTATTTTTGAAATGGATGCTGATTTTTCGCATCAGCCTCAAGATTTATCGCGGTTGCTTCTAGAATGTCAAAATGGTGCGGCTTTAGCTATTGGTTCACGAAAGGTTAAGGGCGGCAAGATTATAGGTTGGAATTTTAAAAGAAAATTATACTCCAACGGTGCCATGTGGCTGGCTAAAATTTTATTAGGTTTAAAAACACGTGATATTACGGCTGGTTTTCGCTGTTTTCGAGCCGAAACTTTAAAAAAGATAGATTATGAGAATATCCAGAGTAATGGCTATGCTTTCCAAGTAGAAATGGTTTATCGTTTAGAAAAAGCTGGTCTAAAAATTACAGAAGTGCCAGTCGTTTTTCCAGATCGAGAATTTGGAAAATCAAAGTTGAATAGAAAAGATATAATTGAATTTTTTAGGAAAGTATTTAAACTTTTTTTGTATCGTATTTGTAAAAATAAAGTATGAATTATTTATTGAAAAACAAATTTAATATTTTATTTGTAGTATTTTTTTTGTTGCTCTTTGCTTTTCGTTTACATAATGCTATAAATTTTAATTCTTACTGGGGTTATGATGGTGGAGCGCATTTGGAATACATAAAAACTGCGATGCAAAACTGGAGACTGCCGACAATGGCAGAAAACTATTTGGCCTGGCATGAGCCGGGTTTTTATTTTTTAAACGCTTTATTGGGGTGGGCAACGCAACCAATTTGTCAGGCTAACTTTTTGGGTTGTACAATTAAAATTTTACAAATAATCTCTTCTTTTATAAGTGTTTTTTTAATTTTTTTAGTTTATAAAATAGCACAAAAGTTTTCAAGTGATAAAAAAGTTTGGCTGGCGTCCGTAATTGGTAGCAGTTTAATTTCGGTGATGACCGAAACGGCCAATTATTTGACCAATGAATTATGGGTGGCTTTTTTAACACTCTTATTAATTTATTATTTTATTATTTTTTCACAAAAAGGCTGGAACAAAAAAAGAATTATTTTAATGGGCATACTTTCTGGTGTGGCCTTGTTAATAAAATTGTCGGCAGTTATCTTTGTGTTGGCGCTTTTGATATGGTTTGTTTATAAAGCCTTTTATGAGTGCAAAATTAAATGGTTGTGGTATGGCTTATTGTTTTTAGTGGTGGCGGGCGGTATTTATGCGCCGTGGATTTTTTATAAACAAAAACATTTTGGGAATGGTTTGTCTATAAATATTTATGAAGACCAACTTAATGACAAAGGAATTTTATCTAAAAATTTTTTTTTGCACGTTAGTGGTGAGATATTTAGGCAGCCGTTTTGGATGAGTTCAAAAGATTCTTTTTTTAGTGTGGTGTTTGCCGATGCTTTTAGCGATTATTATACAATTGCCAATAATGTTGATAAAAATAATTTAAATTTTCCAGCCGACCAGAAAATTTTGACTGAAAGCGGTAATTTGGTAAGTGTTAAAAAATTTCAATTTTCAATTTTATTGTTATATTTTTCTTTGGTGTTTATTTTTATTTTTGCTGCTGGCGTGCTAGGATTATTTTGGTATTGGATAAAAAATGGTTTTAGACCGAATGTTAACTTTTTCTTTCTAATTTTTATTGGTGGTTCTTTTTTAGCCCTGGCTTTTAATGTGTACAAATTTCCGTTTTTGGAGCGCGGAACTTTAAAAGCGAGTTTTATTCTGTCAGTTTGGCCGTTACTCATGATTATCAGCTGGGCCTGGCTGAGTATGGTTTTAAAAAAATTTAAATTTGAATTTTTATGGTTAGCGGTTTGGTTTTTGATTTTAATTTGGTCAGTTTTTTCTGTGGCTATTAATTGGATATAATATTTTATGAAAATTTGTTTAATCAATAATTTATACGATCCCTATACCAAAGGTGGGGCAGAAACAGTGGTAAAAGCTACAGCTGATGGTTTGGTTAAAAACGGACACACCGTCATGATAATTACCGCCGGTAGAAAAGATGAAACAATTGAGCAAGATATTAAAATTTACCGCATCAGGGCGTGGAATTTTTTTTCTTTTTTTGACATTGATAAAAAACCAGCTTTTCTGCGTTTAGTGTGGTGGTTTTTTAATATTTTTAATTTAAGTGTTGTTAAAAAAGTTGAAAGAATTTTACAACAAGAACACCCAGATTTGGTGCATACGCACAACTTAAGTGGTTTGAGTTTTTTATTACCACGCAGTATTAAAAAATTAAAAATAAAACACATCCATACTTTGCATGATATTCAATTGGTTTATCCGTCTGGGCAATTAATTTATGATCAAGAAAAGAATTTTATTAACACCTTTTTTTTAAGGGTTTGGTATGAAAAATTAGTACGTACGTTGTTTAATTCGCCACAAATAATTATTTCACCTTCGCAGTGGCTGTTAGATTTTTATCTGAAAAAGAATTTTTTTACCCACAGTCAAAAGGAATTGGTTTTAAACCCAAGCACTCAAATTTTTGATGGTCAACTTAGATTACCAAAAATTAAAGTTGATGAATTTAATTTTTTATATGTGGGCAGGGTGGAAGAATATAAAGGGATTATGTTATTAATACAAGCTTTTAAAAAAATATCCATGAGTGATAAAAAGGTTTTTTTACACATTGCTGGTACTGGACGCGAAATGAAAAAAGCACATAGTTTGGCTGCAGAAAGCGAAAATATTTTTTTCTATGGTCAATTAGAAAGAGAACGTTTGACAGATTTGTACGGACAGGCGCAAGTTTTGATATTACCAACTTTGACCTATGAAAACGCGCCAACAGTTATTGTGGAAGCTTTTAGCCGTGGTTTGCCTGTTATTGCCTCTAATCTTGGCGGGATTATTGAATTAGTACAAGAAGATAAGACGGGTTTTTTGTTTAAACCAGGCGACATTGAGGGTTTGGTAAAAACCATGTTGAATGTTTTAGATAATGACAACCTAAATAATTTAAGTCAGAATTGTTGGCAACGCGCTAAAAAACATAATTTAGACATGTATATAAAAAGGCTGGAAGAAATTTATTTAAGCTAATTTGCTTAGATATTTTTTTTGTGTCATAATGTTTTATATGTCAGATAATAAAGAAAAAACTCAACAGCTTTTGGAAGAAAAAATTAAAGCCTTAAATGAAGCACCAGATTTTAAGGAATATTTTAAATTGACGCGCGACATAAATCGCGAGTTTATTGGTACTTGGGAGTTTATAGAAAAATTTTTGGAGCCCGATCCGATTTTATCTTATAAATTTTTGATTGAAAGTTTTGGTAAAAAAGCTGAATTAGACAAAGAAAATAATAAATTAGAAAAAGATAAAGAAGAAACGATAGAAAAGTTTACTAAGCAGGTTTTGGATCTTTTTGAAAAACGTGATTTTGAAAAAACTACGCAGCAGCTTTTTTATGTATTACTGGGTAATGTGATGGAACACGTTGGTCAAGCCGAAACTGATGTAAATAAATTTAATTTAGAAACTGATCTGTACCCAAAATTAAAAATGCCTTTGTCGTTGGCGTTTTTTATGTTTCAAAATTTGGCCTTTGGGCCAGTCGCTGCCAAAATTAACACCTTAAGTCCAGAGTATTTAAGAAAATATTGCGCATTGGTTTTGGGTTTGTGGCGGACTGTATTTGAACTGATGGCCTATGAAAGACACATGGCTAAACATGATAAAGGACACCATGCAACCCACCAACATGATGATATGGTGATAAAAAATGATGCACAAAAGGAGCAAGAGTAAGAATAAATGCAATTAATTTTTTGAATTAACTATTACGGATTAGGAAAATAGATTCACTTTTGGGGTGGATCTTTTTTGACAAAAACCTTATTTTTTGTTAATATAAATATTGTCTAAGGGGTGGGTGAGCAATCGCCCTAATATCCGCTAATTGGTGGATTGTTGGGGAGGAAAGTCCGGACGCCACACAAAGGATAGTTCTGAAACAGAACCGAGCATAAGAAATACAAGAAAAATAAGTTACGATCGTTTTATTTTTCTTGGTCAATTTTAAAACTCCGAGCAAGCGCCACAGAAAATAAACCGCCTTGTTAGTTAAAAGACTCACGAGGTAAGGATGAAACCGCGGTGTAAGAGACCACGCGCTTCTATGGTGACATAGATTTGGGTAAGCCTTATCCGGCGCAAGTCCCTTTAAAAGGACGCGTTAGATAGATGATTGCATTCCGTTTAGACGGAAACAGAATCCGGCTTATGATCCCACCCTTTGGATATATAAGAATTTTAATTTATGAAAAAAAATGATTTGACCTTTTCAGCTATTTTGGTGCCTTTGGACTATGTTATGTTGATAGCGGCGGCAACAGCTGCCTATTTTTTGCGTTATGTTTCATGGATCCAGACAATCAGGCCGGTGATTTTTAATTTGGAATTTAATCAATATTTTAATTATGTGTGTTTAATTGCTGTGGGTTGGTTAGTTATTTTTATTATTGCCGGGTTGTATCAAATTAAGGGTCCGACAAAAATTTTTGACGAGGTAGGTAAAATTTTTTTGGCTTGTTCAACCGGGATGTTGGCAGTTATTGTTGGAGCGTTTTTTTCGCGTGAACTTTTTAATTCACGTTTTATTTTGTTGGCAGCTTGGATTTTTTCAATTGTGTTTGTGTTATTAGCCAGATTAATTGTGCGTTTGGTACAATACATTTTGTTGGGTAAGGGTTTGGGAGTCAGGCGGGTGGTAATGATCGGCGCAAACGATTCAGCAGATGATATCGCTAAGGAAATGTATAGAAATAAACGTTTGGGATATTTGTTGGTGGCTCGTTTTGATGATTTTAATAATGGCACATCAGAAGAATTAGATAAACTTTATCAAGCTAATAGATTTGATGAAATTATTCAAGCAGATGCCGGTTTGAGTCGTGAACAAAACATGGCATTGTTAGATTTTGCGGACGAAAAACATTTAGTTTTTAAGTATGCAGCTGATTTTTTTACTACCCAAAGTCCCAGAGTTGATTTGTATACCATTGCTGGTGTACCAGTTGTAGAGGTAAAGCGCACAGTTTTGGATGGCTGGGGAAAAATTTTAAAACGCGTTTTTGATATTTTTTTTGCCATACTGTCTTTAATTATTTTAATACCGCTGTTTTTGATTATTGCGTTGCTGGTTAAAGTTGATTCCGTGGGCTCAGTATTTTATGGACAAAAAAGAGTGGGGGTTAAGGGTCAGACGATTATAATTTGGAAGTTCAGATCAATGATAAAAAACGCTGATGCTTTGAAAGATAAATTATTGGTGCACAATGAAAGAAAAGATGGTCCGCTTTTTAAAATAACCGATGATCCGCGCTTAACTCGGGTTGGTAAAATTTTGCGACAATGGAGTCTTGATGAATTACCGCAATTATGGAATGTTTTGCGTGGCAGCATGAGCCTAGTTGGTCCGCGGCCACACTTACCAAAAGAAGTTCAAAATTATGAAAAACAGCAGAAGAAATTATTAAATATTAAACCGGGTATAACCGGTTTGGCACAGGTTTCCGGTCGTTCAGATTTAGAGTTTGCGGAAGAAGCGCGTTTGGATATTTTTTATATTGAAAATTGGTCTTTTTGGCTGGACTTAATTATTTTAATTAAAACTCCGTGGGTAGTTTTAGCCCGCAAAGGAGCAAAATAAACTTAAAACAGCCGTGGGGCTATTTTTAGTTGGATTTAAGGTTGTGTTTTGGGTATTAAATTGGTAAGATAAAAAAATGAAAATCGCCCTCATTAACGACATGTTGGTTCAAGAAGGCGGGCAAGAAAGAGTGTTGCGCGCTTTGCAAGAGCTTTATCCAGAGAGCCCGACTTTTGTTTTAATTTATGATGAACAAAAAAAAGCCAAGTATTACAGAGAATCAGATTTAAGGGCTTCTTTTTTACAGCACATGCCAGGTATTAAAACAAAGTATCAATGGTATTTACCACTGATGCCTATGGCCATAGAAGCACATGATTTAAAAGCTTTTGATGTCATTATTTCTTCCAGCTCATCTTTTGCTAAAGGTGTAATTACTAAACCCGAAACCTCCCATATTTGTTATTGTCACACACCAACCAGATATTTGTGGTCTGATTTTAAAGGTTATGTAGAAGACCTACCCTATCCTGGTGTAATTAAGAAATTTTTACCATTTTATTTATCTTTTTTGCGTAATTGGGATTGGTCAGCGGCACAACGAGTGGATTATTTTTTGAGTAATTCCAAAAACGTGCAAAGTCGTGTTAAAAAATATTATCAAAAAGATTCGACAATAATTTATCCACCAGTTGAGGTGGAGAAATTTTCTATTGCCAATAAAATTAAAGATTACTATTTAATTGGTGGACGGTTGGTGCCTTATAAGCGTTATGATGTGGCAATTAAGGCTTTTAATAAATTAGATCTACCACTCAAGGTCTTTGGTACTGGGCCAGAAGCGAATAACCTTAGAAAGATAGCAAAAAATAATATTGAGTTTTTGGGCGAAGTTACAGATGATGAAAAGATGCAACTATATAGTCAAGCGATAGCTTTTATAAATCCACAAGAAGAAGATTTTGGTATTACAGCCGTGGAAGCGATGGCAGCCGGTCGTCCGGTAATTGCTTATGAAGCCGGAGGTGCCTTAGAGACAGTTGAGCCAAATTTGAGTGGAGAATTTTTTGAAGATCAAACTTGGGAAAGTTTGGCTAATACAATCATTCATTTTAAACCAGAGAAATATGATGCACAAAAAATACGTGCGCACGCTGGACAGTTTAGTAAAGAAAATTTTCAGCGTCAAATGATAGAGTTTGTAGATAAAATTAGTAACAAAAAATAGAAAAACCCTAAGAATAATAATTTTGAGGGTTTTTATTATTGTGAGAATGTTTTTTATTAATACTTAAAAATCCAGGCTTTGCCGGCCATAATTTCCCAGCTTTCCTTGGCAGTGTTTTTGCCATCAATTACAAGTTTTTTGTAGTTAGTCCAATAATCATTAAAGATTAAATATATGTTTTGAACACCGGTAAGCTGTTTAGCAGAGCTAATAAATTTTGGTTGAATACCTTGATAAGTAATGTCAAGATAAATTTGATAAAGCGGGGAAGATGTTGGTAGGGGATAATAAAAGAGATTGTTATAATATTTTTTGAAACCAAATTCTTGTAAAGCAGCAGCCGCAGTTGATTGATTGGCTAGAACCACATAATTATCAGTGATATTTTTTTGTTCAACAAGTTGAACGGCCTGTAGATCGGCTGTGGATACGCCGTAGCCTTTGTTTTTTTCTAGACGGTCATAACGCGGATAAGAAAAATAAAAAATTGAGACAGCAATAAAAGATAGTGTAAAAATTAATAAGCTAATTTTTTTTGAATCATATTTTTTATCCAGTTTAAAAACAGTGGCTAGATATAATAAAAATGGTAAAGCAAAAAAATAGGCAGCATGTACAAAGCGCATGGGGAAAATATTTTGTTCGTAACTAATTACAGCACTAAAGTTTAGGCATTTTAATAATAAGGCGTTAAATAATAAAATAAAAATAAGCCAAGGAAAAATAAATATTTTTTTATCAGTTATTACGGAATGGGTTTTATAAAATTTCCAAAAACCAAGGCTGCTGCCCAGAATTACTAATAAAATAAAATATTTTTTTAATAAATATGGTGCATGTAAAAAAGAGTAAAAAGATAAATAATTGTCTTGCGCCAGCCATGTTTTTAATAATTCTTGGGGCCCATTAAAGTTAAAAGTTAAGTTAAAATTGGGTAACAAAAAAGTGGCGCTCAAAAAAATTATTGGCAGGATAAAAAGAAATATAAGCACAGAAAAATTAAAGACAAGCTTTTGCTGTGGGCGTGTTTTAAGCCAACACAACCAACAGCACATTAAAGCCGGCAGGCCTGCTAATGGGTGTATGGCTGTAATGCTAAGGCCCAAAAACCACAATTGGTTAATTTTGAGGGTTGCGGAATTCAGATTTATGAAAACTAGCCAGACAAAAACAATTAAAAAAAGATTGGCTAAGTGTTGAGGTGTGGTAACAAAAAACGAAAATAAAGTTAGAAGGGCAGCAAACAAGGCCAAAATTTGGGCCATTTTTTTTTCGGCCATTAATTTTAAAAAAGCAAAATAAGTAACCAACGGTATTAACAATGCACCCAAAATCGGTGCTAAAAATTTGTCAATAATAGTCAAATTTATGTATGAAATTTTGGCGATAAAAACCGTTAAACCATATTGGCCAATGTAATAGGGTGTTTGGGGTAAAACAAAACCTTGCGTAAAAATTATTTTTTCGGCAACGCGATGAATAAAAGGGTCAAAGCCGTAGCCAATTTGGTAGATTATAACTGCGACGGAGGCACTTAAAAAAATTTGTAAGACCACCAGGATGATATTTTTGGAAGAGGGGAATTTAATAATTTCAAATAGCACAAGAAAAGTGGCCAAAAAATAGAGCAAAAAGAACGGTGTTGGTAAAACTGTCCACGGTGAAACAAGCGCTTCAGAACTACTGTTTATGATTAAAAAGTAAAAGAGTGCAATAAAGAGACCTGAATAAATTAGGTTAAGAAAAAAAATAATTTTTTTACTATCTTTTTTATTATTTTCTTCACTACTAATGGATGCAAACGGTTGAGTTGGTGTGGTTTGATTAGCCGGCAAAAAAATAGTCGTCACCAGCGGCATTAATAACACCAAAAAAATTGAAAAATTAGTTAGCCCCAGAGTATAATAAAGAATTACACTGGACAAGATTATCTCAGCTATTAAAAAGATAAAACCTAAAAAAAATCGAAAATATTTTTTTTGACTAAAAAAAATTCGTTGACCAAAATAAAAGCTAAAAAAATAAAAATAAATTAAAGTCAGAAGTCCGCCCACAAACGGATTTTTGAATGCCAGCATATTTAACACCAAGACTAAAATTATGAGCAGAGGTTGGATTAAAAATTTGATTTTTTGTGACATATTTTATATGCTAATGATACTTTAAAAAATCATGAAAGGCAAATAATCATAACCAGTAAAAAGTAATAAATTAAAGAAAAAGAGCCTTTTTATTTTGTTGAGTTAAAATGTTATAATACAACCATGGAGATATTTAATAAAAACAAAGAAATCGTTGTTTTGTCAATTTTGGCGAGTATTTTTTTTGTATTTTATTCTTTTTTGCCTTTGGCACAGATTATAAAAAGTGAGGTGCCATTTAGTCAAATTGATTTTAAATTCAATACGCCGGATGAAGTGACTAACTATTATTTTACTAAACTTTATTCAAAAACTGGTCAGCTGTATTATGTGGAACCATATAGTTTAATGGCGGGTGGGGTGGTCTTTCCACGTTGGGCTAAGCCAATGCAAGAAAAAGTGGTGCCGGGAACTTTTCAGGGATTGATGTTGATTTATGGTGCGTTGGCAAAAGTTTTGAGTACTTGGATAATTCTTTTTTTGACACCCTTTTTTGCCGTGTTGGGTGTTGTGTTTTTTTATTTATTGCTTAAATTTTGGTTTGAAAAAAAAACGGCTTTTGTGTCGGCTGTTTTAATGTTTTTATTTCCTGGCTTTTGGTATTATGCTTCACGTACATTGTTTCATAATGTTTTATTTTTGACCTTGCTCTTGGCGGGACTTTATTTTTTGGTTAATTTATTACAGACAGATCCTTTGGGTGAGTACAAATTAAAATCAAAACGTAAATTATTTTTAGCCGTGGCAAGTGGTTTATGTATGGGCGGTGCTTTAATTACACGTTCATCAGAGTTTGTGTGGGTGTTTTTAATGGTGGTGGGTATTTTAATTTTTTATCGCAAAAATTTTAAACTTAACTTAAAATATTTAGTCTTGTGTTTTTTATTTTTTTGTTTATGTGGTGTGCCGGTTTTGCATAACAATAAAATTTTATACGGTTCATACTTGGCTAGTGGCTATTCGCAAATGGTAAGCTCTAATTTGGAAGATTTAGCGCAAATTAGGCCTATTGGTCTAGTACAAGCGTTATTGTTACCGTTTGGTTTTCACCCACAAGTGATGGTAAACCATGTTTTTGTTAAGTATTTTTGGCAGCTTTTTTGGCCTTGGGTTTTATTTTTTGTTGGTGGAATGGTTGTATTTTTAAAAAATAAAAAAACTAGTGGACAAAAATTATATTTTTATTTATTTTTAGTCACTGGATATTTAATGCCATATTATGGGTCTTGGTTTTTTCAAGATAGTGTTAATCCATACTCAGTTAGTATTGGCTCATCTTATATTCGTTATTTTTTACCACTATTTATTTTGGCTTTGCCATTTGTTGCTTTGATGTTAATTAAGATTTCTGAGATTATAAAAATTAAAAATAAGAAAGTTGTTTTAGTCGGTTTAATTTTATTCCTGATTGTTTTGGCTGCTAATTTGGTTTATTTTAGTGGGGAAGAAAATTTGATTGCCATAAAAAACAATCTTTTAATTTATCGTTTACAAGCTCAAGATGTGGTAAATAAAACCCAACCGAGTGATATAATTTTGATGGATGTTTCTAATGATAAAGTTGTTTTTCCAGAAAGACAACATGTGGTGGTGCCACAGGGTGGGAACGAACTTTTTATGGTGAGCCGTCTTTTAAAAGTAACAGGGGTTTATTTTTTTTATCGTTCGTCCGAAGTCGATCCAACATATTTGAATCAAACGAAGTTTAATCCTTATAATTTAGAAATTTATGATGGGCAAGAAATTAAGGGTGGAGGAATTTTGTTTAAGGTACAACAAAGGGCAGAATATTATGTTTTAAATAAGTAGTTTATTTTTTATGATTGTGCGTCTTGTAAAAATATTTTTAATTTTATTTTTTATTGCACTAACCGTTTGGTTGTTGTGGTTTGATTTTGTACCAGGTAAAAATTTGGTGGTTAATTATGATTTTTGTACCACAAGTCCCATGCTGACAGAATTTTCTCCCGGTGATAGATTGTGGCCAGTGGAAAAAACCCAAGAAGGGTGTTGGCAAAAAATGGCCAAGAGCCCAGTTTATTTTGATGTACGCACTCCGCAAGTTTTTAAAACAGCTGAAGTTGAAATTAAATATAAAAATTTAGGTGAAGAGAAATTTCAAATTGGACCACAAATTATTAAAAATGAGTGGCAGTGGTTTTTGGTTGATATTTTACCAACCGAACAAACGGGTGAGTGGCAAGTGGTAAAAATTAATTTTAATTTAGAGAATGTTTATCAAGGAGCGCCAATGATGCGTTGGCTTGTTTCGGCGCCCAACCTTGAACAAAATCAACAAAGCATTGTAATCGGTGCTATTAAAATTGTTTTTCAAAAAGATCGATTAAGTTTTGTTAACGTCACAGAACAAATAAAAAATTATCTAAGGAAAATAAAAAGATAAAATATGATGAAAGATTTTTTTCAGGATTTTTTTGTTATTAATATGAGTGCTTTTTTCTTTTTTTTCACTTTAGAATTAATTAAGGAAGGTTTGGTTTCCAATCACTTTAATTTGAATATAATTTTAGTAGTAATTATTTTTTCTGGCTTTTTGGTGCTCATCTATAATTTAAAAAAAAATTAATTAAAAAAATTTTATGTCTGACTGCGTTGTTTGTAAAATTATTAATAAAAAAATTCCCGCGGAAATTATTTATGAAGATGATAAATTCATGGCTTTTTTGGATGTTCATCCTTCGGCGCCAGGTCACACAATGGTGGTGACTAAAAAGCACGTTTCCACCATGTTTGATTTAGAGACAAACAAGCTTGGTGAGTTATATAAAAAGGTGTGCGAGATTGCCTTGGCGATAAAAAATTCTGAGATTAAAGCGACGGGTTTTAATATCGGAGTGAATCATTGGAAAACAGCTGGGCAAGAATTAGAACACCTACATGTGCACATTATTCCCCGTTTTGAAGGCGATGGTGGTGGTGCCATACAGTCAATTGTAAACAATGAAAGTAAAGATAGCTTAAGAGATATAGCAGAAAAAATTATAAGCCAGATTGATTAGTTATTGTATTTGGCTAACAAAAAGACCTTCGGCGGAATTAAACCAATAAAGATTATTACCCTTACTGTTAATAAGCAGGCGATCGGCTTTTTTGAATTTAGAGAAACTGGTAGTTTCACGGCGATAGTTAATCATCACTAGTTCATTGATGACCAACTCCTCAGTGGTGAGATACATGATGTGTGTGGGTATTGGATACCAAAGTACGTCTTTAATTTTTGAACCTAATCGTGTAATGAGTTGTTTAGGATTGTCTTTTTTAGCAGTTTCCCAAATCCAAATTTCATAAGCATTGCCAAAGAGGAAAGAATCTTGCTCTTGACTCCAAGTAATAAAATTGACGTCCGGAATAATCACCTTTTTGGTGTTGATTTTTTTTTGTTGTGGATCAAAAACGTAGAGCAGTTGATTTTTTTGATCAATTAAATTTATAATACCTGTTGGTGCGGGATAAATTTGATAATTGTCAGACCACGGTAATGAGCTGACCGGGATTTCTTTGGTTGGATTTGAAGGTGAAAATAATTTTAACTCTATTGCGTTGTCTCTTTCTTTTAGATAGTAGATATCGCCAGTAGAAATAATTTCAAAATCAATAATGTTGTTATTGGAGATTGTTTTGAGGACGACTTGATTGGGAATGATAATTTTATCAATACCAAAACGAGACAAACCAAGTAGGGTTAGGGGGTTTTGTGGGTCAAAAACAATTTTTTTGTAATTTTCTGGTGCCCAAGCACTAATATTTAAGGTTTGTTGGTTAGAAAAATCTACCCAATACCAGACGTTGGATACGTTTTTTATTAGCGCTTGATTACCAGATTCGTTAAGGGTAATAGTATTAATTTCTGTACTGTTTATTTTTACACTTTTTAAAGATCCATCTTCAGCATTAAATAGGAAAAGTTCTTTTTTGTTGCCATTTTCATAGGTGGTGGAAAAAGCTAAATGATTTTTTTGTGAGTTAGAAAAAATTTTAATTTCGGCTTTTAATAAAATTTCTGTAGCTGGATTAGTTTTGAAAAGACGAATATACTGTGCAAAGGCTGTTTCACCAGGGAAAATACGCAGATCTTTGGTCCACGGCAGGTAATCCTGTTTTTTGACCTCAACGTGGTATTCGCCGGGGGTCAGGTTTTTTAGACGAGCGGTGGTTTTTTCAGTTAGCAGCGTTCCATTGAGATAAATATCCGCAGTGTCAGGCTTTGATTCTAAAAATAAAACCCCGGTTTTTTGCCAGGTTTTTTGTTGCCAATTAAATTTATAACCTTGAGCCCAAATCAACACTAGGGGCGCAGTGATAAAAAAGACCAAAAAAAATATAATATAAATAATGCGACGGTGGAAAAGAGTCATGGTGACTTATAGATTATTTAGATATTAATTTTAATGTTAACAAAAAACCGTTTAAAAATCAATTTTTTGTTTTTTTAAATTGTGCTATAATAAAAAAGTGCTAAGTTTAATAAGCATTTTATTTTTTTATATTATTTATATTATATGGATTATCCGCAACTACACGATGAGGTTAAACAGTCCAATTCAAAAAAAAGGTGGTTGTTTCGTTTTATAATTGTTATTTTGGTAGGCGTTATAATTTTTATGGCTTTTGGTTTTGGTCGAACGATTGGTAAACGCACCATTACGACACAGGTGCCTGAAACTTCAGCCAATACCCAGTTTGGCCAAGTGTTGGACAAAGGACAAATACCAGATTATCTAAAAAAAGATGTCAATTTTGATATTTTTTGGCAGGTGTGGAGTAAAATTCAAAATGAATACATTGAGCGACCAGTGCCAGAAACAAAACTTTTCTATGGTGCCATGGTGGGTTTGGTGGCGGCACTGGGAGATCCGTACTCTATGTTTTTAGAGCCGCAAACTTCAAAGGAATTTCAAGCAGAGTTGCAAGGACACTTCGAAGGTATTGGCGCTGAAATTGCTGTAAAAAGTAATCAACTGACAGTTGTTTCGCCATTGCCAGAATCGCCAGCTGAAAAAGCTGGACTTAAGGCCGGTGATAAGATCGTTTTAATTGACGATTTAACCACGACTGGTCTTGACGCCAGTCAGGCAGTGCAAAAAATTCGTGGTCCCAAAGGAACTCAGGTGGTTTTGACCATTGCGCGTGGAGATACTTTGGAACAGAAAAAAATTACCATTATTCGTGATACAATTAAGATTGTTTCTGCATCGTGGAAAATGGAAGAAAAAAATAGTAAAAAAATTGCTGTCATTAAATTATCAAATTTTAATGAAGACACCGATAGTCGTCTAATTACGGCAATTAATGAAATTTTAACCAAAAACCCGCAGGGTATTGTATTAGATTTACGTGGCAACCCCGGTGGTTATATAGATCAAGCCATTAGCGTTGGTTCGCATTGGGTGAGTGCTGGAAAAACCATTGTGCTGGAAAAGTTTTTTGATAATAAACAAACACAGCATTTGGCCAATGGACGGGCTGAATTGAAAAATTATAAAACCGTAGTTTTAATTAACAAAGGTTCAGCTTCAGCTTCGGAAATTGTGGCAGGTGCTCTAAAGGACAATCAACTGGCTACCATTGTGGGCGAACAAAGTTTTGGTAAGGGTTCAGTCCAAAATTTGGAAGATTTACCAGATGGTTCGGCGATTAAATTAACTGTTGCGCGATGGCTAACGCCCAACGGTACAACAATTGATAAACAGGGTATTACGCCTGATGTGGTGGTTGAATTAACTGAACAAGATTTTAATGACAATAAAGATCCGCAGTTGGAAAAGGCGTTGGATTTATTAACACAATAATTTTTTAAAAATTATGAAAGTAATATTTTTACAAGACATAAAAAATGTGGCTAAAAAGAATGATATAAAAGAAGTTACTGCTGGTTATGCGTTTAATTTTTTATTACCACAAAAAATGGCTGAAGTGGCGACTGATGAGAAAATTAAACAGGCGCAAATAAATAAACAAAAAAATCAGACTTATGAGAAAAAAGTTAAAACAAAATTACATAAAGGGGCCGCAAAAATTAATAATCAATTAATTCACATTGAAAAAAAAGCCTCTGACAAGGGACATTTGTTTGCGGCGGTGTCAGCCGAAGAAGTGGCTGGAGCCATAAAAAATGAATTGGGTTTAGTTTTTGATTCCAAAGATTTAAAAATTAAAGAACACATAAAAGAAATTGGTACTCACAATGTTGAGGTGGTTTTGGCCAGTCAAAAAATTTTTTTAAAGATTTTAGTGACCGCCACGATTGAAGCGAAGTCTTAAAAATTATTGCCGCATTAAAGCGGCTTTTTAAAATATTTTTTTATGCAGAAGGTTAAAAAATATATTTTTGTGGTGGGCGGTGTGATGTCGTCGGTTGGCAAGGGCGTGGCAGCCGCTTCGTTGGCTAAAATTTTACAGTCCAAGGGTTATAGTATTGCCAGCATAAAATGTGATATGTATGTAAATGTGGATGCGGGTACCATTCGGCCGGCAGAGCATGGCGAGGTTTTTGTGGGCGAAGATGGAGTGGAAGCCGACCAGGATTTGGGTAATTATGAAAGGTTTACAAACCAAACTTGCACGCGTGATAATTATATCACCACGGGCCAGGTTTATCAGGAAGTTATTCGGCGGGAAAGAAATTTGGAATACGATGGCGAGGATGTCGAGGTGGTGCCGGATATTCCGAATGAAATAATTAGGCGTATTGAGGTTTGTCAAAGAAAAAACAAAGCCGAGGTGACAGTGGTGGAAATTGGTGGCACAGTTGGCGAATATCAAGTTTTGTTGTTTTTAGAAGCAGCCAGAATGATGAAAGTAAAAAATCCGGCAGATGTGTTTTTTGTCTTGGTTAGTTATTTACCAACCCCAACGATTTTGGGTGAACAAAAATCAAAACCAACACAGTATGCCATTCGGACGCTTAATTCAGCTGGTATTATGCCGGATTTTATTTTATGTCGAGCTGATCGAGCGGTTAAAGAAAATATCAAAAACACCATCAGCACCGTGTGTAGTTTGCCGCACGAACGTATTATTTCTGCGCCAGATGTTTATTCAATTTATGATGTGCCAATTAATTTTGAAAAAGAAAATTTGGGTCAGGTGATGTTGCAGACCATGGGTTTAAAAGCCAGAACACAAAAACTTGAAGATTGGAAAAAATTAGCTTCTAAAATAAAAAAAATAAATAAAAAAGTTACTATTGGCATTGTGGGTAAATATTTTAATTTTAAGTCGTGTCGTGATACTTACATTTCTGTTATTGAGGCCATCAACCACGCATGTTGGTTTAATAATGTTAAACCAGAAATTTTATGGTTGGATTCAGAAGAATATGAAAAAAATGATAAAAAATTAAAAGAACTAAAAAATGTTGATGGTATTATTGTGCCGGGAGGTTTTGGTCAGCGTGGTACAGAAGGTATGCTTTTAGCAGCTCGTTATGCCAGAGAAAATAAAATTCCATATTTTGGTTTGTGTTTGGGTATGCAAATTATGACCATTGAATTTTCACGGAATGTTTTAAAATTAAAAAAAGCTAATTCAACTGAACTGGATCTAAATACAACCAACCCAGTTATTGCAACGATGGAAGAGCAAAAGAAAAATATTGCGGAAAAAAATTATGGTGGCACCATGCGTTTGGGTTCTTATAAAGCCAACCTAGAAATAGATTCCTTAAGTTATAAGGCTTATGGGGAAAAAATAATTTCTGAACGTCATCGCCATCGGTATGAATTTAATAATTATTATCAACAAAGACTAGAAGCAGCTGGTTTAAAAGTAACTGGTTTCAATCGTGAGCGGGGATTGGTAGAAATTGTGGAGGTAAAAAATCATCCGTGGATGGTGGGTGTACAGTTTCATCCAGAGTTTAAATCGCGACCGCTTAATCCGCACCCGTTGTTTAAAGATTTTGTCAAAGCTAGTTTAAAGAGAAAAAATAAAATAAAAAAATAGAAAAACAAAAGACGGCAAAAAAATGAGCCGTCTTTTGAAATTTGAACTTTATTTTATTATACTAATATACTAACAAATTTTTTCCACTTAAGCTTGCCAACAAAGGTTGTTTTTTTGCGGCGATAAAAATGAACCTTACCAGGTTTAATGGCAAACAAGGTATCGTCTTTACCTTTCATGATGTTTTTACCGGGGTTAAACTTGGTGCCACGTTGGCGAATAATAATGGCGCCAGCTTTGGCAATTTCGCCTTCATACAACTTAACACCCAAACGCTTAGAGATTGAATCGCGACCCAACTTTGTTGAGCCCTGTGCTTTTCTATGTGCCATATAAAATAGAAGCGTTAAAATGCAGTTAAGTGCACTAACGCGGAATTAATATTTGTTTTATTCTAACAAATTATAACTTAAGTGTCAAATTGTGGAAACAAAGATTATTGTGTATAATGGAGAATGATAACAGTTGGTTTTAAAATTCAAAATTAAGAATTAAAAATTTTAATTGTATGTATAGTTCAATAGTTTTAGAGCATTTTAAAAATCCACATAATCAAGGCGTCATTCTTGATGCTGATGCTGTGGGTCAAGTTGGTAATCCAGTGTGCGGTGATATTATGAAGTTGTATTTAAAATTTAGCGAAGCTGATAAAGATAAGTCCCTTGAAGAAAGGGTGATTGAAGATATAAAGTTTGAAACACTTGGTTGCGGCGCGGCTATTGCCTCCACTTCCATGCTGACAGATTTGGCCAAAGGCAAAACTGTGGCCGAGGCTTTAAAAATTACTAAACAAAACGTGGCAGATGCTTTGGGCGGTTTGCCGGCCGTTAAGATTCATTGTTCAATTTTAGCTACAGAGGCTTTAGAAAAAGCAGTAAAAAATTATTCCGCCAGCCTTGAGCGACCGAGCCCCGCAGTATAGTGGGACGAGGGAGCCGAAAGGTCTTAAATTTAAATTTATAAATCAATCCCTTAAATGAGCCATGGGATCCCTCGGCTCATAGCGACCAAAAAGGCCGCTCGGGATAAATTACAAAAAAACATTATGAAAAATCCTATCATACGCACAATTTATTTGTATCTTTTTGCCCTGGTTGGTTTAGCCATGTTAGTCATTGGGCTTTCTATGATTATTAATTTGGGTTTAAAGACCTGGATTTTTACCCAAGCTGATAGAGTGGATAATTATATGAGCCAGCCAATGCCTCTTTATTTAAACAAAGAAATGGCTACGGTTGAAAATTTGCAAGCTTGTCAAGATAAATGTTCATTAACAAACGAACAAAAAACTCAAATTGCTAATTGGTTAGCTGATTATGAAAATTGGAAAAATACAGAAAAGAATCGTGATCCTAATTTTTATCAAAAACAAAATCGCCAAAGACAAGCCGCTACAGCTATTTCTTTAATTTTGGTTGGTTTGCCACTTTGGTTATTTCATTGGAGCGTTATAAAAAAAGATAATAAAGAAAAAGAGGTTTAATATAATTAAAAATTTAAAAATATGAATATACAAGAAAAAATACAACAAGAGTTAGATTTAATTCGTCCGCATTTACAAATGGATGGGGGAGATGTGGAGCTGGCGGAATTTGACGAAGCTACGGGTGTGTTGAAATTGCGTTTGCAAGGGCATTGCGCAGGTTGTCCCATGAGTCAAACAACTTTGCAAGAAGGCATTGGCCGGGCCGTGAAAGAGAAAGTTTCGGAAGTTAAAGAAATTGTGGCGGTGTAAAATAATTTTATGCAAAATATATATTTTGATAATGCAGCCACGACGCCAGTAAATAAAAATGTTTTGGAAGTCATGTTGCCATATTTTTGTGAAATTTATGGCAACGCTTCATCCTTACACTCATTTGGTCAGGAAGCTTTAAAAGCTGTAGATGAAGCGCGCGCTAAAGTGGCAAATTTTTTAGGCTGTGAGACCAATGAAATAATTTTTACTTCGGGCGCCACAGAAGCGGATAATTTAGCCATTATGGGCGTGGTTTTTGCTAATAATTATTTAGAAAAAAAAATACACATTATCACCACCGAGTTTGAACATCCAGCAGTTTTGGAAACTTGTAAGTATTTGGAAAAACAGGGTGTAGAGGTGAGTTATGTAAAACCAGGTAGTGATGGGGTTATAAAAGTGGAAGATATTGAAAAAGAAATCAAAGATAATACAATTTTAATTTCGGTGATGTATGTTAATAATGAAATTGGCACCATTCAGCCAATTAAAGAAATAGGACAATTGGTGAAAAAAATAAATTCAGAGCGTATTACACGAGATCCCTCGACTTCGTCTTCGCTTCGCTCAGACTCTGCTCGGGATGACACACTGCGTCAAATTTATTTTCACACCGATGCGGTGCAAGCAGCTTTGTATTGTGAGATGAATGTCGAAAATTTGGGTGTGGATTTGATGGCAATTTCTGGTCATAAAATTTATGGACCAAAAGGCATTGGTGTTTTGTATATAAAAAAAGGCACGCGCTTGCAAAAAATTCAACACGGTGGTCATCATGAATTTAATAAACGCGCTGGTACTTTAAACACGCCTTTAATGGTTGGAATGGGAAAAGCTGTTGAGTTAATTCAAACTAGAGATTTAAATAAAATTAAATTTTTGCGGGATTATTTGTGGCAAGAGTTGCAAAAAAACATTGTTGATGTTAGTTTAAATGGTTCTTGGGAAGATAGAACGCCCACTAATCTAAATGTTTCTGTGCAAGGTGTGGAAGGCGAAGCTTTGTTGTTGGGTTTGGATATGGCGGGAATTGCGATTTCCACTGGCTCGGCCTGTTCTTCTGGTTCTCTTGAACCGTCACATGTATTAATGTCCATTGGTTTGTCGCACGAGGCGGCGCACGGCAGTTTAAGAATAACTTTGGGTGAAGAAAATACAAAAGAAGAGATTGATTATTTTGTGCAACAACTTAAGCAGTTGGCGGAAAAGTTTAGACAGATGGCGCCCAAATAAATTTTAAAAATGTTTTTCATATAAAACACGTTTTTTTCAAAACAATAGTGAGTGTGTCATTTACAGGAGGAACCGGATTATGGATATTCTAATAAGTGCACAACAGATTATAAGGCAGGCTAATTTTGTATTACTTCAGAAGGAGTGGCAAGAAAAGCTTGGCAGAGAATTTGGTCATGTTTTTTTAGCATATGGAACACAAACAGATGTAGAGTATTTTTGTGTTCATGAGGATTGGTATAAATTTAGAGACAAAGGACTTTTTGTTTTGGTTGGGGGAAAAATAACTTCTGGCCAAAATGGAAGAGAGGGTCTCTTGTTGGTCACCGGGCTGGAACCAAAGGAACTTTTTTTTAATACCAGTCTTTTAAAAAAGGTTTTGCATCAGTGTAAAAGGTATGCCGAAAAAATTAATGCTAAATCGATTGGTTTAGCCGGAATGTTACCTAGTTTTGTTCAAAGAAAAATACAAAAAAGAGAATTAGATTTGCAAAATGATTTTGGGTCTTTGTTTGTCAAGGGCCTAATGGGGAGCACGTGGTTGGTTTGTAATTCCGTTTTAGAGTTGGTAGAACCAAGAACAAAAGTAGCCGTTGTCGGGGTTGGATACCTTGGCGAGTTTGTCGCGGATGTGTTAGAAAGAAGAAATTATAAAGTAACAAGATGGGACACAAAAAACACTACTAATAATCTAGATGATCTTAGACAGTGTGAACTTATTATAGGGCTTACACCAAATGGAGATGATTTATTTGGGTATGCCGAGTTGATGAAGGGCTCTAATGTTAGGAAAGTTTTATTTGACACTCACCCAGTCCCGTCACAACGCACGGTGGATGTTTTAAACCTGGCTAATATCAAGGTCTTTAAAGCCATAGCTCGTTCTAATGGGGTTGAAACTAGGCCGGCACTTCCAAATTTTGACAAGAAAGACATGCCTGGTTGTATGGTGGATGGGTATGTGCGTTCGTCAAAAATCGGTGATAATACGGGTGGCGTGAGTTATGACTGTTTTGATCAAGCCGCAAGTCAACTTGGAATTCAAACTCCGTTACTTGAGCTCACTCCCGAGCTCGAGTTAGTCTAGTGAGTGCATGTAAAAGTTTTTACGCCGTGACCTTACAATTTACAAACAGGTCACGGTTTTTTATTTTTTATAAAAATGATATAATATATTTAATGAATTTTATTTTTGATTACAAAAATATAATTTTGGTTGTTATTGCCCTATGCAATTTGATTTTAGGTTTTTTTGTTTTGTTTAATGGACTAAAAAGAAATAGAAAAATTAATATTTATTATTTTTTACTAAGCATCGTGGTTTCTTTGTGGGCTTTTGGCATGATTATGTATCGAGGTTCGGTTGAGGTGGTAGATAAAATTGTGTGGTGCCGGTGGTTATATGTTTTTGCCACATTTATTCCAACCGCATTTATCTTTTTTTGTTATAATTTTTCTGGCCGTGAAATAAAATTTCGCTGGTGGTACAAATTAATAATATTGGTGTTAAATTATGGCGTTGTTTGGATCTCTTTGTGGCCAACGGGCGGTGTAATTATGGATGTCACAAAAAGAGCTTTTTTTGAGGATCAGATTATTTTTGGTCCGTTGTATATGTTGTACAACATTTATGTACCAGCCATGTTCGCGTGGGGATTTTGGATTTTATATTACAAATATCGTCAGACGGATGGAATTGCCAAGATGCAAATTAAATATGTTTTTTGGGGAACATTTTTATCTTCAGCCTTGGGCATGAGTACCAATTTAATTTTACCAACCTTTGATTATTTTGAATTGAATTGGTTGGGGCAGGCTTTAACTTTGGTGATGGTGGGATTTATTGCTTATGCCATTATTCGCTATCGCCTGATGGATATTAAGATGGTTTTTTCAAAATCCATTATTTATTTTTTCTTGGTTTTGTTTGTGACCGGATTGTTTAGTTTTTTTACCCTGTGGACTGGGAGCAGTTTAATTCCGAGCTTAAACATAACTCAAAAAGTTTTATTAACGGTGATGATTTCGTTTATGGTGGTGCTAATAATGGATCCATTAAAAAAATTATTAGCTAAAATTACTGATAAAATATTTTTTCGAACCAGAATTGACCACATAAAAGTTATTAAAACACTGACGGATATTATTGCTTCGGAAATTGATAAACGGGTTTTGATAAACAAATTATGTTTTGGTGCCAGGCAAGAATTGCGCGTGACGGCTTTTAAAATATATTTAAAAAATAAAATTAGTGGCGTGTTTGGACCGGCTGTGGCCTTGGATAAAAAAGAGAATGCGTTTTCGGTTGCTAGCGGCAAAGCCTTGGAAAAATATTTTAATAAAAACAGGCAGGTAATATTTGTGGAAGAATTTTTATACGAACATAATTTTTTGGGGCATAAAGACGAATTGTTGGAGCGTAAAAAAAATAAAAAAACAAAAGACGATTTGGTTTTGATGATTGCGCAGATTGATGCCGAATTAATAGTTCCAATTTTTCATGAAGAAGTTTTAACAGCTTTCTTTGTTGTGGGTAAAAAATTATCAGGTGAGCAGTTTGATAAGCAAGATTTAAATTTGTTAGATTCGGTGGCCAGTCAGTTTTCATCAGCTTTGGAAAAGGCCGAACTGTATAATCAAGCGCAAAAATTTAGTCAAAAATTGAAACACGAAGTGGAAAAAGCCACCAGTGACTTAAGGCATGCCAATGAACATTTAAAAAAATTGGATGAAGCAAAAACCGAATTTATTTCCGTGGCATCGCATCAGTTGCGTACTCCACTTTCTGGAATTAAGGGCTATCTGTCTATGCTAAAAGATGGTGACTTTGGAGTTTTGGAACCGAAAAAGAAAAAAATTGTCAGTGATGTTTTGGTTAATACCGAGCGTATGGTGCGCTTGGTAAACATTTTTCTCAATATTTCTCGCATTGAATCTGGTCGTTTAAAACTGGAAAAAACCAAATTTGATATTACAAACATGACCAAAGAAACTTTGCGTGAACTAAAAACCGATGCTGAGAGTAAGGGTCTAAAATTAGAATTTGCTGGCGTTCAGGAAAAGATAATGGTGAATGCCGACTGCGATAAATTACATGACGTGTTGATGAACTTGGTGGATAACAGTATAAAATATACAGAAAAGGGCGGGGTGACGGTTGAGTTACATAAAAAGAATGGTTTAGTCAGAGTCATGGTTAGCGATACTGGCATTGGAATTACTAAAGATGACATTGATGGTTTGTTTATCAAATTTGGACGGGGTAAAAAAATTGCCCAAATTAATACCGCTGGTTCTGGATTGGGATTATTTATTGCTAAAAAAATAGTTGAACTGCACAATGGAAAAATTTGGGCAGAATCAGACGGCGAGGGAAAGGGTAGCGCGTTTAGTTTTGAAATTCCGGTTGAGTAGCTTATAAAATAAAAGTTTAACTGTTTTTTATATTGAGAGTGTTGGAATTGAGATTTTATGACTTGCAAACATCAAAATTGGCAGGTTTTTTTATTTGGTTTTTAAAGTATGGTATAATATAAGTAATTATGTTTAGACAATCATTGCTTAAAAAAATTAAAAAAAGTGGTTTAATCGGTCGTGGCTGCAATAATTTTTTGGTGGCTGAAAAATGGGAAATGGTAAAGCGTGTAAAAGGCGCGGAAAAGTTCGTGGTGTGTAATATTTCCGAATCAGAGCCGGGTATATTTAAAGATAAATATATTTTGGAAAAATGGCCACAATTGGTGTTGGATGGTATTAATTTAGCCATGCATGAAATTAAAGCTAAAAAAGGTTTTGTCTATCTAAATCCACTGTATTATGGTGAATTTCAAGCCAGTCTGGAACAAATAATTTTAAAAAATAATTATAGTATCGAATTATTTGAGAAGCCCTTGCACGACTATGTGGGTGGAGAAGAAACAGCGGTTTTAAACTCTATGCAAGGTTTGAGAGTTGAGCCGCGCTTAAAACCACCCTATCCAACCAAAGTTGGTTTTTATGGTGCGCCGACACTAATTCACAACTGTGAAACTTTTTATGCCGTGTCTCTAACAAATTCTGGTGTTTATAAAAATACTCGTTTTTATTGTTTGTCTGGTGTTGATAGAGCAAATGATGTAAAAGAATTAGCAACTGATTTAACGGTTCGTGCGGTTTTACAAGAATTTGATCATACACCAAGCGTTGATTTTTTTTATCAAGTTGGCGGAGGAGCGGCTGGTTTTTGTTATAATTACAAGCAATTGAATCGTAAATTTGAAGGCTCTCCAGCCATTATTATTTATAAAAACAATGATTCTGAACAGGCAATTGTGATGAAATGGTTGGATTTTTTTCGTAAAGAATCTTGTGGTCAGTGTGTGCCATGTCGGGAGGGAACTTTTCGTTTGCGTAATTTGATGTATACATATTATCAAGGTGGAAAACTTGATAAAAAAGCTTTTGATGATTTAATTTTGTCATTACAAAAAACTAGCTTATGTGCTTTGGGAAGAACTGCTACAAATGCCGTGGTTTCGTATTTTAAAAACGTAAAAGGAATATGAAAAAAATAAAATTTTATATTAATAATAAAGAATATACTGCTTTGGAAAATGATTCTGTTTTGGACGTGGCTTTACGAGAAGGACTAAATGTTCCGCATTTGTGTAAACATCCGGATTTGGCCATTAAAGGTAATTGTCGTTTGTGTTTGGTACAAGTGGAAAATAAAGGTGTGGTGACAGCCTGTTCGACTGTGGTGGAAAAAGGGATGCAAATTTTTTTAGAAACCGAAGAAGTTAAAAGCTTACGCAAGACAAATTTGGAGCTTATTTTTTCTGAACATCAGGAAAAGTGTGCCACTTGTTTGTACCAAGATAATTGTCAAATATTAAAATATGCAGCTGAATTTGGTATAAAAATTTCGCGTTTTGAAGACAGAAAAAAACATTATTCAACCTGGCAGTTTGGTGATTCCATACGGTTTGATAGTTCTAAATGTATTGATTGTCGAAATTGTGTGGAAGTTTGCGATAAACAAGCCTGTAGTTTTTATGAAATTGCAGAAAGAGGAGTTGAAACAATCATTAAACCCAAAGGAGAAGTTGGTGGAATTACCTCCCCCCACCCCCTCCTTCTAAAGGAGGGGAGCTTAGATCTGTTAAAAAATGATGTAGATAAATTTGATTGTACTTATTGTGGGCAATGTGTGACACATTGTCCGGTGGGAGCAATTAGCGGGGTATCGCATTGGGAGGAAGTTGAAAAATTATTAAAAGATCGAGCTGGAAAAATTTTGGTTGTTGAAATTGCTCCGTCTATTCGTGTCTCTATTGGTGAAGAGTTTAATGAACCATACGGTAAGATTGTGACTGGGCAATTAGCGGCTTCTATGAAAGCTTTGGGGTTTGATTATGCTTTTGATGTCAATTTGGGTGCCGATTTTACCACTTATGAGGAAGCACAAGAAGTGGTGGAAATGGTTTTGAATAATAAATCGCGTCCATTATTTACTTCGTGTTGTCCGGCGTGGGTAAAATTTGTTGAATTTTATTATCCGGAATTTATTGCCCATTTGACTAGTGCTAATTCACCGCACATGTGTTCTGGACCAATTATTAAAACCTATTTTGCCGATTATTTAAAAAAAGATCCACGCGATATTGTGGTGGTTTCAATTATGCCGTGTACCTCAAAAAAACATGAAATTAATTTAGAGACGCACACCATTGATTTGGGTTGGTGTTTGGAAAGATTGGATTTACCTAACATTAAAAATATTTGTCCGGATAGAAAACAACTACAGGGCGTAAAAATAAAAGCCGTGGATTATGTTTTAACCACGCGTGAATACGCCCATCTTTTGCATAAACACAAGATTGATTTATCAAAACTTAAAGCAGAAAAATTAGACAAACCTTTGGGCGTCTATTCTGGTGCCGGAGCAATTTATGGCGCGACCGGTGGAGTTATGGAATCAGCTCTTAGAAGCGCGGATTATTTTTTCCGAGTCTGGGATGAAACCGATTCATTAAAATCAGTGGTCAAAGGAGAAAATTATAAATTGAAAAAGAAAAGATTTTCTAAATTATTACAAAGTCGCATTGAGTTTAAAGAAGTGCGTGGTCAAAATGGAATTAAAGAAGCCAGGGTAAAGGTGGGGGGGCGTAAGTTAAATGTTGCGGTCGTTAATGGTTTGGGTAATGCTAAAAAAATTTTGGATGACCTTAAAGCCGGTAAGGTAAAATATGATTATGTGGAGGTTATGGCCTGCCCGGGTGGTTGTATTGGTGGTGGTGGTCAGCCCATTCCGACTAATTCAAAAATTAGAGCCCAACGCGCCAACGCAGTTTATGAAATTGATAAAAACTTAGCCATTCGTACAGCTCACGAAAATCCAAGTCTTTTGGAGGTGTATAATAAATATTTTAAGGGTGATAAAGAAATAATTGAAAAAGTTTTACACAGTAAATTTAAGGTTAAACAAAAAACAGGATATACGATAGTATAAATTTTAAATGTTTAAGATTATGGCGTACCTAGAATCAATTAAATTTGTTAAAAACAAATCCGCCGACTGGCGGAATAAAACTGTTTTAGTTCGTTGTGATTTTGATGTGCCTTTAGATGCCGACAAAATTAAAGACGACAGCCGATTAAAAGCGAGTCTTTTGACAATTAAATTTTTATTAAAAAATAAATGCCAGATAATTTTAATGGGACATTTGGGTCGGCCAAATGGAAAGGTTGTTTTGGAATTAGGTTTAAAGCCAGTCCAGCAACGTTTGGAAGAATTGTTAAAAACAAAAATTGAATTAGTTAAGTTTGGTGAAATTAGTCCTTCGGTAAAAAATAAACGAGATGAAAAAAACAAGATTATAATGTTAGAAAATCTACGTTTTTGGTTGGGTGAAGAAAAGAATGATAAAAATTTTGCACGACAATTGGCGAGTTTGGCTGATATATATGTAAATGAAGCGTTTGCTGTGTCGCATCGTGCGTGTGCATCGGTGGATGCCATAAAAAATTATTTACCCAGTTATGCCGGATTTAATTTAACCAAAGAAATTGAAAAATTGTCACAAGTTTTAAATCGACCACCCAGACCTTTGGTGGCTATTATTGGTGGAGCAAAAATTGAAACCAAACTACCGGTTTTGGATAAATTTTTGGCTAAAGCTGATTATTTATTGGTGGGTGGGGCGATTGCCAATAATTTTTTTAAAATTTTGAATTATGAAGTCGGCCAGTCTTTGATTGATCGAGAGTATTTACCAGCAGCTAAAAAATTGTGGCAAAAATCAAAGAGTGGTGCGCTTAATTTTGTGGTAAAGGATAAACAGTTGGTTGTTGATAACGAGCTTATTGGCAGTAAATTAGATTTAGCAACAATAAAAAATTTACGTCACAAAATAGTTTTACCAATTGACGTGGCAGTTAAAAATTTAAAAACACAAGAAAAAGAAATAAAAACACCAAATCAAGTTAATTTAAATGATAAAATTTTGGATATTGGACCGCAAACACTGGAGTTTTATGGACGTATAATAAAAGGCGCTCGTTGTGTTGTTTGGAATGGACCTATGGGGCAGTTTGAAGCACCAGAATTTGCTTTAGGAACTTTTGGTGTGGCCGAGTTAATTATTAAGTCGCGTGCGCGCGCAGTTATGGGTGGTGGAGAGACCGAGGAAGCCTTAAAAGGTGTTTTACATAATAAAGAATTACCCAGAAGAATTTTCGTTTCCACTGGTGGCGGGGCGATGTTAGAATTTTTAGGTGGTAAGAAATTACCGGGACTAGAAAAATAAATTTAATCGTTAGTTTAAAATTTAAAAATAAAAATATATGAAAAAAAATACCATTGCTAAACTTTATGCGCGCGAGATTCTTGATTCACGTGGCAACCCAACCTTAGAAACAGAAGTAACTTTGGATTGTGGTTTAAAGGCCAAAGCCAGCGTACCAGCTGGCGCGTCAATTGGCGAACACGAAGCTGTTGAACTGCGCGATATGGATAAAAAAAGATATGGCGGTCAGGGTGTTTTAAAAGCCGTTGAAAATGTGAATAAAAAAATAGCCAAAAAAGTTTTTGGTTTGGAAATTTTAAAACAACAAGAAATTGATCGCGCCATGCTTAAACTGGATGGTACCAGTGGTAAAGCATATTTGGGTGCCAATGCTATTTTGTCAGTTTCTTTGGCATGTGCCAGGGCCGGGGCTTTGATGGAAAATTTAGAACTTTATGCTTATCTAAGAAAAATTTATCAACTACCAACAACCAGTCGTCAGTTGCCGGTGCCAATGTTTAATATTTTTAATGGTGGTAAACATGCGGATACAAATTTGAATTTGCAGGAATTTATGATTGTGCCGTTTGGAATAAAAGGTTTGGGTGAGCAGGTGAGAGCTGGCGCCGAAATTTTTCATGCTTTGGGTGAGGTGTTACGCAGTAACTATTTTGATACTGATGTGGGCAATGAGGGCGGCTATGCGCCGAACCTAGATTCAACCGTGCAAGCGTTTGACATGATTATGGAAGCGATTGACAAAGCGGGTTATCACGCCGGCAATCAGGTGGGTTTGGCTTTGGATGTGGGTGCTTCAGAACTTTATGATCCGCAAAAAAGATTATATGTTTTTGACCTTGATGATCATTATTTTATTACTGATCAATTAATTTCTTTGTACCGTGATTGGGCACATAAGTATCCAATTTTTTCCATTGAAGACGGATTGGCAGAAAACGATTGGGAGGGGTGGGAAGATTTAACCAATGAATTTAAACGTTTTAAACCCCTAGCTTCCAGACAAAAAATGTTTTTGGTGGGTGATGATCTTTTTACGACTAACTCGGAAAGATTAAAAGCTGGGATAAAGCGCGGTGTGGGTAACGCGGTTATTTTAAAACCCAATCAAATTGGAACTTTGTCAGAGAGTGTGGAATTTGCTAAAATAGCTCAAGCTGCCGGTTATACCATTGTGACTTCGCATCGCTCTGGCGAGACAACAGATGATTTTGTGGCTGATTTAGCGGTGGCTTTAAATTCTGATTTTGTAAAATTTGGTTCACTGGCACGTGGAGAAAGGGTGGTAAAATATAATCGTTTAATGGAGATAGAAAATAAATAGAGGATATATGTCGCATAAAAATTTAAAACAATTCAAACAAAGTCCGCTAGTGATGGTAATTTTAGATGGCTGGGGAATTAATAAGGCCTATAACGGGAATGCCATTACTGGGGCTAGTGTACCAGTATTTGATACACTCTGGAAAAATTATCCACACACGGAGTTGTGTGCCTCTGGCAGGTGTGTGGGCTTGCCAGCCATGCAGGATGGTAATTCAGAAGCTGGTCATTTTAATTTGGGTGCGGGTCGAATTGTTGATCAAGATACTCTGATGGTTTCTAAGGCTATTAGCAGTGGACTTTTTTTTAAAAATCCAGCCCTTAAAGCCAGTCTTAAACATTTAAAAAGAACTGGTGGTAGTTTGCATTTAATGGGATTGCTATCAGGTTGGCAATCGGCGCACGCGGATCCAGATCATCTTTTGGCATTGCTGACATTTTATCGCCAAGAAGGTGTAAAGGAAATTTTTTTACATCTTTTTACTGACGGTCGTGATTCTTATCGTTTTGGTGCGTTAGATTTTTTAAAAAAGATAAGAAAAGAAATGCGTGGTGGTGAAAAAATTGCTACAATTTGTGGTCGTTATTATGCCATGGATAGAAAAAAACAATGGGATCGTATAGAAAAGACATATCAGGCCATAGTTGCAGGTAAAGCTGTATATTATTCCAAAACAGCTGAAGAAGCCATTAAGCAGGCTTATGATCGTGGTGAGAGTGATGAATTTATTGTGCCAACCGTGATGGTTACTGGTGGTAAATGTGATAGTAAGGGTGTGTGTACGGGTGGTAAACCAATTACGGAAATTAAAAACGGTGATGCTGTAGTTTTTTTTAACCTAAGATCTGATCGCGCCAGAGAGCTAACTAAGACTTTTGTACAAGCGGATTTTAATAAGATGAATGTGGGGTCTTTTGTACGTACTCGGATTTTGAAAGATTTATTGTTTGTTTCCATGACTGATTTTGGACCTGATTTAGACAGTATCTTAACTGCTTTTCCGTCGCAAAATTTAAAAAATACATTACCCATGGTTTTGGCTGATATGCGACAACTGTATATTGCGGAAAATGAAAAATACGCCCATGTAACATATTTTTTTAATGGTGGTTATGCTGATCCACTGAATGGTGAAGATAGAATAATGATTCCGTCGTTAGATGTATCATCATATGATTTACAACCAGAAATGTCAGCTTTGAAGATCACTGAAAAAGTTGTGAGTGATTTGAAAAATAATAAATATGATTTTATTTTAGTTAATTTTGCCAATCCAGATATGGTGGGGCACACTGGTAATTTGGCTGCCGGTATTAAGGCTTGTGAAACAGTGGATACTTGTGTGGGTAAGATTTTAAAAATTTTGACAGAAAAAGAAGGTATTTTATTAGTGACGGCAGATCATGGTAATGTGGAAGAAATGATTGATGAAAAAACAGGCAAGATAGACACCCAGCATTCTTCTTTCCCTGTACCGTTTATTATTGCTGACAAAAGAATAAAAAATATAAAAAATTATAAGTTAAAAAATAAAGGTATTTTGGCCAATGTGGCGCCGACAATTTTAGATTTATTGGGTAAAACGAAACCCAGAGAGATGACAGAAACCTCACTTATAGTTCATTAATTTTAATTTTTATGCATGTAGATAATAATTTAAAAGATACAAGACCCAAACCGGTGATGCTTGTAATTTTGGATGGTTGGGGTGTGGCGCCAGCTTTAATTAGTAATGCTATTACGCAGGCTAAAACACCCAATTTTAATAAATACGTGCAACAGTATTTTAGTACGACCTTGCAAGCTTCAGGTGAAGCGGTGGGTTTGCCGTTTGGTGAAATGGGTAATTCCGAGGTCGGTCATTTAAATATTGGTGCTGGCAAAATTGTATTTCAAGAATTACCACGCATAAATAAAGCTATTTTGGAAGGCAAATTTTTTGAAAATTCAATTTTAATTAAAGCTTGTTTAGCCGCTAAAAAAAATAAAAGTACTTTGCATATAGTTGGTTTAATCTCAACTGGTGGGGTGCATGCTTCAGTAGATCATCTTTATGCGTTGTTGGAGCTTGCTAAAAAACAACAGCTAAAAAATGTTTTTGTACATGCTATTTTGGATGGACGTGATATGGGTTATAATTCTGGTTTAGATTTATTGCGTCAGGTGAAAAAAAAAATGCAGGAGATTGGCGTAGGTAAAATTGCCACAGTGTGCGGTCGTTTTTGGGCCATGGATCGTGATAACCATTGGGAACGTATAAGTGAAGCCTACCAGGCCATGGTTTATGGAATGGCAGAATTTAAGGGCGAGGATATCTTTGAAATTATACAAACAGCATATGAAGGTGGGGTTTATGATGAAGAATTAAAACCAATAGTGTGTTTGGACACAATTGCTCAACCTTTGGCCACAATTAAAGATAAAGATGCGGTGATATTTTTTAATTTTCGTGCTGATCGTGCTAGAGAATTGACGCGTGCTTTTGTGTTGCCGGGTTTTGAAAAATTTAGGCGTGTGGAGTATCTAGCCAATTTATATTTTGTGACCATGACACAATATGAAAAACAATTACCTGTGGATGTGGCTTTTCCACCCGAGCATATTACTATGCCGCTGGCAAAAGTTTTAAGTGGACAGGGTTTGAAACAGTTACACATAGCCGAGACTGAAAAATACGCGCACGTAACATGTTTTTTTAACGGCGGCTTAGAAGAGACGTTGCCGGGTGAATATAGAATTTTAGTTCCATCACCGCGAGTGGAAAGTTATGCTGAAAAACCAGAAATGTCCGCTGGCGAAATAAAAAACAATTTAATTAAGGAAATCGCTAACAATAAGTTTGATTTTATAGTTGTTAATTTTGCCAATCCGGATATGGTCAGTCATACAGGTGATCAAAAAGCTACTGTCAAAGCTTTGGAAAAAGTTGATAAATGTGTGGGTGAAATTGTGGAGGCGGTTTTAGCTTATGGCGGCGTGACTTTAATAACCGCAGACCATGGTAACGCCGAGTGTTTGGTGAATGATAAAACTGGTGAAATTAATAAAGAACACTCTACCGCCCCAGTGCCTTTTTTAATTGTTGGGCAGGCCTTCAAAAGTCAATATATTGGTGAAGAAACAGTGGATTTGACATTACTAACACCTTCAGGGGTGTTGGCCGATATCGCGCCGACCATTTTAAAAATTATGCAAATTGAACAACCTAAAGAAATGACCGGTAGAAGTTTAATTTAGAATTTAAATTATTTGATATGCCCGAACTACCAGAGGTGGAAACAATAAAATTAGATCTGTACAAGCTGATTGTTAATAGAAAAATTGTGGCAGTCGAAGTCAGTTTGCTCAAACAGATAAAAAATCCTTTGAAGTATTTTTTAAAAAATATTGTTGGTGTCAAAATTAAACAAATCAAACGGCGAGCTAAAAATTTATTTTTGGAGTTGGATAATGGGTATTTTTTGGTTTTTCACCTTAAAATGACTGGTCAATTAATTTATCGTTCAAAAAAAGGTTGGCTGGCTGGTGGCGGGCATTCCATTAGACAAGATTTAAAAAAATTGCCGAATAAATATTCACATGTTATATTTACTTTTGAAAATGGTGCTAGGTTGTTTTTTAACGACATGCGCCAGTTTGGGTGGGTAAAATTAGTTGATAAAAAAGAATTGGAACAAATGTTTAAAAAAATAGGTCCTGAGCCATTGGACAAGGGTTTAACAGCTGATAAATTTATGGCATTGCTGGTTAAGAAAAAAACAGCCATAAAATCGTTGTTAATGGAGCAGGACTTTGTGGCTGGGGTTGGTAATATCTATGCCTCAGAAGCCTGCTTTTGTGCTGGCATTGCACCAATCCGACAGGCAAATTCTTTAAGCCCCAGCGAAGCAAAAAAATTATTATTATGTTTAAAGAAGATTCTAAGGTTGGCTATTGAAAAAAAGGGCACTTCGGTGGTTGACTATGTGGATGCTTTTGGTGAACGGGGGCAGATGTCAAGGTTTTTAAAAGTTTATGGTCGTGTTAGTCAGCCATGTCTTAAATGTGGTATACCTTTAAAAATCATGAGGCAGGCTCAACGCACAACAGTGTTTTGCTCTCATTGTCAAAAATAATTTTTTATTGTTTAATTTATGTGGTTTTTAGGTTTTGATTATAAAATTTTTACGGTCATTAATTCTTTAGCTGGTAAATATCACTGGCTGGATTTAGTCGCCATTATTTGTGCCAAGTATTTAGTTTTTGTAATTTTTGGCGCGGCACTGGGTTGGTGGATTAGTTTGCATAAATCTAAGGCGACTTCTGCTTGGCCAGTTCAAGGTAAAAAGAAATGGTTGGCTTTGGGTCATTTGGGCTTGACCGCGGTGGGTGTTTATTTAATAAATAATTTAATAGCCTTAATTCATTTTCGCGAGCGACCTTTTTTACACGAAGGTGTCAAACAGATGGTTAATCCAATGTCAGAGAAATCTTTTCCCTCTGATCATGCAGCAGCTTCTTTTGCTGTGGCCGCAGTGATATTTTTTTATAATAAAGCTTTGGGCGGTTTTTTATTTGTTTTGGCAATTTTGGTAGGCTTAGGTAGAATTTATACCGGTGTGCATTACCCCTTGGATGTTTTGGGTGGAGCGGTGGTGGGTATTTTAGCCGCTGTTATTATTAAGATGGTTTTGAAGAGAAAATAAAAATTAAATTTTTTTCAACAAAAACAGATTTAGGGTCTGTTTTTGTTTTTTTGGTGGATAAGTGGTGGTTGTTGATTGGGTAAAATTGGTATATAATAGTAGTAGAGTGGTGCAAAGTGGGATAAAGTGGATAACTATTAAATTCTAAATTATGTTTATTGGCGAGTACCAACATAATCTCGACGATAAAAATCGTCTAGCCATACCCGCCAAATTTCGGTTGAGTTTAAAGCAGGGTGCATATGTAACCAGAGGATTTGATAATTGTCTATTTTTATTAACAACCAAAGAGTGGCAAAAATTGGTGGACAAATTGGCAGCTTTACCAATTGGTAAAGCCGAGGCCAGAGGTTTTTCACGTATTATGTTGGCAGGTGCCATGGATGTTAAACCAGACAACTTGGGACGGATTTTAATTCCGGATTATTTAAAAAAATATGCGGGCATTGATAAGAAAGTAATAGTGGCGGGATTAAACAGTCGTTTAGAAATTTGGGATGAAAATAAGTGGCAGACCTATAAAACACAGATTGAAAAACAGGCTGATAAATTGGCTGAGACGATGGGGGAGATGGGAATTTAATATTATTAATTTTAAAAAAGCAAGGCACAATGTCAGTTCATATTCCAGTTTTAGTTAAAGAAGTTTTGGAATACTTAAATCCGCAAGCGGGGCAAAAATTTATTGATGCTACTTTGGGTGGTGGCGGACATACACAGGAAATTTTGCAACGGATTGGAGCAAATGGAAAAATATTAGCCTTGGATGCTGACTGTGGAGCGGTTGAAAAAGGTATAAAATTATTTTCTGGTAAGAATTTAAGTATAGTCAATGCTAATTTTGGAAATCTAAAAGAAGTAGCTGAAAAATATGGTTTTTTGCAGGTGGATGGAATTTTGGCCGATTTGGGATTATCTTCAGATCAGCTGGAAAATTCAGGTCGTGGTTTTACTTTTCAAAAAGATGAACCGTTGGATATGCGTTTTGACACAGGATTGGAGATCAGCGCGGCTGATATTCTCAATTTTTATAGTCAGGATGAATTAAAGATTATTTTTGAAAATTATGGCGAATATCGTTTGGCAGGTCAGCTAGCCGTTCAGATTAGAAAAATTAGAAAGAAAAAGCCCTTTAAAACAACGTTTGATTTAGTGGAAGCGGTTCGTCAGGTACAGACTTATCAAGGACGTGGCAGGATTCATCCAGCTACGTTGGTATTTCAAGCTTTGCGGGTAGCGGTTAATCAAGAATTGGAAGTTTTGGCCAATTTTTTGCCGCAAGCCATTGATTTGTTGGTATCTGGCGGTCGTTTGGCAGTCATAGCTTTTCAGGGCGCGGAAGACAGGATGGTGAAAGTTTTTTTTCGGACTAATGCAAGAAAAGAAAATCCAAATTTAAAAATTTTAACTAAAAAGCCAATTATGCCGACCTTTGATGAAATAAAAAATAATCTTCGTGGTCGCAGTGCAAAGCTACGTGTGGTGGAGAAAATATAATTTTAATATTACAAAATAAAAATAAAAATTATGTCTAAATATTTCTCTTTGTGTGCCAGACGGGAAAAAAATATTAAAACCAAGCAAACCACGAAAGATAGAACCAAGAGAGTGGTTAATCTTTTTAATGTGGGGCGTGTTTTTTTGGTAATTTCTATTGTTGGTTTGGCGGGATTGTATGTTTTTTCAGTCAATAATGATTCGGCTAAGGGTTTTGAATTATCACGTTTGGAAAACCAACAAAAGATTTTGATGGAACAAAATAAACAAATGGAAGACAAGTTACAACAATCAAAATCATTAGTCAAGGTACAAGAGAAGGTGAGTGTTTTAAATATGGTGAATGTCGAGGCAATTGAATATTTACAATTGGACAATAATACCGTTGCTTTAGCCAAATAATTTATAATGTCATGACACGGTTTCGCGGTTCGACAAAAAACAACGAAGAGCGTGCGGGGAGCACTGCCAGAATAAAATTCATAGCCGTGCTCTTTTTAGTTTTAGCGGCTGTTTTTTTGGCTCGACTTTTTTATTTACAAGTTTTTAAACATAATGTATATAAAAAACTGGCCACAGCCCAACATGAAAACACACAAAAACTTTTGCCGGCCCGTGGCATGATTTATGCCACTGATAAGGATGGACGTGATTTTTGTATTGCTGATAATCAGGATTTGTATTTATTGTTTGCAGTGCCAGTTGAAATTGAAAATGCCAGTGAGACAGTGGACAAAATTATTACGGTTTTAAGCCTTGAGCAAAAAGAAAAAGATAAAATTTTAGCTCAATTAAAAAAAAATAACGATCCTTATGAACCATTAAAACACTATTTAAATGAAGAAGAAAAAGATAAACTGAAAGATTTAAATATTACGGGTTTGGGTTTTTCACGAGAGACCAAGAGATATTATCCAGAGGGAGATGTGTTTGCCCATCTGAATGGTTTTGTCGGTTTTAGTGAAGACAAAACAGTTGGACAGTATGGTCTAGAGGAATATTTTGAATCCGAACTAAAGGGCAAAAATGGGATTTTAAAATCAGAGACCGACCCAGCTGGACGTTTAATTGCTGTGGGTGAATATGATATGACACCAGCGGAAGATGGAGCAAACCTATATCTTAATATTGATCTGGCGATGCAATTTAAAGCTTGTGAAACTTTAAAAAAAGCTGTAAAAAATTATGAAGCACAGGGTGGAGTAGTAATTATTCAAAATCCCAATGATGGTGCTATTTTGGCTTTGTGTGTGGAGCCAAGCTTTGATCCAAATAATTATGGTCAGGTTAAAAATGTTAATTTTTTTATCAACCAAGCCGTTAGTTCTTTATATGAACCGGGTTCAATTTTTAAACCAATTACCATGGCAGCAGCTTTGGATACTTTAAGCGTGGAGCCTGATACGACCTATGAAGACAAGGGGTTTTTAATATATGGTAAAGATAAAATTACCAACGCCATGGATAAAAAATACGGGGTGGTTAATATGACACAGGTTTTGGAAAATTCAATAAACACTGGTGCGGTTTTTGTGGCAATTGCGGCAGGTCGAGAAAATATGAAAAAATATGTCAGTGATTTTGGTTTTGGCACACACTTAGGAATTGATTTACCCAGAGAAGCTAAGGGCGACATAAGTTCATTAGATAGAAAAAGCGAGATATATTTGGCCACTGCATCTTTTGGACAAGGTGTTGCAGTGACACCGCTACAAATGGTAAATGCTTTTTCTGCTATTGCTAATGGTGGTATGTTGTATAAACCATGGGTGGTAAAAAAAATAGTTAAGGTTAATGGGGAAATTGAGGAATTCAAAGCCCAACAGATTCGGCGGGTTATTAGTTCAAAAAGCGCCAATGTGTTAAGGGCTATGCTAGTTTCAGTGGTTAAAAACAGTCATTCGGGCGTGGCAAAAATTCCAGGCTATTTTGTAGCTGGTAAGACTGGTACGGCACAAATTCCGGCCAAAAGTGGGGGGTATTTAAATGCTTATAACCATTCTTTTGTGGGTTTTGCTCCGGCCACTAAGCCCAGATTTACGTTGTTTGTTAAAATTACTAATCCGGCTAAGGGCGCCTTTGCTGAATCCACAGCCGGGCCGGTGTTTGCGGAAGTTATGAGATATCTGTTAAACTATTATCAAGTTCCAACTGATGAATAAAAATAATTTTAAAATATGTCTTTTTTGAAAGAAATTATTGATAATCTTTTAGCCTTTATGGCGCGTAAGATTATTAAAAAATATAAACCAAAGATTATTGGTATTACTGGCAGTTTTGGTAAAACCTCAACCAAAGAAGCTGTTTTTCATGTATTAAAAAATAGTTATAGGGTTAGAAGCAACATCAAAAACTATAACACGGAAATTGGTTTACCTTTGACCATTATTGATGCCCATGCTGGTGGAAAAAACCCTTTAGTTTGGTTGGCAATTTTTATTCAAGCAAGCTGGCTTTTACTTTTTAGGGATAAAAATTATCCCAAGGTTTTGATTTTAGAAATGGGTGCGGATCATCCGGGTGATATAGGACACCTTATAACCATCGCACCATGCGATATTGCAGTGGTGACGACGGTTGGTGAGACGCATCTGGAATTTTTTGGAGACATAGATAATGTCAAAGCAGAAAAAGAAGTTATAGTCACACATTTAAATTCTAAAGCGGTGGCCATTTTAAACCACGATGATGAGTTGGTATGGGACATGCGGCGATCTACGCGAGCCAAAATTTTATCTTTTGGTTTTGTGGATCAGGCAGATTTTAGAGCCAGTGGTTTAATTTATGCAGAAGATGAGGCGGGACAATTTTCTCATTTGAGTTTTAAAATTTTTTATCAAGGTAAAACAGTTTTAGTTAATACAAGACATTGCATGGCCAGGTCGCATGTCTGTGCTTTTTTGGCTGGTGTGGCTGTGGGCGTGGCTGGTGGCCTTGATTTTAATGAAGCAGTAAATAAATTAGAGGATTTTAAGCCACCAAAGGGTAGAATGAATTTGATTGCTGGGATAAAAGGAACAAAAATTATTGATGATACCTATAATTCTTCTCCCCAAGCGGCTGTGTCAGCCTTGGAAGTTTTAAAACAGTTACCAGCACTTGGCAGAAAAATTGCTGTTCTGGGTGATATGTTGGAATTGGGCGTGGCGTCGGAAACCTTACACGAGATGGTGGGGGTTAAGGCTGGAGAAATAAAATTAGATTTGCTAATAACTTTTGGTGAACGAGCGCGCGCAATAGGACATGGCGCAAAAGAAGCCGGTTTGGCAATAAATAATATATTTAGTTTTACAGATCAAGAGCAAGCCGGTCGTTTTGTACAGGATAAAATTGTGACCAATGATTTAATTTTGGTTAAGGGTTCACAGGGTATGCGCATGGAAAAAATAGTCAAAGAAATCATGGCCGAACCTTTGTTGGCCAGTCAGCTTTTAGTGCGACAAGAAGATGAATGGATTTAAAATTTGACAAGTTTTTTAGAATCATTATAATGAAAATTGAAAAATATATTATATAAAATTTTTAAGTTTGCTTTTGATATTTTTTGAGATATAAAAAAACAAAAAGTAAACTCGTCAAAAAAGTCTTATGAAAGAATGTAAATATTGCGGCATGCCACTTAATGACAATGCGCAAGAAAACGTTTGTGACTTTTGTGCGAATGACGATGGTAAAGAAATGTTGGCGGTAAATGTGGAAGAGGAAGATTTGGCCGAAGAATTTTAGTCAGGATTTTGAAAAGCCCTTTATTTTAGTAAAGGGCTTTTATGTTTGCTTTATTGATTTTTTTTTGTTAAAATAGTCAATAGAAAGGGATGATTTTAGTATGACTTCCAAAGAATTGCGTCAAAGATATATTGAGTTTTTTAAAAAAAATGGGCATGTAGAAATTCCCAGTGCTTCTTTGATTCCGGAAAATGACCCTTCTATTCTTTTTACCACTGCTGGTATGAGTCCACTCGTGCCATTTCTTTTAGGTGAAAAACATCCGGCTGGCAATAAATTAGTTAATTCGCAAAAATGTATTAGAACAGGTGACATTGATGGTGTTGGTGATGCTTGCCACCATACTTTTTTTGAAATGTTGGGTCATTGGAGTTTGAATGATTATTTTAAAACTGAAGCCATTGAATTGACTTATAAATTTATTACTGAAGATTTAAAAATAGATCAAAAATATCTGGCCGTTTCTGTTTTTGTTGGAGATAATGATGCGCCGTTTGATGCCGAAAGTTATCAAAAATGGCAAGAGCTGGGTTTTTCTGAAAAAAGAATTACTAAATTACCCAAAAAAGATAATTGGTGGGAATTGCCTGGAAATTCTGGGCCGTGTGGGCCAGATACAGAAATGTTTTATTGGACTGGGGACAAAAATTCTGTGCCAGAAGTTTTTGATCCGCAAAATAAAAATTGGGTAGAAATTGGCAATGATGTTTTGATGCAATATGAAAAAATTGGCGAAAACAAATATCAACCTGCCAAACAAAAAAATATTGATAATGGCACAGGTTTGGAAAGACTTTTAGCAGTTATGAACGGTCTTGATGATAATTATCAAACAGATTTATTTTTACCAATAATTGAGGAAATTGAAAAGTTAAGCGGGAAAAAATATACCCCTCTGTCCGCAGTAGCGGACTCCTCCCCTTATCAAGGGGAGGATAAGAACATCCCCTCCTTTCTAAGGAGGGGCCTCACGACGGAGTCGGAGGGGGAGATAAAATCAATGCGTATTATCGCCGACCATTTGCGCGCGGCCACTTTTATCATGGCTGATCCGGCTGGTATTGCGCCTTCAAACACAGATCAAGGCTATGTGGTTAGAAAGTTAATTCGTCGAGCTATTCGTCATGGTAAATTAATTGGCATTGATCAGAATTTTTGTGTTGAAATTGCTGAAGTAGTAATTAATAATATGCAGGATATTTATGCAGAACTAGAAACTAATAAAAAATTTGTTTTAGATAATATAAATTTAGAAGAAGAAAAATTTAGAAAAACATTGCAAGACGGAGAAAAGAAATTAAATAAAATTTTTGATAAGGTTGAAATATTTGAAGAAATGGAGGAAGGTGACAAACTAGAAACTTATAATTTTGCTGATTACAGTGGTTTAGGTAAAGACTTTTTTGTCTTATCTTCCGAATATGGTTATCCTTTGGAATTAAGTTTAGAAGCTTTGGATGAAAAAAAAGAGAGATTAGGTGATGGTAAAATACCAAAAGAGGAAAAAGAAAAAATACAACGGAAATTTGATGATTTTAAAGAAAAAGTGATTAAAAGTTATAATATTGAAATGCAAAAACATCAAGATCTTTCGCGCACTGCCAGCGCTGGCAAATTTAAAGGTGGCTTAGCCAATCAAAGCGAAATGGCTGTTAAATACCATACTGTTTCGCATTTATTATTGCAAGCTTTAAGAATGGTCTTGGGCGAACATGTTTTTCAAAAAGGTTCTAACATTACCGACGAAAGATTGCGTTCAGATTTTTCTCATGGGGGAAAAATGACACCAGAACAAATTGTCCAAGTTGAAAACATAGTTAATGAACAAATACAAAAAAATTTAACAGTCGAATGTAATGAAATGAGTTTAGATGAAGCTAAAAATCAAGGCGCCATGGGAGTTTTTGCCAATAAATATGGTGAGCGAGTTAAGGTATACACAGTTGGCGATGACCATTTTTGTTTTTCTAAAGAAATTTGTGGCGGACCACATGTAAAGAATACTGGCGAATTAGGCCATTTAAAAATAATAAAAGAGGAGGCCAGTTCAGCGGGCGTCAGAAGAATTAAAGCAATTTTAGAATAAATTTAAAAATATGGATTTTAAAAATATACACCCACAAAATAGTTATCGCACTTTTACTCCAGCACCAACACCTCCAAGACGGTGGAAAAAAAAGTTGGCTTTTTTGGTTTTTTTGGCAGCGGTATTTTATGTTCTATTTGTATATATTTTACCAAGTGTAGAAGTGACAGTTTTTTTATCAGCGGAAAATTTTGATAAAGAATATGATATAACTTTGGATCAAAACGTAAGTGGTGAGGTAACGGCTGGGAATGTTTTTCCAGCTAAGTTTTATCAAGTTTCTGGTGAAGATCGGGGTAACTTTAAGGCCACAGGACAAAAAAATACCGGTGATAAAGCCAGTGGTAATGTTACTTTTTATAATTTTACTGGACGCTCACAACCAGTTACCAAAGAAATGGAGCTTAAACACAGTTCTGGTCAGATTTATTTTTTAAAAAATGAATTGACTATTCCAGCCGCTCAAATTTCTGATCTGGGAGAAATAGTCGCTGGCAAGATTATTGGTGAGATTGAAGCCCAAGAGGCTGGTGAAGTTTACAATCAAAAACCAGGTCGGGTGGTCATTCCCATTGTGGCCAATGAAATTCAGGATAAAATTTATGGTGAAACAGATGACTTGGGTGGCGGAACATCAAAAATTACTCAGGTTGTTTCACAGGAAGATTTAAACAACGCGCAAATTGATTTATCTAATAGACTGTCACCTAAATTAAAAGATAAAATTAAAAATCAAATTAAAAAAGACAGTGAGATAATGCGCAACGAATTAACGATCTTGGAGATAGATAATGTGGATAAAAGCACTGAAATTAATAAGGAAGTGTCTGACTTTGAAATGAAAATTAATGCGACACTTAAGGCCTTGGTTTATGATGAAGTGGTATTAAAAAAATACTTGAAATCTAAAATACTTTTGGATTTACCAGATAATAAGATGGTGGCTGAAGACGATTTAGGACAATTGGAAATTACAGTCAAGGAGATGGATCTGGCTTTGGGGGTGGTAAAAATTAAGGTTAGGGCGCAACATAAAGTTTTACCCAAGACGGATGTAAGCGTTATCAAGGACAGTATAAAAGGCTTAAAAGAGCAGGATGCGCGTCGTTATGTGTTAAGTTTGCCGAACGTGCGCGATGCGCGGTTTGTGTTCACTTATAATTTACTTGACAAAATACCCAATAATTTGAATAAAATTAAGATAAAGGTTGGAAATTAAAGCCCTCTTGACAGATATTTAACCATACTTTATAATAAAACTATATTAAAAAGCTAACTAACAATGGAATATTTATCTAAACTATCAAGAATTGTGAGTAATTCTAATTTTTAGAGTTATCTCATATTTTTTTATGCTTTGGATAAAAATAGACTAATAAAATAATGTCAGAAAACACACTTAGTCAAAACGTTAATAATCAAGTTGATGAAACGCCAGAAATCCCGGCGGCAGAAGTTTTGCCGGTTGTTGAACCTAATCAGGTTCAAAATCAGACACCCCAAGATAGTTTTAATAATTTTAAAGTTAACAAAAAGGGTTTTATTGAGGTGGACGGTGAGGTGATAGAAACCTTGCCCAGTATTACCTTTAGGGTGCGTTTGGAAAATAATTATCAAGTGGTGGCCAGATTATCCGGTCGCATGCGGATGAATAAAATTATGCTTTTGCCGGGTGATAAAGTTAAAGTGGAACTAACACTCTACGATTTGACAAAAGGCAGAATAACTTATCGTTATTAAATTTTTATGAAGGTAAAATCTTCGGTTAAAAAAATTTGTAAAGATTGTCAAACTGTACGTCGTAAAAACAGAGTTTTTGTGGTGTGCAAAAAAAATCCTAAACACAAACAAAGACAGGGTTAATTATATTTTTTTATGGCTAGAATTGCCGGTATCAATTTACCTAATGATAAGAAAGTTGAATACGCCTTGCCGTATCTTTATGGCATTGGTTTAACAATTTCAAAGAAAATTTTAAAGGAATTAAAAATTGATGACAACAAACGAGTCAAAGATCTTTCTGAAGAGGAGGTTAATTCTTTGCGGGTGGAAATTGAAAAAAAATATCGCGTGGAAGGTGAGCTACGCCGTGAAGTAATTTCTAATATCAAAAGATTAAAAGAAATTAATTCTTATCGTGGTTCAAGACACGCCAAGAATTTACCAGCCAGAGGTCAACGCACCAAAACCAATTGCCGGACCGTCAAAGGTAATGTGCGCAAAACCATGGGTTCGGGTCGCAAAACTTCGGCGCAGAAAACCTAATTAGTATACTTATTTAATAAATATCAATACAATGTCTACTGATGATAATAAAATTATAACTGATGAATTAGCTCAGCCAAAAGATTCTATCAATGAGGTTGATTTAGAACAGGTGGCTCAAGATGGGGACGTGGCTGTTGAGGTTGTTGATGATAATGGAATTGTAGAAGAAAAAACCGTTGTTACCAAAGGGAGAAAAAAGAAAAAGAAAGAACCTTTTTTGCGTGGTGGACGTGGTCAAATTCATATTAAATCATCTTATAACAACACCATTGTTACCATTACTGATTTAAATGGTTCGGTTTTAGCTTGGTCTTCAGCTGGTAAGTGTGGTTTTAAGGGTCCTAAAAAATCAACACCATACGCGGCTGGTGTGATTGTTAAATCTTTGGTTGATAAAATTAAAGCTTTGGGCATTAAAGAAACTGACGTCGAAGTTAAAGGTGTTGGTATGGGTCGTGAGGCAGCGGTGCGCGCTTTGGGCGCAAATGGCGTGCAGGTGGTGTCAGTAAAAGATGTAACACCGGTCAAACACGGTGGTGTAAGATCAAAACGTCCCAGAAGAGTTTAATTATTTTGTGATTTAATTTTTTATTTATGTCTCATTTTTCTGGTGCACAATGCAAAAGATGTCGTAGATTGGGAGTCAAGCTTTGCTCTAAAGGCGAGCGTGGTTTGGGTTCTAAATGTGCTTTGGCCAGAAGAAATTATCCACCTGGTGTGCATGGTCCAAAGGGTTATGGTCGAATTAGCGATTATGGTTTGCATTTGCAAGAAAAACAAAAATTAAGAGTGATTTACGGAATTATGGAAAAACAGTTGCGTAAGTATTTTGAGGAAGCCAAAAGAGAAAAAACCAACACCGGTTTTAAATTATTAGAATTATTAGAAAGACGTTTTGATAATATTATTTATCGTTTAGGTTTGGCATCTTCCAGACGTCAGGCTAGGCAGATGGTGGGGCATAATCATTTTAAAGTTAATGGCAAAAAAATGAATATTCCCTCTTACACAGTCAAAAGAGGCGATGTAATTAGTATTGCCAAAGAAAAATCTTTAACCAAGGGTCAAATTGCCGAGAACATAAAGACAATGGCCAAAAAAGAAATTCCAGTTTGGTTATTTTGGGATGAACAAAATAAAAAAGGCCAAGTTGTCGAATTACCGCAAAATAATGATTTGGATGTTGGTGTGGACACCCGTTTAATTGTGGAATTTTATTCACGCTAAATTTATAAAATAAATATAAATATATGGAAAACATCCCATTGGCAAAAAAAATAACTTTTCATCCTGATACGGAAAACTATGCCAAAAACAAAGGTTATTTTACTATTGAACCGCTGTTTCCCGGTTATGGTTTAACTTTGGGTAATGTTTTAAGACGAGTGTTGCTATCATCTTTATCAGGCGCGGCCATTGTGGCGGTTAAAATTAATGGTGTTAGTCATGAATTTTCCACAATTGATTGGATCAAAGAGGATGTCTTGGATATTATTTTAAATTTAAAACAGATTAGAATTAAGGTTGGTCCAGAGGTGGATTTTCCGCTCAAATTAACTTTGAGCGTCAAGGGTCAAAAAGAAGTTACGGCCGGTGATTTTGAAAAAATGGCCGGACTTGAAGTTATTAATACAGATCAAAAAATTGCCACCCTAACCGACCACGCGGCACGTTTAGAAATGGAAGTTTATGTGGATTATGGTCGGGGTTATTTACCAACCGAAGCCAGAGAAAATAAAAATTATGAAATTAACACTATGATGGTGGATGCAATTTTTACACCCATAAAAAGAGTTGGTTATGATATTGAAAATGTGCGTGTTTTGCAGATGACCAACTGGGATAAATTAATTTTAAAAATTGAAACTGACGGTACCATAACCTGTGAAGACGCGTTTAAACAGGCGGTCAACATTATCTTGGAACAATTTTCTGGTTTATTAAATAAAGAAATAGCTGAGGATAATCACAAAAAAACAGTTGAAGCGCAAGCCCCAGACATGGTTGAAGATGAATCAGTGGATGACAACGAGTCAGATTCTGAAGAAAAGCCTAAAAAAAGAGGTAAAAAAAAGAAAGATGAAGTTTAATATAAAATTTAGTTAAAGAATTAATATGCGACACCAAAACAGTCAAAAAACACTGGATAGAAAAAGTGGTCCGCGCACAGCTTTGTTAAAAGGTTTGGCGCAGAGTTTAATTTTGTATGAAAAAATTCAAACCACCGAAGCCAAAGCCAAGGTTATAAAACCAGTGGTGGAAAAAATGATTACGCGCGCCAAGGTTGATTCATTGCACAATCGGCGTGAATTGATGAAGTTTTTACCAACCCAAAATGCAGTCAGAAAAATATTTGATGTTTTGGGCCCACGTTTTAAAGAACGTAAGGGCGGTTATTTAAGAATTACTAAATTAGGTGCGCGTCAGGGTGATGCCGCACAAATGGCACAAATAGAATTTGTATAAAATATATGGCAGAAAACATTTACACAATTGATGCAACCAATAAAGCCGTGGGACGTTTGGCGACAGAAATCGCTATAATTTTGCGTGGTAAAAACAAGCCCACCTTTGCTCCCAACATGGAAAGTGATAACATGGTAGTGGTTAAGAATATAAAGTTTTTGAAATTTACTGGTAAAAAATTACAGCAAAAGGTTTACAAACACCACACCAACTATCCGGGTCATCTAAGAAGTATCAAGATGTCTGATATTCAAAAAGAAAACCCAGCCAAAGTTTTAGAAATGGCAGTTTTACGTATGTTACCTGCAGTAAAATTTAGAAAAAAAATGATGCAGAAATTGAGTTTTGAATAATTAAAAGTAAGCAATAAATATGTCAGAAAATAAATTAACTACAAAAGAATATTTTCAAGGTTTGGGTCGCCGCAAAGCAGCCATTGCTCAAGTTAGACTATATGCAGAAGGCACAGGCGAAACAACCATTAACGGTAAACAGGCTGATGTGTTTTTTCCTTATTTTGAATTTAAAGATCAGGCTTTTTCTCCACTCAAAATTTTAGGTTTGGAAAAAAAGTTTGATATGTCAGTTAAAGTTGCGGGTGGCGGTTATAGAGGTCAGGCTGAAGCAATTAAATTGGGGGTGGCCAGAGCTTTGGTGGTTTTTAATGAAGAGAACAAAAAAGTTTTACGTGCCAGCGGATTTTTAAGTCGTGACCCCAGAATTAAAGAACGTAAGAAGCCGGGCTTGAAGCGCGCACGTCGTGCGCCACAGTGGGCAAAACGTTAATTTATTGGTTTATATACTTTTTAAAAGCCCTGTTGTGTACAGGGTTTTTATATTTGACATTTTTATTAAACTGTGTTATAATATATTTAGCTAATATAAACAAAAATTCCTTTAAAATGAGTTGAGAGGAGGTGATTTCTTTGTCTCGTCAGATGAATTGCATTCAGTGGGTTCTGGTAGTTTTGGTGGTTGGATTGTTTATCTTTAACCACCGGGAAGTTATCGTAAAGCAGTACCGTGATAACACGCCCGTATTGACGAGCGAAGAAATCACGGAATTGGAAAACAATGTGGAAAAAGTATATGCCACGGCCAAAGAAAAAATAGATGCCGAGACATATACACCGCTGGATTGGCAGCGGGATATCTATTTTTTAAAGTTAAAAATTATTCGTACCATGGGGGGGCACGTACAGCTCTGGGAGCTATCGTTTCTATGAGCTGGCTGAAGAAGCCTATCAGTATACCATTGATAGGTATTACACCCCCAAGAGTGATGATCCAAAAAGAACATTGTTTTTTCAGCAAGAGGTTAACAATGCTCAGGCTCAAGTCATGGCGGAAAACAATGAAAGGGTTGACTGGGCTAAAATATTTAGCCAGCTTCATCTGTTCATGCTGGCTTTTCTGCCATATTCTTTGCTGATCGTCCTTATTCGCCGTTCAGCAAGATATAAATTATGGCAGATATATTCGGCCGGAGATATCGTCTGGGTCATAATTGCGATTGGCTTGAGCGTTTTTGGGGCCATCGCTTACCGCCCCGACAATTTCATCCAGAAGCGCGTTGATTCGCAACTGCAAATCTGGAAGGAAAGAATCGGTGCAAGAGGTTGGCGTTTGGCTTTGGCGTATTTGGTGGCGATTGTTATTTCTTTGGCCACTTTATTTCGCCCGGCCAAATCGCAGGCCCAGACAGTAGTCGAGACCAAGATTGTTAGTATGGTCCCAGCTGCCACCATCGCCAATCAACAGGAAGAATCCGACGAGCAGCAAGTTTTTTTCCCAGAAAAGATCGTCGGATTTTTGCGGAGATTTTTTGAAGAAATTATGAAGGGGATTGAGACTGTTGTTTACAGTTTATTTTCTCTTCTTATTATCCATTTTTTTTCTCCTCCGCTAGAGTTTGTCTGGGGGATGTGGGCCAGGCCACCAGATGATATTCGTCTTTGGACGATCCGAGCCCTTGGTTCTCGCGCTCCTGCGAATTTTGTTCAATTTAATTCACGAATTAATTGGACAAAAAACAAAGGAGTTTATCATGAGAACCAAAATTGTAGTTTTTATAATCTTGGCGCTTTTTGCTGTAGCTAGCGCCAAAGACCCGTCCAACACTGTGAAGTTTAATGTCGCCACAAGCGGCGGTAAAAACAGTGTTTCGGTAATTGTTTTCCATCTACGGGAAAATACTGGTTTTTTAAGTATTATTCCTCAGAACGGGATTCAAGCCGGGGTTGGACCAAATTTTTGGATAAACACGCGAGGAGTTAAGGGCTGTCTTTTTACCCCCTTGGCTCTTTGCTCTGTGCAGGACGATCAAGAAGGAATCGGGGTAGGCGAGGTAAGACTTTGGAACATCTTTTTGGCCTCAAGCGGGTCAGTAAAGGTAAGTTCATTGTCTTATTATTCCTGGCCTTTGATTCAATCCAAAACCAGGAGTTTTTATACAAAAGACCAGGTTACTTTTAGTAATTTTGGTCTGCGGATTGAGAGCGCTTGGCTTAAAGATTGGTCCAACTTGGTCGGACCTGTATATCAATTTAACATCCATCCCAAGTTGAACATGCTTTTCTTCTTAAACCTGAATAAGGAAGTTAAAGAAAAGCGTTCACTGAAGATGGAGATGAGTGTTAGTTTCTAATCAATTGCGGGTCGCCGAAAGGACGACCCGTTTTTTATTTTTGTAAAATTGGTATTTTTTTGCTATAATCCATATAAAATATGGTGGCACAAAAAACCTTAACTCAAAATGCGACCTATTACACCGGAGCGCTAATATTACAAAAGATTTTAGCGTTTGTTTATTTTACTTTTTTAGCGCGCGGACTTGGAGTAGAAGATTTGGGCAAATACAGTTTTGCCTTTTCTTTTACCACTATTTTTAGCGTGTTTGTGGATGTGGGTTTAAATTCTGTTTTGACCCGCGAGATTGCCAAGGATAGAAATAAAACCCAAGAAATTTTGGCCAATGTTTTGGGGGTAAAAACAGTTTTAAGTTTTTTCACCTATGCATTGATTGTGGCTTTGGTAAATTTTATGGGCTATCCAGAGTTGACCAAAAATTTGGTATATTTGACCGGCTTAATTATGTTGTTGGATACTTTTTCTGCCACTTTTTGGGGTGTGCTGCGAGGTAATCAAAATTTAAAATATGAAAGCATTGGCATAGTTTTATTTCAATTTTTGGTGGTGGGCATGGGCATGGTTTTGTTGGCGGCTGGCGTCGGGGTGGTGCCACAGGTGTTGGCAGTCGTGGTTGGCAGTTCATTTTTATTTGTTTATTCTTTTTTAGAAATGCGTCGTCGCCTACATGTGCCGTTTAAAATTAGTTGGAATAAAAAATTGGTAAAAGAATTGTTAAAAATTTCTATACCTTTTGCTTTAACAGGAATTTTAGCGCGTCTTAATACGCAGGTGGACACCATTTTTTTATCAAAGGTTGGTTGTGCCACGCAAGCTGTGTGTGATTCAAATGTGGGTATTTATTCGGTGGCGACCAAAATTACTTTAGCTTTGCATTTTATTCCTTTGGCCTTTGTAGCCGCGCTTTTTCCGGCTTTTTCTGAATATTATGCCACTAATAAAGAAAAATTGGCGCGCACTTTTGAAAAATCAATGCGTTATTTGATGTTGGTTAGTATCCCCATGGCGTTGGGAATTTTGGTCTTGGCGTCAGATTTCGTGCCAAAAGTTTTTGGAGTCGAATATGCGGCCGCGGTGTTACCTTTGCAAATTTTAATGGTTTCTTTGGTTTTTTTATTTTTAACTTTTCCAGTTGGTTCACTGTTAAACGCAACTTCCAGGCAAATTGATAATACCAAGCAAATTGCCATTGCCGCGCTTATTAATTTTTTATTAAATTTATTTTTAGTTCCCAAGATGACCTATGTTGGCGGTGCTTTGTCTTCATTAATTAGCACTTTGGTCTTATTTTATCTGGGTATAAGGATTTCTAATCAGGTTTTGAATTATGATAAAAAATATTTATTAAAAAGTTTTTTTCTGTGTTTGGTGGCGGGTCTGCTGATGAGCTTGGTTTTGTGGCTGTTGCTGTTTAAGATTAATTTTATAATTTTAATTGCTTTGGGCGTTGTAATTTATTTTGTTTTATTATTATTTTTTAAGGTTTTGACAAAAGACGATATTAATGAAATACTGCTGTCTTTGAAACTAAAAAAGTCATTTTATGACAAAGGATAAAACACTATTAGTCACTTTGGATTTTCCTCCGCTTCTCGGCGGTGTAGCAAATTATTATTTTGAACGGGTGAAAGCAATGTCAAAAGATGAGATTGTGGTTTTGGTTGATGAATTAAAAACTGAGGGTTTAAAACTGGAAATGGGAGCAAAAATTTATCGTTTTAAGTTTTTGCAGCGATTTATTTGGCCGCATTGGTTATTTTTAATTTGGTATATTTATAAAATAGTAAAAAAAGAAAAAATAAATAAAATTTGGGTCGGGCAAGTTTTGCCAGTTGGCACGGCCGTGTGGGTGGTGAGTAAAATTTTAAATATTCCATATTTTGTTTCATGTCATGGCAATGACCTACTTAGGGCTAAAAAAAATAAGCGCAAATTTAAATTAGCCAAGAAAATTTTAGCTGACGCTGAATTTGTGGAAGCCAATACGGAATTTACTAAAAATATTTTAGTTAACGATTTTGAAATTTCAGCAGAAAGAATAAAAATTGTTTACCCAATTAATACTTTAAAAAAGGCAATGGTGGATTTACAAAAAGTGGGGGAGTTAAAGGAAAAATATAATTTAAAAGATAAAAAAGTTTTATTAACTGTGGGGCGTCTGGTGGAATCCAAAGGCATTGATTTAGTTTTGCAAGCTTTGCCAAAAGTTTGGCAAAGTGTGCCAAACCTGGTTTATTTAGTTATTGGCGATGGACCAGATAAAAACAGATTAATGCAAATTGTTAATAAATTGCCGCAGAATATAAAACCAAATATTGTCTTTGTTGGTGCAGTACCATATCTTGAACTGCCAAATTATTATGCCTTGGCGAGTGCCTTTATTTTAACTCCGCGTTCCACCCCTCTCATTTATAAGGAGAGGAAGGGAGAGGTAAACACAGATACAGAGAGTTTTGGGGTGGTTTATTTGGAGGCTCAAGAGTTTGGTTTGCCAGTTGTGGCTGGCAAGGTGGGTGGAGCTTTAGAAATTGCTAAAAATTATAACCAAATGCATTTAATTGATTCTGAAAATAATAATGAAATTATTGAGAAGATAATAGAAATAATAAAATAAAAAAAAACGGCGACCTGGCGATCGCCGTAACGCAAAAAATGTAGACTAAAAAACCAGCTCGAAGAGGTCCAAGAACTGGTCTTCTAATCTTGAAGCGGTCGTGTTTTTAACACCAACACCAAGGTGGCGATAGTAAACCTTTTTGGTGTTTACGTTAAAATGTTGGACGATGACATGTAGGTCTGGTCGCACTCCAATGCCCTTACCTACAAATAGATCACCCTTGGAAATAATCACAATTCCTCCTTGTGGATATGAATATTTTTTTATATTATACGCTATTTAAAAATTATGTCAAGACTATCTGTTATCATTCCGGTTTATAATAATGCAAAAAATTTGTTAAAGTGTCTGCAAAGTTTGCAACAGCAGACAATTTTTGGTTTGTGGCCACAACAGGTGGAAATAATAGTTGTGGATGATGGAAGTATTTCTCCAATTGTCATTCCAGATTTTATTCTGGATGATAAAATAAAAACATATCACATTGCACACGCGGGTGCAGCCAAGGCCAGAAATTTTGGTTTTGCCAAATCCACTGGCCAATATATTTTTTTCTGTGACAGCGATGTGGTTTTTTTAAAAAATAATGCTTTAGAAAAAATGCTAGCCATGTTGGAAACACACACAGACAAAGGATATTGTTATGCAGCTTTTAAATATGGTTTAAAAACTTTTCCTCTTTTTCCATTTGACGCAGAAAAATTAAAACACAATAATTATATTTCCACCATGACTTTGGTTCGTCGTAGCGCTTTAGAAAAATTAGTTTTTCCCAATTTGCCTTTTGACGAAGCTTTAAAAAGATTTCAGGACTGGGATTTGTGGCTGGCTTTATTGGAAAAAGGGGAGACAGGTGTTTTTTTAGATGAAGTTTTGTGGCAGGCGCAGGTTGGCGGTTCCATGAGCAAGTGGTTGCCAAAAATATTTTATAAATTATTTAAAAATAATTTAAAGGTGCAAGAGTATCAAAAAGCCAAAGCAACGATGGAAAAGAAATATGGTTTATAAAATTAGATTATTTTTTTTGGCTAACGTTAAATGAAATTATGGCTTAAAAACTTTATTTACTTGACTTTTTTAAAATCTTTAAATATAATAATTATGCAAGGTCTTGGAGCGACCTTTGCACATTGCAGGGCTTTTTAACACAAAACGGGAGGATGGGAATGCAACTCAAATTTGAAATATGAGTTACATAGAGGTCGACTGCCTGAAATAAAGTTTCAAGGACGCGGGAAACTGCGATCCGAAACTTCAGGTGGTTTTTCCTCACCCGGCGACATTTCAGGGGATTTTTAATCCCCTCCCTCACACCCATACCACACCGAAAAGTCTCATTGAGACGCTAAGCTCACGGCACTATTGAGAGCACAGCGTTTTCATACATACGGACCTAGTAAGTTTCTGTGGGTCGGGTTGATTTTAAGGGCTAGAACTCTGCTGTACCTCGGTACACAGTTCAGCCCTTTTTTTATTTGCTTTATATTGTTTTTTCTTTTAAAATTAGAGTGTATTTTGGGTTATTTGTTGGTTGGCCAGCGATATATATTTAATAGTTAATTATTCATCTTTTTGCCCCCATCGTCTAATGGTTAGGACACATGGTTCTCAGCCATGTAATTGGGGTTCGATTCCCCATAGGGGTAAGAAGATGAATAGTTAATTGGGTGGTGTGAATTTTATTATCCGTGAATATTATTTATGAGAAAGAAATTACCTTTTTTGCAAGCCATTGCAGTTTTGGTGGGCACCACAGTCGGCGCTGGAATTTTGGGTTTGCCGTATGTTTTTGCGCAGGCTGGTTTTTGGACTGGCTTTTTGGTTTTAGTTGTGGTTGGCTTGGCCATGCTGTGTTTAAATTTAATGTTTGGTGAAATTGTTTTAAGAACAAGCGGTCAGCATCAAATTTCGGGTTATGTGGAAAAATATTTAGGCAAATTTTGGAAAAGATTTGTGTCCGTATTTTTAGCCATAACTTTGTTTGGCGCTTTGCTGGCTTATTTTGTGGCCATTGGTCAGGCCTTGGCTGCCATTATTGGCGGACCAGCTTTGATGTTTAGTTTATTATTTTATGTTGTTTTTGCCGCTTTGGTTTTTAAAGGTGTGGGCGTGATTAAAAATGCAGAATTTATCTTGGGCTGTCTGGTGTGGTTGGTGTTTTTTGTGTTAATTATTTTTTCGTGGCCGCACGTAAAAACCAGTCACATAACCGTTTTTAATTTTAAAAATATCCTGGCGCCTTTGGGGGTGTTGTTGTTTGCTTATTCGGGTAGTATTTCTATTCCAGCCATGAAAGAAATTTTGGTGGGTAAAGAAAAATTATTTAAAAAAGCAATTCTAATTGGAGTTTTAATCCCGGGGATTTTTTATGCCATTTTTTCTTGGGCTGTAGTTGGCGCGACTGGCCTTAATACAAGCGAAGTTGCCACCATTGGTTTGGGCCAACTAGTTGGACCTTTTATTTTGGTCGTCGGAAATATTTTTGCTTGTTTAACCATGAGCACGGGATTTTTGGCTGTTGGTTTAACACTAAAAGGAATGTTTAATTATGACTATAAAATAAAACATTTTTGGGCCTGGCTTTTGACTATGGCTGTGCCATTGGTGATTTATTTTTTAGGTTTACATGATTTTATTAACATTCTCGGTTTGGCTGGCGCCCTTGGTTTTGGTGTGGAGGGCGTGGTTTACGTGTTAACATTTTGGTATGCGCGTAAAAAAAGTGAACGTCAGCCAGAATATGTTTTGTCAACTGTTTTTGCTGTTATGGCCTCATTTTTTTTATTTTTAGTTTTTGGCAGTGGATTATTTTATACTTTAACTAATATTTTTTAATTTTATTATATGTCAAAAGTTGTTTTTGATATTGAAACCCGTGGTTTTGAGGGTGATGAGTTGGATCCAATTATAAAAGAAAACCTGCTCAAAAACGTTGTTACAGAAGAAGAACAAGTAGATGTTTTGGCACGCAGCGGACTTTTGCCAATTAGCGGGGAAGTGGTGGCGATTGCCATGTTAAATCCAGACACCAACAAGGGTAAAATTTATTTTCAGGCGCCGGAATTGGAAAATAAAAATTATGAGCAGAATGGGGTGGAATTTATAGTGGCGACAGAAAAAGAAATTTTAGAAAAATTTTGGTTGGATATAAAATTTTATGATCAAATCATAACCTATAACGGTCGTGGTTTTGATGTGCCGTTTATTATTTTTCGTTCCATTGCTTTGGGGATCAAACCAACCAAAAATTTAATGCCATATCGTTACAGTTCAAAGGACCATTTTGATATTTTGGATCAATTAACTTTTTATGGCGCGTTTAGAAAATTTTCTTTGGAAGTTTTGTGTCGTGCGTTTGGGATAAAAAATCCCAAAGAAGAAGGCGTGTCTGGCCTGGCTATTAATGATTTGTTTAAAAGCAAAGACTATCAAACCATTGCCGAATATTGCATGCGTGATGTGGTGGCGACCAAAGATTTGTACGAAAAAGTGAAATCTTTTATAGAAATTTAAAATTATGAAAATTTTATTTGCTGGCGGCGGAACCATGGGTTCGGTATCACCACTGCTGGCTATGGGTCAAAAAATTAAAACAGAACTTAATCAGCGCAATCAAGTTGCGGAATTTTTGTGGTTGGGAACCAAAAACGGGCCCGAGAGGGAAGTGGTAGAAAAAAATAATATACGATTTTTGGTCATAGCGGCCGGCAAATTGCGACGTTATTTTGATTGGCGTAATGTGTTGGATGGTTTTAATATTTTTATGGCTATGTGGCAAAGTTTTTTTATTTTAATAAAATTTCGGCCGCAAGTTATTTTAACAGCTGGTTCTTTTGTGGCTGTGCCAGTGGCGGTGGTGGGTTGGATTTTGGGCATCCCAGTTTTTGTGCACCAGCAAGATGTTGAGTTTGGTTTGGCTAATAAAATTATGGCTTTTTTTGCCAAGAAAATTACCGTGGCTTTGGAAAAATCTAGATGTGATTTTCCAGCTAGGAAAACATTTTTGGTTGGAAATCCTATTCGTCAATTTTCAAATAAATTTCAAATTTTAAATCTAAAATTTCAAAACACCTTGCCAACCATTTTAATTCTTGGTGGCGGAACCGGGGCTTTAGCTGTTAATGAACTGGTTTGGAATTCTTTAGAAGAATTAACAAAATTTTGTAATATAATTCATGTAACTGGAAAATACAAAGCAATTAATAATGAGTCTGAAATTACCTGCCTTGCCGGTAGGCAGGTGAATTATAAAGAAAATTATAAATCTTTTGAATTTTTAAATGAAGAAATGTTTGAAGTCATGCAAAATTCTGAACTGGTAATTTCTCGTGCTGGCATGGGTTTTTTAACCGAGCTAGCATATTTTAGTAAGCCAACCATTATTATCCCGATGCCCAAGACGCACCAAGAAGCCAATGCAAAATATTTTGACGCTAAAAATGCGGGCGTATATTTGCGACAGACAGAATTGACACCAAAAATTTTTGTGACGGAAATACACACTCTGTTAGATGATGAAAATAAGAAAAAAGATATGGGGAAAAATATGCATAATATTTTTATTGATTATAGTGGAGAAAAATTTTTGGCAGAAATTTTAAATTAAAATTATGTTAGAACAAGAATTACTTAAAAAATTATTCCAACAACATTTTAATGAAGAAGCCTTGGAAATAAAAGCTCTAAAAGGCGATGGCTCGGATCGCACTGTTTATCGTCTAACCAGTCAAAATAATACAGCCATTGGTGTGCATGGTAAAAATCGTAAAGAAAACGAAGCTTTTATTTCTTTTTCCAAAACACTGGCCGCACAAAAAATAAATGTGCCAGAAATTTATCTTTCAGATTTAGATCAGCATGTTTATTTAGAAGAAGATTTGGGTGATGAACTTTTGTTTACTTGGTTGGATAAAATTAGAAAAGAACAAAACAGTTTTAGTCCAGAGATAATTGAAATGTATAAAAAGGTTTTAACGATTTTACCAACCATGCAAGCTGTGGCTGGACAAAAAATCAATTATGGATTGTGTTATCAGCACATAGAATTTGCGCACGAATCCATGTTGTGGGATATGCATTATTTTAAGTGGAATTTTTTAAATTTATTTTATAAAGATAATATTGATAATGAATTGTTGGAAAAAGATTTTAATGCTTTGGCCGATGTTTTAATACAGGAAGACAGAAATTTTTTTATGTACCGTGATTTTCAGTCAAGAAATATCATGCTAAAAAATAACGAACCATATTTTATAGATTATCAATCTGGCCGGCGTGGCGCTTTGCAATATGATTTAGCCTCTTTGTTGTATGATGCCAAAGCTAAAATTCCACAAGAAACCAGAGAGGAGTTGTTAAATTTTTATTTGGGCGAGGTTAATAAGATCATCAAAGTTGAACCCGAAAGATTTAAAAAATATTTTTATGGTTTTGTCTTAATTCGTATTATGCAGGCTTTGGGCGCGTATGGTTTTTTAGGTATTGTTAAAAATAAACCAAATTTTTTAAGCAGTATTCCTTTGGCCATTGAAAATTTAAAAACTATACAAAAACAGTGTTCTTTTTTGGCCGATTTACCCAGTCTAAATAAAATTATTAGTAGATTGTGTGAAATAGATAGTTGGCAAGAAAGCATGCCAGAAAATAAAAAATTAACTGTAAAGATATTTAGTTTTGGTTTTAAATATCCAGAACGCCCATTGGACGAAGCGGGTAATGGTGGGGGATTTGTTTTTGATTGTCGTGGTTTGGCCAACCCTTTTTGGGAAGAAAAATTAAAAAAATTAAGCGGTTTGGATGATGATATTAAGATTTTTTTAGATAGCAAAGAAAGAGTGCGGAATTTTTTATTGCATGTTTACGAGTTGATAGATTTAACGATTTTAAGCTATCAAACCAAAGGTTACACAGATTTAATGGTTTCTTTTGGTTGCACTGGTGGTTTGCATCGTTCGGTTTATTGTGCAGAAAGATTAGCTGAGCATTTAAAAAACAAGGGTATTAAAGTTAGCGTAGAACATTTAGCTTTAAAAAATTTATGAAAGCTTTGATTTTGGCTGCCGGTTTCGGTACTCGGCTTAGACCTTTGACCGACACGATACCCAAGCCTTTGGTTCAAATTGGTTCTCTAACTTTTTTAGAGAGAGCGATTAATTATTTAAAAAATTTTGGTGTTCAAGAAATAGCCATCAACAGTCATTATTTGGCTGAAAAATTGGAAAATTTTATTAAACAAAAAAAAGATTGGGGCGTGCCAATAAAAATATTTTTTGAACCAGAAATATCGGGTGTTGGTGGTGCTATAAAAAATGCAGCCAATTTTTTAAAAGATTCTGATCCTTTCATTGTTTTTAATGCTGATATTTTGACAGATATTGATTTAAATTTAGCTTTCAATTTTTTTAAAAAAAGTCAAAGTTTGGCAACTTTATTAGTTAATAATAGAAAAACACAAAGACCTCTTTTGGTTGATAAAAATAATTATTTGGTGGGGCATTTGGATAAAACAACAAAGGTTCAAAAATTGGCCGTGACTAATTACGAAAAACCTTTAAAGGAAGTTGGTTTTACAGGTATACATATTGTTTCGCCAAAAATTTTTGATTTAATGCCCAAAAGCGCTAAATTTAGCGTAGTGGATTTTTATTTAGATTTGGTTATCCAGGCACATTTAATTAATGTTTTAGAATTTAATGAGGCTTATTGGCAAGATGTGGGAACTTTTGAGCGTTTAAAACAGACAGAAGCAGACATCAGAAGTGGTAAAATAAAATAATTTATTTAATCCAGTGATTAATAAAAAAGATAATTCTCGGTGCTTTTTAGCACAGAGTTTTTAGTTGGTCGTATTTTTGACTTAATCGGGCATAATTGGTAAGATTGAGTTGATTTTAAGTAGTTTTTATGTTTATAAAAAAGATTGCCATTGACTTGGGTACAACTTACACCTTAGTTTTTTTACCTGGCAAGGGCATTATTATTAATGAACCTTCGGTGGTGGCTTATAGCACCAGTGATAAAAAAGTTTTGGCAGTTGGTGATGAAGCTAAAGAAATGTTGGGACGCACTCCTGATACTATTATGGCTGCGCGACCGTTAAAGGATGGTGTAATTGCTGATTATAAAACCACGGAAGCCATGTTAAGATATTTTATTAACAAAGCGCTGGGTGGTGTGCGTTTATTTCGACCAGAAGTGATGGTGGCGGTACCGGCCGGCATTACATCCACCGAAAAAAGGGCTGTAGTTGACGCTACGCTGTCGGCAGGCGCAAAAGCGGCTTATATTATAAAAGAACCGATTGCGGCCGCTATTGGGGCCAATGTGCCGATTGGTTCAGCTTCTGGACACATGATTGTGGATATGGGTGGTGGAACCTCAGAAGTGGCAGTTATTTCTCTGGGTGGTATTGTGGCCAACACTTCGGTGCGTATTGGTGGTAATAAAATTGACGCGGCTATTCAAGAATTTATTCGACGCAAATATAATTTGGCAATTGGTGAGCGCACAGCTGAAGACATAAAAATTCAAGTTGGTTCAGCATTATTTTTGGATAAACCTTTAAAAATGGAAGCCAAGGGCCGTGACATGATTTCGGGTTTACCGCGCATGATAGAAGTTACATCCAATGATGTGACCGAAGCAGTGCAAGATGAATTGATTGGTATTGTGGGCGCGGTCAAAGACGTTTTGTATAAAACTCCACCTGAACTTTCGGCTGATGTGATGGACAAGGGCATGGTGCTTTCTGGTGGCACATCACTTTTAAGAAATATGGATAAACTGTTGTCTCAAGCTACAGGTATTCCGGCTTATAATGCCGAAGATGGATTGTTGTGCGTGGCCAAGGGAACTGGCATTGCTTTAGATAATTTGGAGGCTTATAAACGTAGTATTTTGGCAACCAAATAAAACTATTTATGAAAATTTTAATTGTCCATGATCGTTTTATGTTTCGCGGTGGTGCCGAACGTTTAGTTTTGATTATGGCTAAAGCTTTGCAGGCTGATTTGATGACTGAATTTTGGATAGACGGCGAAACATTTGAACGGGCTGAAGCGCCCGGTAAGCTGTTTGTTTTGGATAAAGGTAATCCAGCTTATGAGGTTTTACGATATTTTCGTGCACAATTTAATTTTTTATTTAAGACCAGAAAAATTGTTCGTCGGTATGACGTGGTGATTTTTTCTGGTAATAATTGTTTGATTGCAAATTGGCATTTAAAAAGAAATCAAAAAAGATTTATTTATTGCCATTCGCCAGTCAGACATGTTTTTGATTTGTATAAAAAATTTCGTGCTCAAAGGCCGGAACTGTGGAAAAAAATTATTTATTATGACATTGGCGCCTGGGGTATCCGATTAATTTATTGGTTTAATTTAATGTCTTTTAAAAAAGTTATTGCTAATTCAAAAAATACTCAGGCGCGTCTGTGGAAATATTGCCGAAAAAAATCTGAGGTTATTTGGCCGCCCATTCAAACTAACAAATTCAAATGGATTTCCTGTGGCGATTATTATTTATCTTTTGCGCGAGTTGATAAATTAAAAAGAGTGGGGGACATTGTTAAAGCTTTTCAAAAAATGCCAAATAAAAAATTGGTTGTTTGCTCAGCTGGCGATGATTTTGAAAATGTAAAAAGTTTAGCTAGAGGTTTTAATAATATTGAAATTAGGGGCTGGCAAAGCGACGAAGAACTTAGGTTGCTCATTGGTAATTGTATTGCCACGCTTTATATTCCTATTGATGAAGATTTTGGTATGACGCCTTTGGAGGCGATGTCGGCCGGCAAACCTTGCATCGGAGTTTTTGATGGGGGATTAAAGGAAACCATTGTTGATGAAAAAACCGGTAAGTTTATAACGGCAGATTATATACTTGATGATATTATTAAAGTTGTAGAATGGCTATCACCAGAGCAAGCTTTAAAAATGCGTGCGAATTGTGAAACTCAAGCTGAAAAGTTTAGCGAAGATAAATTTATAGACAAGATACAAAAAGTAATTAGTGAATTATAAACTTATAATTGGTAATTATCGTATTGGCATCATCCAAAGTTACGATAGCAATTTGGGCGGAGGCTTTTTAAAAAAGCCGTAACCAGATATGCGCTGTTATCTGGTGTTTTATTTTTAAATTTCCCCCCTTCCTTATTTTATTTTATCAACAGCATCGTATTGAATCTGTAATGGTTTATTTTATCCTCTAACACTCCGGCTCTTTGGTCGACTAGTTTCAAAGGTTTCAATACGGATTTAAGTTCAAACATGGAGTATGCTTTTGAATAATGCCCGTTTTGAATCTTATATTTCTTGCCCTTAAAGAGACCTGGTAGCGATTCATCAAATTCAGAAAAAATGGTATACCCCATGGCTTTTAATAGCACCCTTTACATTTTCCAAATAAGTCTTTTTATATTGACTTCTGATGTGATCCAAAACGCTCCAATCAATAACGATATCGAAAGCCCCTAGGTCTTTTAAAATATTTTTTACCGTGAGATCGGCAATTTTCAAATGCACTTTTTTGTCACCCCTGAATCTTTTTCGACAAAGTTTTATGGCCTCTTTGGAAAAATCAACCCCCCAAACTTCAAATCCGAGTTTGCGAAAATATTCCATATGTCTTCCGTCGCCGCATCCGACATCCAAAATCCTCTTGGCAGAAGTATTTTTTGCTAGCTTATTTTTCTTGACAATATCAACCACGGATCTGCTCGGCGCGTATTCCCAGCTAAATTTTCGCTCGCGCCGTTTCTCATTGTTCGAAAAAGCTTTTCTGTAAAATGCCAGCTCATTTATTAAATGTTCCTTTTTCATTTTTTGTAAAAAATATTTTAATAAATAGAAAAAAAGGGGGGGATTTAAAAATATAATTTTACTTAATGGCGGAGACTATGGGAAGTTTGGTGGCGGTATAATTTGCGTCCAAGCACTCACCGCCAACAAATTTGGGTGAATGACTGAGCGAAGCGAAGGAGTGAACTTCATGGTTTCTGTTAGCTGATGTTGGGCTGTTTTTTTTAATTAAGCTTTAATGTTGGTTCAACAACATCTCTTATTTCTTGGCATCCAATTGCTTTGCCCGAGCCATCATCAAAGCCACTCCCGCAAGAATTTACAAAGAGGAGCCAACGGCTATTAAGCTTTGTTGGGTAGGCGTCTCCGCCTGCAGCGCAAATGTCAAAATCTTTCTTGAATTGGTCGAGTGAAGTGTATTCAGCTTTGTTGGGCAGAAGCGTTACGACAAAAGTGTCAGATTCTTGACTTGCACCAGTGTACTTGAAGTTATAGACGGTTTTGGTTGCACCGCTGAATTTTGAAACCAAGCTGTTAAAATAACTTGCCGTCCGTTCATTACCACATTCTTGAGCCATTGAAACCAGTTGGTCAGCGGTGTAACCAAATGGTGCTGTTGTTTTGGAAACAGAAGCGGAGACGCCACTTGTTGAATAAGCGAGAGGTTCCTTTGGATCCTCTTTGTCTGCAGTTGTTGTCTTGGTTGTGTCAGTTGTTATATTAGCGACTTCTTCTTGAATAACCTTGTTTTGTTGCCACCAATAAATTCCACCACCGACAACAACTGCGGTGACGAGGATGGCGAGGGCGATTGCCCACACATTGCTTTTTGATTCCATAGTGATTTGGGTTAATTAGTAAATAAATTATATGTTAAGTGTTTGGATAAAAACAGCCCAATTTCCGCACAACGTTTGCTTGTATGCGATGTTTTGCACCGATTCAAGCGGTAATTACTTTCAGTTTAGCAGATTTGTTTTTAGATTTGAAGACTTTGTATTATCGCCATTCAGAGGTGCAAAATATGGGTGGAGTAAAAATGACATTCCATAAAATTACAAAGAGTCATTTTTACGGAACCGCATACAAGCTGTTAAACGATGTAATTAAAAATCAATTCCTTATTATTCTTTTGCCAAGACACTTTTTTGGTTTTTCAAATGTAATGAATTTTATTTTTTTCGTTTTTGGCTTTCGACAAGAGGGGATTAAGGGGTGAATTGTCGAAAGCCAAAAACACCTTTTATTCTTCAAGTAATCTGTTTATTGTTTTTGGCCATTCCGCTAATGATTTATCTGTTAGTAAAGCAATTAATTCTTGACTGTCCATTTTTCTTTTTTTGCGAAACAACCTAAAACTCTCAACAGCATTCGATATTATTTTCTTATACTTATTCTCAAAAAGTTCTCTAAGTGTATTTTGATATAATTCATCATCTTTCTTTGGTTCAAAATCTCTTAGAAATTGTAGGTAATCGTAAGCTCCGCCATATCCATCTTTAAAGAAGAAATTAGCTAGATCTGATTGTAGTACCAATGGCGATCTTTCGGTTAAAAATGCTGTTATTTCATCTTTCGCTCTATTTAAGGCGTATTCTATCTGTGGGATTATGTAGTTTTCAAGTTTTATTTTTTTTAATTCAATATCTTCTTCTTCTTCATATTCTACCCATAAACCTTGCTCCTCCTGCTCAGAAATCTTCTTGAAGAAAATATGTTCAAAAAGTTTGTTTTTTTCATGTTCGTGTTCATGAGTTACCACACCAGGTGCATCGTATAACATTCGAAAAAGTAGATCATTCTTGATAACTGTATAGTAGATGGGAACCTCATGGCTAGATTGTGCTGCAAAACCACCATACTTAAATTTTACAGATGGTTCTTCGGCATGTTCATATATCCTACCACAATTAAATCCGTTTGTTTTTATATCTATAGACATTGGACCTACTGAAACATCAAGACTTTTCAAATCCGATTTGTTAAAATCAACTTGAGTAAGGTTGCGTATTAATTCTAAATTGTCTGACCACTTTTCTCTCGCTTCTATGACTATTTGTCTTTGTAAGTAAAAATTATCTAACAAAGATTTTATGATTTCTTCTTGATTTCCGCAAAAACCGAATTTATCTTTAAACTTTGTAAAAATAGAATCTAAATCATCTCTAGGGATTTCATTATTAAATTCTATAGAACGTTCTATGAATCTCCTACATTTCGCAAGTCCTATTCGTTGTTGCCTTAGTTTAACCTTATATTTTTCTATAAAATCTTTTCTTTCATTTTTAGGGATATTTCTAATACGATCTAATTCATTTTTAGGATCGAAAGTTTCGAGGAAATCAATATTTTTTGAAAATGAATCAAACTCATAATCTAAAACTTTTTGAAAATCGCTTTCAGATAAATCCCCAAAACCTTCCTTGATTTTCAATTTGTAATATTCGACTATTGAAGAGATTTTGCCTAAGTAATTTTGGCTTATTTCTTGTGGTACAAATTTTTCCATATTTTTTACAAAAGATCGTTTTTTCATCTCTGGAGGTACGGAAGAGATGAAAAAACACTGCTTTCCCCCTCTTTTTAAAAGAAGAAAAAAATAAAAATTCATTAACTTTATCCGAAAAAGTGTCTTGGCAAAAAATTACAAAAGAGATTTTTAATTATTTCGCCATTGTGCGGAAATAGCGAGCGGAGCGAGCGATTTCCGCACAACGTATCGGGATAAGCGAAGTTTTTATTTTCTTTCGTTGTTATTTTAAAGAAAGAGAAAATAAAAATTTGGGTGAGAGGCAAATGCAACTCATTAATGTAAGTAATAAATCGCATTTGCCCTGAACCGCTTATTCCGTGTTATGCGCTGTTTTGAAAAGCCCCTACCTTAAAGTATATAATTTTGGCAATTTATTGCTCCTTTTCAGTTTGTCTCATTTTCGCTTCTTTTAAGCTTTTAGCAAAATCAGAGAAAACTTCTACACCCGCTACTGTAAAATTTTGTGCAAGAAAATCAGCAACTTCTTTATTTGCCATAATACTTCTGTCTTCAAAATGGTCGTGCAAACTCCGCAAGCTTGGAAGAAAACCTTTCGCTTGTTCTATAGCGATTTGCATAGACCTTTCTGGGGTGTCTACGGGAAATTCTTTTTTCATAATAGTACGATTAATTGTTAATTATTAATTTTTTGAGTTATTTCGACCACCAAAAAATGAATTGCCAAAATTATTAAAAAATAAAAGGGGCTTTTCGAAATGGCGTATAACTCTTTATTATGCGAAGTGTTGGCGTAATAGCAACCTTTTGTTGTCTATTAGGCGCACTTCATTGTATAATTAAAGGTAGGTGTTAATAAGTTAATATTAACAAAACCATCATAAATATGCAAAATTATTTAATACAAACGGAGCAAGAGCTAAAATTGAGAAATTATAGCATAAAAACCATAAAAAGCTATTTATCGTGTTTGCAAAGATATATTGATTTTTTAACAAAGAATTCTGGCAGTATAAAAAACCTATCATCTGAAGAAAAAGTGAAAAAGTTTTTGCTTATACATCAAGAGCGCGGCAATGCTGGGCAAACCATTAATGTATATTTGCATGCCATTAAATTTTTTTATGGCGAGATTTTAAAAACAAATGAAAAAATTGATCTAAAGTTTTCTAAAACCAGTAAAAAACTACCAGAAGTTTTATCCAAAATGGAGATAGAAAAAATTTTAAATAATATTGCTAATAAAAAACACCAATTATTAATTGCTCTAAGTTATGGCTCTGGTTTAAGGGTAAGCGAAGCGGTTAACTTAAAAATTAAAGATCTTGATTTGGAAGAATTGACCATTCATTTGCGAGAAGCTAAAGGCAAGAAAGATCGTTTAACTATTTTGCCGGCAAAATTACAAGACCGTTTGCAAAAATTAATTTATGGCAAAGCAGGCAATGATTATGTTTTTGAAAGTGAAAGACAAGGCAAATTAACCGAAAGAACAGCCCAACAAATTTTTTATACAGCTTTAAAAAAAGCGGGCATTAAAAAACCCGCTTCGTTTCATTCCCTACGCCATAGTTTTGCCACACATTTGTTGGAAAATGGGGTGGATGTGCGCTATGTGCAAGAACTTTTAGGGCATGCCAATATTCGCACAACCCAGATTTATACCAAAGTGACCAACCCGAGTATTAAAAACATTAAAAGTCCACTTATTTAAATTTATGCTTATTGGTGTTGATGCATCGCGGAGTGTTTCCACAATTCAAAAAACTGGGGTAGAAAAAGTATCAGACGAATTGCTGAGACAATTCGTCAATTTTCAAAATAAGGAAGTTAGGTTTATATTTTATACTCCGCAAGAAACTGGCTGGTTGCCACACGAAAGTCAGCGTATTTTAAATTGGCCGTTCAAATTTTTGTGGACGCAGGTTTGTCTGGCTTGGGAATTAATTTTTCATCCGCCAGATATTATGTTTTTTCCAGTGCATGCCATGCCGTTATGTTTATTTTTTGCACACGACGTACAAAAAAATACTCGTTATTATAAAATTATTCACGACATCGCCTTTAAAAAACAGCTACAGGTGTATTCATTTAAGCAAAGAATGATTTTAAACTTGGATTTGTGGCTGGCTAAAAAAATATGCACTAAGATTTTTGTACCCAGCGAGGCAGTCAAAGACGACTTGCTTCAACATACAAAAATTAAACCGGAAAAAATCATTGTCACGCACTGGGGCCATAAAACGCTGAATAATAAATTTGGAATTATGAATTATGTGGAAAGAAAAAAACAAATTTTATATATTGGTAGGGTTGAGGAGAAAAAAAATATTACCAACCTAATTAAAGCGTTTGAAATTTTTCATGCTAAAAATTCAGCATACAAATTAATTTTGGCCGGAAAGGTGGACGAAAGGTTTAAAATGTCAAATGTCGAATTTCCAATGTCAAATCAATATCAAAATTCAAATGAAGATAGTGGTGTTATTTTTTTGAATTATGTGAGTGAAGAAAAAAAACATGAATTGCTACGCGAATCGGCTGTGTTGGTTTTGGTTTCCAAAGAAGAGGGTTTTGGTATCCCGCTTTTAGAAGCGTTTGATTTTGGTTTGCCAGTCATTGCTTCAAATATTCCAGCTTTAAAAGAAGTTGGCGGCGAGGCGTGTCTTTATGTTAATCCTGATTTTCCAGAAGAGATTGCCTGTGGTTTAGATAAAATTATTAATCAGGGAAAAACGCAACAGGCTTTAATTATGGCTGGTCAAGAACGATTAAAAGAATTTGAGTGGGAAAAAACTTTCCAAAAAATATTGGCGATATTTTTAAAGTAAAATTTTGTAAAAATATAAAACGTGCTATAATCAGTCTATGAAAAAAATCATTTTATTTAGCGTGGCAGGAATTATTTTTATTGTCGCCTTGGCGGGTTTGTTTTTTGTTTATGAGCTTTATACCAAAGTCAATTTTAGCGGAGAAAAAGAACTGGTGGTGAATAAAGGCGAAAGCTTGAGTGAGGTAAGCCAGCGTCTTTGGGATCAAAAACTTATTAAATCCAAATTAATTTTTGAATTTTATTTGCGCTTAAAAAGGGAACAGGGCGCCATTCAGGCCGGGACTTATATTTTGACCCCGATGAACATAAAAGAATTAGCCGACACCTTGGTTTTGGGTAAGGCTGACAATGAAATTGTGTTGCAATTTATTGAAGGCTGGACAACAGATGAAATGGCTGATTATTTGGTTAAACGTAAGATTATTGTGCAAAAGAAAGATTTTACAGATCTTTTGAAGATTGATTTATATCGTAATGGTTATGATTTTTTGCAGGGTTTGCAAGAAAATACCGTGGAGGGGTTTTTATTTCCTGACAGCTATCGGGTGTATAAAGATGCCAAAGCGCAGGACATTATTTTAAAGATGTTGGATAATTTTGATAAAAAATTGACGCCGGCTTTACGCACAGAAATTAAAGCTAAAGGCAGTAATATCGGTGAAATTGTTATCATGGCTTCTATTATTGAGAGGGAAGTGCCAAAGGAGGAGGAGCGCTCTTTGGTGGCTGATGTTCTGTGGCGGCGTTTAAAAACCGATATGTTGTTGCAGGTGGATTCCACTTTAAATTATATTTTAAAAATAAAGAATCCAAGCTTGTCTCTGGATCAGCTAAAAATTGATTCACCATACAATACTTATAAATACAAAGGTTTGCCGCCAACTCCAATTAGTAATCCGGGCGAAACTGCTTTACGAGCAGCTATTTATCCCAAAAGTAATGAGTATTGGTATTTTTTGTCAGCCAAAGATACGGGTGAAACAATTTTTTCCAAAACCTATGAGGAACATTTGCAGGCGGTGGAAAAATATTTAAAATAAAAATTTGACAGAATATTTTACTTTTGCTATTCTGTAAACAAATCAAACTTTCCACAGACTGCGGGTTACGCGGATTAGCGGCATAAATCCTGCAATAGGAAAATAATATTTTGGCTAACTTTAGCCAATATATATTCTAATCTGTGGTAAAAACAGATTATTTTTATTTTTAACAATAAATTAATATATGGCTAAAACAAAATTACAAAAGAAGGCATTATTGGAAAAAATTGATACTAATTTAAAAAATGCCAATGCGGCAGTTTTTTGCGCTTTTAATAATTTACCCGTTAATGAAGATAGAAAATTAAGAGTGAGTTTGAATAAAGAAGCGGTGTCCTATCAGGTGATTAAAAAAACTTTATTAGAAAAAACTCTGCTCAAAGGTCACATAAGTAATGTGCCAGCGGAATTAAGTTTTTTAAGGGGTAATATTGGTTTGGCTGCTTCGAGTGATGAAGTGGCGCCGGCCAAAATTGTGGCGGCTTTTGCTAAAGGAAAACAGGATTTTAAAATTGTGGGTGGTATTTTAAATCAGGTGTGGGTGGACGCGGAAAAAATTATGGCATTGGCCAAATTGTCTCCTAAGCTGGAATTAATTGCGCAAACCGTTGGTACCATCAAAGCGCCACTCACGGGTTTTGTAAATATATTGGCAGGCAATTTGCGTGGATTAGTGACAGCTTTAAATGCGATTAAAGATAAGAAATAAATTTTAATAATTAATTACTCAACTTGAAAAATAATCAACAAGTTGCGTCTTATAAGGAAAATATTATGTCAGAAGAAAAAAAAGAAGTTAATGTGCCAGAAAAATTTAAGACACTTGTATCCGAAATTGAAAAGATGTCGGTTTTGGATTTATCTGAGCTGATAAAAATTTTAGAAGACAAGTTTGGTGTCAGCGCTGCTGCGCCCGTGATGATGGGAGCCATGCCAGCCGCGGGTGGAGCTGATGCTGGTCCTAAAGAAGAAAAAACTGAATTTACCGTGGAGTTAACAGCTGCCGGCAGTAATAAGATTGCCGCCATCAAAGCTGTGCGTGAAGTTACGGAATTGGGTTTGAAAGAAGCTAAAGATTTAGTAGAAGCAGCCCCGGCGATTGTTAAAGAAAATTTGAAAAAAGAAGACGCTGAAGGTATGAAAGTAAAATTGGAAGCCGCTGGCGCAATCGTGACTTTGAAATAAATTTTTCAATATAAAAAACCGTTCTTTTGATAAGTTCAAGGCGGTTTTTTTTATTGGTATGCTATAATTAAAGCATGAAAGGTGGATGTTATGCCAAGGTAGGTAATAAAAATGGTAAACCAGGTTACCGTACCCAGGCCTCTTTTCGTTTGCGGGCTTATAAAAATGGTTTGCGGGCTAAAAATGATTTTAAAACTACTATTTTAAAGTCGCAAGTTGACAAGGGTGACTAATAAAACTATGTTTTTTGAGTCTATTTTTTAGTTAAATCAATTTCCATAATTTTGGTGTTGCAAAGTAACCAAGCACTGTTTTGCTGGTCACTGATGACAAAGTTTTGACATGCAACGAGGTCTGGATTATTAAATTGTTCTTCCACTGTACCGGATTTGCGAATGCTCAGCAAACGCGCGTTGTCAAAGTCTAATAGATAAATTTTATCCCAACCATTTTCAGTATATAGTTTTAAATTATTACTCAAGGCTTTACTTAAATTATTAATGGTGAAGTTTTGATTTTTACCACGAGTAAAGCGATAAATTTTACCATCATTGGAAACCAACCAGATGTCGCCGTCAACCAAGATTTGAACGGCTTTTTCAGTGGTAGCAAAACTATCTTGCAGCCAGTTTTGGGTTTGTGGATTATTGGATAGGGGTTGTGATATTTTTAAAATTTGTTTTTTGGTTGGATCAAGTGCGTAAATTTTATCAGCATAGGATGACCAGCCGGTGATGGTGGTGGCCAAAACTAGTGGTTTGACACTAGAATTTTTTAAAGACATGTTGTAAGTGATAAATTTGCGTTCATTGTTTTGAAAAATTAGGTTGTTTTGATCCCAATTTTGACCATCAACATAACTAGCGCTAGTGATTAGGGGTGAGAAAGATTTTTGCGCTGGTTCAATTTGATAGACACTTTCCGCACCGACAGCGAAGAGCTGGTTGTTATTTTTGATAAGAGCCTTTAGAGCGTTGGTTTCAGCTGTTCCCAAATTGGCGATTGGTGTCAAAGTAGCGCTGTAAATATGGTAAATTTTATTCAGCATGGTTTGGGCCCGTAGTTCCAGTTCGGTGGCTTTTGTCTGCCAAAAATTAGTAGTGCGCGGTAAATCCACCAAGAGTATTTGAGCCTGTTTTAGGTTGTTGACTGCTTCCTCTTCATTTTGATAGATTAAAGCTGCCTCGGCCTGACTAATTTTATCTTCAATTAATTTTGTTTGGTCAGAAAAGTTTTTGGTGGCCAAAGTTGTTTTTTGGTGGTTTTTTAAAACAAAAATACCAGCAATAAAAATAATTATAAGCAAGATTGAACAGCCGGCAATAATTTTTGAGCGACGGCTTATGGTTTTTAAATTAGCAAAAAAGGTGGTTGTTTTTTGTGGTATGGACAGCAACCACAGCCAGGTTTTTTTTATTTTTAGTGTAAAAATAGAGAGCAGGTGACGAGGTGAAGATTTTTTTTCTGTTTTTGTGACGTTAATTTTTATAGGTAATTGCGCGATGTCGGGAGTCGTTTTTTTTCTGGTGATAGAAATTTTTAAAATTCTAATTTTATTTTTTATGGCTGGCCAAAGGTGAGCCGTTAGCACGCCGGTGGTTTTGGTTTCCAGATTGACCAGATTAGTCATAGAATCTTGAGCATCAAAAAAGTTGGACACGGATTCCTTGGTTTTGTCGGTTTCATAATTTTTTTCAGGTATCATTTTAAAAATTAAAGCCAAGAAAGAAACCGGATTGACGTTTTCTAGGAGCATATTTTTGAAATATTCGATAGCTGGCTCAGGATTGATGGTCTCAATAGTTTTTTTAATTTTTTCGCGAGAAAAATAATCAAAGAGAGTTTGGTTGGAAAAGATTAAAACATCATTGGTTTTTATTTCGCCAGAAACTAAATTAGAAAAAAGACGCGTTTCTTTGCTTTTGGGCGCCAAGATTTCTTTTTCCGGAATGATGGGAATAAGTTTACTGTGACGAACAACCAAAGCTTTTATATTACCTGAGGAGGCCAAATGCAACTCCTCATCTTTTAGCACGCCAGCTAAAATATTTATTTTATGTAAAAGGCCTAGTGCGCCATCTAATAAATCCGGCAGGTTAATGTTGGTTGACTGACAGGCTTGTTCCAAAGATATTTCGGCGTTAGAGGTGGGGGAGCTATAATAGTTGGTGACAATGTTTTTAATAATGCCCTGAATAATATCCTTAGCTTTTTTTTCTCGCGAAAAAAATTCAACTAAAATGAATAAACGCCCCAAATTGGAGTCTTCTACCAAAGAATCCTCAGCAATGTAAATATCGCACTTGGAACTAGATTTGGTGGGGCGCAAAAGAAGTTGTTGATAATGGTAATCCATATTTTGAAATTAATTATAGCACACTTTGACTTTTTTTCACAAAAAGTGTAAGCTATAAAATATAAATTAGTCATAATTTAAATTTAGGAAATAAAAAATTATTTAAAATAAAAATAAAATGAAAAATAAAAAAATGTTAGATTTAAAAAATTTATTAGAAACAGCTGAAATAGCTCTACAGCAAGTTCAAAGCATTCTTGCTGAGCTAACTGGATCTGGTGAAAGCGGTTTTGATATTAAACAAATTAAGAATTTAAAAAAAATACGTAATGGCGCTGAACAGATAATAGAGGGTGTTTTTGATGGTCAAAACATGGTTGGTCCAGATGCCAAAGAATATGCCATGCCGGCCAATTATGCCTCTAAGTCAAAGCTGGTGGAAGGCGATGTAATGAAGTTGACTATTTTACCGGATGGAACTTTTGTGTATAAACAAATTGGTCCGGTAACCAGAGAAAGATACAAAGGCAAACTGGTGTATGATGAAAAAAAAGATGAGTATCGAGTCATGACTGAGTGGGGAAAAAATTATAAACTTTTGACAGCTTCGGTGACGTATTTTAAGGGTGAGTCGGGCGATGAAGCCATAATTTTGGTGCCGCAAGGCGGTGAAAGCGTATGGGCGGCGGTAGAAAATATCATTAAAGAGGGTTCAGAAAAAGACGATAAAGCAGATGATTTTGCAGGAGATATGAATTTTGTGAATAAATTAAATGATGGCAAGATTGTGGCAGATGATTTGGAGTTGCATGATGAGCTGGGTGATATATAATTATTTTTTTTTGCTAAAATAGGCCTCTAGTTTTTAGAAGCTTATTTTTTTATTTTGATTTGCTTTATTTGGGGTTATCCATTAAAATTAGCTTATATGTCACAAACACTTTACCGTAAATATCGGCCACAACTGTTTAGTGAATTGATCGGCCAAAATCATATTAAAATAACTTTGGAAAATGAAATAACGAGTGGACTAATTGCCCACGCTTTTCTTTTTTCTGGGCCGCGTGGAACTGGTAAAACCACGGTGGCGCGCTTACTGGCCAAAGCTTTAAATTGTTACAACAGAAAACAGGAAGAATTTGAACCATGCGGAAGCTGCTTGTCTTGTGTGGATATTAAAGAAAATCGTGCTTTGGACGTGATTGAAGTGGATGCTGCCTCGCAAACCGGCGTGGATAATATCAGAGAGAATATTGTGGAGAATGTGCGTTTTTCACCTTATCGCGATAAGTATAAGTTGTTTATTATTGATGAAGTGCACATGCTGTCCATTTCAGCTTTTAATGCCTTACTAAAAACTTTGGAAGAGCCGCCAGAAAATACAGTTTTTATTTTGTGTACCACTGAACTGTACAAAATTCCTGAAACAATTATTTCGCGTTGTCAACGTTTTGACTTTAAAAAAATCGATGTTAAAATTTTAGCGTCTTATTTAAAAAAAGTCGCGCAGGATGAAGGTTTTAAAATTGATGACCAGGTGGCAAAAAATATTGCTATGCTGTCGGGTGGTTTTACGCGCGATGCTTTGAGTGTTTTGGGACAGGTTTTATCTTTGGGGAAAAAAGATATACAAGAGGCGGACACCTTGGCTATTTTGCCTCGTTCGGATATGACGGCGGTGGTTGAAATTATTAATTTTTTAGCCCAAAAAAATGCGCGGGCGGCAGTGGAATTGCTTAATAAAATAGTGGATGACGGCGCGGATTTGGAGCAATTCACTCTAAATTTAATTGATTATTTACGGCAATTGGCTTTGGCTAAATTAGATTTAAAAAATGATGATAGTGAGGCCACATTGGCACAGGCAGAAAATTTGGAAATGGATTTCTTGCTTAAAGCAATGAATGTTTTTATAATTAAATTGCCAGCTTTAAAAAATGCGGAAATTATTCAATTACCATTGGAGTTGGGTGTGCTTGAATTGTGTCAAGGTGCCGTTGTTGAACCAGTTGAGAAAATAAGCTTTAAACCCACTCTGATAGTAAAAAAAGAAGTAACAGCGGAAGAAAAAATTGATCCAATTATTGAATCGGTCCAACCTCATACTGAAGACAAACCAGAACCAACAGAAGAGAAAGAAAAAGTAATTTCAGAAAAAGATACGACAATGACAGTAAGTGTTTCTTTGCAGACCATTCAAGATCGATGGCCAATAATTGTTAATCAAAGCAAAGAAGTTAATCATTCGGTAACACTGGCATTGCAAACAGCTCATCCGACGGCTTTAGTTGATAATAATTTGGAAATTTCTTTTGAACACGGTTTTTATTGTGAGAGATTTAAGGAAGTTAAAGCACGCCAATTAATTGAACAGGTGCTTAAAAATGTTTTGGGTTGTGAACTGGTGGTTAAGTGTGTAACTTTATCAGAAGATAAAAAAAATGAATTAGCACAAGGAAGAGTTCAAAAAGAACAAGATGATAACGAAGATATTAATCTTTTGTTAGCTGACTTTGGTGGTAAGGTGGTGGAGTGAAGAGATAATTTCTAATTTTTAATTTTTAATTTCTAAAATAAATGCAGAATTCAAATTCTCCAAGATTAAAAGTCGTTGTAACTGGATGCGGTTTTAAACCAGTCAGCCATGTCTATAGATACAATAATTTAGCACCTCATCAAAAATAATTTTTGACTTAAAAATTTATGATTTACGAATTGTGCAGGAATTGAAAAATTGGAAATTGTTTGAAAATTGTAAATTAAAAATTAGAAATTGTTAATGCGGGATCGTCCCCGTAAAATCCCGCGGTCGCGGGATTACGGGGCAGGCTAGTGGTAGTCGCCTGACTCGCCACGTCATCCGACGTGGCGCCCTATCGGATGATAGGGCGAATCAGGTAAACCAAATTTATGTTTTATTATGTATATTTATTACTACTTTGCAATAATCAGATTTACACCGGCTCAACAGATGATCTAAAAAGACGTTTATACGAACATAAAACCGGGAGAGATAGATTTACTAGCAGACATTTGCCAGTAGACTTAATTCATTATGAAGCGTATAAAAATAAAAAAGATGCACAGATAAGGGAAAGATATTTAAAGACAACTGAGGGTAAGTATTTTTTAAAACAACAAATAAAAGAATTACTGATTGATTTAGGTAAAATTTAAGACTAATGCGGGATCGTCTAGTGGTAGGACGCCTGACTCTGAATCAGGTAACCGGGGTTCGAATC
>DCVE01000007.1 GCA_002328025.1 Patescibacteria group bacterium UBA2196
GCCGATATTAACGGATTTTACCCCTACACCGGCCATTCCACTCACCTCTCCCGGCCTCTAGTCTGATAGTTTTCCACCCGGTCCAAATGTTAAGCACTTGGATTTGAGGTAGAACTTACCAAACCACCTGCGGACCCTTTACGCCCAATAAATCCGGNNGCACAGAGTTAGCAACCTCTTATTCATCAGGTACCATCAACGTTTTTCCCTAATAAAAGACCTTTACACCCCGAAGGGCTTCTTCAGTCACGCGACGTCGCTCCTTCAGCCTTTCGGCCATTGAGGAATATTCTCGACTGCAGCCTCCCGTAGGAGTCAGGGCAGTGTCTCAGTCCCCATGAGGCGGGTCGTGCTCTCACACCCGCTATCCGTCAAAGCCTTGGTGAGCCATTACCTCACCAACTAGCTGATAGATCATAGGCCCCTCCCCAAGCGGATTGCTCCTTTACTCAACGGAATTTCTTCCGCGGAGACCATTGAGAATTAACTCCACTTTCGCGGAGATATACTCATCTTGGGGGTAGGTTACCAATGTGTTACTCACCCGTTTGCCACTCGTATAACTCTTGCGAGCTATACTCGTTCGACTTGCATGCCTAAAACACGTCGCCAGCGTTCATCCTGAGCTAGGATCAAACTCTCAAAAAAGACGAGAATAACGAGTCTTTTTTGAGCCCTGTCGGATGACAGGGCAAGACAAGTTATCTCATCGAATACAAATAGATAAAAAAGGAATAGTAGAGATTTTTAAAAACCTCACCTACTATAATTGAACCAACAATATTCCTCCTGCCACTTTTTGGTTGATAATGGTTTTAAAAAAATTTTTAATGAACACGCTTATGCATTCCCAACTCAACAGTTAATTTTACATTATCAATTGAGTTGGAAAGACAAAAAATAAAGGAACAAAAAACAGCTTTTAAAAGTAAACTGTTTTATAAAATATTTTTTAATGAACGGTCTTTAAAATGTTATCATTAAAAACTCTTTTTCAAGTGGTTTCTTGATTAAAGACCTGCTTGATTAATGCTTAAAAATTACAAACCTTGCTTACAATTATAAACTACTTTCAAAAGCAAGTCAAGACATTTTTAAGCCGCTGGTGCAGACTCTACAACCTCAGCTGGTGCGGCTGCAACTGGTGCGGCAACTTCTACGGTTTTTTTCAACTTGGCGGTCTTAACTTTTGCAGTGCTTAAAATGTTTTTATCAATTAGTAAATTGTGTACGGTGGCGGTTGGTTGCGCGCCTTGGGCCAGCCAATATTTAACGCGCTCTTCTTTAAATTTTGATTCTTTGGTGTGTGGATTTAAAAAACCCAAAATTTCCAGGGATTTATCCTGGGGATCTTTTCTTTTATCCTGAGCCAAAAGACGAAACTGCGCTTGGCCTTTTTTACCGATTTTTTGTAAGCGAAGAACTACCATGTATATAGTTTTTAATATCTTCAATATTATATTATATAGAGAAATGTGTCAAGTTTAACGATTGGTATATTTTTCAGCACCCTCTAACTTTAGTGATAAAAGAGCTGACACCCCTTCTGAGCCCATAGTCACACCATACAACACTTCTGCTTTTTCCATGGTGGCACGATTATGAGTAATGATGATAAACTGCGAGTGCATGGAGAGATCTTCTACAATATCGGCAAAACGCATGGAATTGGCTTCATCCAAAGCAGCGTCCACTTCATCCAAAATCACGAACGGCGAGGGGTGAGCGGAAATAATGGCACAAATTAAGGCAATGGATGTCATGGCCCGTTCCCCACCCGAAAGCATGCCAATGTTTTTTAATTTTTTACCCGGCGGGGTGGCTTCAATTTCCACACCACTGTAAAAATTATTGGTTAATCTGTCTCTAATTTTTTTTGTTTCAACCATGTTTATTTCTTTTTCCAAAGCTACCAAACTGTCAATGCTTTCGGTTTGGTTTGAGGGTTTGTCGGCTGCTGTTTGGTCAGTATCTGGTTTAACTAAAACTAATTTGGCTTTACCACCGGCAAACAAAATTTTAAAATATTTTTGGAACTCTTCATCAATAATTTTAAAACTACTTTCAAATTGTTGACGCACAGCATCATTCAACTCTAAAACTAATTTTTCTAAAGATACCAAAGCCTGGCTCAAATCAATGGTTTGCGTGTTTAAAAAATCATATCTATTTTGGATGGTCAAATATTCTGTTTGAACTTCTGGATCAATACCACCAATGAGTTCCAATTGGTGTTTTAGACGACTTATATCAGTGGTTAAATTTTGTTTTTCAGTGGCTGATAATTTTTCTGCTCTAACTTTGGTTAAATTTTCCAAAGAGCCCAACTCAATTAAAATTTCCTGTTTCAAATCATCGCGATGAGTTTCTAAGCGCGCATTTTCAATGCGCAAATTATTAACCTGATTAGAAATTTGATTTAAATTTTCCTGTTGTTTTTGATACTGTTGCTGAATTTCCCAAATTTGCGAGCGTTCGTCACGTTCCTTTTCACTTTCTTTTTTCATAACTTCTTGGATGGCTTTAACTTTATCTTCGGTTAAAATAATTTCTTTTTCCAAAGTTTTAATTTTTTCCGCGTTGGTATCGCTGGGAGTTACGACCGTTCTTTCGGCTGCGCTGTCTTTAAAGGGTTGCAATAACTGATTTATTTTTTGAATTAAATTTTGTTGTTGTTTAAAATTATTTTCCAAAGTTGCCCAATCTTTAGCCAGCCAGTTATCTTCAATTACAGCACCCACCTCAACAACCGCCTGCATGAGTTTAATAATCTCTTGGGCGGTTAAATATGGCACGTCTTTATGCTTGACTGTTTTTTGCACCTGTTGAATTTGTTTAATACGCAATTCTGAAAGCTGCTCGCTTAAAGACATTTTGTGTTCCAAGGTTTTTTGATAGTCAGTTTGTAATTTTTCCAATTTTTCTGATTTGGCGCTGTCACGGGTAAGTTTGGCCAGCTCGTTTTGTAAATCAACAACCACCGCGCGCGCTTTTTCCTGCGTCGTTGTTAAGGTAACTAAATTTTCGTGTTGAACTTGATAATTATTTTCTATGTCTTGCCACACCGCAGTGTAATAAGCGCTTTGCTGAGCTTTAAGTTCTTTTTCAATTTCCGCTCGATGCTCCAATTTTTTAACCTGACGAGTTAAAGAATTTAAACGCGGTGAAATTTCGTTTAACTGTATGGTGGCCAAATTTAAGTTGGCTTCAGTTTGTTCTAGTTTGTTTAAAGTCTGGCTACGTTTTATCTGCAAAGGTTTGACGCCCGAAGCTTCTTCAAAAAATTCTTTTCTTTCTTCGTTAGAAGCCAATAAAAAAGCATCCACCATACCTTGACCGATAATGGAATATGAGGTGTGTGCCACTCCGGTTTTGGCCAACAAAAGCTGAATGTCCAGCAGACGGGCTTTTTGTTTATTAATTAAATATTCACTTTCACCACTACGATACAACCTGCGCGTCAAACAAATTTCACTCATGCCAATTCCAGCTTCGTCATTGTCATTGTTAAAATATAAAGATACTTCGGCCATGCCCAGCCGAGCTTTTTTATCAGAACCAGAAAAAATAACATCTTCGCTTTTTTTACCGCGCAATAATTTTAAACTTTGTTCACCCAAAACCCAACGAAAAGCATCAGCGACATTGGATTTGCCAGAACCATTGGGGCCAACCACGGCCGTGATGCCAGGTTTAAAAGTTAAAACCGCCTTGTGGGCGAAGGATTTAAAACCATTGATTTCCAATTTTTCTAAAAACATAGTGTATAATTTATTTTAATTATAGCAAAAAAATAAAAAAAATGTTAATGTTATGTAGGTAGCTAAAGATTAATATTTTTAAATTCTTATGAGTCTATCTGCCTCGATTGCTAAAAATACAATTTTCCACACGGTGGGTAAATTTTCCGGGTCCTTAATCGGCCTGGTAATTATTGGTTTTTTAACGCGTTACTTGGGCACGGCTGGCTATGGCTATTATACAACTGTGTTTGCCTATCTGTTTTTCTTTTCCACCATTGGCGATTTGGGTTTATATTTGGTCACTTTAAATGAGCTGGGTAAAGCTGGAGCAAATAAAATAAAAATATACAGCAACATTTTTACTATGCGTTTGGTGTCCGGCATATTTTTTATGGTCACGGCAGGTGTATTAATTTGGTTTTTTCCTTATCCTTTAATTGTTAAGCTGGGCACGCTAGTTGCCGCACTTTCAGTTTTGTGCATGATGGTTGACCAAATTACAGTGACTGTTTTTCAAGAACAGATGCAAACCAAGTTTGTTGCCATTGCCGAAATAGTTGGTAAACTTTTAACTTTAATTTTGACCTTGGTTTTAATTCGCCTGCAAGCCGGTTTTATTTATGTTTTATGGGCGGTGGTGTTGGGACTTTTGACACATTTTTTAATCAACATTTTTTTTGCGCGCCGTTTGCTAAAATTTACGCTAGCTTTTGATTTTGAACTTTGGCAAACAATATTTAAAAAAAGTTGGCCCGTTGCCACTTTTATGATTTTCTCTGTAATCTATTTCAAGGCCGACACAATTATTCTATCACTCTATCATTCGGCTACGGTGGTGGGACTGTATGGCGCACCATATAAAATTTTGGAAGTTTTAATCGCCTTCCCAGCCATTTTTTTGGGGTTGGTCTCGCCGCACTTGGCCCGCGCCTGGTCAACAAAAAATTTAGTTGACTTTGAACGAATTTTCCAAAAAGCTTTTGATCTTTTGTCGTTAGTTGTGTGGCCATTAATTTTTGGAGTTTCAATCTTGGCCAAACCAATTATTAATTTTATGGCCGGCGCGCAGTTTGTGGAATCAGCCAAAATTTTGCCACTTTTAATTTTGGCCACCGGTATTATTTTTATCGCGCACCTGTCCACTTTTACTGTGGTAACTTTAAATAAACAAAAACAGATGATGAAATATTATTTTATGGCCGCCGTTGCTGCCTTGGCTCTGTATTTTATTTTCATTCCACGCTATTCGTACTGGGCCGCGGCCTCAGTTACAGTTTTAGTGGAATTCTTTATCCTGCTGACGTCTTGGCGAATGGTAAAAAAAGAAACCCACATGCACATTAATTTTATAAATAATTTAAAAGCTTTGCTGTCCAGCTTGATCATGGCGGCGGCAATTTGGTTGGCCAATTTTAGTTTGTTACCTGCGATGCTATTAGGAATTTTGGTGTATCTTGGCAGTAGTTATGTTTTGGGCGTGTGGAATAAAAACACACTTAAATTATTGATGAAATAGGTAAAATAAAAACTTTAAAACCCCACTTCAAAACGGAATGTGCGAAAGCACTTTAACAATATTCTCGTTTGTTTGTTACCCGAGAATTTAGGTAAGTTTTTTGGCTATCTTTAGCCACTACTTGCCTTTTGGGGTAACAAACGAACGAAAGAAAGTTATTAACAGGAGGTGTTATTATGGCAAGAAATATCGGTAGTGCAATAGGTGATTTGGCAGAGACAGCCGCCAAACATCTTGAAAGATGGGGACCCATATTGTTTATATTGGGTCTAATGGAACACAAAGAAGGAAAATTTGTTCCATCTCCTACCATCACTTCCCATGCCAAAGCTAAAATTTTTGGCATTGGCAAAGATGACGAAGCAATTGAAACAGCGGTTTTTGCGGCCATGAAAATGAAAAATCATGAACCAGAGGCAAAAGTAATCCTTGAGTGGATTGAAACACTTGTGGATTATGAACTCTCCTCGCTTCGTGAGTGGCTTTCGCAAAAGATGGACGAATTTAATACTATCCCTAAGGACGAGATTCATTCCTTGGGAATGCTGTATGCGGTAGAGTTTTTTTGTCTTTTCGCTGCATTCACCAATGACCACCGAAAAAGAAAAGCAGTGGCAAAAAAGCTTAACATAATCCCGAAAAAGAAACCACTGCTTTATAAGATGGTAGAAAAAACTAAAAAAATAAAAGGCAAAAAAGCAATAGATTTTGTGGTAGGAGAAATGAATTCCTGCAATCGTACCATGGTAAAATTCTTTTTAGAATAGGAGAAGACTAAAATGAAACCATCGAAAATTTTCAAAGCCGCAATAAGCTGGCTAAATACCTATCTAAAAATAATCGCTGGAGGCGATATTAAAACCCAGCGCCAAAGACTAATCTGGATGCTGCCTTTTGCAGTGTTTGCGCCACTGGCCGGAATCCTAATCTCATGGTTGGTGGCGCTGTTTGGACTGGGTGCTGTCTCACCTATTGTTGTTGTTGTTACTTTTATCATCGCCATTGTGCCATTAGTGTTTATGCTTTGGTTGGCGGTAGCACTGTATGTGCCACTAATTCTTTTTACAATCCCAGCAGAGTATGTCGGGAAGCTAAAAGAATTAAACGCTAGCCCCGAAAACGCAAAAAAAATAGCTTATTTCTTTTCTGATATCATCGCCTGGATTTTATTTGCAGGAATGTATTGCTATTTCTGGCGAGTCTGGAACAATATTCTGGCCGTGATTCCACTGATTTTTGTAGCTCTGTTTCTATTTTTTTCAGCCACAGGCGGCTGGATAGAGCCCAATCCAAAGTTCAAAAAAAAGTTGTGGTTGGCGGTGATCTTCTTGATTTTTATACCGTTAACCATAAGTTTTATTCAACCAACTTTCTACTATCACGTCTTCGGTCGTTCCCCTTCTGGCCTGTCAAACAAACTGCCAGGGAGCGAAAAGGCACTGGAAAAATTACAAAAAACAGCCTGGGATGAAAAAGACCAAGCCCTGGCTAAATCTTTGGAAAACATCCAAAGACTAGTCAAAGCTGGAACAATATCCCCTGATAGCGGTCTGGTGTTGGCGGAAAAAATTTCACAACAAATCCGCGAGAGATCGCTGACTAACCAGGCAAAAAACAGCATTTCTTTCCTTTTCAAAAAAAATACTCCACCACCACCCACACCGTCGCCCACGTCCTCAATAACCCAGCGGGACACGCTGGCTGTCGGAACCGGTTGGGAAACGGTTCCGCAGCAACTCCATGTGGGCAACAAAATCGTCTTTCTGTCCCCTCGCCCGAACGCCAAGTTTAAATTTGACTGGCAACCGGAAAGTGGAGCGAGAGAAGTTCCGCTGGAAAAAAGAGCAGATGGAATGTATTGGGGATTTATTGAAATTTCCGCCGAGCCGGTGGACCCAAACACCCGGCTTCAAATAAAACTTGGAAGTTCACCTTCACAAGGAGAAAAAATCGTCTATTGGGTAGCCTAAAGTAAACCCACTAGAAAAAGCGATTGGCCGTGACCAATCGCTTTTTTATTTTTAAAATTTATTAATTAAAAAGTTAGAACTTTAAAAATATAATTTAAAACAATATAACTACTGAAGATTACTACCAAACCAACCACTGCCCATAACATAGTGTCACGGCCTTTTTTAATTGCTTCTGGTTTGCCCTGCGCTGTCAGCCACAAAAAACCCGCGTAAATAAACATGACCAAGGAAATTATACCCACCAAACCCATAATGAGCTTAATTATTTTACTCACGATTTGCGGAATTGTCACCACCGAACCTAAGGGATTTTGTAGTTGAGCTTTTGGTGTTTCGGAACTAGAGTTAGGGTTAGGGTTAGCGCTACAACCCGCTAGATTTGGATTAGCCTGACATTGAGCCGGAGTTGGATTAGCACTACAACCTGCTAGGTTTGGGTTAGCTTGACATTGAGCTGGGGTTGGATTGGGAGTGGCTGTTACTTGAGCAGATACAGAATATGGATGAAAAAAAATTATGGCCAAAACGAAAACCAACAAGAAACTCTGAATTATTTTTTTTACAACAATATTATACATATATTTTATTATACCACTTTTTTATCAACA
>DCVE01000015.1 GCA_002328025.1 Patescibacteria group bacterium UBA2196
TACTGTGGCTCTGCCACAGTGATCGTACGGATACTCTAACCCTCTGTCATTCTGAGGAGCGAAGCCCCTTTCTTCTTTTGCCCTCCTCATTCTTGTCATTCTGAGGAGCGCAGCGACGAAGAATCCCTTAGCCGTGTTGTTACGCGCCCGGCTTCGCTCCTTCATTCTTTTTTTAGAAAGGAAAAAAATGAATTCTTTAAAAATTGTGGAGATCGTGCTCGTGGCACTGGCCGTTATTTTCTCCGGCTGTTCTTTGCCGGAAAAAATTGCGCCGACCGCGCCGACGATCAGTGATGAGCCTGGCCCCCCGGCTATGCTCTCGTTGGCAAAAACCGGAGTAGAATTGAGTGGAAACACTCAGATCTACGCTGGGTTCACCTCGCCGCGTGACTCATGGCAAAGCTTGAACTCTGCCGGTTATTCCGTCCCAACCGTCGTTGAGTGTTACATCGGATTGCGGTCCGGGACAACCCCCAATGACTCAATGCTGATTTCTGGTATTGATGTTGTAACAGAAAAAGGGCGCTATCAAATGGCCCATTACTCAACAAGTGTGGCAGGAGCTTTTTTCTGGCTCCAACCCTTGCCTGATGGAACCATTGCTAATCCCCGTGGTCTGAACTTGGGGAAAATCGTCTGGGTAACGATCGGGACCGATTCAATGGTCTCGAAAAGTACCCTGGACAATTGGGCAGGGACTTATAATTTTGTTCGTCTGCCCATGATTAATGGTTCAACCGCCCGTTGCTGGGTCGAAAAAGCTGGGAAAGGCGTGACCGATGTTCTGGTCTCGACCTATGCCAGCAGAACTGGCGGACAACCGATCAGCCAACTTCACCCCAAACACTGGGTGAAAAGTGGTGATGGGTGGGTGTTGGAATTCGGTGTCAACGAACTCAGCTTTGTTCACGACACCGGCGACGACAACACTACCATCACCATCCGCCCATAAACGCATTTTCGCAAAAAAAAACCGGCTGGCAGCAACAAATAAATATTTGCTGTCCAGCTAAAAAGTTCAAAGTATTTTTGGAGGTGTATCATGTCACGGAATGTTGTTATTTCGCTGGTAGCTGTGGTATTGATCGGTGTCGTCGCTTTTTTTACAAACGGCTTCGGTCTTTTAACCGCCCCCGCCGCTCCTGAACCCGTCGTCCAGAACTATGACCCGACCACTGATACGCGGTTCGCCGACGCCGTTCGGTCGGCCGTCAAAGCGGAAATTAGTAGTTTAGAAAAAGAAAAAGCGATCACCGCAGCCAAATTGGCAAAAGCCAAGGCCGATTCTGTGGCCAAGGCGAAAGCAGAAAAACTGGCCAAGGAACAGGCTGCACTGCCGGCGAAAGTCCGTCAGCTCGAAAAAGAGCTGGCAGCGCTGAAAGCTGCCCAGCCCACCGCTGAAGTAAACATCGCGCCGGCTCTTGCGGCGCAAAAAAGGACAGCCGCCGCCGCCAGCAGCAACATGAATGGTGTCGCTCCCGCGACCAAGGCCAAGACCTTCCCGGTCAAGGTGGAATCGGATAAGGACTTCGAAAAATTCGGTATGACGATCAATTCGTGGAGTGAGTGGGAGAGTGGAGAAACGGTATACCTGCCGGCCGGAACTTACGGCGTGAACGCCGCAGCAGGAAAGCTGTGGGCGTACGACCAGGCCAGCATTGCCACGGGCAAACCCAATTTTGTTTTATCTGTGAATGGGATTGCCCTGACAGATCCCGGAACCGACAACACTGTCGGTGGCGCCAATGTTTGGTTCCGGGTAAATCCGGATGGCACCATCACCATCATGTAATTCTGTAACACAACATCTCACAACATCTGGCCGAGTGCCCGTGCGTGTAACATACACCACATCGCACAAAGCCAAAGCCCGTGATCACAATCACGGGCTTTTTTATTTTCCTTGTCATTCTGACCCCGCTACGCGGGAGAAGAATCCCTTCACCTTTTGTCATTCTGAGGAGCGCAGCGACGAAGAATCCCTTATCCGTCATTCTTTGTTGTCATCCTGATCAAACCAACGCCCTTGTCAAAGTGATCCTTCGTCCCGATAAGTCGGGACTCAGGATGACAGACAGAAATGTATGAAAAGCGAAGAATCCCTTCGCCCATGCCCCCTTGTCATTCTGATCCCGCTAAGCGGGAGAAGAATCCCTTCGCTATTTTATTTTTTTCTTTACTTTATATTTCCGTATTTTTTGTCCCACTATTTTTTTATAATCGAAGCGATCCTTCGTCCCGATAAGTCGGGACTCAGGATGACAGACAGAAAACATAATGATAAAATAAAAGTATGAAACAATATTATTATTATGTATATATTATGGCCAGTCACTCAGGGACTTTATATATTGGTGTGACTAATAATATTATCAATCGCTCTTTGGAACACAAGCAAGGCAAGGTAAAAGGTTTTACTCAAAAATATAAATGCAATCGATTAGTTTATTACGAAACTTTTTCAGATATAAATCTAGCCATTAAAAGAGAAAAAGAATTAAAAGGTTGGCTACGAAAAAAGAAACAAGAACTCATTAAAACCCAAAACCCACATTGGCAAGATTTAAGTCTTGCCTGGGGTTTCCATAATTTAACCAATGAACAATTAAATAAAAAATAATTTTTATTTCTTTTGTTCTATTATTTTTTTCTTGTCATTCTGAGCGTAGCGAAGAATCCCTTCGCTATTTTATTTTTATCTTTACTTTATATTTCCGTATTTTTTGTTCCACTATTTTTTTATAATCGAAGCGATCCTTCGTCCCGATAAGTCGGGACTCAGGATGACAGGAAGGGAATTCTTTTATTATTTGACAATAATCAGTTTTTGTGATAACATATATATTCATTGTTTTTACACAGAATTAGTTAAATTTTAATTAATTTAAGTAAGAACAATAAAAATAATATATTCATTGGAGGTAGTTAAAATGAAAAAGACATTTTTTCTGGTGGCAATGTTCTTAGCCACCACCGTCTTTGCTGACAATAATCGGCTCGCCGCTTTCTGGCAGGCTCCGGCAATGAATCTGGAGCAGGCTGCTGAAAAGCTGGCAAAGTTTGACTTAGTGGTTGTGGACCTGGAAAACTGGTTCAACAACCCAAAGTCGATCGCGCTGATTCGCCAGCAAAATCCGGATTGTGTAGTTCTGGCCTACACTAATCCGATGGAGTTTTTCGATCCGCCAGTGCCGGGCAGGCCGTTTCAACAGTCACTGTATCAGGTAGTGGTTAATCGCTATCCTGGTTGGTGGCTAAATCAGCCCAGTGGCGAACCAATTTATTATTGGAACTCGCCACGGATGAGAATGTTAAATCTCTCATCAAAGTGCCAAAAATACAATGGGCAAACCTGGACTGATTTTTTGGCAGGGGAGTTAAAAGCAAAACTTTTCTCCTTGCCAAACAGGCCTGATGGAATTTTCGTTGACAACGCCTGGGACGATGTGTCTTGGGTAAAAGACGGAAATTTGGATGCGGATAACAACGGCCTTCGCGATGACCCCAACACCTTGGATATTTGGTGGCAACAGGGCATGGAAAGTTTTTTAAAAAAGTTAAAAGTCACCACGGGATTGGTCGTTGGCAACGAGCCCAATCTTTTTTACCAAAATGAATTAAGCGGCAAATTTTTTGAGAATATGCCGTTAAAAAATTTTGGTGGTTGGGAAGGTTCAGTCTTGACCTATACTCAAGACCTAAATCAGTTGCCAATAAACATTATTCACTCCGAGTTGAAAGACAAAGATTGGAGAATGTTTATCATGACCACCACACTCTTAGGAGAAGGTCAGTTCTGCAACAGCCTAAACCACGCCGAGTGGTATCCCGAGTATGATCAAATTGCTAAACTCGGCAAGCCACTTGGTCCAGCCCAGTTGCCGCACCAGTTGATCTGGCAAAAAGATTCGATTAATTTTGCGCAAGCAAATGAAATCAAATCCAATTTGCTTGAAGCTGGTGAATATCTGGTCGCTTACAAATACCAGATTCCGGCTGGCAATCAGTTGGTGGTTCAAGCAGTATCTGAGCAATATGGTGGCATCTTTCCATACAGCCAACAAATTCACGATCGCTGGGTAGTCGGAAATGTTTATACCACCATAAAAATCACCGCGCCCGGTCGTATTGTCTGGCGCGGCGAAGCTGGCACTGCTCAAAGTTTACACATTTGGCGCAAAAACCATGGGCCTTGGACGCGCCAATATCAATATGGCCAAGTCCTGGTCTGGCCAGACCAGGCAAGGGGAGAAATCCTCTTAAATTAGGCCTTTTCCCCCTGCAACATCGCGTTGACAGGGGGATTTTTTTGTGTTATAATTACCTTATATTCATACATTAAAATAAGTTAATTTTGTCTATGTCAAAATGCAAACTCCCAGTTGATGTCGTCGTAGCCATAACTTACAAATGTAATGCGCGTTGCAGTATGTGTTCTATTTGGCAAATTAAAGATCATCAGGAAATTCCAGCTCAGACTTACTTAAAATTACCAGCCACCCTAAAAGATATAAACATTTCTGGTGGCGAACCATTTATGCGCGCCGACATCGTAGAGGTAGTTAAAAACATAAAAACAGCTTGCCCCAATGCGCGTTATGTAATTTCTTCCAACGGTTTGGCGCCAGTTTTAATTCAACAAAAAATTATAGAAATTTTAAAAATTGAGCCCAATGTTGGTGTGGCCATTTCGCTGGATGGAATTGGCCAAATTCACGATCAGGTGCGTGGCATTCCGGGCGCTTATGAAAAAGTTTTGCAAACTGTAGAAATTTTAAAAAAGGCTGGTGTTAAATACATAAAATTGGCTTATACTTTAACTAATGATAATTTAGAAGAAATGACCAAAGTTTTTAATTTAAGCAAAAAATTAAATGTAGACTTCACCATGGCTGCCATGCAAAACTCGGATGTTTATTTTGGTAATAAAGAAAACAAACTCCATCAAGACCCACAAAAATTAAAACAGGCTTTTTATTATGTCATAAAAAAACAATTACAAAGTTGGCACCCCAAACAGTGGGGCAGAGCTTTTTTCACTTTTGGATTGTATCAATTTATAATTGGCAAAGGCAGAAAATTACCCCCAGAAGCTGGCAACCAACATTTTTTCTTGGATCCACACGGCGTTATCTATCCTTCGGTGGTTGATAATCAAAATATGGGCAGCCTGGCTCTGGCTTCAAGCTTTGAACAAATTTGGTGTTCAGTTAAAAATAACACCTTAAGAAAAGAATTAAAAAATGGACTGGCCAAACCTTCATGGATGATCTGCACTGCCAGAAGCGCAATAAAAAAACATCCTTTTTTTGTTGGTGGATGGATCTTAAAAAACAAAATTAAATTTAGTTTATGAGCAAAGTCTTTTCGCCCCTAAATATTATTGTGGCCCTTATCTGTTTAGTTTTGGCTTTTTTAATCGTTTGGGTGCCGCAATTTTATATCTGGGCGCCATTATTTTTGTGCGCCTTAATTTTTTTGGTTAGTCGCAAATTAATTTGGGGTGTCTATTTGATGGTTTTTTTCTACCCCTTTATTTCTTTGCAAATAAATTTTGGCGCTGGTATTAATCTGCCTGTGGTGGATTTGGTGGCCTTAGTAACTTTTGCCGCCTGGTTGTTTTCTTTGTTAATCAATAAAGAAAAAACAAATTTTAAATTTCCGGGCTGGGTTTATTTTGCCGGCTTTTTTTTAGCCGCAGCTTTATCACTAACTAGTGCCAAAGAGTTTGGCGCCGATCAATTGGCTTTGAGCTTTAAATATCTTTTGCGTCCAATTATATTTTTTTATTTGATGTTTGTGGTGTTGCCTTTTAATACTCTAAAAAAAGAAGAACATTTTAAAGTATCTTTGTATATTTTATATTTTTTGGGCCTGGCTACTTCGTTAATGGGCGCCTGGTCAATATTATTTATCAATCAATCGTTTGGTGTTATACCGCGCGCTGTGCCATTTGGTATTGCGGGTTTATATCCTTTGGGCACCAATCAAAATTTAATTGCCGAAACTTTGGTTAGCATAATTCCTTTGGCTTGGGTTTTAATCAAAAAAGCTTCCAGTTGGGTAGCAAAATTTTGGTTAACACTGGGTTTGATTGTCATGTCATTGATCAATTTATTAACTTTCTCGCGCGCTGGTTGGATTGTTTTTTTATTGGAAGTTGTCTTGATTGTTTTTTATGAATATTTTTATACCAGAAAAATTACTAAAAAAGATTTAATGTTATTTTCTGGCGTAGGTTTGTTTGTTTTATTAATTTTGGGCGTCATGATGTACAATTTAACCACCAGCCCCATTGTGGCCAGTTCCAACCGCAATCGTTTGGAATTGTTGCGTATTTCGCTGGAAACCTTTAATCGTCATCCATTGGTTGGGCAGGGAGTTGGCACTTTTCAAAAAATTGTTTCTTACGATTCCACTTATACTTTGGAATATGGTTTGCCCATGGAGTCGCATGGTTTTGTTCAAAAAGTTATTGCCGAAAGCGGCCTTTTGGGATTGATATTTTTTATTTTAATTATTTTTTTCTTTTTGAAAAAAGCTTTCTTGTCTTTTCAACAAGAAAAACATTATTTATTTTGGGGTTTATTGGTGGTTGTGGTTGGTTCGTTTGTTTTTCAACTCTTTAACACTTCGTATTATGTTTCCAAGTTGTGGTTGCCGGTTGGTCTTGCTTTGACTGCCATAAATATTTATTATCCAAATTTGTTTAAAAAAAATGTCTAATCAAAAAATAAAAATTTATTATATTTTAGGCCCCTTGGGTTATGGTGGTGCCGAAAGGCTGGTGGTTGATATGGTTAAAAATTTGGATAAAAATATTTTTTTACCCAAGGTTTTTTGTATACGCTCCAAAGGCGCTTTGGCCGTTGAGCTAGAAAAAATTGGGCTTGAAGTTGTGGTGGTGCCCAAAAAAAATAAATTTGGTCTTGATACCATTGTGGCTTTGACTAAAATTTTTAAAAAAGAAAAACCAGACATTGTGCACACCCATCTTTTTGTTGGTGACACTTGGGGGCGTTTGGCAGCCGTCTTGGCTCGCGTGCCTTTAATTTTTTGCACCGAACACAACATAAACATGGACGAAGGTTTTTTTAGAAGACAACTTAAACTGGTTTTATCTTTTTTTACCAATAAATTTTTTGCCGTTTCCAAAGCGGTAAAAACACACTCGATTAAAAAAGATAAAATTAGCGCCAAAAAAATGCAGGTTATTTATAATGGCATCGACATAAACAAATTTAAACAAAGCGAATTTAAATTTAATTTACAAAATCCGATTCTTACCTGTGTGGGTCGTCTGGAAGAACAAAAAGGGCAGCGTTATTTAATTGCGGCCATGCCAGAGATAATAAAAAAATATCCAAGCGTTTGTTTGTGGTTGGTGGGCAGTGGCAGTCAACAGGTGGTTTTGGAAAACCAAATTAAAAATTTAAACTTAAACAACAACGTCAGCTTAATTCCAGCCACACAGGCTGTAAGCGACATATTAAACCAAACAGACATTTTTGTTTTGCCATCTTTGTGGGAAGGTTTGGGCATTGTTTTGTTGGAAGCTTTGGCATCTTTTAAGCCCGTAGTTGCCAGTCAAATTTTGGCTGTTGATGAAATTATTGTGCATAACAAAACCGGTCTTTTGGCCACTCCCAAAGACAGTCATGACTTAGCGCAAAAAATATTAATGTATTTGGATGATCAAAACTTGGCCAAAGCTTTGGCCAAGGCTGGTCAGCAAATGGTCATAGATAACTTTGGTATTAAAAAAATAACTTCTTTATACCAAAAGGAGTATTTGAATTTTTATGAAGGTCTTACTAATAAATAAATATTTTTATTTAAAAGGTGGCGCCGAAAAACATTTTTTTTCTGTGCGTAAAATGTTGCAGACACATGGTTTTGAGGTGGTTGATTTTGCCATGCAGGATAAAAATAATCTGCCATCTGCAACAGAAAAATATTTTGTTTCTCCTGTTGCCGCGGCCAAGATATTTTCTTTTTCCAGCCTAAAAACTCTCGGGCGTTTGTTGTGGTCATTTGAAGCGCGAAAAAAGATAAAAAAATTAATTCAAAAAGAGCGGCCGCAGATTGCGCATTTACACAATATCTATCATCAAATTTCACCGTCTATTTTACCAATTCTTAAAAAAAATAAAATTCCAGTCATTATGACCGTGCATGATTTTGCTTTAATTTCGCCCAGTATAAACATGTTTGCAAACGGTCAAATATACGATAAAATAATCGGTCGTCGCTATTATCGTTGCTTAAAAGACAGATGTGTTAAGGGTTCTTTTTGGTTAAGCTTGGCCGCTGTTTTAGAAATGTATTTTCATCATAAAATTTTAAATATCTATCAAAAAAATATTGATTTTTTTATCTGCCCGTCTTCTTTTTTGGCCAAGATGTTAATACGGGCCGGCTTTGATAAAAATAAAATTTGTGTCTTGCCAAATTTTGTCGAAGTTGAACAAGTTTTACCGACCACAAACAATGAAAAGTATTTATTATATTTTGGTCGCTTGTCGGCTGAAAAGGGTATTCATGTTTTATTGGAGGCAATGAAAAATATACCCGAAGTTAAACTTAAAGTTGTGGGCACTGGACCCGAGGAATCAAATTGTCAGTTAAAAATAAAAAAAGATAAATTGAAAAATGTAGAACTATTGGGTTATCAAAGCGGAACCGATTTATCAAAACTCATAGCCAATTCTTACGCGGTTGTTGTGCCGTCGGTGTGTTATGAAAATTGCCCGTTAAGTATTTTGGAAAGTTTGGCCTTTGGCAAACCAGTTATTGCTTCAGCCATTGGCGGTATTCCAGAATTAATTATTAATAATGATAACGGACTTTTAGTTAAAGCAGGTGAGCCAACTGTTTTGTCAGCGGCTCTAAAAAACATTTGGTTAGACGAGGTTAAACACAATCAGGTGGCTGCACGAGCCCAAGAAACATCTTCTCAATATTTGGCTGACAAATATTTTGAATGCTTATTCGAAGTTTATAAAAAGTTTTTATGTCAAGAGTAAAGTGGCTGATTAACTATTTTATTTTATTTTTGATACTTGGAACACCAATCCAGCCTAATTTTGTTTTGGCCACAGCTTCTAATCCAAAACTTTATAATCATTTTATTCGTTGGGACGTAAGTGATGAACAAGCGCGCGAATTGTCCAAGTGGGATGTGGTTACTTTAGATATGGAAGTTCAGCATACTTCGCCCAATAGTTTTAAAATTATGCGCGAGCTAAATCCGGATATAAAAATTTTAGCTTATGTTACTTCTGAAGAAATTACTAATACTGGACTGCCAATCGATTATTTAAGACAACAGCTTAAAAACAATATAGATGAGCAGTGGTGGCTTAAAGACCGACTGGGCAATAAATTGAGCCAGTGGCCGGGGACGCAAATGTTAAATATGAATAGCGGTTGGGCTGATTGTTTGGCAAATTTTGTTGCGCAAAAAATTATGAGCAGTGGTTTTTGGGATGGAATATTTTATGATAATGTTTGGCAGGATATTACTTGGGTTAATAATAATATTGATATTTATAGTAATGGTAGTAATCAAACCGCAGCAGAAATAAATTCTCTTTGGCAACAAGGGGTAAAAAATTTACTTACCAAAACGAGAAATTTAATTGGTCGTAATAAATTAATTATCTATAACGGCAATGGTAGTTATTACGCGTATGCTGATGGAAAAATGTTTGAATCTTTCCCCACTCCTTGGGAAGGTGGCAACTGGTCAACCGTCATGACAAAATATCATCAAGCCGAAATTAGTTTTAATGAACCCAATTATTCAATTATTTTATCCGACACGGGTAACAGTGGAGAAAATTATTTATATAAAAAAATACGTTTTGCCCTAGCTTCAACTTTAATGGAAGACGGTTATTTTGCTTTTGATTATGGCACACAAGATCATGCCCAGCTGTGGTGGTATGATGAATATAATGTTAACCTTGGTTCAGCTTTGGGTGCGCCAAAAAATTTACTGAACAAAAATTTTGTTCAGTACGAAGCGGGTGTTTGGCAACGCGATTTTGAAAATGGAATAGTCTTGTTAAATTCCACCAACAAAAATCAAACCATAACTTTTGATGACGCGGTTTACGAAAAAATTAAAGGTACACAGGACTTAATTGTAAACAATGGCCAGTTGGTGAATTCTGTCACATTAGCTCCCACCGATGGTTTAATTTTGTTAAGACAGCCTAATATCTTAAAAAATATTATTTATAAAAATGGCGCCTTAAGTCGTATTTTTGATGCCAGCGGCTCGGTCAAGCGTGTTGGGTTTTATGCTTATGACCCCAGTTTGGTTGGCGGCGTCACAGCAGTAACTACGGATATTAATAACGACGGTTTGCAAGAGAAAATTTTTAGCGACAACAATAAAATTAAAATAATGTCTTCTGGTGGTAAGGTTTTGAGCGAATTTTATCCGTATGGAAAAAATTATCGTGCTGGTATAAATTTTGCCATTGGCAATTTGGTTGGCGATGGACGCTTGGAAATCATCACCGGCACTGGCGCGGGTGCCGGGCCGCAGGTGCGCATTTTTGATTCAAATGGCCAACCCATTCATCCTGGTTTTTTTGCTTTTGATAAAAATTCACGTGGCGGCGTCAATGTGGCTTTGGGCGATGTAAATGCTGATGGTTATGCTGAAATAATTACTGGCGCTGGTAAGGGTATGGCGCCACAAGTTAATATTTTTAATCGCCAAGGCAAGTCAATTAACGTTTCTTTTTTGGCTTATGATAAAAGTTTTAAGGGCGGTGTAAATGTGGCGGTTGGTGATTTGAATAGCGATGGTAAAAGTGAGATAATTACTGGAGCTGGCATTGGTGGCGGACCGCACATTAGGATATTTAATGAACAAGGTAAAACTTTAAATAGTTTTTTTGCTTTTGACAAAAGCAAACGTCAGGGTGTCAAAGTTTCAGTTGGCGATATGGATGGAGATGGAAAAATAGAAATCTTAGCCAGTGAGTAGTTTTTCTCATTTTATCCCGAGCGCAGGCTGACTACCGTCGGCCGGAGTCGAGGGATCTCATGAAGTTAATCTTTATGATTCGTGCTAAAGATTATTTTAATGAATAAATTATGAACAACCAACAAATAATCAAACGTGAAAATGTAGCTCCAGATTTAAAGCAGCCGATTTTTATTCGCACGCTTAATGTTTTTGTCAGTCCGTTTAAAAAACGTTTTGATAAGCATTACCGCGAAAAAAGACGCCATCTGTTTATTGATCTTGGTTTTGTGGTGATCATTGTCGCATTAATTATCATTAATCTTAGTTTGGTTTCAAAAAAGTTTGACTTTGGTCCTTTGAGTCAGTATTTATCAGTCCACACAAACAATTCCACCAGCAGCACCACAATTAAGGAAAACAGTCAGCCGTCAGAAAATTTAATTGTAGATAAATTACCAGCCGAAATAAACTTAAATGCCCGCTATGCTTATTATACTCTTGAGGGCGATCAGCTTGGTGTGGGACCTTGGCCACCAGTTATAGGCGAAACCACAGCTGTGCGAGTTTTTCTTGATTTAAAAATTTATCGTCACAATTTAACCAATCTAAAAGTTACAGCCAAACTACCAGACGGTCTTGAGTGGCTAGGGCGCGACGCTGTCAATAAAGGGGTTGGTTTGGCTTTTGATTCCAGCAGTCGTAAAATCACCTGGTTGATTGGTGATTTATTAGTTGTCGATGGCCCGGTGCAGGCTGGTTTTTTAGTTAGTTTTACTGGCGCCGATAAAGTAAAATTATTGGGGAACATCAGCGCATCTGGTTTTGATTTATCAGCCAATGAACAAATTACTCATTCGACTTTGGATTTGTTTATTGCAGAATAAAATAAATTAATAAAATAAATCAATGTTTATAAGAACAATAAGGATTGTTCTTTTTTTGTGCTATAATATGATTAAATAATTATGTTCCCCCTGGATTTTTTCTATAAAAGACAACCCAAACCAGAACACTTGCATGAGGTTAAGTGGTGGTCTTTTAATTTAGAAGAAACTTTTGATCGTCTGTCTTCTTCAGAAGAAGGCATGACTGAAATTTTGGTTAAAAAAAAGCAGGAAAAATTTGGTCGTAATATTTTGCCACACAAAGAAAAAAGGGGTCCAAAAGAGATGCTTTTGGAACAATTCAAGTCCAGTATGATCTTGGTTTTACTGGCCGCTGTTTTTATTAGTTTGATTTTAGGTGACACGCTTGACGCGACCGTGATTGCTTTGGCTCTAATAATTAATATTATTTTTTCTTTTTGGCAGGAATACAAAGCTTCGCACGCCTTGTTGTCTTTACAAAAAATTGTTTTAAACAAAAGTCGTGTTTTGCGCCACGGTGTGGAAGTTTTAATTAACAACGAAGAGTTAGTACCGGGTGATGTAGTGGTTTTAGCTGCTGGTGACCGGGTGCCGGCTGATGTGCGTATTTTTAAAATTAATAATCTAAAAATAGTTGAAGCCGCTCTAAACGGTGAGTCAGAAGCCAGAAAAAAACAAGCCCATGTTTTAAAGGACAATATTATTTTGGCTGAACGAGAAAATATGGCTTTTATGGGCACGCTAGTGGCTGAGGGTTCTGGTGTTGGTGTGGTGGTCAACACCGGTCTTAAAACCGAAATTGGCAAGATTGCCGAGTTGGTCTTTGCAACCAAGGAAGAAAAAACTCCTTTACAGATACGACTAAATAATTTAGCACTTTTTTTGACCAAAGTCATTTTGGCTGTGGTGGTGTTTATTTTTATTCTTGGTCTTTTTTCTGGCCATTCTTTTTTGGAAATGTTTACCATTACCATCGCTGTAGCTGTGGCCGCCATGCCCGAAGGTTTGGTTTTGACTGTCACGGTGATGTTGGCTTTTAGTATGCAAAGAATTTTAAAGACCAACGTTTTGGTCAAAACACTTTTGGGTGCCGAGGTTTTGGGTTCCACCACTGTTGTTTGTGTGGATAAAACTGGTACTTTAACCGAAGGCAACATGGAAGTTACGCGACTCATTACCGAGGACCCTGAGATTGACGCGCGCAGCGACGTTCCAGCTTTAGATGCCAATTCGGCCGAGGAACAATTACTCTTATTACGGATTGGTGTTTTGTGCAACGATGGGTATATTGCTCAGCATAAGGAAAAAATAAAAATAGATGATTTATCTGGTAATTTGACCGAACGTGCTTTGCTTTTGGCTGGCCACCATCTGGGCTTAGAACAAACAGCCCTAGTTAAGGAACAACCACGCATAGATGAGATTCCGTTTGATTCGGAAAAAAAATTTATGATGACTCTGCATGCGTTGGATGAAAAAAATAATATTATTTATTTGAAAGGCGCGCCGGAAAAGGTTTTAATTTTTTGTAATTATGTTTATTCACATAAAATTAAAAATCATCTTGAACTTCACGAGGAACGACGGTCCAAATTTATAACTGCTTACGAAAACATGTCCAAAGAGGGCCTGCGTGTCTTGGCTGTTGGTTACAAGAAAATACCCGCACACATTGACGCCATTTCTGATCAAACGATTAATGATAAAATCAAAGCTCAAATGGTTGACAAAAATCTGGAACCCAGCAATGATTTCAAGCAAGCTATGAAAGAGCTTTATACTAACTTTGTGTTGGTTGGTTTGGTTGGTATGAGTGATCCGTTACGCGTTGGTGTTAAAGAAGTTTTGGATTTAACTGCCAAAGCTGGTCTAAAAACAGTCGTCATCACTGGTGATAACAAGTTTACAGCCCAAAAAATTGCCACCGAGCTTGGTTTGGATGCCAAGGACGATCACTTGTTAGATGGTGCTGAATTAGAAAAAATTTCCATGACCGAACTTATGGCTCGCGTAAAAGAGGTTAATGTTTATTCCAGAACCACACCCGAGCAAAAATTAAAAATTGTTAAAGCTTGGCAGGAGAATGGCGCGGTGGTAGCCATGACTGGCGATGGTATTAATGATACACCGGCCCTAAAACAGGCTGATATTGGTTTGGCTTTGGGCACCGGTAGTGATGTGGCGCGTGAAGTGGCGGATGTAATTTTATTGGATAACAACTTTGCCACCATTTTAGCCGCCATAAAAGAAGGCCGCATAATTTTTGAGAATATTAAAAAAACTATTCTTTATTTTTTATCGGATTCTCTTACCGAAATTTTTATTATTTCTTTTGCCTTGTTGGCCGGATTACCATTACCGCTTTTGGCCTCGCAAATTATTTGGATAAAATTAATTGACGATACCTTTCCAGCATTGGCCTTAACTCAAGACCCTGTGCAGCGAGATGTTATGCGGGATAAACCAATTAAAAAAAATCACCCATTGATTAATTTAGAAATGAAATCTTTAATTATTATTATTAGTCTCATTATCTCAACCTTTCTACTTTTGGTTTTTTATTTTTTTTGGCAACATGATAGCACCAAACTGGATTTAGCGCGCACAATTGTCTTTACAATTCATGGCCTAGATACACTATTGTATACTTTTTGTTTGCGCGATTTATCCAAACCGTTTTGGCGCACCAAGTTACTTAGTAATAAAATGCTGTTGGTTGCCGTTGGTTTTGGTTTTTTAATGCAAATTATGGTCATCTATAGTGGTTTTTTACAAAAAATATTTCACACCGTGCCTTTGGGCTTTTGGCACTGGATTTTAATTTTGGCAATTAATGTGGTCATTATTTTGGCGATTGAATTAATCAAATGGCTTTTTAATCGTTTTAAGTGGCAAAGTGCTAAAATGCGGGTTTAGTTTTTTAAAAAATATTATTCTAAGAGACCGCCTAGGGGCGGTTTTTTTTGTTTTTGACTAATTTGGTTTAAAAATATATAATTAACCTATTATTATTAACTTATAGCTAATTATTTTTTTGCTTAAAAATAAATTTATGGATAATTACACAGAACCAAAAATTCATCACCACATGTTAATCAAAATTTTAACACTGTTGTGCGTTACTGCCATTGTAATTGTGGCTTTGTTTGTTGCCACCAAACGCGCTGAGCCAGATCATCAGTTTTCAGTTTCTGCCACGGGCAAGGTTTTTGCTAAGCCAGACATTGCTAATTTAACTGTTGGTATTGAAACTCAGGCCAAACCCACGGCCGCTGAAGCAGTCAAAGAAAACACCAAAAAAATGAACGAAGTTATTGCGGCTTTAAAAAAACTTGATATTGAAGATAAAGATATCAAAACCACCAACTACAATTTAAACCCAGTATATGACTGGACCAGCGGCAAACAAGAATTGCGTGGTTACCAAGTTAGTCAAAACGTGGCAGTCAAAATTCGCGATTTAGATAAAATTGGTGATGCTATTGCCAAGACCACGGAAAAAGGCGCCAATCAAATTGGAAATATAAATTTCACCATTGATGATGAGTTTGAATTAAAAGCTGAGGCCAGAGATGGTGCCATTGAAAAGGCTAAAACCAAAGCTGAAGAGATTGCTAAAAAAACAGGTATGAAATTGGGAAAAATAATTAATGTTTATGAAAATCAGGTCTATATACCCGGACCAGTTAATTATCTAGCCAAAGATATGGCTGTTGGTTTGGGCGGGGCAGAATCAATGCCAGCGCCAGCTATCCAAACTGGTGAAAATGAAGTCAGTGTGGAAGTGACGGTAGTGTGGGAGGTGAAGTAGAATTTTTAAATTTTAAAAATCAAATTTTAAAATAATTTTAAATAACAAAATTAAAATTTAAAATTTTTTATGCAATATGATTTAGAAGAAGAAAGATTTTAAGAATAAAATATTTATTTCTCTTTGTTAATTTTTAAACTTGAAAATTTAAAATTGAAATTTATTTTAAAATTTAAAATTTGTAATTTAAAATTATCTAATATGTTCATTAAAGATCTAAAAAATTACAAAGACCAAGAAGCTACACTGCGTGGCTGGATTTATAATTTCCGCTCCAGCGGGAGTATTATGTTTTTGCAGTTGAGAGATGGGACCGGATTTGTGCAGGGGATATTAAATAAAAAAGATGTCGGTGAAGATAAATGGGTTGAAGCTCAAAAAATTGTTTTGGAAACTTCCATTGAATTGACTGGAGTGGTGACCGAGCACCCAAAACAGCCGGGAGTTTTTGAATTGCAAGTCAAAGATTTTAAGATTTATCAAATTCCTGTGGAAGAATATCCAATCGGGAAAAAAGAACATGGGCCAGAATTTTTGTTGGACAATCGCCATTTGTGGCTTCGTTCGCCAAGTCAATGGGCCATTCAAAAAGTGCGCGATACTCTAATTCGTGGCTGTTATGAATGGATGAATCAGAATAATTTTGTAAAATTTGACTCGCCGATTTTGACACCGGCGGCCTGCGAAGGTACAACTACGCTTTTTGGTGTAGAATATTTTGATTTAGGCAAAGCCTATTTATCACAAAGTGGCCAACTTTATTTAGAAGCTGCCATTGCCTCACTAGGCCGGGTGTTTGATTTTGGACCAGTATTTCGCGCAGAAAAATCCAAAACCAGACGACACTTAACAGAGTTTTGGATGATGGACGCCGAGGCATCTTTTGTGGAACATGAGGAAAATTTGAAAATTCAGGAAGAATTAATTAGTTTTATGGTACAAAAAGTTTTGGCAGAAAATCAGGAAGAATTGAAAATCCTAGAAAGGGAGGTAAAGCTTTTAGAAAATATCAAGCCACCGTTTTATCGAATAACACACGCTGAGGCTGTAAAAAAATTAGGCGAACTGGGAAGTGATATTGGCGAGATGGATGATCTGGGCGCTGATGACGAGACAACGTTGACGAAACTTTATGACAAGCCGATTTTTGTGGAAAAATATCCAGCCGAAGTCAAAGCCTTTTATATGAAGCGTGATCCAGAGAATCCTAAATATTGCTTGAATGCTGATCTTTTGGCGCCGGAGGGTTACGGCGAAATTATTGGTGGCAGTCAAAGAGAAGATGATTATGAAGAATTAATCAAAAGAATTAAAGAACATAATTTACCCATGGAGGCATTTAGATGGTATGTGGATTTGCGTAAATTTGGTAGTGTACCACATTCTGGCTTTGGCTTTGGTTTAGAAAGAATTGTGGCCTGGGTGTGTGGTATTCAACACATCAGAGAAACCATACCATTCCCACGTATGATTAACCGGCTTACTCCATAATTTTTAAGGATGCTTGCCCTGCACCTTTATGGTGCTGGGGATAAATAGAATTACGCCGTAGGAATGAATTATGGAAAATAATAATTTAAATTTTAGGATAAAAAGCGCTTGAAAATTTATGTCGATTATAGCACCAAACATTGAAAAACAATTTGCACAAGGAGCTAATTTTTTAGCTTTGGGAAAAGAAGAGGGGTTAAAAGTGGAAGGAACAGGTTTGTTGTGGCAAAAGCAAAACGAGTTATTCGCAAATATAGAACGATCCCAAGATGATTTAAGCAGAGAAGAGTTGTTAAACATAGTCAAAAGATTATTTGAACATTCAATTAGCGACGGATTAAAAATAGCTGAGGGTTTGCATCTGACACCGGCTGAAGTTTTGGCATGCCTTAACAGGCCGCAGTTTTTTATTAAACACCAGCGGTTTGCGAATTCTTTAAAGTTGGAATTAAAAGGGAAATTAGATAAAACAAGGAACAGGCAAGCGGCGGAAGAAATTATTGAAAATTACGAAAATTTTGGCCAAGAATTTGAGGATGGTAATTATTATGAATTATTAGAAGCACATCCGGAAGCTCAAGCAAGCAGTAAGGACGGCCAAGAACTTTTACAAAAAACAGATGATATCTACGCCGAATTTTTGAAATTAAGAGAGGTAAAAGAGAAAGAAATTATTAATCAGCGATCGCCGGGAGAGAGATTGGCGGAAAGGCATTTAATTAAAGCAGAAAGAGCCCTGGAACATAAATATTACAGCGGTAATATTTTAAGGGCGGTTTTTGAATTTATTAAACAAAACGAGGAAGCGTGGCTTAAAAAAAGGGTGGAAATTGAATTCAAGAAAAGCCTGGCCTTACAGCAAGAATATCAAGATTTTGAGAGATATTACAAATTTTTATCAAAAGAATGGGTATCGGCAGAAAAAATATGTCTGGATTTTTTAGAAGAAAAAGGAATTGGCTCGCGGGATCGGGAAATGTTTTTGGAAGCTGATTTGATTGATAAGAGTTTGGTTGAAAAATTGCAGAATATTTTAGAATTAGACAAAAGACTATTGAAACAAGCAGAATATAAATTGGAGAGCGGGTTTTTTAAAGTGCAAAACCGTATAGCTAAAAATCAATTAATCACGGAATTAGAAGGATCTTTAAAAACCCATTTGAAAGGGGGCACGCGGGTTGTATATGATGATAAGGAAGATAAATACGCGGTGGCGGCAGAAGCTGGCGTTGAATTAGAAAAACAAGAGGCATTAAGTAAAGACAGAGAAATTAAAATTGAGAAATATGACTGGGTCGATTCTTTAACCGAAATCAACGGCCAGCTGGTTTATAGAGCCAAAAGAGGCAATAAATATTTTGTTGTCCAAGGCCAAGAAAAATCAGAGGAATATGACGGGGTCGGTTCTTTAACCGAAATCAA
>DCVE01000010.1 GCA_002328025.1 Patescibacteria group bacterium UBA2196
TCAATCCTGCTCCGCTCTTTGTTTGTTGGAAAATACTCTCTGTTATCAAAATATGGATGTTCTGATGGTTATGGATCGTTCTGGTTCAATGGGTTATGACAATCCCACTCGACTTTCTGAAGCTAAATCTGCTGCCAACGGTTTCTTAAGTAAGCTTGGAGCTGGTGATCAATCTGGTCTGGTTTCATTTGCCACCACTGCCAGTCTAAACAAAACTCTTTCCAACTCGCATACAGCAACGCAATCCCAAATTAATAGTTTGGTCGCTGTGGGTGCCACCAATATTGGCGACTCAATCAAAATGGCCAACGCTGAATTATCCTCCTCCAGAATTAATCCACTTGCAGAACAAATTATGATTTTATTAACCGACGGAAAAGCCAATAAACCCAACGGTCCAGGTTATGGCGAATATGCGTCTGACGTAGCCTATGCTTTGGCCAAAGCTGATGAGGCCGCCTCTGCTGGTATAAAAATCTTTACCATTGGTTTGGGTTCTGACATAAACGCCACCATGTTGCAACAAATTGCCACCAAAACTGGCGGCACCTATTATTTTGCGCCCACTGCCAACGACTTGGATGAAATTTTTGACCAGATCACAACCGGCATCTGCCAAAAAATAGGTCAACTAAAAAATTGGTTTCACTCCTTGGGTTATAACTACCTACTCAAAGCCAAACCAGAGTATTTTGTCTAAACAATTTTATTCTCAAAAGTTAAATCTCTTACTGCGAAGTAAAAAAACAAAAACACACAAAACTTAATTTGACAAGTCTGCTTTTTAATTACTTTTTGCTTTTCAGATATTTACTAACTACTATCTACTTGACAAGTTCGCACAAAAGCTTAAGATAAAATCATCACTTATCTAAGTACAAAACTCTTAATCCTAATATTAAGCTAAAATATGAAAAAAATCTTTACAATTTTGTCAATTTTTGTTCTTTTATTTGTCACTTCTGCCCCTCAAGTCCTGGCCATTGGCCAAATAACCGAGCCTATTGTTATTAAGGATGGCTTACGCGGCCAAGAAATAGTTTCCACCCTTACCTTGCTCAACTCAGAAAAAACACAAAAAATCATTGGCATTGTAGCCGAGGGTCAAATTGCTGATTGGGCTAATTTTTATAACAAAGACGATAAAGACTACCAAACTCCCATCAAAGAAATAGCCATTGCGGCCGGACAGTATTTGGACGTCGCGGTTTTATTAAAAATTCCAGCTGACACCGCCAACGGTGATTACGTGGGTGAAGTCTCTGTGGTTTATAATCCTGACCAAGCCACTTCCAAATCTGATGAATCATCTTCCACCGTGGCTCAAAAAATCAGCCGTGCGGTAAAAATTTCTGTCAGTGATAAAGAAAATATTTCTTTGGACGTTTCGGTTATTCCAAATAAGTTTGATTATGCTCCCGGTGAAGCTTTAAATGTCAGAATTATTTATGACAACCAAAGCAATATTCTACTCAGCCCCTCAATTCAATTTAAAATTAAACAGGACGACAAAACCATCTATAATGTAATTTATCCCTATCCGGAAAATGAAACCGCCGTGCGCTCCATGTCGCTGCACGAAATTCCAGCCATTAACCTTTCTTCTGACAATTTTGGCACTGGAAAATTTTTAGCCGAATTGACCTTTTTAAAAGGTGATCAAACCCTCACCACCAAAAATTTCAGTTTTTCCATTGGTAACGCTGGTGTGGTCGCGGGTCTAAAAATCCTTAGCCCCAAATTTTTGTTACCCCTCGGCATTGGCATCGTGGTTTTAATTTTAATAATTTTTGCTGTTTTAAAAGTCAAAAAAATTATTAAAAATAAATAAAACAATAATTAGAACTTAAAATAATTAATCCCTGTGCTATAAAATATTCCTATGCTGTCAAAAAAAACAATTATCCCGTTTAGAAAAAACATAGCTCTCATCAGCACTTTGGCCATCGTGTTAAACTTGTTCGTGCCAAGTGCTTTTTTAGTTTCTAAGCCCCTAACCCATGCCGAAATCCCAGGCATGTGCTCAGCGCCGGTTGATGTGGTTTTAATCATGGATCGTTCGGGCTCCATGGGTTACACCTCGCGTTGCGATTGGTGGCAGTTAAAATGTGTTGACAGCCCCACCTGCACTTCTTATAACTGGGTTTTAAACACTACTTATGATCAAACTAAAAGCTGGTGCGATGCAAAAACTCAATCTGCTCCACATCAATCTGTTTGGACCGAATATAATCCGACCAAAATAGAAGCTGCCCAAGACGCCGCTAAAAGTTTTTTAGATTCTATGGGTGACAATGATCAATCAGCTTTAGTTTCTTTTGCTACTAATGTGACTCTAGATAAAGGACTTTCTAATGATCATCTACAAACTAAAACGGCTATTGATAATATGGTAGTGGTTGGTGCCACCAATATTGGTGATGCTATTAGTTTGGGTTTTCAAGAATTAAATTCCGTGCGTTCTAAACCTCAAGCAGTCAAAGCCATGATTTTATTAACTGATGGCAAAGCCAATAAGCCCAATGGTTCTGGTAGCGGAGAAAATGCTACTGATGTTGCCTACGCCATTAGTAAAGCCAATGAAGCGGCTGCTTTAAATTATAAAATTTTTACTGTTGGTCTGGGTAGTGATGGCGAAATAAATGAAACGATGTTACAACAAATTGCTAGTATTACTGGTGCTAATTACCATCACGCACCCAACGGTAGTGATTTAAGTGATATTTATAATCAAATCGCTTGGGAAGTCTGCCAATATGGCTCTATCGCCGGCTGTGTGTATAATGATCAAAACAATAACGGAGCTATAGATTCTGGCGAACCAACTTTAAACAATTGGGAAATTACTTTAACTAATGGCGCCACTAATCAAACACAAACCTCAATTGGTGGCTGTTATACATTTGCTGGTCTTGAAGATGATACTTACACAATTTCGGAAATAGTACCTAATGGTTGGCTACAAACTTATCCAACTAACGGTGCACACAGTATCACGATTTCGGGGCACAATACTATTAATAATATAGATTTTGCTAATTATCAACCACTTTGTGGCAATCAAATTTTAGATGCTAATGAAATTTGTGAACTTGGCGATACCCAAATCTGTACAGCAGACTCTGGTCTTGGTGGTCTGCAAAGTTGTAATGATAGTTGTTCTGGCTGGGGCGCTTGTGTAGTAGCGGAAACATGTGGTGATAATATTAAAAATGGTACAGAGGAATGCGATGGTCAAGATGGTATTGACGAACATCACTTTTGTAATTCAAATTGTATTTTAGAATATATTCCTTATTGCGGCGATGGTATAATTAATCAAACAACAGAAATGTGCGATAATGACATACCAATTACTTGCACCACTGATATTGGCTATGCGGGCACAAGTTCCTGCAACAATGAGTGTGACTGGGATATTTGCCAACCAACTGAATTTTGCGGAGATGGTGTGAAAAACGGCCCAGAATTATGTGACGGCAGTGATGGTGTAGGCGCCAATCAATCCTGCTCTAAAACTTGCTCTTTAATTAATTTACCTTATTGTGGTGACGGCATTATTAATCAAGCTTCAGAACAATGCGATGATAGCAATAATCTTGACGGCGATGGCTGTTCCGCCACCTGCCAAACCGAAACACCCCCGACTTGCACTTCATCTATTGCTGGCAAAAAATATAATGGCAATCAAGAAAATAGTGTTTTCTTACAAAACTGGCAAATTGAACTTTATAATGATGATCAGGTTTTAATCACCACCGCCACCACCAACACTGAAGGTCGCTATGTTTTTGAAAACCTATGCGCTGGAACTTACATCCTCAAAGAAGTTCAACAAACTGGCTGGCAACAAATTTTTCCTGTGGATGAAAACAAAAAACCAATTTTTTATACTGACACAATCACCAATGAAAATACAAAATTAAATAACCGTGATTTTAGCAACATACAAACAAGTTCAATCACTGGTTTTGTTTATAATGATGCTGATGGTCTAACCACCACCACCACTGATCGCAGTGGTCTAAACAATTGGCTTGTTAATTTATTTGTCGGAACTGCCACCACCACTCTGGCCACCACATCTACCAACTCGGCTGGTCATTTTGAGTTTAATAACTTACTGCCCGACAGCTACAATTTAACACAAATCTTATTAACCAACTGGACGCAAATCAGCACTCCGGCCACCATCACCCTAGCTGCCAACACAACCTCGGCCGATAACAATTTTGTTAACTACTATACCGGTGGTAGCGGTGGCGATGACGCTGTCTGTGGCAACAACATCAAAGAAAGCGAAGAAGCTTGCGACGGCACTGACGGCCTAACTGTTGGCTATCACTGCACCGACATCTGCACCTTAGAAGCCGATACTCCACCAACTGGTGGCGGTGGCGGACCCACTGCCAATGTTTGTAATGATGGGATTTTAAATAATCAAACCGAAGAATGTGATGGTATTTTTGGCACACCAGCCGGCTATACCTGCACCAACACTTGTAAATTACAAAAAAACAATCTCACCACTCCCAGCACAGGCGACACCAACACCAATGACAATACCTCTGGTGGCAGCACCAACCTACCAACCCCTGAAGATAATAACCGTCCGGGCAAAATTGGCAGTGGTATAGCTATTATAGCCCCCACTGTGGCTGGTGAATACGTTAAAGAAGAACCACAAAAATTACCACAAGTGCCAACTGAAATGGTTTTTGGTGCGGAAACTACCTGTCCATTGTGTGGCTGGCTCAACTGGTTAATCGTAGCTCTGCTCGCGCTGGTCAATTGCGCGCTCTATTACTACATCTATCGCCAACGTTTAAACAACGACGAAATCAATAATAAAAAAATTTAGTCTATAGTCTCTCATCTTAAAGCTCCCCTCATTTATAAGGAGGGGGCTAGGGGGAGGTAAATAATTAGAAACTATATCCTTATGGATAATCAACAACCAACAATTCAATTTGAAAAACCCAAAAAGAAAAATTTCTGGCCGCTCTTTGGTTCATTGGCCATAGTTACAACAACGGCTGTAATAATTTTTATTCTAACTCATTATTGCGTTCTTCAACCCAAGTGGCTGCTCTTATTTTTATTGATTGATTATCTGGTGCTCTTAGCCACCAACTACGTTACTTGGTTTAAAAATAAACGTTGGATTTTTACTTTGTTTTTAACCTTAATGCCAACCCTGCTTTTGGTAGTCACTCATCCGTGGGGTCTGTGGTTTTGGGTTTTACTTATTATTTTATATCTCATTACTTTATTACAGTATTTTATCAAGTCCATTACCCCCAACGCTTGGTCAGTTATTATCCCCCTCACCTTGCTTGTCGCGCTCATGATTTTTAAACTGCAACGCTTTAACTGCCTTGGTTAACAATACTCTATTCAACTCTATATCTTATAACCCAAAAACCGCCCCAGGCTTGCCCAGGAGCGGTTTTAAGTTTAGAGACAATTTTATTCCTCTATTGAGCTACGGACCGATTCATGGCGCACGCAGAGCCACACTGGCACTGTCCAGACGAACAACTGCCACCACAGGCAACTTTTGCTCCGCAACCACCCCTTTTCTTTCACAGCCATTGTAGCACACTTAAAACTAAAATCATTATTTTATAGCATAAAAAAACCGACAAGTGTTGAAAACCCCGCCGGTATATTCTTGAATTATGTCCTCCCATATTTAAGCGTTAATTTCTAAAAGAGAAGGCTGAATTTTTTTTAGAAACTCCCTGGGACAGAGGCTATCCGGTTTCACCCCCGCGTAATATGGACACGCTCCAGCACAAACCGGAAGAAACTGACACTCTCGGCATTTTTCCGATAGCCCATCAAAATAGGCGTCCGAATTTTTGCCAACCAGCCCATCCCTCACATGCCCAGTGGCACATTCTATCTGACCCAAGAGTGATTCACAATCATATAGGTTACCCAATGGGTCTATTATAAAACTCCACCGCCGGCGTTTGTAGCACACCGGCCCGAAACTATATATCTCGGGTATCCCCTTGATACTTTTTTTCTTCATAAACTCAAAAAAATCAAGAAAAATTTCTGCTATCCTAGGGTCATAGGATGGCATTTCCTCACCCTCCTTTGCTAGGGAGGCATTAACAACCGCCAACCGTATTACAAACTGTTTTTTAGTTGTCAGCCCAACCTCCTTTAAAAACATCAGGAGAGCCTTTGTATCCTCCGGGTCTTTAATATTAATGTGTACCCGGATTGTAACTTGTTCAGGGACACAGCCGACATCATTCATACCCAGCAAGTTACTAATAATTTTTATAAACGTCGGCCCGCCCCCTTTGGTGACCCTTACCTGGTCATGTATTTCTTTCGTCCCCTCCAGTGTTACCTGCAGATGCTTCCAGTGAAAGAGACTGAGAAACCTTGCCTTAGTCGGAGTCAAGAGTTGACCGTTACTGGTCATCTCAACTTCCAACCTGACACGGTGTTTATTACAGATCTCTTGCACCATTGGCAAGAGTTTTTTAATAACTCTCCAACCCAACATGGGTTCTCCGCCAATAAACTCCAACGAGACAACCTCAAAACTATTCTGCTTCAAGCACTCATCCAGTGCTTTGCAAAACAGGTCAATGACTTGGTCGGACATCGCTTTGCCACATTTGACATCCCCCGGCTCATAACAATAAGGGCAACGATTATTGCACCTCATTGTTGGAGCCAACAAAACTATTAAACACTTTTCATTGTTAGCTCTTTTTTTTATCTGAGCCAAAGCAGTATTTTTTTCCTCTCCGCCCGCATCTTCTACCACAAACCCATCCCCGGCCAATTCTGTGAGAAGATCTGGTCTGACGGCATCCGCAGAACCGCTGAAGTCTACTTCTCCCGACTCAGGCTGAACTATGACGCCGGTCAGGAGATTGCAAACGCAATCTCCACTCAACACATTATATCTTGACCACTGCATACCACCTCCCAATATTTTTTCTTGTCAATATATTTAAAAAAAACTTTATCAAAAAAAGATGGGGAAAGTTTTTTAACACTTTCCCCTTCCGAGTTCGTCACTTTCTAGACTAGTGACGATTCGGACACTTGTCACAACCTGCTACTTTTTTTTTCGTCAATCCGCATCACCTCCCTTCCTTTTTAGATTATTTATCTAATCACATAAATTTAATTTAGTCAAACTTTTCTAGCTCAACCAAATTAAGACCGTTTTCATCTAATTCAAAAACTCTTTCTCCCAATTCTTGGATAAAAGCTCGGTCATGTGTTACTGCTATGGTTGCTCCAGGAAATTCTCTCAAAGCCTCGCGTAAAACAGGTGCAGACAAAGGTGATAAATTACGTGTTGGCTCATCCAAAACCAAAATATTCTTTCCAGAAAACGTCAACATCAATAAAATTAATTTTGCTTTCTGTCCGCCACTTAATTCAGAAACCTTTTGCAGCATTTCATCAGGAGTGAATTTCATTCTCCCCATCATTTTCCTAGCCTCAGTTTGACTTGTCTTTTCATCTGTTAAATATTCAACGGCCATTTTGCTTGGATCAGTTAATATCTCATTATAGTCTTGTGGAAAATAGGCTGGTTCTAGTCCTTTTTCTCGCATATTTTTCAATATTTCTTTCAACAGTGTGGTTTTACCAGAACCATTTTTACCAATTATAATATCAATTCCTGGGCCATTTTTTGTATAGTCTATTTTTTTTGCACATAGTATTTTTTTATCACCCTCCAAACCAATCTCTAGCTCTGGCAAATGCAAATCAACCACTATCTTGCCTTGCGGAAATACAGCTGTTTCTGGAAATTCAAATTTTATTCCTTCTTCAACATCTGGTCTATCTGTCAATTTTGCGTCTAATATTTTTTCCTCTCTCCTAGCTAGACCAGACTCTTTTTTAGCCATCGTTCTTCGCATGGTAGCATCTTTTATGTTTTCAGCCTGACCATGCACACCAGCCTTTATGTGTCTCAGTATTTTTAAACCTTCTTTCTTTTTTCTACGCTCTAACATTGCCCGTAATTCTTGCCTTTCAGTCGCCACGTTTCTTCCCTCAACGTATGTACGGTAGCCCACGTTGGCCACAGTACTTTGAGCTACTGATTTTCTTTTCTGTTGCTCTAAGTGTATTATTCTGTCAGCGGTGTTAGCCAACAGATATTCATCATGCGAAATAAATATTACGCCAACGTTAGTATTTCTTATAAAATCTTCCATCCATTCTATTGTTTCCAAATCTAAATTGTTAGTCGGCTCATCCAAAACCAAAAAGTTTGGCTCCTGCCACAACAGCTTGGCTATCTGCAATTTAACTTTTTCGCCACCAGATAGCTTATCAATAGTCAGTTCATTATCTATAATTTTCGGATCAAGGCCCACCTCTGTCATAACTGCTTGTATTTTTGATATATCATTATATCTTTCATAATCTATTTGTCCTTTCGGTTCATCTTTTATAAAAAAATCAACCACACTACAACTTGACCATTCTTCTGACAAAGCCTGTGGCAGATAGCCAATCTTACTGTCTCCTCGTTCCACAGCGCCAGACACACTAAAACCTTCTGGTAATTTTTCTCCAGCTATAATTTTTGCTAGCGTTGATTTACCGTTTCCCTCTTCGCCAATAATAGCTATCTTGTCACCGGATTTAAAGTTAAATTTAATATCTTTTATTAATTCTCTTCCGCCCGGAGCTTCTATTGAATCAACCTCTGCTTTAATAATTTGCCCAACGTTTTGCTCTTGTTTTTCAAAAACAAAGGGTTTTTCAGTATTAATTATTCTGGTTGATTTTCGCAGCATGCTTTTTGTTTATTAATTTAAATTATTTCTGAATTATATATTTGGACCCTACCGGGCTCGAACCGGTCACCTCTGCCTTGCAAAGGCAGCGCTCTACCAAATGAGCTAAGGGCCCATAAAAATTTAATTTACTTTAACAAAACTATTACTGTCCTTGGGTGCCCAAACGCGAAAAAATAGAAATAATTATTTCTTCTGCCCAACCCGTTACCACCATGGTGCCCACAATAATAACCACCAAGCCAAACAATTTATAAAAAGTTCGCGATCCGCCATATAAACGCATCTTATCTTCTGCCCAATCCACATAACCAAACATATCCAACATCTTTTGTGTTTTAATTACCATAAACGAACCAGCCACTAAACAAGCTAAAAAACCAATAAATTTTCCCATAAATTTTTGTTTTAAATTATTCTTTGGGCAGTATAGGACTCGAACCTATGACATCTTCGATGTAAACGAAGCGCTCTACCAACTGAGCTAACTGCCCTAACTTAATTTCAAATCAGATTTAAGAATCTTTTCTACTTCCTTTAATATAATTTTATCTTCTTCTAAATATTTTTTATTTTTTATTAAATTATAAAATTCCCGCTGACCAAATTCAGAATATTTAATCATAACTCCAATAGATTTACTAAAACACAAAGCCGCTTTTTTATCCATATATTTTAACGACAACCTCGCGTGACTTAATAAATTTAAAATTCTAGAAGTCGGTACCCAATAATTCAATAGTTCCGGAAATTTAATTGGACGGCCACAATAAATAAAGATTTCCTTTTCACCACCTATTATCTTTTTTAAATATCTTCTATTACCATCAACAATCATTAGCTTACCATCAAAATCATAATAAGCAATAATTAAATAATCATCTCTTTGGAAGGTTTTACCAGAATGCAACACAGTTTCCTTCCTTTCTTTTTCCAAAATATCTTTATTATTTTTATTAAATAAAAATTCTCTAACTTTTTTTCCACTTGGAAAATTATCACTTAATTTAAATAAATTTTTAAAATCATTTTTTGCTCCCATATACAGATCGTCTACTAAAACTTTTTCTTTAGACCACTTGATATTCTGTGAAGTTAATCTAATTGTTAAATTTTTTAATTTCAGGCCAAAACAGACTGCATCAAAAAAATTCCAAAAATCCTTAACCGGCGCGAATGTTTTATTTTTTAATAAATTTTTTGTTTCTTTATCTAATTTATTCCAAATTTTATGTTCTCTAATATTTGGAAAAATTTTTCTAAATTCGTGTTGAATAAACTCAATAGCTATCTGAACCCTGATTGGTTCTAATAAATGTTTATAATTAGCATTTTTCATAAAATTTAATACCTAGCTAACTGCCCATGAACAGTTATTAATTATTTTTCAATTCTCTAATTTTTTCTTGCCACCAAACATGCACAGCCTCGCGATGTTTTTTAGAACCAGCTTTTCTTAAGTATTCAATTCTTTCTAACAATATTTTTCTAAATATTTTGTACAGTTTTTCATCAGCTAATATTTTTAAACTTAAACCTAAATCATAGCTTTCTCTTTTTATTAAAAATTCTATTTCTCGATAACGATTAATAGATAAATCAAAATCTAAGGAAATAATTTGGGTCTTATTTTTAACAATCTTTTCAGTTAAAACTTTTATTTTATTTTCTCTAGTCTTTTCCACAAAGATAAAAATATTTTTATCAACTTTTATTTTCTCAATTATTTTATTAGCAAAAAGAATATTTTCTAAGGTTGATAAAGAACTGTTTTCCAATTTATATTGCCAACCTTTGGTATATTTTTTGACAAAATCTCTTTGAGCAAACCAAAAAAATAATTTTTTCATTTCCGCAGCCTCAGTTCTTTTGTAAGGCTTAAAAACATCTGTCTTGCCGCCACAAAAAATTATGACTGGTTTGTTTTCTTTCTTGTCCAAACAAATTTGGTAGACACAATTAAACACCAAACCCAAATATCTCCTATAAGGCTCATCTTTTAAAATATCTTTAGGAATACCATAGCCGGGCACAATAAATATATTTTTCATAAAAATTATCTTTGCGGACGAGAGGAATTGAACCTCCACGGCCTTGCGGCCACCAGCACCTCAAGCTGGCCTGTCTACCAGGTTTCAGCACGTCCGCATTATTATTATTTATCTTGTACCAAAGCTTTCATAATTTTTTTATATTTTCTTTCCAAACAAATCAAATCTCTATCTTGATAAAACTTATTAATAATTTTTTGTGATTCTTTTTTGGCAAATCTTATATGAAATATTCCACCACTTCTATTAAAATGACCAGCAATTTTTAAAAGTTTATTAATTCTTTTGTGCAACCAAATTATATGATTTTGACTGGCTGAAGCGAAGTCTAAATAGTACATAAAGCTACTTTTCCATCTTGGATCCCAGTAGCTATAAAAGCAACCATCACCATCAAAGTGCCCGCGTAGAAAATCAAAAAAATATTTATCAGGAATTTTTAATGCGTTTATTGTCTTTGTTTTATTAGGTGTAATACCAATCTTGACCAACCAGCGATAAAAAATTATATCTCCAATCTGTAAAGTATAACAATTTTTTCTCTTTGTATAAGTACTAAATTTTGAACCGATGATAATAGTGAGACCAAAATTTTTTCTGATTGCTTCAAGTAAACCTTTGTCTTTTGATACTAAAACTATATGTCGTCCATCTTTTGATAGACTACCATCAGTTGTTATAAGACCCACCAAATAAGCAATATTTCCTGACCACCCAGGTTTAATTCTATTAATTGGCTTCATAAAATAAAAACGATCCTTTAAAATCGTCTTTATTATAGCAAAATAACTTAAAAAATCAAATTAATTAAATCTTTTTCTCTTTCATCTTTTTACCGTAAGAACGCAGATAATACAACTTAGCGCGTCGCACCTGCGCTTGCTTTGTTGGCACAATTTTTTCTATCAATGGGGAATTCAAAGGAAAAATTTTCTCCACCCCCACACCATTAGAAATTTTTCGTATAGTTACAGTACCCGAAGCTGTGTGCGGACTACGTAATGCAATCACCATACCTTCAAAAACCTGGATTCTATCTTTTTCCTTACCTTTGGTGTCAAGCTCTTTAATCTTTTCATAAACCTTAACGGTCATACCGGGTTTAATTTCAGTTTTAATTTGTGCTATGTCTGCCATATATTTGCTTATTTTTATTAATTTATTTATTCCCATCTTAACACTCTTTATAAAATTCGTCAACTATTTTAATGCCTTTAAAAACTTGGCCAGCTCACTGGGTATTTTAAGCTTAAATTCTTGCCATTGATTGCTTAAATCAAAAAAACCCAGTTCCTCCGCAAACAAAAACAAACGACCCAAATTGTCTTTCTTTTTCTTTTTCTTAACATCTTTAGTTTGATAGAGCTCATCGCCCACAATAGAATGCCCAACGCTTTTCAAATGAGCACGAATTTGGTGTGTACGCCCCGTATGTAAATTAATTTCCAACAACGTATAATGCATAAATTTTTTTAACACTTTAAATTCAGTTAAAGCTTCTTTGGCTGCATTGTCTTTTTCTTTGGTTGTTGTTTTCATCACACCAGCCCGGCCTTTTACTAGAGCTGTATTAATAACACCCCCATCTTGACTCATGTGACCATTCACCAGTGCCCAATAAATCTTTTTTATTTTTCTGGTTTTAAATTGTTCTTTGATGTGATTAAAAAACTTATTATTAAGCGCCGCTACCATCAATCCAGAAACATCGCGATCCAAACGATGCACAATGCCAGGTCTGGGGATATCTGTAAAAACATTTTGTTCCTGTTGCGGATAATCATCCACCACTTTTTTAATTTGTGGGTATTTTTTTACCAACCAATCCACCAATGTTTTTTCTTTTAAGCCCGGTGCGCCGTGTACCAAAAGCCCCGCTGGCTTATTGATAACCAAATAATCTTTGGTTTCTTTAAGAGCTCTTATTTTTAAACCGCCTTTTTGTTTGGTTATCTGTTTTTCAGGCTTAATTTTTTTAAACTCTATTTTATCATTTTCTCTCAAAAAACAGTGCACAGTTGTATTTTCCCTGTTAATTTTAAACTCGCCATTTTTTATCATCTTTTGAATTTGCGAACGCGAAAATTTTGGCATTTTAACTGTCAAAAATTTATCCAATCGCTCTTTAGCATGCTCGGCTGTAATAATGTATTTCATAATTTTATATCACCATCATCTCCCCCTTATTAAGGGGGAGCCGGACCGACTACTGTCGGCCCGGAGGGGGTAAACTCTTCATTAAATATTTTAAACCAAATTTAAAACAAACCTTAACGCCTCTTTTTTATTTTTCACTCGACCAGTTAATTGCGCTTCGCGTAAAATTTCCAAAACCTCGCCTACGCGCTTGCCAGCTGAAATTTTTAAAATTTGCATAATTTCTTGACCACCCAAAAAAGGCTTGGGTTTAATTTTTCTTTGTCCAGCCAATTTTTGAATAGCCCGAATTCTTTCTATTGCAATTAAAAAACCTTCCATCGAAATCCATTTATCCAAATCTTTTTTAACAATTGGCTTGTGTCTGCCTGCGGGCACTGTCGCCACCGCGTCAATAAAAGCCAGTTTTAAAAGATTTTCGCCTGGATAAAAATCTGACAAAAAATATTTTTCAATTTTTACTGGTCTCATTTGATCAATTTTACCATGTACCAACATCATGTGTTTGGCCACCAACCAATTAACCATTTCGGCTTTTGCCCCAATTTTATCTGGCGCCGAAAATTTTAAACGCTCACATATACCCTGTGCCACCTTGCCGCCTATTACATCATGATCGTAGTATTGTATTTTTTTAACTCCATCCTTTTCCGGTGTTTTCATAACAATTGGCTTAGCAATATCGTGCAACAAAACTGCCAAAATTAGTTCGCTATCATATTTATTTATTTCCTGCGCATCTGCATTTTTTGTAATTGATTTTTTAAATTGATTATTAAAAAGTTTTGAATCCAAGTATTCTAGACACAAACGTGTATGTTTCCACACATCACCCTCCGAATGATAATTAGTCGGCTGTTGGCAGCCTTTCATAACCAAAACTTCTGGCATTAAATTCTTAAAAATACCAAACTCATCACACAAATCAAAAGCTTTAACCGGCGAAGCTAAAAAAGTTTTTAAAATTTCTTTAGCCACTGTTTCACGCGGCACAACATATTCGTTAGGGTTATTCTTTTTCTTATCATTCAAGTGCTTAATCATTTTTTTGTTTGCTGCAGCTGTTTGGTCTTCTATACAAAAATCAAGTTGGCAAGCAAAACGAACAGCTCGCAACAAACGTGAATAATCCTCTCTAAAACGTTGCTCTGGCTTACCGACAGTGCGAATAATTTTTTTATTTAAATCATCAAGTCCAAAAAACTCATCCACTAACTTGAATTTGCCACTAATCCTATCAACCCTGACCGCCAAAGCATTAATGGTAAAATCACGTCTTTTTAAATCCTCAACTAATGCTAATTTATAATCGGATTGAATTTTAAAATCATGATAACCGCCAGACATGCTAATTGAATATTCGGTCCGTGGTAAAGCAATATCCAATGCATCAAGTTTTTCGCCGTCTTTTTTAATATTTTTCGGTATAAATTTAAAAACACCAAATCCCTTGCCCACCAAATCCACCCAGCCCAATTGGCTTAAAAAATTCTGCAGCTGCTTGGCCGGCAATCCGCGTACCACAAAATCATAATCCTTAGTTTTTCGATTCAACAAAGCGTCACGGACAGCGCCGCCAACCAAATAAACTTCTGCTTTGGGATATTTCTTTTCTAATTTTTTCACCCATTCCAAAACACCGAGTTTTTTGGCCCCGACTATAAAAGCACTTATTCGTTTTTGTTGCTGTTGATTTAATTCCATGTAGCCATAGCTTATCATGTTTGGGTCTTTTTTTCAATATTTTTTTAATCATAAAATCCTCACATTTTTGCGAGGATTTTATGGTAAGCAATACTGGACTTGCCCGCCAGAGGCGGATCCGCTCACACTATAAGTGCTGAGCGGAAACCTTACGTTTATCTAAAAATAAAATTATATAAAAATGGGCAATACTGGACTTGAACCAGTGACCTCTACAATGTCAATGTAGCGCTCTAACCAGCTGAGCTAATTGCCCCCATCTCCCTGCCAACTATATTATCAATTTATAATTAAATATTCAAGCCAAAATGCGCCTGGATGGAATTGAACCATCGACATCCGTCTTATAAGGGCGGCGCTCTAACCACTGAGCTACAGGCGCTTAAAACAAAAATCTATTCAAATTATAACAGATTTTACTATTTTGTAAATAAAAAAATAGTCCTAAAACATTCTCTTAATTTTATATTTTTTAATTTGTCAAACACTCTTTGCAATGCTAGAATTAAATTTATGGAAGACACATCCAGAACAATTACTGACACCGAACAAAGCGAGGATAAAAACCTTGATATTTCTTTACGTCCTAAAAATTTAAACGAATTTATTGGCCAAGAAAAAATCAAACAAAGTTTGACAATTTTTATGCAAGCTGCCAAACAAAGAAACGAGGCTTTGGAGCACACCCTACTTTATGGCCCACCCGGCTTGGGCAAAACAACCCTATCACACATCATTGCAAAAGAAATGGGCGCCAATATCCGCATTACCTCTGGGCCAGCCATTGAACGCGCTGGTGATCTGGCCGCCATTTTAACCAATCTAGAAGCTGGCGATGTTTTGTTTATTGATGAAATCCACCGCCTAAATCGTTTAGTTGAAGAAGTACTCTATCCAGCCATGGAAGATTATGCTCTTGATATTGTAATCGGCAAGGGTCCCTCAGCCAGAACTCTCCGCATTGATTTACCTAAATTTACCCTCATTGGTGCCACCACTCGCCTTAGCCTGCTCTCATCGCCATTACGCGACCGCTTTGGTTCCACCTACCGTATTGATTATTATGAAAATGATGAAATAGAAAAAATAATTAACCGTTCAGCGCAAATTTTAAATTGCGAAATAAACACTTCTGCCACAGGGCTCATTGCCAGTCGTGGCCGACGCACACCGCGTATTGCCAACCGCCTGTTAAAAAGAGTTCGTGACTACGCTCAAGTCAAAAGTGATGGCAAAATTACCGCCGATCTGTGTTCTAAAGCCCTAGAATTAATGCGTATTGACGAGTTGGGTTTGGATGATGTTGATCGCGCCCTACTCAGTGCAATTATTGAAAAATTCAACGGCGGTCCAGTCGGTCTCAATACTCTGGCCGCTGCCACCTCCGAAGAAATGTCCACCATTGAAGATATTTACGAACCATACCTAATGCAAATGGGTTTTCTTTCGCGCACCCCTCGTGGTCGCGTAGCCACCGACTTAGGCTATCGCCATTTAGGCAAAACTCCACCCATAAAACAAGAAAAAATATTTTAAATTTTAAATACCATGAACATCTCGCTTTATATCGTTCTAATTATCTATCTTCTGGTCATGCTCATGTTTTTAGTTTTCAGCACCTTTAATTTTTATCATCTCTGGCGCTTTGGTCTAGATGAGGGCACTAACTATTTCATGTTGGGATTGTATTTTATACTTCTAATTGTTGTTATTACCGCTTCTTGGCACTATGCCAGTTCGGTGGATTGGTCACAACCACTTTTATAAATTAATTAATTTTATATGCCCTACAAAACTCTTTTTCCAGGTCAACAACCCAATGAAAAAATTATCTTAATTTTAAGAAAACATGGTTGGGTTTTTTTCAAAATTATTCTTTTTTACACCATACTCTCACTTTTGCCTTGGTTGGCACGCTACCTAATGCAACAATATACCAATCTTTTGTCTGGCGGCACACTGACTGTTATCCTTAACCTTTTAACCAGCGTTTATTATATTTATATTCTAACCTTCTTTTTCCGTGCTTGGATTGATTATTATTTTGATGTAGGTATCATCACTAGTGAGCGTATTGTTGATATTGAACAAAACGGTCTTTTTTCCCGCAACATCTCTGCCCTACGTCTATACCGCGTCCAAGATGTCGCCTCACAGGTACATGGTTTTTTACCCACCTTCTTACACTACGGCACTGTTTCTGTGCAAACAGCTGGTTCGGTGCCTCGTTTTATTTTTGATGAAATTTCTAATCCTTATGAAACCAGTAAAAAAATACTGGAACTGGTACAAGAAAAAAAACACAAAATGCTTGCCATGGGCATCAATCCAGATTTAGAAGAAGAGGATGAAGACACCAACACCACAAACACATGAAGTTGTCTTCTTTTGATTACAATTTACCCAAAGAATTAATTGCCCAAAAACCAGCCACCCCGCGTGACCATTCGCGCTTATTAATTTATAACCGTCACAATCAAAACACTCGGTCTGATTTTTTTTATAATTTACCCAATTATCTTGGGCCAAATGACGTTCTGGTTTTTAATAATACCAAAGTTATTCCGGCACGCCTCATCTTAACCAAACCCACTGGCGGTAAAATAGAATTATTTTTATTAAAACCCTTTAATAAAAATATTTGGCACTGTTTAACTAAAGGCAAAACAACAAACAACACAACCCTCGCTCTCGCCAATCATGGCCCAGTTGGAAAAATTATAAAAAAATTCGCCAATGGCCAATGTTTATTTCGCTTTATTTTAACCAATAAAAAACTAGCTCTTTTTTTAAATCGCCACGGTCAAACACCCTTGCCACCCTATATCAAAATCAAGGACACAAAAAAAACTAGACAGGCCTATCAAACTGTCTTTGCCAAAAAAGAAGGCTCTGTAGCAGCCCCCACAGCTGGATTACATTTTACTTCAAAATTATTAACTGCTTTAAAAAAAAGGGGAGTTAAAATAGAGTTTATAACACTGCATGTCAGTCTGGGAACCTTTCAGCCAATTAAAACAGAACAAATCGAAAAACACAAACTACACGAGGAATGTTTAACTTTGGATAAAGCCACAGCCAGACGTTTAAATAAATATAAAAAAGAAGGCAAACGCATTATAGCAGTTGGGACAACCAGCTGTCGGGCGCTAGAGGCATTGAGTGACAAAAATGGTCGCCTAAAATCAGCGCATAAAGAAATAAATATTTTTATTTATCCAGGCTATAAATTTAAATTTATCAATGGATTAATAACTAATTTTCATTTGCCCAAATCTTCACTTTTAATATTAGTCTCGGCATTGGCCGGAAGAAAATCTATTCTAAAAATTTATCGCGAAGCGATAAAAAACAGGTATCGCTTTTACAGTTTCGGTGATGCCATGTGGATAACTTAATTTGACTTTTTTGGCCACCTATGCTATAATTATATTGTAAGTAAAAAAAGCAAATCCTCCTAAATTAGAGAGGATTTTTAAATTTCCTTACCACGCAAAACTTACACCAATTCTATGAATTTTTATATAAAACAACTAAAAATAGCCGAAAAAGTACTTTTAGCAGCCTTATTTATTTTTGTTATTGAATTTACATTTCCTCACGGCGTGTTGGCCTCCGAACTTTATAGAACAAGCACTGATGGTCCAGTGCAATATAGCTTAACTAGTGTCAAAAATGACACAAATAATCTTAACCCAGCATTACCTATCAGTTTAGAAAAAAAACCACGCATTGTGCGCTATATAACCGCCACCGCCTATTCTTCCACGGTTGACCAGTGCGATGACACGCCTTTTATCACCGCTAACGGTAATCATGTACGCGATGGTATTATCGCCGCCAACTTCTTACCTTTTGGCACCAAAGTAAAAATTCCAGAACTTTATGGTGATAAAATATTCAGCGTTGAAGATCGTATGAATTCAAAATATCACTATCGTATTGATGTCTGGATGCCTGATCGAGAAAGTGCTGTTGTTTTTGGTTCTAAATATATAAAAATAGAAATATATTAATATATAACTCAGAATAATCTATATTATCTAAAAATCGCTTCCAAGACAAATGAAGTGATTTTTAATTTGTCAAAAACAAAAATTTTTGCTAATCTATAAGCGATGTTTACTGGATTGTCAGGTGTAGTAGCCAAGTGGTAAGGCAACGGTCTGCAAAACCGTTATTCGTGGGTTCGATTCCCACCTACACCTAATAACCCAGTAGATAAGGTTTATTAATTAAAACATACTATGTATAAAAAGAAAAAAATTGCCCAAAAAAAGCATCGCAAAAAAGCTGGTAAAAAAATAATCTGCATTCGTTACAAATAGAAATAGATTTTTAAAAATAGTATCTTTGTCAATATAATTTAAAATTTGTGCTATAATATGGATGGAAATATTAAATTAACATTCTATGAATTTAGATCAAATTTTTTCTCTCGCCATAAAAAAAAACGCTTCTGATATTCATCTTATCAGTAACTTACCACCCGTCTTAAGAATTCAGGGTGAATTAAAACAGGTCAAAGATGCAGAAACACTGAGTTCTAAAGCAGTTGAAGATCTAATTTATAAAGTTTTAACTGCCCCGCAAAAAGAGCGTCTAAACCAGGAAAAAGAATTGGACTCTTCTTATGAAATTGGTGATGGCTCGCGCTTTAGGGTCAATTGCTATTTTGAAAAAAACAATCTAGCTCTAGCCGCCAGAATTATTCCAGCCACAACACCCAACATGCAAGACTTAGCCATGCCCGAAATTGTCTATAATCTAACCCGCCTAAAACAGGGTTTAGTCTTAGTCACCGGCCCCACTGGTTGTGGTAAGTCAACTTCACTAGCCGCCATGATTAATCTTATTAACAGTGAACGCTCAGAAAACATTGTCACCCTAGAAGATCCTATTGAATTCATTTACGCCCCCAAAAAATCAATTATTTCACAACGTCAACTTGGGCGTGACATGTTATCTTTTGCTGAAGGTTTAAAACATGCCTTAAGACAAGATCCGAATGTGATTTTGGTTGGTGAAATGCGTGATCTAGAAACCATTAGTACCACCATAACCCTAGCCGAAACTGGACATTTGGTTCTTGCCACTCTACACACTCACAATGCCGGCCAAACCATTGATCGTATTATTGATATCTTCCCTCCTTATCAACAAGAACAGGTGCGTCTACAACTTTCTTTATCTTTAAAAGCTGTCATTTCCCAACATTTAATTCCTACTCTAGATGGCAAACGCATTGCAGTCAGAGAAGTCATGCTCAATAACCCAGCCATCGCCAACTTAATTCGCGAAAACAAAATTCCTCAAATAAAATCAGTTATTCAAACTTCCGGCGAAGAAGGCATGCTAACCAACGATCAGGCTTTAAAAAAATTATTGCAGCAAGAACTCATCAGTAAAGAGGTCTATAAAAGTTTTCTTGAAGATAAAGAATACTAATTTTCCACCCGCTATCGCCGCCCCCTAGCCCCCGTAGTGAAATGGATATCACGTTTGGCTTCGGACCAAGAATTTTAGGTTCAAATCCTGACGGGGGCAATTCTTGTTAAAATCATCTATTGATTTTTTTATTTTTTAACGTAAAATATCTTTAGTCACCTTGTTTTATATTTTTGCCCCGTTAGCTCAGTTGGTAGAGCAAGTGCCTCTTAAGCACGTGGTCGTAGGTTCAAATCCTACACGGGGCAAATAAAAAATCCCATTTTTAAGTGGGATTTTTTATTGCTTAGCTTAAATTTTATTTCTTCAAAGAATCCTTTAAAGTCTTACCGGCTTTAAACTTTGGCACGGTAACAGCCTTAATTTCAATCTTCACGCTTGGATTCTGAGGGTTAACACCCATGCGTGCCGATCTGTGTTTGGCTGAAAAAGTACCAAAACCAGTTAAAGAAACTTCTTCACCTTTTTTCAAAGTTTCAATAACCAACTCCTCAAAGGCGCTCAAAACTCTTTCCACAGAGGCTTTTTCCACTGCGAGTTTTTCAGCAATATTGCTGATGATATCTGGTTTGTTCATAAATTCAACTTTTTTTAGGAAATTGCTCTCCAAAAATTAGAGAGTAAATTTCATAAATTATTTTTAATCTTGCCTTTATTATAGCAGATTTGTTTTAAAATAGCCAATTTTTATCTAGCATACTCAATCACCCGAGTTTCACGGATAACATTAACCTTAATCTCACCCGGATATTTTAATTCCTGTTCAATCTTATTAGCAATCGCGCGAGCTAATTTCTGTGCCGCCCAATCATCAATTTTTTGTGGCTCCACAAACACGCGCACCTCACGACCAGCTTGAATGGCATACACTCGTTCCACGCCCTCAAAGGTTTTAGCCGTATCTTCTAGTTCGGATAAACGTTGAATGTAGTTTTCGTAAGTATCTTTACGCGCACCAGGACGAGCTCCGGAAATTGCATCGGCCACTTTGGCTATCACTCCCAAAAGTGATTCGGGTTGGTCTTGATGGTGCTCCAAAGAAACTCTGGCCAGCTCTTCAGATAAACCAAATTTTTTCATAATGTTATAACCAATCTCAGGATGAGTACCCTCCATTTCATGATCAACCGCTTTACCAATATCGTGCAATAAACCAGCTTTTTTAGCTAAAGGTACATTAGCACCCAACTCTGTAGCCAACAAAGCCGACAGGTGTGCCACCTCAATTGAGTGTTGTAAAACATTTTGACCATAGGAAGTTCTAAACTTTAAGCGCCCCAAAATTTGGATTAATTTAGGATCCAAACCAGCTACGCCAACTTCATAAGCTGCATCTTCTCCTGCTTTCTTTATAACCAAAGCAATATCTTTTTTAGCCTGTTCAATGGTTTCTTCAATTCTACCTGGATGAATACGACCATCAGCAATTAATTTTTCCAACACCACTTTTGCCACTTGCCGTCTAATAGGTGAAAAACCCGAGACAACAATGGTCTCTGGTGTATCATCAATCACAATATCAACTCCTAAAAGGTTTTCTAAGGTTTTAATGTTTCTACCCTCACGACCAATAATACGTCCCTTCATTTCATCACTTGGTAAAGTAATGGTAGAGGTAGTGGTTTCAGCCGCGTGACTGGAAGCACACCGCTCAATCACCTGACTTAGAATATGTTTAGCCTGTTGTTCTAAATCCTCTTTAGCCTGATTTTGGATTTTTCTCACCCGAGATAAAAGCTCTTCTTTTACATCTTTTTCGGTATTGTTAAGTAAAACCTGCTGGGCTTCCTCTTTTGTTAAGACAGCGATCTTTTGTAATTTCTCATACTGTTCTTCTTTAATTTTTAAAACCTCATTTTTAGCTGTTTCTAACTTTTCGCCTTTTTCCAAAAGTTGTTGTTTCTTATCTTCAAATTCCAAAATCTTTTGGTCAAAAAGAGACTCTCTTTTCTCCAATCTTTTTTGTATACCAGTCAATTCATGTCGTCGTTCCTGTTCTTCCTGTTTAGCCTCATCAATAATTTTTAACGCTTTATCCCGCGCATTAAGCAAAGTATCTTGATATTTTTGTTTGGCCTCTTCAATAATGCGTTGGGCCTTGGTATCGGCATTACGCGCCATTTGTGTCGCAATTAAACGTCGGATTAAATACCCCGCACACACACCAACCGCCAACCCTAGAAATAAATAAAAAAACATAAAAACTCCCCATCAAACTATAATTCTTAAAAGAAAATTATGGCTCAAAGAGGAGTTCTGTCGGAGTAAAAAACGTTTTATATATAAGGCCTAATTTTGGCCTGCCAAAAAACACTAAATTAAATATCTTTTAGTATTATCTTTAAAATAAATTGTCTTTAAGATTCTAGTCACAAAAATTTATTTTAACTTTAGCCATTTTTTACTCATACCAACACCCTTGTCTTTACTACCAAGTAATTTCCCTTTAGGATCATAAATAATTAATTTCGATACTTTAATGATAGCATACTTTTGTTTTTTTAGCAAGAACAAAACCCGCCAGCAAGCGGGTCTTATCTATATATTTTTTCCTATTTTTTTACTATTTTATCCACCAAACCATATTTTTTCGCTTCTTCAGCTGTCATAAAATAGTCACGATCTGAATCTTTCTCAATTTTTTCCAATATCTGACCGGTGTGTGTAGCCAAAATATTGTTTAGTTTATCTTTAATTTTTAAAATATGTTCAGCTCGTATTTTTATATCAATCGCCTGCCCTTCTGCTCCACCCATCACCTGATGTAACATAATTTCACTATTGGGCAAAGAAAATCTTTTACCTGGTTCGCCGGCCGTCAAAAGCACCGCGCCCATAGACGCGGCAATACCCACACAAATCGTCTGTACATTACATTTTACATATTGCATGGTGTCATAAATAGCCAAACCAGCTGTCACCGAACCACCTGGCGAATTAATGTATAGCTTAATATCTTTCTTACTGTCTTCGGATTCTAAAAAAAGAATCTGGGCAATGATGGTGTTAGCCACGTCATCAGTAATTTCACCGCCCAAAAAAATTATTCTTTCTTTCAAAAGACGCGAATAAATATCATAGGCTCGTTCACCAAAACTAGATTTTTCGATTACTGTTGGAATTAAATGCATATAATAATTATTAATTAATATTTTATTCAACCCGCCAAGTCTTATCTTCTAACTGCGCCAATCTTCCTTTAAGTATAAACCCCGAAGATTTTTCGTGTCCTCCACCACCCAAAACTTTGGCCAATGGTTCAATGTTAATTTTTTTACTCCTTAAACTACCTTTTATATAACCATCTACTGTTTCTTTAAGTACTAAAAATATTTCACCTTCTTCTGTGTTTTTTAAAAAATTTGCTACACCGCTCGGCTCTTCTTCCTTTAAGCTAAAGTCTTCCAAATCCTGGTTAGTAATTAAAGCCGTAGCCAATTTAAAATTATTATTAAATTTTATATTAGTCAAAATCTTACCCAAAAAATGTAACGGTTTTAATTTTTTATTTTTCAAAACCTTATTCACAATCAAATTCAAATCGGCTCCATTTTGCATCAATTCACTGGCTTGCTGTAAAACATTTTGATTGGTGGCGGCGTTAGAAAAACTTTCTGTATCACTAACCATCCCACACAGTAACATTTCTGAGATTGCCTTATCAATTTTAAAATCAATCTGTTTAAACCAATCAAAAATAATTTCTACTGTCGAGGATGCTTGTTTAATTACTAAATTTATTTCACCAAAACCAGGATTATTAGGATGATGATCAATATTAATAATTAATGGGTGGCTATTTGTTAGTTTTAAATATTGATCTAAATTCGAACGAGCAAAATCACCACAATCCAAAACCATAATCAAATCATATTCATCAATAATTATTTTTTCAGGTTCCTTGATTATTTCTTCAAAAAAAGGCAAAAAATCAAATTCGTCTTTTATTTCTTCGTGCAATAAAATTGTAATTTTTTTTTGCTGTTGTTTTAAAAAATAAGCCATTGCCCATGTTGCTCCAATCGCATCACCATCACTGCTCACATGCGTTGTCACCAAGATATTGCTTGCCTTTTGTATCTCTCTATAAATTTTTTGGCCAATAAATGCATCCATATTGTTTTTGACCTTATGACAATATTAACGTATCAACAGTTTTTTCAATCTTCTCTGCCAACTCTTCACTATCATCAATTCTAAATAATAGTAACGGAATTTTTCTTAATTTAATCTTTCTGTTTAAATGTTCAATCAAAACTTGGTGCATAGACTGTAAAACCTCTATCGCCAGAGTAGATTTTTCAAAAGGCCAGCAAGAAACCCAAACCTTGGCTGAACGCAAATTTGGTGCCACATCCACCCGACTAATGGTCACTAACAAATTGGCAGGAAATTCAACTTCTTCCGCAATTAATTGTGGTAAAAGCGTACTAAAAATACTATTTAATTTTTCCTGACGATAAGGCATACTATTTCTTCTCTTGTTGATAAAACTCCAAGATATCGCCTGCTTGAATATTTTTTAAACCCTTAATTTTTAAACCGCACTCCTCATCAATAACTGCCTCTGTCACAATTTGACGTCCACACCGCAATTCAGCCACCTGTCCGCTGGCCACCAGTTGATCGTTATGAAAAACATTTACTTCTGCGTTAGCAATGATTTTACCGTCTAAAATTTTAGCACCCAAAACCTGATAATTTTTTTCTGTCATAAAAATTTTTAACACTTTAGCTTTTCCCAAATGTTTAATTATTATTTCTGGGACAACCAATTCTTCAGCTTGCTCTTTAACAAAATTTATTAAATCATAAATAACATCAAACAAACGCACCATTGTTTTATTGTTAGCGGCAGAGATGGTCGCCGATGGTGCAATCTTAACATGGAAACCAATCAAAAAAGCGTTTAAATTCATAGCCTCTTCCACATCACTTTCATTAATATTACCCAAGCCTTTTTTTATCACTTCCACCTTAACTTTTTTATACTGCACTTTTTGTAGTGCCTCCAAAATTGCTTCCACAGAACCAAAAAAATCAGCTTTCAAAATAATATTAATTTTTTTAATATCAGTCTCCACGTCCTCTTCTTTTTTTGTTTTAGTAATCGGATTGTTCGGTTCGTTGTAAATCAACTTATATTTTTGTTGTTCAGAAATTTTTCCCAATCGCCGAATTTCTTTTTTATCACTAACTTCACATAAAATATCACCCACCTGTGGAACTGTTTTTAAGCCCACAATTAACACCGGCATTGACGGCCCAGCTGCGGCAACAACCTCTCCGCGCCAGTTTTTTAAAGCGCGCACTTTGCTAACTGTACTACCAATCCTAATCACATCACCAGCGTTTAAAGTGCCTGTTTGCACCAAACAAGTTGCCACCGGTCCGGCTCCCTTGTCCACCCGCGCTTCAATAATTGTTCCCACTGCCGCACGATCGGGATTACCTTGTATTTTATCTTTTTCCATCTCATAGACTAAAAGCAAAGTTTCCAACAAACCATCAATGTTTGTTTTGTCTTTAGCCGAAACCTTAACACATATAGTTTTTCCACCCCAATCTTCTGGGGTTAAACCAATATCAGCCAACTCTGATTTAATTTTATCAATATTAATATCTGGTTTATCAACTTTATTAATCGCTACCACCAAAGGTAGACCCGCCGAACGAATGTGCGACACTGCCTCAACGGTCTGCGGTTGTACTCCATCATCCGCCGCCACAACTAAAATTGCCAAATCAGCCACTTGTGCTCCGCGTGAACGCATAGCCGAGAAAGCCTCATGACCCGGCGTATCAATAAAAGTAATTAGCTGACTGTTCTTTTCTACCTGATAGGCGCCAATGTGTTGCGTAATTCCACCAGCTTCTTGGGCCACCACATTAGTCTCCCTAATCGCATCCAAAAGTTTGGTCTTTCCATGATCCACGTGTCCCATAATAACCACCACGGGCGGTCGCGGTTTTAATTTTTTTTGATCATCTTTAAAATACTTTTCTCGTTCCTCCTTAATCTTTTCCCAATCAATGTTTTCATCCCCAACATCTCTAGTAACCTGCCAACCTAAGTCATTAGCAATAATAGCCGCCGTCTCATAATCAATATGATCATTTAAAGAAGCCATTACACCATTTTTCATTAATTCTAAAACCAAACGTGTAATTGGTAAATTCATTTTTTGAGCCAAATCCTTAACAATAATCATGTCACCAATAGCCAAAACACGATCTTCTGTTATGGGTTCTTTATGTACTGAGTCATTGGCGGTTAAGGTGGCGTTTTTTGCTTCTTGCTCTTCTTTTTTTCTATAAGCATTAATTTTTACAACGATTTCACTTGCCACCACATCATCAACCTTAATGGCTTTACGGCCCACATCAAAACCAAGCTGTGGCAAGAGGTCGCGCAGTTTTTCCGTTGGCATGTTAACTTGACGGGCTAATTCTGTAATATTCATAAAATTCAATTAAGTCTACCCCAAAATTCATTCTAAGTCAACTTAAAAACAGTTGACCTATTTTAAAAAATCAATTATAATAATATAATTTACTAACCTTAAATGACCAGTTTTTTATGCTAAATGAAACAACAACAGCAGCCAAACAGTTAATTGAAAATTCTAAAAACATTCTTATTGTTTTTAAAAAAGAATATCATCCTGATTCACTGGCTTCTGCATTGGCGCTCTATCTTTGGCTTAAAAAAAATAACAAAACCGTCACCTTGGTTTGTTCTGATTTTATAATTAAAAACCAACTCCAATTTTTACCCCACACAGATCAAGTAAAAAACAAATTAAGTAATTCACAAAAATTTATAATTAGTTTAAACCTGGCAACTAACAAAGTAGCTGAATTAAGTTATGAGGTTAAGGATGAGTGCTTAGAAATTTCTATTCTTCCGACCGCCGGTCAATTTGATCATCAAGATATTAAAACCAGCACGACAGCCTTTAGCCACGATCTAATTATCACACTAGATACACAAAACCTTGATGCTTTGGGTAAAATTTTTATCAATCAAACAGATTTTTTTTACCAAACTCCACTAATTAATTTTGATCATTCACCTTTAAATAACAATTTTGGTCAAGTTAATGTGTTAGATTTATGCGCTGTTGCTACAGCCGAAATAGTTTATAATTTTATTCAAACCACCGACCCGAGTGGATTAGACGAAGATATGGCCACCTGTTTACTTGCTGGTATTATGACCAAAACACAAATTTTTAAATCCATTAACATCACCCCTCAATCTTTAAGTATAGCCTCTCAATTAATTGGCCTTGGAGCACAAAGACAAAAAATAGTCACCCACCTTTATCAATCGCAAACTCTATCAACCCTACGTCTGTGGGGTCGTATGTTGGCCCGTCTACAACAAGATAAAAATCTTCACTTGGTGTGGTCAACTTTATCACAACAAGATTTTGTCAAATCTGGGGCTGAACCCAAAAATATTAAACAAGCTGTTGATGAGTTAATAAGCTCTATTCCTGAAGCTGCTTTAATTTTAATTATTTATGAAGATATAAACACTGACTCCGCGCCAGGCACCATCTCTGTCACCGCCGAACTATTTGCATCGCCTGGTCGCAACGCTTTATCCATAACACATGTTTTTCATCCTCAAGGCACTGCTGCCGCCGCACATTTTATTCTTGCCAACATCACCCCACTCCAAGCTGAAAAAATAATTATAGATGAAATTAGAAGGCAAACAAATTAAAAAACACCACCCATAATTTGGCAATGTTTTTTGTTTACTTTCTTAAAAATCTATAAAATTTGCTGTATCTCTTGCGCAATTGCCTCCCAAAGTCCATCATTTCCTAAAATTTGGGCCTGAAATTAAGCATCTCTAAAATCACTCAACGCCTCAGCCTTACATCCAGCTGCCCAATAAATACGCGCTATGCGTAAATTAAGCAAAATTCCTGGTGCGACATCGTTTTGAGCTGAAGACTCCACCAGTTTTTGCTCTTTTTCTATCCATTCAGCCATGAGCTTTACAGTTTCTTGGTCTTCTACCCCTCGCTCACTAAGCAAACGAATCAACCTTTCTTCTTCGGTTCCTTTTTTTTCTGGTGTTATTTTTCCTATCTGCATATGTTTAAATTTTTTCAAACTTTTTTTAAAAGCTTACCACTTTTTGGCCACCAAAGCTTTTTCAGCTGCATCCATTTGCGCTTCCTGTTTAGAGGTACCTTCACCTTGTGCCACCAACTCATCTTCCAAATAAACACCAATTACAAATTTTTTGGCATGATCTGGTCCTGACTCAGAAATTACCACATAGGAAGGCGTAATACCAATTTTATCCTGTGACTCTTCTTGAAAACGGGACTTAGCGTCAATATATAATTTATTGGTCAAAATATCTTCCAAATAGATTAAAACATTTTTTTGAATAAATTCTTTTACCACCTTAAACCCCTGATCCACATAAATAGCGCCAATAATTGCCTCCATGGCATTAGCCAAAATATAACCCCTGGCTTTTGTGTTTTTATCCTTGGCTTCTCCACGTGATAAAAAAAGAAATTCTTCAATGGCCAACTTTTTGGCCACCTCACCCAACATTTTTGCATTCACCAAAGCCGCTCGCCAGTTAGTTAAATCACCTTCAGGGTTAGTATAATTTTTATAAAGATATTCTGTTACCGCCAGCTCCAAAACCGCATCACCCAAAAACTCCAATCGTTCATTATGTTCTTTGCTAAACGCTGGGTGTTCGTTTAAATATGAACGGTGTATTAATGCTCTTTGCAAAATATCAGTTTCTTTAAACTTAACGCCCAAAATTTCTTCCAACCGTGAAATGTCTTTCATAATTAAATCTATTTCAAACATTATTCTGTATTCATTAATATACAATAATGCTTAAAATTAATTATTAATTTTTTATTTTTCAACCGTAACATCTTCTTTTATTTCACCACTCGCTTGCATATCTTTATAAATAGCGCCCAAGACTCCGTTCACAAAACGTCCCGAAGACTCACCACCAAAAGTTTTAGCTGTTTCAATGGCTTCATTAATCACCACTTTGGGTGGTGTTAAGGCTCCGTTAAATTTCAATTCAAAAATTCCTAATCGCAAAACATTACGATCAATCACGGTTATCCTATCCAGCGGCCAGCCAGGCGCATATTTAACTATTATCTCGTCAATGACAGTCAAATTTTTCGTCACCCCCTTGACCAAAGTTTCAATAAAATCAACTTCTTCCAAACCATGTGCTTGTTCACGTAGATTATAACTCAAGACATTCGCTAGTTTTTGCGAACGATGATTAAAATCCCACTCATAAAGTGTCTGCATGGCGATGGTTCTGGAAAGATGACGATTGGGCATTTTTTTTATTTTTCTTTTTTCTCTTTTTCTTCTTTTTTACGCAACTTTTTTTCTTTTTTAGTTAACTTAATTTTTAAAACCTGCCGACCGCGATAGGTTCCACAAAAGGCACAAGCTGTATGTGGACGAACCATTTTTTTACATTGCGGACAAGTGCTTAAAGCCGGTGTTTTCATTTTAATCGCCGCGCGTCGAATACGTTTAACTGTTTTTGAATGTCGTTTGCTGGGTAATGCCATAGTATTTTTTATTTAAATTTTATATTTATACTCTAACAAAAAATAAAAGCTTTGGCAAGTTTTTATAAAAAATAAAAACAGCCTTTAACTTAAAAGCTGTCCTATAAAATTAATTAGCGCTTCCAATTGGCACAATACTTTCCTCTGTACTGGTCGCTATTTTATTAGGGTCAATTCCAACTAAACAGACTGCCTGCCAAGGTCTATATTTTGAGTGCCAAACTTCTTCTTTAATTACACCGTCAGCAAAAGTAATTATTCTCTTTAAATCAGTTTCGGCGCCATTGTGGGCTTTTTCGGTACACTTAGTTTCACCGGGTTTAATGTCTGTGGTTTCTATATACTGCGTTGGTCCAGGAGAAGTAATATTATATATTGTTGGTTTTTGTACTTCAACACTACGTCCGTCTTTTTGTCCCCAAAACTCAAAAACAACTTCATTTTTCTCAATCCGCGTTTGCAGCAACAAGTTGGTAGCATAATTATTTTTCAATTTTAAATCCGGTTGTGGTAAATATATAGTCGCATCACTGCCAGCTGGCTCATAATAGGACACGCGATAAGCATGACTTTTACGTTCCAAAACCTCTAAACCACCATTTAATCCCAATCTAAACATGGTCGTCGCCACTTGGCACAATCCACCACCGTATTCGGGTATGGTTTTATTACCTTTAATCACCAACTCAGGTAAATAACCGGTTTGGGCATTAATCTCTCCCAAAGCTTTAACCAAAGAAAATTCTCCCCCAGGTAAAATAATTAAACCGTTTAAAGCCTGGATACCTATTTTTATGTTATGAATTCTATTGGACGGCGAACCAGAAAAATTTGAACGCCCCTCAGCCACCAATTCTTTTATACCCATGTCATTCAACTCGCCAATGTTGGTTTCTGTTGGTTCATCTTTGGTATAAACCAAGGCTTCGTCGTAACCCAAATTAATTAAATTGTTTTCAAACTCTTTTTTTGTCTTTTCAACATCCACTGCAACACCAATTTGAGGAGCCTGAAACTCAACCACTCGTCCATTTTCCATTTTAAAACGCGCTTCTTTGGCTGCCATTTCAACATCTTTGGTTAAAGGTTGTAAAATCTGAACAAAAACATCTTCTTTAAAATTTAACTCAACCTTTTTATCAGTTTCGTTCCAATAAAAACTTAAACCAGTTTTAATTTCATCCTTGGTAATAGTCCTTTTTTGGGGTAATGATTCGTTTTTATTATTCGTGGTGGTGGCTTTCAAAACAAAATCTCCGCGTTGTAATATTTCTCGCACTTTGGGTAATAATTTTTCTGCTTCAAATAAGGACACTTTGGGACTAAATTCTTTCTTTTTCAATTCCACGGTACCAAAATCACCCCTGCTTAATTTATATATAAAATCTGCCATTGCGCCTTCGTAGTCAATCACCTCGCCAGCCACACCATCAATAATTTCTGGTTCACCAAAAGCGTCAAAAAATAAATGAGTTTCCTCAGCTTCCTTTAAAAACTCACTAAAATTTGCCGCTAAAATTTTTTTCAATTCTATTTCATTAATTTTAACACCCATTGTATAGGCTTGCTCGACAAACAAACCCTTTAATTGCGCAAAAGAATTACTTAAAAAATTTTGATTACGTCCAAAACCAAACGCGCGCGCCAGTTGATCTTTAATTTCCAAACTGTACACTTCCTGTATCAAATCTGGGTCATCTTTAGCAAAAGAAATCGGATAAATTATTGTTTCTCGTTCGTTTATTTTAAAAACAAAGCCCTGTCGCTGTAGCAGTTCAACTTTAGTGTTTAACTCTTTGGCCGCCTGTTCGTATGTCATACCCCCCACATTGACACCACCAATCTTTATGTTAGGAAAAAAACACCCCGCGTAAAGCTGGTAAATTATAGTCACAGTCAATGCCCACACCACCACTAAAACAAAAAAAGCGGTTAGGCTAATCACTAACCAATACGGTATTTTTATTCTCTCTTTAATGGTCAACAAATTATTAAACACTGTTTTTTAAAATTTCATTAAGTAAATCTTTAGCTGTCTGTTGTCGTTCCAACTCTTCATCACCATCTAAAGAAAGGGTGAACCTTAACACCGCGCCCTCCCGCAACCCATCAGGTAAATTTTTTATTGGCCAATTGAGCATCTGCCCATCATCAAAAGCCAAAACAGCCCAAGTTCCTTCAAAGCGATCAATCACGGCTTTAATATTTTTTTTTGACATATAAATTTATTCCCCCTTAACCTTAATTGCTACGGCCTGTGCTTTTCTGTTTTTAGGTAGTGTTAATGTCAAGACTCCATTTTTCAAAATTGCTTCAGCTTCCTCTGCTCTGACTTCCGTGGGCAAAATAATAGAACGCGAAAAATCACCCCAGTAACATTCCTGATAAAAATAATCTTCTCGGTTAATTGTTTCATCAAGGTGTCGCGACCCCCGAATAGTTACGTCTTCATTATTCACTGCAATATCCAAATCTTCTGGTTTTACTCCAGCAATGGTGGCCTTAATAATTATCTTGTCTTCATTTTGGTAAACATCAACCGCCAGCTGCCCTTCATCCAAACCAGTCTCTTCCGCTATTAAGTTGGTAACTTCGTCCAAAGCACTGCCCAAATTGTTATCAGGCGCCAACGCATTGTTTGCGATGTAGTTATAATTTTGGTTTAAATTTTCATCTTCGTCTTTTTTTACTCTGGTAAAAAGAGCCATATATTTTTTGTTTTTAAAAAGATTTTCTATCTTTTTAAAATTATTTTTCTTGACTCTATTATATATTTTTTTAGTCTACAAAGCAAATCATCTCTTATATTTGCTATTCAAAAAAATTATGTTATTATCCTTCTATGAATATATTGGCTATAGAAACATCCTGTGATGAAACTGCGGCCGCTGTTTTACATGCATCGAACAGTTCTTTTAATTTGTTAAGCAATGTGGTTTCTTCCCAAATAAAAATTCACGCCCGCTTTGGCGGTGTTGTGCCAGAAGTAGCTGCCAGAAAACAAATTGAGATGGTCATACCAGTCATTGCCGATGTTGTTGAAAAATCGGGCCTAAATTTAACACGCGATATCAATTATATCGCCGCCACACAAGGGCCCGGACTGGTGACCGCTCTTAATATTGGTTTAGAAACGGCCAAAACCCTGGCTTTTGTAACCCAAAAACCCTTAATAGCTGTCAATCATTTGGCCGGTCACACATTGGCCAGTCTTCTTTTACCTGATATGAACCCAAAAAAAATTTCCTTTCCCGCCCTAGCGCTTGTAGTTAGTGGCGGACACACTCTTCTAATTTTAATGAAAAACTTCCACAACTGGAAAATAATTGGCGATACCCTAGATGATGCGGTTGGTGAAGCTTATGACAAAACTGCTCAAATCCTAAACCTAGGCTATCCTGGCGGACCTGTTATTGATAAATTAGCCCTAATCGGCGATAGCTCTATATTTAAACTACCGCGCCCCCTATTAAATAATCAAAATTTTAATTTCTCTTTTTCTGGTTTAAAGACAGCCGTCCTTTACCTAATCAACGATTTAACTGCAGCCTCGCCCACAAAAAAACTAAGTACACAAACGATTAACAACATCTGTGCTGCTTTCCAAGCCGCCTGCGTTGAAGTCTTGGTTACCAAAACACTGCGCGCCATAAAAAAATACACACCCCAAACGTTTTTATTGGGCGGTGGAGTGTCAGCCAACCAAGCCCTTCGGTCGACTTTGCAAGAAAAAATTAGACTTACCGCGCCAAAAACTAAAATTTTTTTGCCCGCAATCAAATTCACCGGTGACAATGCCGCCATGATTGCAGTAGCTGCGTATTTCAAAATCTTAAAAAAACAATTTGCCGATATTAAAAAAATAACCACTAACCCGCATCTAGCACTATAATCACCCATATGCAAAGAATATACATATCCTCTTCTGAAAAAGAAACTAAAAAAATTGCCAAAAAAATCATGGCTGGTTTTACTGGTAGCGCGGTTTTGGGTTTAGTGGGTAATTTGGGTAGTGGTAAAACACAGTTTACCAAAGGCGTGGGTGAATATTTTAAAATTAAAAAACCAATCAATTCTCCAACTTTTGTTTTAATTAAATTATATACCATTCCTCAGCCAGCCATTATAAAAACCCTAGTTCACATTGATTGTTACCGCTTACGAAATTCACATGAACTTCTAGAACTAGGATTTTTAGAAATTTTAAATAATAAAAATAATTTGGTCATAATTGAATGGGCGGACAAAATAAAAAATATTTTACCACCCCAAACCACGCTTATTAAATTTGAGTATGACCAATTACCTACCAGGCGAAAAATGACCATACAAAAACCCCATAATTAATGTATGGGGGATTTTTAAATTTCTACACACCCTTTAAACTAAACGTATTTAAACTGTTTTATCTTAGCCTGCCGAGTGTTAAAATCAAGCTCCACTGCCAAAATATCAAAACGGTAATTCTGTTGCCAACCAAAACCCTTAAATTTTAAATATTTTTCTGCTGCATTTTCCAAACAAGTTTTTTTCCTAAAATTAACCGCTTGTTCTGGTCGACCGTAAAACTTACTGCTTCTGGTTTTAACTTCCACAAAGACAATCTCTTGTGTTTTTTTATCCCATACAATTATATCGATTTCACCGTGTCGCCCACGATAATTATGTTCCAAGATTCTATATTGATTTTTTTGTAAAAATTTTTCAGCCATTTTCTCGCCTAAATTACCCAACTCTTTTTTATAACCAGAATTATACATTATTTTAAATTTATTGTCTCTATTTTACCAAGCTCGCACCTATTTTCAAAATCGCTGATGTTTCGCACGCGTGGAGTGCAAGGTTCGCGCAAAGTATATAATTGGTGCCGGGGAGAGGACTTGAACCTCCACGCTGATTAAAGCACAAGGTCCTAAACCTTGCGTGTCTACCAATTTCACCACCCCGGCATTTTCTATACTCATGCTCTTTAAATTCTAGCACTTTTTTAAAAATTGTCTAAAAAACCCCAAAATGCTACCATAAAAATAGTTGATCCTTAATCTGGAAATATATGTCAGGACATTCAAAGTGGGCCACCACCAAACATAAAAAAAATGCCATTGATCAAAAACGTGGTATTTTATTCACCAAACTGGCCAATAATATTACTGTGACAGCCAGAAGCGGTGGTGATATAAATATGAATTTTAATTTAAGATTAGCGGTTGAGCGCGCCAAACAGGCTAGTGTACCCAAAGAAAATATTGATCGTGCTATTCAACGTGGTACTGGCGCTGGTGAGGGTACACACTTAGAAGAAGTTACTTATGAAGGCCTACTTTCCCTTCCGTCACCAACTGGTTCCACACAAGTAGCTATAATTTTAGAATGTCTAACCGACAATACCAACCGAACAGTCAATGAATTAAAACACCTTTTTAATGACTGTGGTGGTTCTCTGGCTGGACCCGGCGCAGTAGCTTGGATGTTTGAAAAAAAAGCCGTTATTGTAATAAATAAACAAGAAATATTAAATAATGATCTAGAAACCCTTGAGCTGCGCTTAATTGATTTGGGCGCCAGTGATTTAGAAAGTAAAGAAGAAGAGATTTTAATTTATTCACCCATTGAAAGCCTAAAATCACTTAGAGAAACCCTGGAAAAAGATGGTATTAAAATTAAATCTGCTGCTCTTGAGTGTGTGGCTAAAGAAAAAATAGATCTTTTAGAAGAGCATGGTATTAAAGTACAAAACTTATTTAGTCTCTTAGATGAAAGTCAAGATATTATAAATTATTATACTAATCTAAAATAAGATGCCCAAAAATCAACTCATCATACTAGCTATTGATCCCGGCTACGCCATTACTGGTTGGGCAGTCATTGAAAAAAAACAATCTCAACTTAGTCTATTAAGTTATGGTGCCATCACAACCAATAAAAACACACCACACGCTGAGCGTTTGAAAACACTAAGTTTAAAATTAAGAAAAATTATTAAAGAATTTAAACCAGACACCCTAGCTATTGAAGAGCTTTTCTTTTTTAAAAATTTAAAAACCGCCCTCAAAGTTGCTGAAGCACGCGGGGTCATCCTTTTAAATGGCGCGGAACAAAATTTAGATATTAAAGAATACACCCCCCTAGAAATTAAACAAGCCTTAGTTGGTTATGGCCGTGCAGAAAAAAAACAAATTCAACGCATGGTAAAAACAATCTTTCAACTCAAAGCCGTCCCCAAACCTGATGACGCGGCCGATGCAATGGCTATTGGTATCACCTGCGCACATAGTTTATAAATTTAAAAAATATCACCTTTTTTGGTATAATATACTCGTTATCTTATCTCTAAACTATAAAAATATGTCTAAATATCAAATTGCTCTAGATGTTGGTGCTACCAAAATTTTAGGCGGATTAATCGTTGATAATAAAATTATCAAAAAGACTAAAAGAAATACTCTGGCTAAAAACAAGAAAGAAAGGATTATAGCGAACATAAAAAACACCATTCATGAATTATGGCTTCCTGGCGTTAAGGAAATCGGCATTGGACTGGCTGGACAAATTGATTTTCACACGGGCGAAATTATTTCCACCACGAATTTTAATCATAAATTTACACACATCAACTTAAAAGAAATTTTGCAGCATGAATTTAAAATTCCTGTTTTGGTTGATAATGATGTTAAGTGTCTGGGTTTGGCTGAAAATAATTATGGTATTGGTAAAAATTATAAAAATTTTATTGCCCTCACTGTTGGTACAGGTATTGGTGGTGCTCTAATATTTAACCACGAACTTTATCGTGGTCAAGATAATCTAGCTGGCGAATTTGGACATATGTGTATTTGTGGTAAATGGATCGGTCCAGCACCACTGTGTGGTTGTGGTAAAAAATATTGTTGGGAAACTTTGGCTTCTGGCCGCGCTTGGCAAAAAATAGCTAAAAAACACAGCTCTTCTATGGCTGATAAAATTATTATTCCCAATTTAGTTATCGGCCTTTATAATTTAGCTTCAATTTTTAATCCCCAATCTTTTATACTTGGGGGTGGGCTCCTAGACCACCCCAAAATGCTAGAAAATATAAAAAAAGAATTTTATTTACACACACACACTGGTGTCTATAGAAAAATAAAATTTCATAAGCCAGCTTTAAGTGATAACGCTATACTTTTAGGTTCTTTAATTAAAAAATAAAAATATGCTTTATCGCTCACCCAACCCCAATCGCTCATGGGAAAAAAACATCGCCGCACGCCGCAAGGAAATACTTAAAACTTATCAAAAAAAGACGGCCCTAACTGATTCTAAAAACGAAAATTTTACAAAAAAAATAATAAAAAAATTTTTAAAAATTTTTATTATTTTAATAATTCTAATTATTATCTCATTTGTTGGTGTTATTTTATGGTATTCACGTGATTTACCCATGTCCACTAATTTATTAGATCGCAAAGAAACTGTTAGCGCAAAAATTTATGATCGAACTGGTCAAAACTTACTTTATGATTTTGGTGGCGGTGAGGTGATGCGCACTAAAATTTCTTTAAACACCCTACCAGATTATATCAAATGGTCCACCATAGTAGCTGAGGATCGCGCTTTTTATTCTCACCATGGTCTAAACTTTAAGGGTTTAACTCGAGCTCTTTTTTTATTAATTATTCGGGGTGGAGAAAAAACACAGGGTGGTTCGTCAATCACACAGCAATTTGTAAAAAACGCACTCTTAACACAGGAAAAAACCTATTCAAGAAAAATTAAGGAAGTTATCTTAGCTTGGCAAATGGAACGTCGTTTCTCTAAGGATCAAATTTTGGAGATGTATTTTAATGAAATACCTTATGGTGGAGTCACTTATGGTATTGAAGCAGCAGCTAAAAAATATTTTGGTAAAAATGCCAAAGATCTAAGCCTAGCTGAAGGTGCTGTTTTAGCAGCTCTACCCCAAGCACCATCTCTACTTTCGCCTTATGGTCCAAATAAAAACGATCTAATGGCGCGTAAAGATTGGATTTTAGACTCATTAGTTAGCGAGGGTTATATCACACAAGAAAAAGCCGATGCATCAAAAAAAGAAGATTTTGATTTTTCTAAGATTTCTAATGCTATTATTGCGCCACATTTTGTTTTTTATGTAAAAGATTTATTAACCAAAAAATATAATGAAAAAACCCTTCTCGAGGATGGTTTAAAAATAATCACCACACTTAATTTAACTCAACAAAAAATTGCCGAAACAATAATTGCTAAAATGGCACCCAAAAACAAAGAAAAAAACAATGCCAACAACACCTCTTTGGTGGCTATTAATAACAAAACTGGTGAAATTACTACCATGGTCGGTTCATTAAATTATTTTGATGAAAACATAGATGGTGCGGTTAATATTACCTTAAGTCCACGTCAACCAGGTTCATCTTTTAAACCCATTGTTTATAGTGCTGCCTTTCAAAAAGGTTTCTCACCTAACACAATCCTTTTTGATTTACTCACTACTTTTAAAACCTCCCCCAAAGATTTTGAACCTCGTAATTATAATGATCATTATTTTGGTCCTGTCACTCTTAGAAAAGCCCTGGCTGGCTCTTTAAACATACCAGCTGTTAAACTACTTTATTTAACAGGTATTGATAATGTGCTTAATTTGTCTGAAAAAATGGGTTATACCACTTTTTCCGATCGCTCACGTTTTGGTTTATCTTTGGTTTTAGGTGGTGGTGAGGTTAAGTTACTAGAACACACACTCGCCTATGCCACACTAGCTAATGAAGGTGAATATCACGAACCCATTTCTATTTTAAAAATTGAAAATAAAAATGGCGATATTTTAGAAGAAACAGACACTACCAAAATCAAGACTAAGAAGGTTTTAGATACTGAGATAGCCCGTCAAATAACCAGTATTTTGAGTGATAATTCCGCTCGCACTTATGTTTTTGGTGAAAAAAATTATTTAACTCTAAATGACCGCCCAGTAGCGGTTAAAACAGGCACCACCAATGATTACAAAGATGCTTGGGCTATGGGTTACACCCCATCTTTATCTGTTGGTGTGTGGGTAGGTAATACGCGTGGTGAAAAAATGTCAACCTCTGCTGATGGTTCAACAGTAGCTGCTCCTATTTGGCAAAATTTTCTACAAGAAGTTTTAAAAAATACACCTGTGGAAAATTTTATTCAAGCCGCCACCTCTACATTACCTAATAGAATTATGTTAAATGGACAATATATTAACACGGTGGATATTAAAATTAATAAAATCACTGGTTTTTTAGCTGACAACACCACCCCGTTTGAACTAATTGAAGATAAAACAATAAAACAGGTTCATAATATTTTACATTACATTAACAAAAACAATCCTTTAGGCCCAGTTCCAGAAACACCTTGGGATGATGAAAATTATACTAATTGGGAGCTTGTTGTGGAAAAATGGGCACAAGAAAATGGCTATGAAAATATTGTAAACTAATTAATATAGAAACAAAAAACCTACTTAAAAGTAGATTTTTTGTTTAATCTTTTTTACTGCCTAATTGGCATCACTAAATACATAAAATTATCATTAGTGGTGGACTTAAAAACAATTGGATTTATGGGTGAGTTAATTAAAATTTTAGTTTTTAGAGAATTTATATTATTTAATCCATCTAATAAAAATTTATAATTAAAAATCACAGTTTCATCACTCCCTGTGTGATTAATATTTATTTTAATAATATTCTCACCTAACTGAGAATTAATTGATCTAACTATAACCACATTTTTTATAAATTCTAAAGTTACATCAAAAATACCACTTTTAGTAAACAAACTAGCTGCTTTAATTGCTTTAATTAATTCTGTATTATCAATTTCAATTTCAATACCAAACTCGCGTGGTATTATTTGTTGATAGTCTGGATATTCCCCTTCAATTAAACGTGAAATTATTATAGTTTCTTCAAAATCAAACTTAATTTGATTTTCCTCAAAATCAAGAATAAAATATTCTTTTGTTGTATCATTAATAATCCGCACCAACTCTTGCGTTGATTTTAAGGGTATAATTATTTTTTCTTCTATTTTTACCTCTTGTTCTAACTCTATTTTTTTTTCCGCTAGACGATAACTATTGGTGGCAGCTAAAATTAAACTTTTATCTTTAAACCAAAACAAAACTCCAGTTAATTCTGGTTTAGTTTCATTATAAGAGGTTGCAAACATTACACTATTTAAACTATTTTTTAAATCAATAGTTTTAATGGGGTATTTTTTTAATCCTTTTACCTCTGGAATTAAAGGATAATCTTCAGCTGGGTTGGTTTTAATTTTTGTTTGCCACCCATCACTGTTTATTATCACCTCTCCCTCTTGTGTTTCTAATGATATGTTTTTATCACCATTAATTAAACTTATATAATCTGTAATTATCTTAGCTGGTATAGTTACCTTACCACACTGCTCTATCTTACCCCTTATAATTGTTTTAACCCCCATCTCTAAATTAGTAGCCGAAAGTTCAATTACCCCGTTTTCAGCTTTAATTAAAATATTATTTAAGATTGGTAAATTAAAATTCCTCCCTGTTAAGTGAGAAACTCTTAATAAACCTAAAATTAAATTTTCCTGTTTACAAATTATTTTCATATATTTTATATTTATATTATTTAGAGTATTTAAATAAATTAATAATATATAGTAATAAGAGTGTAGAAGTGTATAAAATTTTATTTTGACTTAAAAAGTCATTTTATAACATCTATAGACTTTTATATAATTCACTTTTGATGTGGATATTAAGTTTTTTAAAAAACAATTAAGTGGATAAAAAATATTTTTTTAGTTTATTTTTATATATAGGTTAATAAAATGATAATTTATAATTTTTTATACACATATTTATACACTATTTATTGTATAGTTTTTGTTTAATAAGTAATATGTTTTGTTTAATTTTTCCATCATTATTAAATTCTTCTTTAATTTTAGTGTAGGCATGCATAGCTGTGGTATGATCACGATTACCTAGTTCGTGACCTATTTTAATAAATGATGTCTCTAATTCTTCGCGCATTAAATACATAGCAATTTGTCTAGGCACGACTAATTCTTTTTTACGTGATATACCAATTATTTCAGTAGTGGATATATTAAAAAATTCAGACACGGTTTGTATAATAGATTTATTAGAAAGTGAACTTTTTGGAATAATTGTATTTATACTTTGTAAAATACTTTTTACCTCATCTAGGGTTGGTTTGTGGTTGTTTAGTTGAAAACGAGCATATAAGTGATTTAAGGCACCCTCTAGTTCTCTAATATTGCTCTGTATGTTTTCCGCTAAATAACTAATAATGTTTTTTTCCAAACTAAAGTTTTTATCCATAGCTTTCTGTTCCAAGATGGCCACTCTGGTTTCATAGTCAGGTGTGGAAATATCAGCCGTCATCCCCCACTCAAAACGTGATTGTAATCTTTGTTCTAGATTTTGGATAGCCTTTGGTGATCGATCAGAAGAAATAATTAATTGCTTGTCTTTTTGATAAAGATCATTAAAGGTGTGAAAAAATTGTTCTTGGGTTTGTTCTTTACCAGCTATAAACTGTATATCATCAATAATTAAGACATCTATATTACGATATTTTTGTTGAAATTCATTAGCTCTATTAGTCCTTAAGGTATTAATAAATTCATTGGTGAATTTTTCACAAGTTAGATAAAGTAGTTTTATGTTTGGTTTATTATTAAGTATTTCATGTCCTATAGCTTGTAGAAGGTGAGTTTTACCCAACCCAGCCTGTCCATAAATATATAATGGATTATAAGCACTTCCAAGGGCTTTAGATACTGCTTTGGCGGCTGCGTGGGCTAATTCATTGTTTTTTCCCACAATAAATTTATCAAAGGTGTATTTTGGATTTAAACCAAATTGGTTTTTAGGACAACCTTCCTCCTTCTCCTCAGTATTTGAATTACAATTAAAGTTGTTTATTTTTTCTTTTAAATTAGCTAAGTTTGTTGGTTTATTATTTATTTCAACCTTATAAAAAATCTGATTTATAGTGTTATTGGTGATGTGTTTTAAAGCCGTGACAATTTCATTTTGATATTTGTTTTCTAACCAAGTTTTAGTGAAGCCATTGGGTACACCCACAACAATACAACTGTTTTCTTGTGAAACAATAAAAGTATTTTTAAACCAGGTTGTAAAATTAGCTTTACTTAAAGTTAATTCTAACTCACCTAAGATAGCTTGCCAAAGTTGTTCATTAGTCATTTTTATTTTGATTAGTCTTTGTATTTATATTTTACCACGATTATCTATAAGTAAAAACAAGTATAAAGTGTATAAAAGGTGAATTTAATGTGTATAGTTATAAAAAAGACAAAAAAATAATTAAAAATAGAAAATAAATTGACAAAAAAACAAATATTACTTATAATATTGTATACAGAATATTAAAAACTTAAATAATATGCCCAAACGAACCTACCAACCATCTGTTATAAAAAAGAACAGAACCCATGGATTTAGAGCACGTATGAGTACAAAAAACGGTAGAAAAATTATCAAAGCTCGTATTAATAAGGGTAGAAAGAGAATAACCGTATAATTTTGGCTAATATAGGCCAATATATAAGTATAGTATGCTGATAAAGTTAACAAAAAAGCGGGATTTTGATCAAATTATGAAGTTTGGTCGGTGTTTTTTTGTGGAAAGTTTTTATATTAAGGTCTTAAAAAATAATCTTCCTAATAATCGTTATGGTATTATGATTTCTTTAAAGGTGGACAAAAAAGCAGTGGTTAGAAACAAAATTCGCCGTCGTTTTAATGAAATTTTGCGTTTAAATAATTTAAAAATCAGACAAGGTTTTGATATTGTAATATCAACCAAGGATATTATAAAAAACACACCATATGATCAAAACAAGCAGGACCTAGGGTTTTTATTGCATCAAGCTGATTTATTAAAAAGATAATGTCTAAAAAAATACTATTAAGGATTATAAAAATATATCAATCCACGCTTTCTTTTGATCATGGTTGGTTGCATTATTTTAAACCACTAGGATTGTGTCGTTTTAGACCCACCTGTTCTGAATATACCTACCAAGCTGTAGAAAAGCACGGTGTTTTGGGGGGATTATACCGCGGTTTTAAAAGAATTTTGCGTTGCAATCCATTTAACCAGGGTGGTTATGATCCATTTTTATAGATATTAAGTAATTTACGGGTGTTTTTTGAATATCCTTTTTTAGTATTAAATTATTAAAATATAAAATATGTTTGGACAGCTTTATCATACTATTTTTTATCAACCCATTTTTAATTTACTGGTGTGGTTTTATAATATTGTACCCAGTCATGATATAGGTTTAGCTATTATTTTTGTTACTATTGTTATTAAAATAGTTTTATACCCATTTTCTCTGCAGGGTATTAAAGCGCAAAAAGCATTACAAGATTTACAACCCAAAACAGATGATCTTAAAAAACAATATAAGGACGACCAACCGGGTTTAGCTAAGGCTACTATGGAATTGTATAAAAAAGAAAAAGTTTCACCTTTTTCCTCATGTCTACCTTTATTAATACAACTTCCCTTTTTGATCGCTGTATATAGCGTGTTTCGTAATGGACTTACCAATAAGCAGGGTTTTGATATTTTATATTCCTTTGTACAAGACCCAGGTAATATTAGCGCCATCGCATTTGGTTTTTTTGATATGGCTAAGGCTAATGTAATTCTGGCGGTTTTAGCTGGTGCGGCACAATTTTGGGTTTCAAAGATGTTGGTAACAAAAAAACAACCGCAAGTTCTGGGTGCTAAGGATGAAGATATGACTTCAATTATGAATAAGCAGATGACTTTATTTATGCCAATCATTACTGTTTTTATTGGTTTATCGCTGCCAGCTGGTTTAACTTTATATTGGTTTATTACAACACTTTTAACAGGCGTGCAGCAGTTATACTTTTTTAAGAAAAAAAGTACCTCCGTAGTTAGTTCTTAAATTTTTAATGTATGAAAATTTCTTCTCAAAAAATAATTAACTTACCAGTCGAAACAGTTGGGGGCCATCAGTTGGGTTGGGTGGAAAGCTTTATAGTTGATATTGATTCACAGAGTATTTTAGAATATGTTGTTAAGTCGTCTGGTTTAGTCCAAAAAATAGTTACCAGTAAATTAATTATTTCTCGGGGTCAAGTCGTGGATATTAGTGAAAAAAAACTCATTGTTGATGATTTGGTTATAAATGAAAGGGAAAAGACTCAAAAAAAGACAATCAAACAAAAAGCCGCCCAAAGTGCGTCCATGAAAGAAATCAAAGACTAAGAGGTTAGAAAAAAACAACCCTACATTTCTAGGGTTGTTTTTTTTATTCTAAAATTTTCTATTTTTTCCGACAATGATTTTTAGTTTTCGATTAGAGATTGTCACCTCCGCGGGTGTTTTCATTATTTTATGGGCATCAACTAAAACAGAATTGTTTTCTTGAGAAGATAGAATTTTAGCTTTCTGCACCCTAATTAGACCTTTTATAAGTGGTTTGTTTTTACCAAAATTAAAAAAACTACCACTTACTTTGGGTGTAGAGATAATTTCCAAATTTTTATCCTGAGGATTAAACACGACTCCCATATTATCCTTTAAACATAAATTATAGATACCAAGTTTTTCTGTATTTTCTAAAGCTTTAATTTCATAACTGTCATTGCAAATTATAACAGTCCCCACGCCATATATTTCCACTGAAGATAAAAAATATTGTCCATTCACATTACCCAAATCAATCTCCTCAATTCTCCTAGCTGCAATAATGTCGCAAGCTTGTTCTTCTTTATTTATACCAAAAAAATCAGCTATCACATTTTCTTCCCCAATCGGGATAATACCTAGTATAATTTCCTTGTCAGCTACAATGTTTAAAATTTTAGCTAAGGTTTTATCATTACCCACAATAATTACTACATCAGGTTTTTTATCTATCAACTCTTTTATGTAAGACTCAAAATTTTTCAAGAGCGTGATTCTGTTTGTTTTTCCATTGATACCCAAATCCAACAGCCTATTTTCGATACGTGTTAAAACCTTATTGTATTTTTTGTCAGACAGAAAACTGTCATAAATATATTGATACATAATTTAGTAGATATTTTTATCACCCATTGGTTTGTCCTTTTATTCCTTCTCTATTAAAATAGAGCTCTCCATGCTGACTTTTCCATCCAAACGAGCACCTGTGGCTATGGTTAAAACTTTGGCTGAAATGTCGCCGGTTATTTTGGCTGTAGCTGTTAATTCCAAACTCTCGGTTATTTTCAAGTTACCTATAACTTGTCCGGCCACCAACGCGTTAGCCGCCTCAACATCTGCTATAATTTTAGCATTTTCACCCACGGTTAAGTTTTTTTTGGTGGACAATTTACCTTCTACACCACCCTCTACAATCACGTCACCCTCGCCCTTAAAATCCCCTTCAATTTTAACGGTGGATCCAATAATGGTTTCCACATCTTTAAATTCTTTAGACATAGACGTCATAAATTAATTATTTTATATAGATAAGCTTAGCTGTATTTTAAAAAGTTGTAAAGATGTTTATAAATTGTTAAGATAAACAAAGAGATCTGTGTTTTTTAGAATAATTTTATGTATCAATTTTAGTATATACTTGTTCCTGTCATGACCCAGGCCCCCGTAGTTCAATGGATAGAACAAGGGACTCCTAAGCCTTAAATATAGGTCCAATTCCTATCGGGGGCATAGGTGGTGGCAGGTAGCGGTGCGGACTCTTTATTTTGTTGGGGCTTATAGTATAGTGGTAATATGCCGCATTCGCATTGCGGAGACGCGAGTTCGATTCTCGCTAAGTCCAAAATTTGATAAATTTATTTTATTTTGATATTCTGTTATCAAAATCTAGCAATAGTTATATGGGCCCTTAGCTCATTTGGTAGAGCGCTTCCATGGCATGGAAGAGGTGAGGGGTTCGATCCCCCTAGGGTCCATATATAAAGACCACTGTCTAGCAGTGGTTTTTATATTACAACACAATTTGACATAATCACCAAAAATCTGTCTAATTCCACAAAAACATTAACTTTAGCTAATATAAAACAAAAACCAAATAAAACACCTGTTTTTCATAAAAATCAATTTATTTTAATAAAAAGTATGGTTTTATTTAAAGTTAGCCAAAAAAACAAAAAACGCATCATATTTTATAAAATATAGGTTTTTTTAAAAACAACTATATATAAGATTGTGAACTATTTCTACATAAAAATGTATTGTTCCACGTGGAACAATACATATAGTAGATCTTTTTGAGAATTTTTTTATAACAATTGTATTTTTAGCTTATATTAGTCAAAATAATTGAATTGTTCCACGTGGAACAATGTAAAATATACAAATGTCCAGACCAGTGTAGACAAAGTGTGTATAAGTAGCTCAAAAAGGCTGTTTTAGAGGATAACTTTGGTAAACTTAAAATTGTTCCACGTGGAACAATTTTAAATTATGTAGTTTTGTCTACATTAGTGTAGACAGAGTGTGTATAAGATGCATAAAAACACGCCTCTAGGGGATAAGGTAGAGGTTGGGCTGGTTTTATAATTAAAAACTATTCACAGGATATGGTTTAATTAAATCTAGCTCCGCCATAAATTTTGGGTTATAAAATTTTAAATAATCAAAATAGACCACTTTAGTTTACATATTTTAAGTATGTATGCTATAATCAATACATATATACACACACAGACTATATATAATATACACAAAAAATATGGAATTGATTGAGAATGAAAAGACAAAAAAAGAAAGATTTAAGAAATCTGCTGAATCTCGTACTATTAATGTGCTTAGAGCTTTAAAAGTACTTGGTAATTGTGCTAACCAAAATCTATATAACTACCATGAATATGAAATAAACAAAATTTTTAGGATAATTGAAAAAAAGGTTCTTGAAACCAGGGGTAAGTTTGAAACCATAGATGAAGAAAGTTTTAAATTGTAAGGGGTGATTAAAAATGATAGTATAAAAAATGTAAAAAATAATAAATTTAAAAACTATGTACGATGTTGTTATTATTGGTGCTGGCCCAGCTGGCATGACGGCAGCCATCTATTGCACCAGACGAGCTATGAAAACTTTAATCATCAGCAAAGAAATCGGTGGACAGGTGGCCAGAACTTTTCTAATTGAAAATTATCCGGGTTTAAAAAAAGTGGATGGTGTAAGCTTGGCTTTTGATATGAAGGCGCAGGTGGAAAGCTTGGGCGGAGAGTTTTTAATGGATACCATTGAAAAGATAGAAAAATTACCTTCCGGCGGTTTTGAAGTTAGTAGCACGGATAGGCACTACTTAACTAAGACTGTTGTTGTGGCCGCTGGATTAGTCAAAAAAAAGTTGGGCATAACAAACGAGGAAAAATATAGTGGACACGGATTATCCTATTGTATTAATTGTGATGGACCACTGTTCAAAGGTAAGAAGGTTGCTGTAGTTGGTGGTGGTAATTCCGGCGCGGAGGCAGTCGAGTTTTTAACTAAAATTTGTCCACAAGTTTATTGGTTAGAAATTACCGATCAAATACGAGCGGAAGCTGTCTTGTTAGATAAAATAAAAAAACTGGACAATGTTGAAATATTTGCGCAGGCGAAAATAATTGCCTTAAGTGGCAATGACATGCTTTCTGGTATTGTGATTGACCAAAACGGTAAAAAACTAGAAAAAGATGTTCAAGGTGTTTTTGTTGAAATTGGCTATCAGGCACAAACCGACTGGTTAAAAAATACTCTAGATTTGGATGAAGTGGGACAAATTAAAATTAATGCATTAGGACACACCAGTTGCCCTGGAATTTTTGCTGCCGGTGATGTAACCCAAAGTCATTACAAACAAATTGTTGTTGCCGAAGGCATGGGCGCCATAGCCGCCTTAGAAGCGTACAGGTTTTGTCGTGGTTAGAAATAAAATTAAAAAGATTAGTCAAAATTGAAACATGTTTTGACTTTTTTATTTTTATATAAAGTAGTATAATTAAAACAAGTTAACTTTAAAAGAATGAATTTAAAATTTGAAAATAAATTGTGGCACTCTGGTTATGATCACGTGGCCGGTTTGGATGAAGTGGGACGTGGTTCATGGGCTGGACCATTGGTGGCTGCGGCTGTAGTTTTGCCGCGTGGCGCAAAAATCATTGGTGTGGATGATTCAAAAAAGCTTATTCCACAAAAAAGAGAACGAATTTTTTTAGATATTGTTAAAATAGCCTTAGGTTGGGGCTTGGGTATTGTGTCTCAAAAGACTATTGATGAGGTGGGTATTTTGCAGGCCAACAAGATGGCTTTTATACAAGCTTTGGAAAAAATTAATCTTGAACCGCAATATATTTTAGTGGATGGTATAAAAAATTTTGAACCCTCAACCCCTCACGAATTTATCATCGGTGGTGACAGTAAAATCATGTCAATTGCCGCGGCTTCCATCGTGGCTAAGGTTGTGCGGGATCAAATTTTAAACCAACTTCACCATTTTTACCCCCATTATAACCTTCAGCAACATAAGGGTTATGGTACTCCCGAGCACCGTCAAGCTTTACAAGAGCATGGTTTATCAGAAGTTCATCGTCTGAGTTTTCGACCTATGGAAGAAATGATGATGCAAGAATTTTAATTTTTAATCATATGAATTTACAAAAAATTTCCGGTGGTACTGGTTTGCTAGATCCAGAAAAAATTTTAAAGGACGAATTACAGCTTGTCCTAGGCTCCTGGGTGGGTGATTTTGGTTGTGGTGGGGCAGCTTACTTTACCTTTGAAACAGCTCGTCAGGTGGGTGAGGGCGGTTTGGTTTATGCCGTGGACGTTTTAAAGAGCGTCCTGGATAACATAAAAAGGCGCTCGCAAGAACTAAATTTTAAAAACATAATCACCTTGTGGTCTAATTTAGAAAAGTTTGGTGCTTGCAAGATCAACAACAGCAGTTTGGACTATGGTCTTTTAATTAATGTGATGTTTCAAAATAAAAATCGAGCCAGTCTATTAAAAGAAGTGGCACGGATGATTAAGCCAGGCGGAAAAATTTTGGTCGTTGATTGGAAGGAAGGTCGTTTTCCAATTGGACCGCGAGCGAGTGATAGAATGACACTAGTCGAACTGGTCAGTCTGGCAGATTTGGTGGGTATAAAATTAGAGAAAAAGTTTGAAGCAGGTCAATACCATTATGGAGTTATCTTTGTTAAATGATTTTTATTGACAAACAGGTGTTGTTGGTAATAAAATATATAAATTATGTATATACTTTGGCAAAATTTAGGCAATTTACTATCAGTTGGTTATTGGTTTAATTTGCACCCCGATCCTTTTTTAGGCGTAGTATTAAAAATTTTATACATTTTTTTTGGCGCACTTTTACTAGCTGGCATAGTATTGCGTGTGTTGTCACGAAAAAATAGTCGCAATATACCCATTAAAAAAATTTACGAAAAATTTTATTATTTTTTTTCCACCCTAGCTGTGATTGGTCTGGTGTTAATGTTTTTTCGCCAACAGCAGGTTTTGTTTTTAGGTGCACCGTTTTGGTTTTTAATTTGGTTGTTGGCTTTTGGGGTTTGGTTATTTTTTACCTTACGTTATGCTTTGGTCAAGGCACCCAAGTTGCAGCAACAAATTGCCTTAAAAAAAGAACTGAGTAAATATTTGCCGTAATTTTTTTCCTATGCTCAAAAAAAATTCGGGCCATGCTTATTTTTTGATTATTTTTTTTGTCGCGTTTTTTGCGACTTTTTGTTTTTTAAATCATACCAACGCGGTCGGGAAGATTAATATCAACACATCCACCATCGAGGAGTTAGATTCCTTGCCAGGTATAGGTTTAGTTAAGGCAGGAGACATAATCACTTATCGGACTCAAAATGGTGCTTTTCAAAAAATTGAGGACCTGATGAAAGTGCCTGGTATTGGTCAGTTAACTTTTGAAGGTTTAAAAGATTTTATAACTGTCGGTGTTGAAGATGTCGATGATATTGATAATTCTGCCACCACAACTCCACTTTTTTATTCCAATGCCATTGTTATTAATGAAATTTTATCCAATCCCACAGATAGTGATGATTTTGAATGGATTGAACTATTTAATCCCAGCCCCGAAGACGTTGATTTGGCGGGCTGGCAGGTTACTGATGCTAGTAATAAATTTTTTACCATAACCATTAATACAGTATCCACGACCGTCATTAATGCTGGTGGTTATTTTATTTTAGATAAAAGTCTGACCAACATCTCTCTTAATAACACGGGTGGTGATCTGGTAAAACTTTTTCAGCCTGATGGTAATTTATTACACCAAGTCAGCTATAACGATGACGCCAAAGATGATTATGCTTGGGCCAGAAACACGGTTGGTGATTATGTGTGGACCACCACGCCAACTAAAAACGCTAATAATATAATTACTACCCCTTTGCCGGTAGCCACCGGTGACGGAGGTGGTAGAGGAATTCAGTCTAATACAAACGTCAGTCAAAATAATAATCAGCAAAATAATCAGACACAAAAAGAAAATCTCGATTCAGAGTACAAAAATAAAATTTTTATTACCGAAATAATGCCTGATCCATTTGGTTTGGATGATGGTTGCGAATGGTTGGAGATCTATAATACCACCACCGCCGAGGTTGTATTAGATAACTGGGTTTTGAAAGATAATTTGGGGCAGTTAGTTTTTAAAAATACAAAAATTAAAGCCCAAAGTTTTTTGGTAGTAATTTTGGAGAGCAGTAAAATTAGTTTAAACAATTATGGTGGGGAAGTTATAACGCTTTTTGACCATGATCAGAAACAGGTGGCAGTAGTTAATTATAAGAAAACCGAAGAGGGCAAAAGCTACAATCTTTGTCGTGGGCAATTTGTTTGGTTAAGCACGATTACTCCCGGTGATGGTAACCAGTGTCCGCCAGAAAATACTGATCCTCTGGCCTATTTTGAAGCATCTAGCGAAGAATTTTTGGTGGGTGAAGAGGTGATTTTTTATGCTGGTGAAAGTTATGATAAAGATGGTCAAATAAAAAAGTATGTTTGGAATTTCAGTCAAGAAGTTATGGCCGGTAATGATGTTGGAAAAAATTTTATTTTAAGTGTGCCAACTATTAAATTAAAATTTATACAAGCAGGTAAAAATAAAATTGCACTGACTGTCGTTGACAACTTAACTGGGCAAAATCAATACAGTCAAGAAATTAATGTAAAAGCCGTAGCAAATGGCTCAATTATGGAAACCAAAAAAACAGTCACACCAAAAAAGACAGCCGCCTCAAATTATGTTTTATATAAATCAGTTAAGCTAGAAGATGTCAAAGAACTTGCCGTGGGTCAAAAAGTTATTACGCAAGGTGTGGTGGCTGTAGAGCCCGGGGTTTTAGGGGCTAACATTTTCTATGTGGCCGGTTCTGGCATACAGGTTTATATGTACAGTAAAGATTTTCCAGCGCTTAATGTTGGTGATCGAATTGAGATCAAGGGCGAAATAAGCCAGGCTTATGGTGAAAAAAGAATTAAGATTAGCAAAAAAGGCGACATTAAAAGTTTGGGTGAGCAGGAAATTCCTCAGCCGCACGTTATTGATTTAAGCGAAACTGAAGAGTGGGTTGGTTCTTTGGTTGAAATTAAGGGTGAGGTCACGGCCATTCAGGGTGGTAATTTTTGGCTAGATGATAATATGGGTGAGGTACGGATTTATATCAAAAACACCACAGATATAAAGTTTAATGAATTAAATTTAAAAGTTGGTGATCAAATCACTGTGGTGGGTATTTTATCGCCCAGTAATGCCGAGTTACGTCTTCTACCACGCGCCATGACTGATTTAAAAATTGAACGCGTATTAGGCGTCAGTGACACCCCAACACAAAAAGGCACCGTCTGGAAAGACTATCTTATTGTCACCTTGATTGCCATCATCTTAGTGATTATAATATTAATTTTAAAAATGCGTAAAAAAACCGGCTTCTCGTCAGATTTGTAATAGGATTGAATTTTTTTATTTTTTAGTCCATGTATTATCTATGCGTTTCGATATTATCACAATTTTTCCACAACTGTTTGATTCTTTTTTAGATGCTAGTTTAATTAAGAAAGCGGCCGATAAAAAGATCAGTCATTTTAAGGTGCATAATTTAAGAGATTGGGCTTTTGATAAACACAAAAAAGCTGATGATCGGCCGTTTGGTGGTGGGGCGGGTATGATATTGAAACCAGAGCCATTGTTTAAAGCCATTAAAGCCATTAGATGTAAAAACAAGAAAACTAACACCAAAGTCGTTTTACTAGCACCGGCCGGACGTCCTTTTAATCAACACATGGCAAAGAACTGGCTTAAAAACGATCAGATCATCCTAATTTGTGGTCGTTATGAGGGTGTTGATGCGCGAGTAGAAAAAATTATAGATGAAAAAATTTCCATTGGACCATATGTTTTGTCGGGCGGTGAAGTTGCAGCCATGGTAGTTATGGAAGCTGTAGTTAGATTGGTACCAGGCTACATGGGTAATCCAGCTTCATTAAACGAAGAAACATTTGAGCAGGATTTATATGAATATCCACAATACACTCGACCAGAGAGTTTAAAAGTGGCTGGTAAAAATTATACAGTCCCCAAAGTTCTATTGTCTGGAGATCACCAAAAGATCATAGTCTGGCGTCAAAAACACAGAAGAAAGATATAAGTGGATAACTGGTTTTATTTCTAAGCTTTTTGAGCTAATAAAACAAACGTGTCTTGTGTCGTGGTGGATAACTTATTTGATTGAATAATAAAATAAAACTTTAATCCAAAATTTAATTAATTTTTTAACAGCCAAAATTAGCCTCTAAAAAATATTAAAAAATAGGGCGAAAAAAAATATTTTAATAAGTAATTTAAGGCATTTTTTAGTTTTGACGGCAGTCAAAAAAAGTGCTATAATAAGTTTGTCAGCTATAGTTCTTTGCTCGTCGTCTTGTTCTTTCATAAAACAAAAACAAAAGAAGTATGCGCATACTTCCTTATTTAGGAAGTAAATTTATTGCTATTCTTAAAGACCAGTTTCGACCTGGAAAAAATTTTAAAAAACAAAAATAAAAAAGTGTATCCTTATCATTTTATAATAGGGACAACACTATAGAATGGCATTAAACAACTTTTTGGCAGTCGAAACAAAAAGTATTTCAAAAATTCCATAAGATACAAAATGCAGGAAACAGGCACACCTTTCAAGCTTATTGAGTGGGCTTTAGAGGCGTGCCTGCACCTGCTGGTCTAATGGAAGCAGGCGTCTCTGTGAGCTATAAATTATTTTATAATCGGCTCAATACTGACGCCTTTTTGTTTGCCTGTTGATTTATTTACTACTTAGGTTATAATTATAAAATAGAAAATATTTTAAGCTAGAAATTAGTCTATAGTTATGCCTTTTGATAAAGAAAAATACAATGAATTTAAGCTAATGTTAGAGAAAAAAGCTCAAGAATTAAAAAATGCTTTGGCCGATTTTACTTTTAGCAACCCTCAAGCCAAAAATGATTATATTTCTACCATGCCTGATTATGGGGACTGTGAAGATGATAACGCTAGAGAGGTTTCAGAATATATTGATCGTAAGGCTGTTGAGGGGACATTGGAAAAGGAACTGCAGGATGTTGAGGGTGCGCTTAAAAGAATTGTTGCGGGTACCTACGGCGTATGTAAATATTGTGAGCAAGATATTGACGAGGATCGTCTAAAAATTCGCCCCACATCTTCAGCTTGTGTGGAATGCAAGAAAAAATTTAAAGGCGAGGTTTAGTTTTTTAAAAACATTAAAAATAAATTTTGTCCGTATGCCCGATCACGGTCAAAAAGTTTTTTTTATCAAGCATAAGTATTTTTTGAGAGTCAGCTTTTTAGGGCTGATTCTTTTGATTGGTGACAGGGTTTTTAAGGGTTTGGCATTAAGGGAAAAAATATTTTGGCAAAAAAATTATCACTTGGCCTTGTCATTTGATTTTTTGTCAACGCAGGATTTATTTTTTTATACCCTAGTGGGAGTTTTAATTTTGTTTGTAATTTATTGTGGCGTCCATAGTCATAGACAAAAGTTTTTTTTAGCGGCGGCTGGTTGGCTTTGGTTGTTTTTTGGTGCTTTGTCCAATATTTTTGATCGTCTAAAGTTTGGTTACGTAATTGATTATCTTAATTTTTATTTTTTTTACAACAACTTGGCTGATGTCTTAATCTGGCTGGGTTTTTTATTGGTCATTATTGGGACTTGGTATCATAATAAAAAAGTAAATGTTTAGAAGCGCATATATGTCGGCAAAAATTTTTTCTGCTACTACTATTGGTTTAGATTCACAGTTAATTGAGGTGGAAGCTGATATTGGTGGTGGCCAAGGCGGTCTGTTTATCATCGTCGGTTTGCCTGATGCGGCTGTTCAAGAGTCAAAAGAACGTGTTTGGTCAGCCATAAAAAATTCTGGTTTAGATTTTGCGCGTGCAAAAATTGTGGTTAATCTAGCGCCAGCCGATGTGCGCAAAGAGGGGCCTTCATATGATTTACCAATTGCTTTGAGTTTGTTGGTGGCTGCTGGTGAAGTGCGTATTTTATCAGAGGACAAAAATGCTATTTTTTTAGGCGAACTGTCTTTAGATGGACACTTACGCGGTGTTAGTGGTGTTTTGCCAATCGCTATTTTGGCCAAAGAAAAAGGTATTCAAAGAATTTTTGTACCCGAGGCCAATGTGGAAGAAGCGTCTTTTGTGAGCGAGGTAGAAATTATGCCGGTTAAATCTTTGGCCGAATTAACTTTACATTTACGCGGTGAAAAAAATATTATTCCTTATCAGGCCACACCCATAGCACAAGAAATACAAAACAAAGTTGATTGTGGAGTTGATATGTCTTTTATAAAAGGTCAGGAACAAGCCAAACGAGCTTTGGAAATTGCAGCCGCTGCTGGACACAATGTTTTATTATCCGGACCACCGGGTTCTGGCAAAACCTTACTAGCCCGTGCCATGGCCTCAATTTTACCACCCCTAACGCATGACGAAATTTTAGAAGTTACCAAAATTTATTCAGTATCTGGTAAATTAAGCAAAGAAAAACCTTTAATATTAGAAAGACCTTTTCGTAGTCCACACCACACCTCTTCTGGCGTGGCTTTGGTGGGCGGTGGAACTTTTCCACGACCAGGTGAAATTAGTTTAGCTCACCGCGGTGTGCTTTTTCTAGATGAATTTCCAGAATTTACGCGTCAGGTTTTAGAAAATTTACGTCAACCACTAGAAGATGGGGTGGTAACTGTTTCGCGGGCGCAGGGCACCGTTACTTTTCCTGCCCGTTTTACTTTGATAGCTTCACAAAATCCTTGTCCGTGCGGTTATTATTCCGATCCTGATAAAAAGTGCACCTGTAGTGTGGGACAAATTTTAAAATATCAAAAAAAGATTTCTGGTCCACTCTTAGACCGTATTGATCTGCACATTGAAGTTCCGCGAGTAAATTTTGAAAAATTAACTTCTGATTTACCCACCGAAAGTTCGACCACCATTCGCCAACGTGTGCAAGCCGCGCGCAAAATTCAATCCAATCGTTTTTTTGATTTAGTAATTTGTACCAATGCCGAAATGGGTCCCAAAGAAATAAAAAGCTTTTGCGTAGTTAATGATGCTACCAAAGAATTATTAAAAAACGCAGTGCAACAACTAAATCTTTCGGCGCGCGGTTATCATCGGGTTTTAAAAACCGCGCGCACTATTGCTGATTTGGCTGGCGTAGAAAATATTCAAATTAATCATGTGGCCGAGGCTTTGCAATATCGCACCAAAATAGAATAGGGCCTAGCCTTGACTTTTTTCTTTTTTTGAACTATAATTAGTTTAATGCTAGATAAAGTTTGAAACTCGGGATTGGATCTCCGAGTTTTCGTCTTTTTAATACCCGATAAATAAAATTAAATTAATACTATGCCCAGTGAATTAGCGCTTGCCATCCAGCAAGTTTGTGAAGAAAAAAAATTATCCCTTGAAGCTGTCAAGCAAACCATTGAAGCAGCTTTGGCTTCGGCTTTTCGTAAAGACTTTGGTAATAAATTACAAAACCTAAAAGTAAATTTTGATCTGGAAAGTGGTTTATTTAAAGTTTATGACATAAAAACCGTAGTTGAAGATGATTTAAAAGCCGAATACGACGTTATGCGTGAGCGCATAGAAACTTTAAAAGCTGAGGCCGAACGGACTGGTGATCATGAACTCTTGAGCAAGACATTAAATGAAATGAAAAAAGAAGGTGAAGAAAATATAGAAGGCGCAGAGGAGGAGAAAAGATTTAATCCACGCACCATGATTTCTTTATCCGAAGCTCAAGCTGTGCAAGCCGCCATCAGTATAGATGAAGAATTGGTGCAGGAGTTGGTGGTGCCAGCTGAGTTTGGTCGCATGGCTGCTCAGACCGCCAAACAAGTGATTATTCAAAAAATACGCGAAGCAGAAAGAGACAATGTCTTTAGTGAATTTAAAGACAAACAAGGAGAATTAATTAACGGTACCATTCAACGGCGCGAGGGACGAGTGGTTTTGGTTGATTTGGGTAGCGCTATGGGTGTTATGCCACCGCAAGATCAGGTGGAAAGAGAAAATTACAAACCCGGTGCGCGCTTTAAATTTTATCTAAGGGCGGTGGAACAAACGCAAAAGGGTCCCGAAGTTATTGTTTCACGCTCAGCCGCCGAAATGGTGCGCAAACTTTTTAAATTAGAAGTTCCAGAAATTGGCAACGGAACTGTGCAAATCAAATCCGTGGCGCGTGAAGCTGGCTCGCGTTCCAAAGTGGCTGTCTGGTCAAAAGATGAAAGTGTGGATCCAATTGGGGCTTGTGTTGGTCAACGTGGCACCAGAGTCCAAACCATCATTAATGAATTGGGCGGAGAAAAAGTTGATATTATTGAATGGCACGAAGATTTAAAAGATTTTATTAGCAAGGCTCTATCACCGGCAAAAATTATTGATGTTGAATTAGATGAAGAAAATCATGTGGCCAAAGCCACGGTCAAAGAAGACCAATATTCTTTAGCCATTGGCAAGGCTGGTCAAAATGTACGTTTGGCCGCCAAGCTAACTGGCTGGCGTATTGATATTGTGGCTGATGGCGGTTTGGCAGAATCAAGCGAGACTGTTGCCGACGCAGTGGTTGAAAGTCCAGAGATTGTGGCGGAAGAAAAACCGTCAGATACTCCAGAAGCACAGCCTGCTGTTGAAGCGTTTAAAGACGAAGTGCTAGAATAAATATTCAAAAATATTAATTCAAAAACACCCCTAAAACAAAAAAGAGGTGTTTTTGTTTTTATTTGTTTAAAGCCAAAAAATTTGTTAAAATTAAAATATATAAGAATAAATTTATGCTTTTTGGAACCCACATTTCAGCCGCGGGCGGAGTTGATAAAGCGCCCATTAACGCGCATAAGTTTTTATGTGAATGTTATCAATTTTTTTCTCGTTCACCCCAAGGCGGTAAAGCTCCAGAACTCAGCGCCGAAATAATAAAAAAATTTAAGGCTAATAATAAAAAATTTGGCTTTAAAGATTTTTATATTCATGCGCCTTACTATATCAACCTGGCTTCTTTGGATAATAAAATTTATTATGGTTCCATTAGTGTTTTAAAAGAGGAGTTAGAACGCGGCTCTCTTTTGGGCGCGCAATATTTAATGACTCATCTGGGTTCAGCTAAAGAAATGGAAACCACTTTGGCCATAAAAAAAGTGGCTTTAGGTATAGAAAAAATTTTAACCGGCTACAATGGCAAGACAGAATTTTTAATTGAAATTTCGGCTGGGGCTGGAAAAATTATGGGTGATAGTTTTGAAGAAATAAAATTAATTTTAGATAATATTAATTTAGCGGCCAGAAAAAAAGTCGGTGTCTGTTTTGACACCGCGCACGCTTTTGCTTCAGGCTATGATTTGCGCGACAAAAAAACAGTTACTAAAGTTTTTGATGTGTTTGACAAAACAATTGGTTTAAAAAAATTAAAACTCATTCATCTTAATGATTCCAAAGCTGGATTGGGTTCGCACACTGATCGGCATGCGCATTTGGGTGATGGCCAAATTGGCCTGGCTGGATTTAAAGCTTTGCTGGCTGATAAACGATTACAAAAAATTAATTTTATTTTAGAAACTCCAACTGAGGCCGGCATGCTTAAAGATATTGAGTGGCTCAAAAAAACGCGCGGCATTTAATTTTTTAAAATAGCATGACCATCCAAATCAAAGTTATTCCCAGATCAAAAATTAATCAGGTGGTAAAATTTGATAATGGTCATTATAAAGTTAAAGTTACAGCCGTGGCCGAGCATGGGCGGGCCAACGAAAAGGTACGCGAAGTTTTGGCTGAATATTTTAAAGTCAAAAAATATCAGGTTGAAATTTTAAGCGGTTTTACCATTCCGGATAAGTTTGTAAAAATAGAGGTAGTCAGTTAATTTGACTGTTTTTCTACAAGTATTATAATTAAATTAGCTACAAGTTACAGTCAAAAGGTAACTTTTAAACTCACAAAAAACGGGTTCACGCAAGACCCGGGTATGCCGAAAGTTATATTAATGAACACGATGCAAGAGTCAGAGAAATATTTTTAAAATCAGGTCGTGGTCGAGAAGTTATTAAAAAACAATTGTGCAGTACACTTGCGGGTATCGTATAACAGCTATTATGCCACCTTGCCAAGGTGGAGAAACGGGTGCGATTCCCGTTACCCGCTCCAAAAAACTCCTTTGATTTCAAAGGGGTTTTTTGATTCTCAATTTTATATATTAAAAAACCACCAGTTTTATCACTAGTGGTTTTTGAGCGTGTTTGTTATCCCTTTAGCTTTTTCATTACCTCCGTGAATAAATTATAAGGGATAGACTTCCCAATTTTGGGAGGACATCCGCAGTTAAATGTACCTGAACGTTTGAAGTTTTCTGAGTTAACCCAGATTTCTTCCAAGCTTTGTTTAAAGATGTTTCCAAAGATAGTCGTATCGTTGCCAGGGCAACGAAGAACTTTTCCAGAAAGTGTGACATACATTCCGCAGGAAACTTGGTTACAAGGATGAGCTCCGGCATAGGGAGAAATTCCTTCCTCTTTAAGCTGTGCAATAGTTTGTATTCCTTTTTCGAGATTGAACTTATAAATCTTTGTGTAAAGATCAATCAGTTTTTCAGCGGATGGGGTAATTTGTTCCCAATTACAGGCCTTACCCCCAACCATTGTTGGAGTAACTATGACATAAATATTTCTTTCTCTACCCCATTGATAGATATTAAATATTTCGTCATAGTTTTCGAGTGTGACTGGATTTGAACCAATACACAAACGAGTTGGGTTTGATTGATTCAATCCACCTTCAACCAATCTAATCAAAGCCACGTTTCGTTTTTTAACATAACCAGATACTCCCCCAACCATTTTTTCCTGTTTTTCAGTATCAAACGAGTTAAATCCCAATATTACACTTGCATTTACTTCATTTAATACTTTTACAAGATCAACTCCGTTTTCGATTCCGTAGTGACGGTTGTATCTTGCTGTGAGTTTATCGTCGCCGATGACGTGACCTTTTGTAAAAACGACAGGGATGACATCTTGAGATTTAAGAAACCTCAAAAATTCAACAAACCTGACATTTTCGAAAGGTTCACCCGCCCCAAGAAATTTCACAGAGCGAAGACCAAGTTTTTTTGCCTCTGTAATAAGATTTTTAGTTTCTTCAAAAGTCATTTTCCTTTGAACAGCATCTAAAACAGCAGTTCTACGGAAGCAGTGAGGGCAATTAAGAGAACAGAAGTTTCCTAAATCAATGTCTAAAGTTAAAATTTTACCCTTATTCTCATTCAATTGTTTTTGAGTAAAGTTCCAACCGTTTAAGTCATTAACAAAATCCGGAAATTGGCTGGGATAAATCACCGATATGCTTGATAGTGTTTTCATAGTAACTCTCCTTGATCAATTATTAACGAACATTTATTATTTTTATTTCAATTTATTATACTAATTTGACAAATATTTGTAGGAATGATATGATAAATATATCAAAAAACGTCAAATTTGCGCTAAAATCAAATAATTCATTGTCGACGTAAAATCCACAACTCTATGATTAAAGATTTGTTAAAATATCTAAATTTTCCGGAAAAGGAAGCTACAGTTTATTTAGCCTTGATAGAAGTCGGGCAAGCCAAGGCGCGTGAAATCGCTCTAAAAACAGGTTTAAATCGGACCACGGTTTATGATCTGTGTGAATTGCTTATGAAAAAGGGGCTAATTAGTCAATATAAAAAAAGCTCCGGTACATATTTTAGTGCTTTAGAGCCGCAAAGATTATTGGGTTATTTAGATCGGGAAAAAGAAGAACAAAACAAGCAGATTGCTAGACAAAAGAAAAAAGTTGAGGAGTTATTACCTCAACTTATGTCTTTACAAAACATTTTTTCAACCAAACCTAAAGTTAAGTTTTTTGAGGGAGAAAAAGGCATGAGAGAGGCTTATGAAGATACTTTGACTTCCAAAGAAACTATTTTAGCTTATGCCAATGTCGAAACAGTTCATGCTGGTATACCAAATTTTTTCCCAGAATACTATCAAAGAAGAGCTAAGAAAAAAATTTCAATTAATGCAATTTTTCCGCAAAACAAGCTTTCTTTTGAACGTGCAAAGTTAGATCAGTTAGAACTACGCCAAACTAAATTTCTACCCCAATCAAGTATGGTATTTTCTCCGGAAGTAAATATTTATAATAACAAAATGCTCATTGCTTCATGGCAAGAAAAAATGGCCATCATTATTGAAAGTAAAGAACTGGCTGATTTACAAAAATTAATTTTTAACCTGGTTTGGAATAGTTTGCCAAGATAAATAATTTATTAATAAAATTATCTTGAAGCCAAACAGATTTTAATTGGGCGGAAATATTCCCAATCGGCGGATTACCCGCTCCAAAAGCACCAGATTTGTTTCTGGCGTTTTTGTTTTGTTGTGATAAAATGGATAATATGAAAATTCCATATATTTTACTTATGAAAGTTGGTCCATACTGCGGTTATTCTTTAGATGAGATTATTAAAATTAAACAAGAGGAAGAGAGACAGGTTGGAAAATTTTTCTGGGGATATGGCGGAGTTTTTTGTCGCCCACATACCATACAATCATTTGTTTCTTTTGCTAAGACTAGCCCCATAGTATTATTTACGGAGACAAAATCTAAATTTAATCCAGAAGAAAGTAACCGTTTTTATTCTTTTTCAAGCGATAACTCAGCGTGGAATCCGTTGGATAAGAATGTTCTTTTGGTCGGCAATAATGGCGTTCCACATTTTGCTATTACAGCCAAGAATCTGCGGGAGACAAAAATGGATATCAACCTAAACGATTATATTTCTTTTACTAGCATGGGTATGTTTCCAAATACGTATCAATATTTAGATGACTATTTTAGATATAGGGTTGATAAGGTGTGTGCTGTGTATAGCCCAGCTAGAGATAATAATACAAAAAAAATGATCAGGATTTCTTATAGAGCTGATTTGGTTGAACCATACAGCGTTTTTATAAAGTAAACATGTTTTAGGTTGTTTGCTTTTTTATTTTTTTTATTCTAAAATATTTTAGTAATGTATTTTAAAAATGCCCGGGTGGTGAAACTGGTATACACTCAGGACTTAAAATCCTGCGGTCGCAAGACCATGCGGGTTCGACCCCCGCCCCGGGCAAATAATAAAGCTATGTTTTATGTTCTATACTTTATGTGGTACCGGGTAAAATCCTGCGGT
>DCVE01000003.1 GCA_002328025.1 Patescibacteria group bacterium UBA2196
CAGCAGATTTAATTAGGTCGCCGGCGGAAGCCGCATGCACTGTTGCTGGGGTCATCACACCAGCCAACACCCAAACCAACATAGAAACAACCATTATAGAATTAAAAACTCTTTTCATATTTTATTTTAACCTTTATATTTTTATCAATGGATTTATTTCTTCTGCTTAAGACACCTTTCGAATTGGCGTCTTAAAAGATTTTGAAACAAGTTTATATTGATAAAAAATTATTTATCCATTTTACTTTTGGATATAAAGAGGGTTAACCTGCTGTTTTTAACAGCACCGACCTTGCTTGGATATCCCCTGCTCGTCGTAATTCTATAACCACGACGGGCAGGGGATTTAACACTCTTTATTATTATTTATTAAAAACTTATTCTATTTTAACAATTGCACTGTAAACTCTTTAACTTCGGGCGTTGGAATTTTTTCCCGTTCCAGCTTCCATTCCTCAACTGGAGTGCTGGTTGGTTTTATTACATCAACAGTTACTATAGAATTTTCTTTTGTGCTGGTTGCCGCGCCACTTTCATTGTTCGTAGTGACCTGTTCATTATTTTTATTATTTTCTAAATCATTTAAAACCGCTAACACCATAACTTTAATATCATCAGTCTTGGCCAACGCGTTTTTCACTTCGGCATCAACATTCAACGCCGGATCAATATTTTCAACCTTGGCTAAATCATCTTTTAAAGCCACTACTTTCTTATCAATCAACTGTACCACTTCCAAAACTTGAGTGTTACCTCTTCCGTCTTCTTTTATTTTGTTCAAATTATTTTTAACATTGTCCAATTCCTGCGCAATCTGCAAAGAAACTTTCTTACCATCATTTGAGGCAGCTAAATTATTTTTAGACATCAAAACTTTAAATTCACCCGCGCGCCGTTGTGCCAAATCCAAACCCATACGCGCTTTTGACTCTGTGGAAAAAGTCAAAAAGTAACGTACTTTTTCAGCACTGGTCTTAACTATATATAAAGGACTGCCTGGCAAGGTGTTTTTTGAAGCATTGACTGTGGCAAAAGAAGACATTAAAAACAAACCCGCGATCAAACCATAAACCGCAACTGGTTTAAAAACCAAATTTTGTGGCACCAAATTATAAATCAAGCGCTGCCAAAGCGAAGATTTTTTATCTTCCATTTCTGCCAATAACAAATCACGACTCTTTTTAAGCCATTCGGATCGCGGTTCTAAACTATTTTTTAAACCGCTGGTAAGTTTTTTGAGTTGATTGTCTTTCATGGTTTTAATAATATTTTTTTTAGTTCATGCATAGCCCGGTGCAAAAGAACTCTTAGTGTTCCACTGCCCCGGTTCATCACCGTTCCAATTTCATCAAAATCCATATCTTCCACATAACGTAACAAAATTATTTCCCGATAATCTTCATTGTTAATTTTTTGTATGGCAACCAAAACTTTCTCAATATCAATGTTTTTATCCAACTCGCCCACCAAATCAATTTCATCCACAACCTCTTGCCCACCCATTTTATCATCCGGCAGTAACTCTTCTGTTTGATTTTCAAAACGATGTTGCGCCTGATAGTATTCAGCAATTAAATTACGCGCAATTTTATAAATAAAGGCTTGTAAATTTTCAATCTGTCTTTCGTTGGTCTGAATATGAGTTAATAAATTGACAAAGGTTTCATGAGTCAAATCTTCAGCCTGCTCCTTGGTCGGTACCTTAAAAAAAACAAATCTGTAAATCTTCTTTACATATTGATCATAAATTTTTCCAAAAGCATCTTTATCGTTATTCTGTGTCCGTCTGATAAGTATTTTATCTTTAATTACTATCTTCATTTAATAAGACTTAAAAAATAAAAAAATGTTACACTCACTATAACAAAAAACAAGCAATTTGACAAGTCTCTTAACCAGTCCTATAATATATTTGTCCAGACTAGTGTAGACATTCAAAATTAACTAAATTTGACAAAACATATATATTACTGCAATATTGTCTACACTGGTGTAGACAAAATATAATTATGGTACAAATTATCCGCGTATCACCCTCTCAAGCAGCTCAATTATTTGGTGTTAATGAACGCTCAATTCGGCGCGCTTTAAAAAATAGTGAACTCAGATATATTATAGTCCAAGGCCGCTATAAAATAAACTTTGAAGATTTAGTTCGTTGGTCTCAACACCTGCCTTCACGTGAACAAAAAAGAGATGCAGACGGTATTGGACAGTTTGTAGAAAAATGGCGCATTAAAAATCCTAAATTTTCTCCATCTGAAAAAGTTATTCACCAAGAAAACAACCGCATTGAAAAATAAAAAAACAGACTCTACCACAAGCAAAGCCTGATAAAAGATTGCGTCTTGATGTCACTTAAAATCATTGGCATCTTTTTTTATTTCTCAAAACTTAATACAAACTGACGGTCTTCTTTTAAATCACTATTCGAGCGATAAAAATTATCATTCCATTCTGTTTTAACTTCGGCCGGGACAGCGCTAAAAATCTTGGCTGGAAAACGTAAATCCAAATTTAAACTGTGACCTCGGGTACCAATTTGTTTTTGCACCAACAAACTATAATGTCCGTCCAAAACTATTTTTTTTATATAATCTGGTAATTGATAAGTGAAAGATAAAACACCGGTTTTACCCGGTTCAATGGCAATAAAAGCACCAAAATAAGTTTTATTCAATTCACTGCCCACATCCACATCGCCTTTTTTTGTCGTACGATCATCAGCCATGGTGCCGGTGTAACTGATCAATTTGGAACCAGTTGGTACATATAAACGCGTATAAGTTCTGTAGCGCGTTGACTTCCAAGTAAACGAACCTGTATTTTCATACTTCATTGTCGCCTGCGCCATAAAATCACCCTTCTCATTCTGTAATAGTTGATAATTAATGGTCCGTTTCATATACTCATCTGTTTTAAAGGCCGCCAAATTAGCATCCACAAACATCAAATAATCCACCGGGGTCTGTTGTATAGCGCCCGTCCAACCTTCTTGGGCTATTTCAGCCTGTAAAACCGTATCAGTCAAATTTAGCACAATTTGTTTTTCTGTTAGATTTTTTTGTAATACATTCAACAAATCCACCCATTGTGACAACTCCATCAACTGGAAACGACGAATGAGCTCTTGGGATAACAAACCAATAATGTTTTTTCTCTGACCGTAATCATCACCCACCTCTTTATACCCAACTTCCACCAGATATTGCAAACGTTCGGTAAAATTATCAGCATTAAAAACAAAATTTTTAATTTCAATAGCGCCTGATAGTTTCAAAAAATCTCTAATTACATCAGGTGTAATTGCAATCACGCCGTCAAATTTTTCCGGTTGAAATGGGCTACCAGCTAAAACACTTTCCGCTTGAAATAATTTTTTTACATCTCCGACTGCTGTCGGAAAATCTGGCGACCAATTAGCATCGCGTAAATACCAATTCTTTACCTGCATGTATTTGGTAATTGGCAACGGCGCAGGTAAAGTTAATTTCTTTTCCGCATTAATATCCAACTCGTAAACATTTCTAGTTTCAAAAGACTTAATTTCACCATCCAAAACTTTTAAAACACCTACCGTACCAATAAAACCACCGGCCGGTCGCAATTCATTATTGTTCTGTAATAAAAAAAGATACACTCGTTCTGCTGGATAACCCAAAAGATTTGGCACTGTACGTGACAAAACTGCCGCCCGTTCTAAAATACTCTTGATATCTGCCAGTTTTATTTTTAAATCTTTAACATATTGCGCCAAAAGCGGATGCAGTCCATCGGGGTCAATTTGATCCATCTGTGCTTGGGCTAATTCGATTTCAGCCTTAGCGCCCTGTATCTCTGGTGCGGCTTCATAAAAACTCTTTAGAATAGCTCTTTTATCAGCTGGTTTTAAGTCATTAAATTTTTTGTGTTCTGGTCCGGTTAAGGGCGCCATGACTTGGCTGGTAAGATCGGTGGCCAATTCTAAACCGCGACTTAAGTTTTGGCCAGCCACAGCAATGGTTTTTAACGTTTGACGCTGCTTTTCCAATAATCCTAAATGGGCTATAAAACCCAAACTATTAATACCCCGTTCGGTTTCAGCTAAGCTTAAACGTGCCTGCTCCAAAGCTATAATTGCCTCTTTAAATTCCCCTTGCAAAAGTTTGTCTTGTGCCGCTAAAAAATAATCTTGGGCTTGGGTTGATTTAGAAATGATTGTTTTTAAAGGCAACCAATACTGCACATAGCCAAAACCCAAAACGATTAAAACTATAAAAAACACTGACAACAACCAAAACCAACCACGCATAAAAAATGGCTTTTTCTTTTTTATGTGCAACCCCTCACCCACCTCGGCTAAAACCTTATCGCCCTCGGCAATTAATTTTTGTTCCCAGTCTTTAATTTGATTGGTCATATATTTTTATTTATTTTTTATTTTGCTTACGAACTAAACAAATTGGTGTTTGTTCCAAACCTTGTCCAATGGGGTTATCAATAAAAGATTTTTTTAAATCCGACAAAGTGATGGATAGATTATGACTGGCGCCCAAAATTGCCACATCAATATTGTTGGCATCCACAATAGCGCACTCAAAATTAAATTCTCGCACCAAATCATTGCACACTTGGCTTGGATTTTCTGGGCCCAAAACCGCATATTGATCATAGGGTGGAATTGTACCTGGTGCAAAACCATCAATTTCTGACACGCCATGACCACACAGGCGATAAAAAAGACCGTGGATACCCAATGGTTTGGTCAGCGCGCTCACCACAGCCGCCAATAAAACACGGGGCAAACCAACAATGTTAATAACCACCTGCATTTTTTTAGCATTTCTAAATCCAGGATCATTGGGCCATTTCTTTACAAATTTAATTAAAATTTTAGACCACCCAGATGGTTTAATAGTACTTTCGTGAATTAAACGGCCCTGCGTAATGGCCACCATTCTTTCTGAAAACACGACAATGTCACCAGCTTGATAATACGGCAACACGAACTCTCTAATTATGTCTGCCAACTTATCATCTTGAGTTACCAACTTGGTTTTAATTGGATAACGCAAAAAAACTTGACCACTCACCTCCAGCGCTAAATTTTTACCCACATTAGGTCCCCACATATTTTTTAACGATTAATCATAACCAAAAAAATACAACTGACAATAAGTAGTAACTGTACAGCACTGGCGCCAAAAGCCAGAAAATAAGCGGCAAAGCGTGATTTTTTAGAACACATCAACACCAAAACATAATTCAGCACCAAAACCAAAGTACCCAGCGCCGGACCATAAAAAACCTGCCACCAATCACCAATTAAATTAATGCCAAAATACACACTGTAACGCAGATAAACCGGATCCACTTGTGGAGCAAATTGCCAATACAAAAAAATCCAGGTGACTAAGTTTAAAAACACTCCTAATAAAAAATTCCAGCGCAAAATTTTATTTTTAAACCAAAATATCATAGTTTAATTTTCTCACCTTCAACACAATCTGTCAATTTATATTTTTTTTCTTGGCCTATTCAGTTATTTTATGTTATAATTTAATTAAATTAATCCCCTGCTCTATGTTAGAAGACAAAAATTTAAAACCAATCTTGATTAAAGCCAAAATTATCACTGCAGAAGAATTTAGCACCTATAAAAAAGAAGCTACGCGTAAAGATTTGGCTCTGATTGATTATTTACTGCAAAACAAGATAGCCACTGAAGAAATGCTCTATGAAACTTTAGCTAAATTTTATAATCTGCCTTTTTTAAACCTCAAAAACGAAACTATTCGCAAAGATATTTTGGAAATCATCCCCGAACCAATTGCTGCCACTCATCAAATCGTAGCCTTTGATCAAAACGATACAGAATTAAAAATAGCCTGTCTGGAACCGGACGACTTGGAAACTTTTGAATTCATTAAGAAAAAAGTTGAAAGCGAACTAAAACTTTTTCTGACCACGCCTTCAGCCATGCGCGAAATTTTAAAACAGTACCACAAGGGTTTGGACGCTGAGTTTGCACAAATCACCAAAGAAGAAGAAATTAAAGCCAAAGAAGAGGCTGGGGGTGATGTAAATAAATTAAAAGAATTGGCTGCTGACCTGCCAATCATAAAAATCGTAGACACACTTTTAGAATATGCCATTTTTGAAAGCGCATCCGATATTCACATTGAACCACAAGAAAAAAATGTTATCGTGCGTTATCGTGTAGATGGAATATTGCGCGATGTTATGAGTCTCCCCAAAAAATCACTGCCCGGCATTGTTGCTCGCATTAAAATTCTTGCCAATTTAAAATTGGACGAACATCGCGCGCCTCAAGATGGACGTTTTAAAATTCAAACCAGCGATTATAAAATTTCTTTCCGTGTCTCTATCATCCCAGTTTTTGATGGCGAAAAAATTGTCATGCGTCTATTAAACGAGTCCACCCAAATTTTAACTTTGGAACAATTAGGGTTTCAACAGCAAGCTCTAGAAAAAATTAAGGCCAATATTATTAAACCACACGGCATGGTGTTAGTCACCGGTCCCACTGGTTCTGGCAAAACCACTACCCTTTATACAATCTTAAATCTTTTAAATAAACCCGGCGTAAACATCACCACTATTGAAGACCCCATTGAATATCACATGGCGCGCGTCAATCAGTCTCAGGTCAATCCAAAAATTGGTTATACTTTCGCGGCCGGACTACGCGCTTTTTTAAGACAAGACCCTAATATAATTATGGTTGGTGAAATTCGCGACAATGAAACCGCCGACATTGCCATCAACGCCGCCATGACCGGACATTTAGTGCTTTCCACCTTGCACACCAACGATGCCGCCACCGCTTTGCCCCGGCTTTTAGACATGAAAATTGAACCATTTTTAATTGCTTCAACGACCAACGTAATTATTGCTCAACGTTTAGTACGCAAAATATGTAAAAACTGTATTGTCTCTTACAACCTAACTGCTGAAGCAGAAAGAGATTTGGAAAAACAATTTGACCTAGCTGATTTAAAAAAAGTCATGGAAAAAAACGGTCTCATTAAAACAGCCAAAGATTCATTAACTTCTCTGCTTTTTTATAAAGGCAAAGGCTGTAAACAATGCGACAACACTGGTTACAAAGGCCGTGTCGGTATTTATGAAGTTTTAGATATTGACCAAGAAATTGGCGAAATGATTGTCAAAAAAGCTTCAGCTGAAGAAATTAACAACCAAGCCAAGACAAAAGGCATGATTTCTATCTGGCAGGACGGTTTTATCAAAGCTAAAAACGGCATCACCACCATTGAAGAAATCTTACGTGTTACCAAAGAATAAAGTTACTTGGACTCAATGTTATTTATATGTCTGTAAAAACAAAAAAAATACTCTATAAAAGTTTATCATCACAAGCCGTCCCAGAAACCAATAACGTCTCTACGACGGAACCCAAACCCGCAATACCAAAAATTAAAGCGCCAAAACTTGAAATTGAAACTATTGATATTAAATCCGAAGATAAATTGTCCACCTCACAAAATAAAACCATCCCGATTAACAAAAATGAAAAAGAATTCCAAGAAAATAGCAATCCCAACAAGACATCTAACTGGGGTTTAAAAATAAAAAAATGGCTGGATAGTAATAGTGGCGTGCCCTTAACACAAAAAATATTTTTAGTGCAAAATTTAAGTATTATGCTTAAGGCTGGTCTGTCCTTGGGCGCGGCTTTAAATGCTCTTAAAGAACAAACCCCAAACAAACGTCTAAAAAATGTTTTAGCACTCATAAGCGAACATGTTGATAGAGGTGAATCATTTGCCAGTGCTTTAAAGTTTTTTCCCAAAATATTTAATGAACTTTTTGTCAATATGATAGAATCTGGCGAACTTTCGGGTAATTTGGAAGAAGTTCTCAAACAATTACATATCCAACTTAAGCGTGATCATGAACTAATTTCCAAAGTTCGTGGTGCCATGATTTATCCCTCTGTTGTTATAGCTGCCATGCTTGGTATTGGCACTTTTGTGATAATTTTTATCATGCCCAAGTTTGTTTCCATTTTCTCTGAATTTCAAGCCACCCTGCCACTGCCGACCAGAATTTTAATTCATCTTTCCGACCTAGTGCAAACCCGTGGCTGGTTAGTAGCTCTAATTTTTATTACCACTCTAATAATCTCAATTAAATTTTTTAAAACCACCAGAGGCCACCGTTTACTACATCGTTTCCTCTTGATGGCACCGATTTTAGGACCCATTGTAAAAAAAATAAATTTGGCGCGTTTTTCACGCACCATTTCCTCTTTAATAAAGACCGATATTCCAATTGTCCAAAGTTTCAACATCACCTCGCGCACTTTGGGCAATGTTTTTTATCGCGAAGCCATGTTGGAATCAGCGGAAAAAATTAAAAAGGGTTCCAGTATTAATCTAGTTCTACGCGAATATCCAATTTTGTTTCCACCTGTTGTCACTCAGATGATTACTGTCGGTGAAGAGTCAGGTTCGGTTGATACTATTTTACAAGAATTAGCCGAGTTTTACGAAGAAGAGGTTGACCAAACCATGAAAAATTTACCTTCCATTATTGAGCCTGTGCTAATGCTCCTTTTGGGTGTTGGTGTTGCCGGCATGGCAGTTGCCGTGTTAATGCCAATGTATTCTCTGTCTAATGCTATATAAAACAAAGATGTTAAATTTAAATAAAAATAATCAGGGTTTTACTTTAATCGAAGTTTTAATCGGTATTTTTATTTTATCCATCGCCACCCTAACCATTTATTCTCTTTATAACATGTCCCTAAAAATTCTATGGGAATCTAAAGCTAAAGTGACTGCCACCCAACTTGCCAACCAAAAAATGGAAATGGCACGCAATTTAACATATAATCAAGTCGGTACATTGGGCGGTATCCCCACTGGACTTATTCCACCCGTCGAAATCATCACACGCAACGGCATTGAATTTTCCGTCAACACTTTTGTCAGTTACATTGACGACCCTTTTGATGGTACAGCTAGTAGCACCACCACACCTGACACACTATCTGCTGATTATAAACAAGTTCGCGTAGAAGTTAACTGGACTTCAAAATTTGGCGCTAAAAAACTAATCTTCTTAAGTAGCATCACACCTAAAGGTATTGAATCTGAAACTGGAGGTGGCACACTTAAAATTATAGTTTTTAATTCAGCCGGTCAACCAGTACCACAAGCTCAGGTGCACATTACTAACTCCACCGTCACACCCGCGATTGATTTAAACACCCAAACCGATTCAGCGGGTTTAGTTTTTTTGCCTGGCGCACCAGCGGCAATAGAGAGTTATAAAATTAGTGTCACAAAAGACGGTTACTCTATTGATCAAACCTATGAAACCACAACATATATGTCCACCACTATCAAACCCCCCTTGTCAATTTACGAAGGTCAAATTACTTCAATTAGTTTTTGTATTGACCAAACCTCTTCTGTCATCAACACTGTTAAAGACAGTAACAATGTCTACTTAAGTTCAGTTGATATCAATATTAAAGGCGAAAAAATTATTGGTTATACTGCCAGCAGTACTCCAGTTTATAAATATGACCAAGATAAAAAAACCAGCGCTACCGGTCTCATTAATTTAACTAATTTGGAATGGGACTCGTACCACTTCACACCGCTAAATCATGAGCCATACAATATATCTGAAAGCAGCCCCATACAGCCACTCAATCTATCACCCAACACCAGCACCACCATAAGCCTCACGCTTGCGCCAAAAGAAACTCATTCAGTTTTGGTCATTGTGAAAGATATTGATAGCCAGCCTATTGCTGACGCTAAAGTCCATCTTTTTAATACCGATTTAAGTCTAGATTCAACCGCCACCACCACTAATGCTGGTCAAGCTTATTTTGCACCTTGGCAAGCAGCCACCACCACCTTAGAAGTCAACAAAATCGGCTACAATACTTATCAAGACGTTTTGGACATCTTTGGCTATTATACAGAAACAATTACTCTAACAAGCCCATAAAAAATAAACTATGCGGCATACTTTTTTAACTAAAAAACAATTCGGTTTTACATTAATAGAAATCATGACGGCCATAGGTATTTTTATATTGGCTTCAACTATTTTATGGTCATTCATTGTTAATAGTTACAAAGTACAAAATTTTTCCATGGAACAAGCCGATGCTATCACAGAAGCACAGCGTGGTGTAGAAACTTTGGTTAAGGAACTACGTGAAGCTTTGCCAGGTGATAACGGCGCTTATCCCGTTGAACTAGCTGACGCACAAAATATTATTTTTTATGCTGATTTTGACCGCGACAACGCCATTGAAAAGGTCCATTACTGGTTGACTGGCTCTGATTTAAAAAAAGGTGTTACTGAGCCCAGTGGTTCACCCCTAACTTATAACCCAGCCAATGAACAGGTCAAAACCATTTCTCGTTATGTACGTAATAATTCCATACCCGTTTTCATCTATCGTGATGGTGACTATGCATCTTTGGCTACACCAGCCGATCCAGATGCTGTCAAATTAGTCCACATCTACTTAAAAATAAATGTTGTACCAACGCGCGCGCCGATGAATTATGATTTGGAATCTGATGTGGTCTTAAGAAATTTAAAAGACAACTTATAAAACATGACACTAAAAATAAAAAAAACTCATGGTTCGATTTTAATTTTAACACTGGTCTTTACCGGCATCTTTGCCGTCGCTGCAGTTGGGATTGCTAATGTAGTAAATTATCAACATAAACTTGCTCAAGCCAAAATCGCTTGGCACAATGCTTTAAATGTGGCTGAAGCCGGCTTAAATTATTACCGTTGGCATCTGGCTCACGCACCAACCGATTATCAAGACGGAACCACGCAATCAGGACCTTATATTCATGACTATCTTGATCCCCAAGGCGCTGTTTTTGGTCAATACAAATTAGAAATCACCCCGCCTAACTCGTGCACTCAAAACATTACCATCCAGTCCACAGGCTGGACTAGCGCCGCTCCCCAAACCAAAAGAAAATTACAAATTAAATACGGAAAAAAATCACTGGCCGATTTTGCTTTTATCACCAATACAGACGCCTGGTTTGGATCACAAGAAATTATTCATGGTCTAATTCATTCCAATGGTGGCATTCACCAGGATGGCACCAATGACTCACGAGTTACTTCTGCACGTCAAACCTACACCTGTACTACACAACAGGGTTGTTCTTACAGTCAAACCAAACCCGGCGTTTGGGGCGATGGTGAAAATAATGACTTGTGGAGTTATCCAGTTTCTAATGTTGATTTTAACGCGCTCACCGTCAATCTGGCTAATTTAAAAAATTTAGCCACCAGTTCTGGCATCTATTTGCCGCAGCGTGGCCTTGGTTACCACATCCATTTTAAAGCCGATGGTAAAATTGATGTCTATCGTGTCACGAGTTTAGAAAACCCGATCGCCTATTACGATATGAATGGCGACAAAAAACATGGCAGTTGGGATATTAATCGTGAAGAGCCAGATCCTGATTATTTTAATTATCAACTGCCATCAGATTGTGTTATAATATTTGTAGGAGATAATGTGTGGGTGGACGGCACGGTTAATGGTCGTGTAACTGTGGTGGCGGCTAAGTTACCTGAAGTCCCTAACAACCGTCGCAATATAATTATCAATGGCAATATACTCTATCAACAAAAAAACGGTGATGATGTTTTAGGTTTAATCGCCCAACAAGATATTATGGTTCCTTATTACAGTGCGCCTAATATTTTAGAGATTAATGCCGCCATGATCGCACAAAATGGTTCAGTTTATCGACCGTACTATCCCAATAATATCAAAGATACTATCACAGTTTACGGCTCTATTATTACCAATCGAACTTGGACTTGGACTTGGGTCTCAAGCGGTAGTTGGGTGATTTCTGGCTATAGACACACCAACACCCAGTATGATCCACACCTGACCTACGGACCGCCTCCATCTTTCCCAGCTGTTGATGAATATTCCATTTTACAATGGGAAGAAATTACTGAAAAATAATTATGTCTTTTTTTTCTACTCAATTTAATTCGTGCGGCCTCGATTTTTCTGATAGTTATTTAAAATTGACTGAAATCAGCAAAACTTTCAAAGGCACCCGTATTCAGGCCTGGGGCATCAAAAAAATTGAAGCTGGTATTATTGAAAAAGGTGAAATAAGAGATAGTGCAAAATTAACACAAGCCATTAAAGATTTGCAAAAAAATATTCATGGCCGTCTAACCACCAACTATGTTGTTTCTTCCTTACCAGAAAGCAAGGTCTTTATTAAAATAATTACTCTAAAAAATCCGTCAATTAAAAAATTCAACCACGAGGACTTAAAAAAACAGCTTGAAACTGAACTACCCAATCACATCCCGGTAGATATTGAACAACTGCGTTATGATTTTCAAATCATTGCTAAAAATTCAGACGCTAGCGAAGTTTTGATAGCTGCCATTCCTAAAATAATTTGTGACCAATATCTGGAAGCTATACTGGCAGCCAACTTAAAACCAGTGGTTCAAGAAACTGAGGCACAGGCTGTAACACGCGCTATTTTTCCAAACTCAACAATCACTGAAAAAATAAAAACAAACATTCAAAACAAAACAAATAAACACCTGCCCGACTGCCCACCACGATCCTTAATCATTGTTAATTTGGGTGAAGTAAAATCCAATCTTATTTTCTGGGATAATAATACTATACAATTTACCGCTGATTTAGACATCACTGGCCACAAACTTACACAAAAGATAGCTCAACAACTTAATCTTTCAGAAGACAAGGCAGAAAAAGCCAAAACCATCTGTGGTCTTGACTCACATAAAGGCAAGGGTGAAATTTATCAAATTGTTGATGATTTTTTTATTGACTTAGTGTTAGAAATAAAAAAAGCACAAGATTACTGGTTGCGTTTGAAAAATAGCTCTGTCGAAACATTTTCGCTTAATCTGGTTGGTGATGGAGCCGGCTTACCCGGCCTCAAAGATTACCTGGCAGTTAAACTAAAAACCCATGTTTGTTTAGCCAATCCTCTAGCCAACATCACCCTTCAACCCAACATTCCACCCGCCCATTTAAGCGGCTTAACTTGTGCCATCGGGCTTGGTCTGCGTCATCTTGTGATTGAAGATTTTTAATTTTTTATGCTTGCTTTAAATTTAATTGATCCGAACATAAAAAAAGAAATTTTAAAAGAAAAAATTATTTCTTTAATTAAAGATGTTCTTTTTTTATTACTCTTTATCACATTGATTAATGGTCTATTTTTAGAAATTTCCAATCATTATTTAATCAAAAACTTTGAGGAAATAAAAAAACAAAAAGAAGCTATTCAAATACAAAACCAGCCCTTTAATCAAGATGTTAGCATTATCAATCAAAAACTAAAAAACATTAATATTATTCAAAACGAATACACCAAATGGTCTAGTTTTTTGGTCGCCCTGAATAAAAATATTCCTGCCGGTATTGTCTTAAGCCAATTTTCTTTTGACAAAAAAAATAATTTTTTAGAATTAAACGGCACAGCTGCCACACGCGATGATTTTTTAATCTTCAAAAAACAACTTGAAGAATCCAATCTGGTCAAAAACTTAAAATCGCCACTCACCAATCTCCTCTATCAAAACAACGTCAAGTTTAATTTAAATGGAGAAATAAATCTTGAAACAACAAAACCATGAATTCAGAAAATTTAAAAAAAATGTTACTAAAATACGGCCTACTCATAGGCTCACTATTAGTGTTATTAATTATTATTTTTATTACTGTCATACCATCTATTAAAAAAATTATGCTTTTAAACAGCAATATTTTTGAGGAACGTCGACAATTAGAAGAAATTTATTTAAAAGGCCAAAGTTTAAATGCAGCCAAAGAAAAATACACTGCGATAAAAAAAGAAATCGCCCAATTGGATGATGTCTTTTTGGCCCGTGGAGATGAACTAAAACTAATCACCGCCCTAGAACAGATTGCTAAAGATAATCAGGTGACTCAAAATTTAGACATAAACAATAAAAAAAATGCTCCACAAAATAAAATATCAATTTCTCTTGAAGTCCACGGAACCTATCCTAATTTACTAAATTATTTACAAGCCATTGAAGCTCTAAATCTTTATCTCAACATTGAAAGTGGTTCTTTTGCCAACCTCACAACAAATATTACAAACAACGACAATAAAAAAATATCTCTTGAGCCCACAATTACACTACATTTAGAAGGATACGTCTATTATAATGATTAAAATAATATGAAACTAACCACTACCAGTCGCTATATTTATTATTTATCGACTGCTTTTGTAGCCGCCTCCTTTGGCGCCACAATATTTTTTTTGTACATTTATTTTTACCAAGCCATTGCCCAAATCCAAACAGTTTATATGCTTAGAAGCCAAGTGTCTTTTGAAATCGTTGACTCCAATCTGTGGCAAAAAGTAAAACAAAATCTTGACTACAAAAAAACGCCGGCGCTTAAGACCAACGAAAATATTAAAAATCCTTTTACAAACTAGAAAATTAAACTACCAATATTTTTCCTAACCCCTCCATAAAATGGGTATGTAATAAAATCATCGCCAAGGCTAAAATGATTACACACAAAGAATGAATAATGATTGGTTTGTGTTGAATTTCAATACGGATAAAAATTGTTAAAAGTAAATTAATAAAAATAAATATTAATAAAGCATAAAAAAACTTAGAAGAATGCGCAACCAGTTTATAGAGCCAACTGGTTTTTTCATTAATAGACAAGGTGACAACTTTAACACCAGCCTCATTGTCTACTACCACCGGCTCTTTTGTATCTGTCGTCGGTATCTCAATTGCCTCAGCGCTTGGGCCAAAGGTTTCTAACCCTGCCACACGGGCAAAACTGGTACCAAAAAGCTGAACCACCAAAGTAGTTTCTTGACCATTAATTTTACCCAAAACCACCGCCACACCAATATCATCATAATTTTTTCCCAACAAATTATCGCGGTGCGAAGGCGAATCTAGCCAAGCCCGTAAAGCATTTTCAGCATCCACAAAATTCATGGCCAAATTTTCTCCAGCATACGTATAATTATAACCAACCTCTTTAAACCAATGCCATGGACTGGCCCCTTGTGGAGAATTGTGTGCAAAATAATCATTCAAAATCATGTCTTGAGCTTTTTTTTGCGCTGCCTGATTTAAGACATCACTCATTTTTAAAGTTGGTAAATTATATTCCCCTCGCGCTCTATTGGTCAACTCCAAAATACGGTTAGCAGTAATGGTGGAAAATTCTGCCGGTGAGGGATAGACAAAAAACATCACTAACAGCACACCCACTTTAGCCGCTAATAATAAAAATGAGTATAGCCATAAAGTTGAATGACGTAAAACATGTGGCTTATAACCATTCTTTTGATGTGGGATAAAAAACAAATGAATTTTTTGGATAATTGTTTTTAACATCTATTCTGTCTTTTATTAAAAATTAACCGTCAAAATTATTTCTTTTTCTTGTTCTGGCCGTAAAACAATCAAATTTATGCTTTCGCCTTTTTTATAATTCTGTAATAAAACGGTCAAATCATTATCACTATTTATTTCATTTTCCCCAATTTTAACAATTACATCATTAACTAAAAGTTTTGCTCGGCTAGCTGGTGAATCTTTAATAACTTCCATTACCAGCGCCCCTTTACTTAGAGGTTCAGATTTACCATTAGTTTTAATTTTTAAACTAGTGCCCACCGCACGACCTAAATTCAAATATTTAGCGCCCAAAGTTACCCGCTCAATTATTTGCGCACCGCCCAAAACTTGATTTATAGCCGGCTTAAAATCAACAGCAGCCACACCCTTTAGCATCGAACTTTGTTTATACAACAATCCCACCACTTCACCAGCCATATTAATTAGAGGACTACCTATAAAGGAATTATCCAAATCTTGATCTAATACTAAATAACGACCTAATTGACTAGTATTTTTAATTAAATCTTGGGTTGTGTTTTCCTGTTCCCAATTATTCTGTACCAAACGCACCAATACTGTCTTACTTTGACTAAAATTAAAACCATTAAAAACTAGCATTTTTTCACCAATTATAGCCTCATTGGCTAAAGGTAAGGTTATTAAATTATTACCCCTTACCTTCAAAAAAACCATATTCGAATAAGCATCTCTAATAACTTTTTCAATAGTCAAAACCTGTCCATCATTCGTAACAGCCACCAAATCGCCCACTTCAGTAACAACCTGGCTGGTGCTAATAATCCAGCCATCAGTAGTTAAGACAAAACCATTGCCCTTACTTTCACTGGTCAAATAAACATTATCTAATAAATTATCACCTATCTTTTTGCGATTAAAAATGCCAACCACCGCTCTCATGGCACCATTTCTAACTTTACTTATCCTTTCGTCCTCCAAAACATTCACCTGTTCTGTGCGTTCAACTTTTAATTGTTGTGTTGGGAAAAGATCCTCTGGACTTATTTTTAAAACCGAAAGTGAACCAGAAAAGAAAAATACCACGCCCACAATACCAGCCAAAAAACCAAAAATTACACTGGCCGTCAAACTAATTACCCACACACGACTGTGTGCCATGGGTTTTTCAAACTCAGTCAAACCATCTTGATAAAGCTCTTGCAAGTCGTCACTGTGTGTTTGTATCTTATGTTCTCGAGTATCATCAACTTGATTCTTATCAAGGTACTTTGTTTTAAAATCTTTTGCCGACATATATTTGTTTTAATTATTAAAAAATTAAATCCACCGACTGGTTACAAGTAACGCTGTCCAAATCACCACTGCCACGCTTAAAAAAACCAAAAAAGTATTTTTATATAATTGTTGGTTAGCAATTAGTTTAGCCACACCAGATAATAAATAATAAATTGCACTTATCAAAACAGCCTTAATAAAAAAATTAAAAGGCAACCAAGTAAAAATTATAAAAAATTCCACCACAACCAATCCGCTTGCTACCAACAACCACCCATTACCCTTAAGTTCCAATTTATTGGCACGAAATAATAAAATTAAAGAACAAATTATCAAACACATTTCAATTAATAAACTTAACCAAACAGCCATGTTCATGAAAACAATCAGGGCAAAAATTGCTAAATTTGCCAAAAAAACAGTCAACAAATTAATTATATTATTTAAATTTTCTAAACTATAAACCTTATATTTTTCTGGACGATATAGAAAATTAAATAAAAACTCTTGATACACGGCTATACATAAAACATGAATTACAATTAACCCCTGTCTTAATACAGCATTATCAATAAATAAAAAACTGGCATTGACAGCCATCGTCAACATAAAATATGTCAACCAAAAACGAAGCGTGACTTTAAAACCCAAATTTTTTATGGCTAAAAAACCAACAAAAAACAAATTAAAAAATATCAATACACCAGCCAACACAAAAAATAAAGATGGCCACTTTAAAATAGCTTCCAAAAACGCCAAATTTAATACGGCAACTAAAAAAGGTGACAATCTTTTTAATAAAAACATATGTGTTACTCCGTCTTCAGCCAAGTGTTAGCTTGCATAATTTCATCCATTTTTTCTGCTGATTGTTGTAATAATTTTTGTCCCTCTGCTTTTTTACCAACCACATAAGCTTCATAGCCTCTTTGAGCACCATCCAAAGCTAACACTAAATTTAAGTGTACATCTTTATAGATACCAGTTAAAGTTAATCCCATTATTGCATCCACAGCCTCTTTAACATTTATAATTTTAGCAGCATAATCATCCGCAACTAAATTAGCATCTTGAATTAAATATTTTTTTACTATTTCTACTGCTCTCTGACGATAGTTGCTGTCTAATGCAACTGTGTCTATTTTTAATTCCTGATTTTTATTATAATCCGTCAAAAATAACTTACCCATTATTTTGTTCTGATTATTATTTTGCACCACACAAGAAACAGAAAATAAAGAAATTAATAATAAAAAAATTCCAACTAAAACAAAAATTAAAACCAATATCATTTTAGCCTGTATTGTCATTTTATTTTTTTTTGGCATATATTTAATTTTTTTGACTATATTTTTCAAAAGCCCGCAAAACCTCTAAAGGAATCATAAATATCATGGTATTTGATTGGTCCGAAGAAACATCGTTAATGGTCTGCAAAGTGCGTAAATGCAAAGCGCCTTGTGAGCCAGCCAAAATAGTCGCTGCTTTAGCCATATTATCCGCGGCAATGACTTCGCCTTCGGCCTTAATAATCACCGCTCTTCTTTCTCTTTCTGCTTCTGCCTGCTTGGCAATCACCCGCTTCATATCTTCTGGCAAATTAATATCTTTCAATTCCACTGAATCAACTTTAACCCCCCACGGATCAGTGGCTGAATCTACCACTTGCTGGATTCTTTTGGAAACATCGTCACGATTAGACAATAATTGATCCAAATCCACTTCGCCCACCGCGTTTCTCATGGTGGTTTGCGCCAATTGCGAAACCGCATAATAAAAATTTTCCACTTCAATTACTGCTTTGGCCGCGTCAGATACTTTGTAATAAATTACCGCGTTGACTTTAACGGAAATATTATCTTTGGTAATCGCTTCCTGGTCTGGCACATCCACGGCTTTAACGCGAATGTCCACTTTTTTCATAGATTGGAAAACCGGCCAGACAATTCTCCAGCCCGGATTTTTCATCCCCACATAACGACCCATAGTAAACATTACTCCGCGCTCGTATTGATTAACTTGGCGCAGTGATGCTAAAACTAAAACCAACACCACAAATATAATCCAAAATAAAGTAATCATATGTTTTTCCTTTTATAATCCAAAAAAATGGATTTAAATTATTATTAAAATATTATTTTAAATTATTCTACTGTCAACTTACCAGGCCCTAATGGATTATATCCATTTTGTACTTCTTCACCATCCAGATATCCATCATTATCAGAATCTGGATAATTAGGATCAGTTCCCCAAATTTTTTCTTCCACATCAGTCAAACCATCGCCATCAGAATCCAAATTTAAATTTTCATTTTCAAGTTGTGTATTCTCTTCATCAGTAAAACTGGTGTCAAAATTTAATTCTTCATCTAATTGAAGTTGATTATTATCTGTTTCAACCTGATCTTGAACTTGGTTTAAACTCGAAACTATTTTGTTATTAGGAAAAAATTTCATTAAATAATCTAACGAATCCATACTTAATGTCTCTGATTTAATTAAGAAAAAAGGTAAAATTCCAACCAATAAAATAGTTGGGATTAAAAATATTAACATCAGCGTCCATATTTTTTGCCACACTGTATATTTTTCTTCGCTCTCTATTTTATTTTCTTTATTTAATAAAAGATTCTGATAAATATCACTATCATATATCGCACCAAATGATCTAAAAAGTAAAGAAATAAACATATTGGCCAAAGAAAGGCCAAGATATAACACAAAAGAAACTATGGTAAAGGCAGTGCCCAATCCGCCAAACAAATTAACCAAAAAGAACGCCAAAGCAAAAACAATTTGCACCAAGGGTTGAAAACCACTAAATAATATAACGCGTTTAAAAATTGCCCATCTATAACCCTTTGATAATTCGGCGCTTCTTTTTAAAGCTTTTCCACCACGCTTGCCTTCTATCAAAAAAGCATAGGGTGCTAGACCATATTTTATACCCCAGACAATGCCCGGGATTATTAAAAGTAATAAACCACCAAAAACAACTAATGATTTCAATATTTCAACCCAAAAAAGTCCCCACACGTTTTTTCTACTCATTCTTAATGTTTCTTTTTTGCTAGCCGATGAATTAAATATAGTATAGACATAACAAGCCAGTGGCCAATTTAAAATATAAACAACAGCACCAATTAAAGATAAAACTCCAGCAATTCCTAAAATAACATTAATTACATTCAACGCAATCCCATCATTATTTCTAAATATAAAATTTAGTATTGCATAAACCAAAAACGTTAATATCAATGGCAAAACGGCTAAAAAAGATGGCACTATGGCAAAAAAGATAAACCTCCATTTTCTTGCCCAAGCACGAGCAATAGAATCTTTAAAAAGCTGCAACCAATTTTTAAGTGAAACATTAAAAACATCCGGCATTGGGTTCGTTGATATTTTTTCTGGTTGAACCGGCGTTGGGTTTGTTGCTGTAGACTGACTGTTTTGATTAAAATTTTGTTCCAACATAATTTTTTAACTAATAAAAAAATAAAACTCGCTTCTTATTTTGTTTAGCACAAATCTAAAAAATAAAATTATTCCATCCATTTTTTATTTTTCTTTAAAACCATACTTAAACCCAAAATTATCACCAAAACCGGCCAGATAAGCCCCCAAGTTGCCGCACTCAAAATATGCAAATTCTGTAATAAAAAAATTACACCCAACGCCACTAATAAAAGTCCAAAAAACATATATTTATTTTTTCTGACTTAAAAAATTAAGTCAAAAATTAATAGTTTAAACACCTCTTGTTCCTAAAATCAAAATAGCTATAAATAATAAAATTACCAACAAAGTCACAACTGTCACCAAAAGAGTTAGGACAGCTTCTTTAATTTTTTTCTCTAATAATAAAAAAGTTGGTCTACCAAAAACAAAAGCTGCTGTTAATACTGCGCTAAAGACAAAAAATAACAAAAATAAAATAAAGCCAAAACTAACCACTCCCAAAGATTGGCGCATTAAATCATTTAATACATTCAAAGAATAGACGGCTAAAATAATATAAGCGGCTTGTGCTATACCCGCAGCAATGCCCCAACGTGCGACATCATCTTTTATTATGTGATCGTTTTTTTGCTTTTCTTTTGTTTGTGTTTTTCTCATGGCCATAAGAATTAATAATAAATTAAAACTTAAAAACTAAAAGTTTTTTCCATCTCCACTTCTTGCCAGTCACTTTTATTTACATCCCACAAGTAGGCTTTTAAATAACTGACAAATTCATGCTCATCATAAACTTTATCAACTTTAACAAAAGAGCCTACCCGACCAGAATATAAAGTTTTTTCGCCCCGTAATTTAGCCTTTTTTGTCCACTCTAATTTTACTTTACCCAAATTTGGCAAGCCAAAAACCACCACTTCACGCATACCGGGCACATTATCAGGTAATTCTTCCTCTCGTTCTTCCAAAACAGAAAATTTTTGCTTTAAGTTAAAAATTGTGTCCAGCCATTTTTCTTTGGTCATAAAAAATTAATAATAATATTATACCACATTTACTACTATCTGACAATTTTTAAACCCATGTAATATCCTTGCGGTTTTTGACACAACGGACATTTGCTTGGTGCGCTCTTACCTTTATGAATATAACCACAGTTTAAACATTTCCATTCTGTTTCGTCTTCGCTTTGGAAAAGTTTATTCTGTTCCAATTTGTCCGCCAAAAGCGTATATCTTTCCGCATGTTTTTCCTCTACTTCACTAATTTCTTGAAATAAAATGGCAATTTTATCCTCGCCTTCCTCTTCGGCCACCTTTTTAAATTCTGGATACATGGTGCCAAACTCATAGGTTTCACCTGCCGCTGCATTTCTCAAATTTTCCAAAGTTGAACCCAAAGGATGAATGTCATAAGTATTGGTCATTTCTGTTTTTTCAGTCAATTGCTCAAGTTCTTCTTGCGCATGTGCTCGTTCATTATCCGCGGTTTCTTCAAAAACTTTGGCAATCCACATTAAACCCTCTTTTTGCGCAATTTCAGCAAAATAGGTGTATTTATTGCGCGCCATTGATTCACCAGCAATGGCTTTTAATAAATTAGCAAATGTCTTTTTCATATTTTTTTATTTAATAATAATTCTAATAACACCTTGGATTTATTATACCATAAAAATAGCTAAAACAAAGCCATATCCCAATTGTATATTTTTACTATCCAAAAAGCACACTTTAATGTATAATCTAAATATATGCGAATCTTAGATGACATAAAATTAGACTATCAAGATGTTCTACTGCGTCCCAAAAGGAGTACCCTTCAATCTAGAAAAGACGTTATTCTTGAACGTTCTTTTGTGTTTTATCATTCACCAAAAATCTGGACGGGCATTCCCATTATGTCAGCCAACATGGCCACTTGCGGCACTTTTGAAATAGCTAAAATTTTTTCCCACTACAAAATGATCACCGCTTTTCATAAATACTACACCATTAAAGATTACCAAAAATTTTTTAAAACTTTTAACAACCCAGACTACGTCTGTTACACCTTGGGTATACGTGATAAAGATATCAACCAATTAAAATTGATGAAAAAAAACGGTTTACTTAAAAAATTTTCTTTTATCTGTCTGGATGTACCCAACGGCTATTTACAGTCTTTTCTTGAAGTTATAAAAAACGCCAGAAAAATGTGTCCGACACATATCATTATCGCCGGTAATGTGGTGACAAATGAAATCACCGAAGAAATTATCTTGGCTGGAGCAGATATTGTTAAAATCGGTATTGGCCCCGGCTCGGTCTGCACTACCAGAAAAATGACCGGCGTTGGCTATCCACAACTTTCAGCAGTTATTGAGTGTGCAGATTCAGCTCACGGCATTGCTAATACTAGAGGTGTGGGCAGAATCATTGCCGATGGCGGACAACAATATCCATCAGATGTGGCTAAGGCTTTTTGTGGCGGTGCGGATTTTAATATGTGTGGCTCATTATTTTCTGGTTTTGAACAAAACGCCGGAGAAACAGTTATTAAAGAAGGTAAAAAATTTAAAGAATATTTTGGTTCATCTTCTAATAAAGCCATGCAAGATTTTTATGGCCAAAAAGACGCTCACCGTGCCAGTGAAGGACGTTACACACTTATTCCGCATAAGGGCGATATACACGAATTTATCCAAGACTTAATGGGTTCGCTTAGAAGTACTGCCACCTACATTGGCGCGCGACAACTTAAAGAATTTCCCAAGCGTGCCACTTTTTTAAAAGTCAATCGACAATTAACTACATATTTAGAAAAATACGACGAAGAAAAATAATCTTTTAAATTCTCACGAAACAAAATCCCATCAGTTGATGGGATTTTGTTTTTAACTTTAAACCCTACATTTATAAAATAACTTGAGCGCAATGTGAACAACGTTTAGCATCAATGGGAATTTCACTTAAACACTCTGGACATTTTTTGGTGGTTGGATCTGTGGGCGCTTCTTTTTTAGAGTGTGCAATGAGCAAATTCATTGGTTTAATCACAAAAAAGAAAACTGCCGCTGCAACCAAAACAAAAGCCATCAGGGCGTTAATAAAACGTCCAAACATAAACTTACTTCCATTAATTGTAAAAGCAAAACCGGAAAAATCTGGCACTTTAACAATGGCCGCAATTAATGGAGTTAATAAATCCGCTACAAACGCCGTAACTACTGTTCCAAAAGCAGCCCCAACCACAACACCAACAGCTAAATCAACAACATTACCCCGCAATAAAAATTGTTTAAATTCTTTCATCATAAATTTAAAGCCATTAATTATCTTGTTTTTAATTATCTGTTTAAATAAGTTACTGTGAGTTGTAAAACTGTTGCAAAGCTTACCCACAACAAATATGGAATTTGCATATATGTAATCCAACGAGCATGTGGATAGATAGAAAACATTGCCCAAACCAATGTAATCAAGACTAATAAAACATCAACAGCTGCTAAAAAATTATTCTTCAGTCCAAATTGGAGTGGTGTAAAAGCAAAATTAAATATCAAATTAAGCACAAATGGCAAAGCGATCAAAAAGCTAATTTGTTTTTGCCATAACATTAAAAATACTTTGCCAAAAGAAATAGCAATTAAAATATAAAGAAACGTCCATACTGGTCCAAACAGCCACGCTGGTGGCGACCAGGTTGGTTTAATGAGTTGTGAGTACCAATTATAGCTAGTCATAATTTAGGTTATTTATTTTTTTTAAATTTTGTTTTAATAAACTCAATCACGATTGGAAAAATAGATAAAATAATAATAGCCATAATTACCAAAGAAAAATTCTCCTTAACACTGGGAATATTACCAAAAAAATAACCCAAACACGTAAATCCAAACACCCACGCAAATCCTCCGCTAATATTATAGTGGACAAATTTTTTATAATCCATTTTTCCAACACCCGCCACAAATGGTGCAAATGTTCTAACAATTGGTATAAAGCGTGCCAAAAAAATTGTTTTACCGCCGTGTTTAGCGTAAAATTTATGAGTTTTATCTAAATGAACCTGATTAATAGGAACTTTTGGATTATCAATTAACTTCTGACCAAAATAATACCCTATCCAATAATTAACCGTGTCACCCAAAAAAGCAGCGCCCCACAACAACAAAGACAAAACAACAATATTAAAAGAACCAATCGCCGCAAAAGCTCCAGCTGCGAAAAGAAGTGAATCTCCGGGTAAAAATGGTACAACAACAAAACCCGTTTCAACAAATATAATTACAAACAAAATTATATAAGATAGTGTTCCATACTGAGTAATAATTTCGCCCAAATGAACATCGATATGAAATATAAATTCAAAAATACTTATAAATATTTGCATATATTTAATTTTCTCATATAGCACCAAACTTAGCAAATAATAGCACACAAAGCTTTACAGACTTAACAATATACTGTATAATATATATATAGACACTAAAATTTTATTTATAAATAAAACAAAACTATGCCAAAAGCAAATTCCGCTTTTATGAAACCTTTGAATCTAAGTCCAGAGCTTGAAGCCGTAGTTGGCAAAGGTCCTTTGCCAAGATCGGAAGTTGTCAAAAAACTGTGGGACTACATCAAGAAAAACAATTTGCAGGACCCCAGCAACAAACGCAACATCAATGCTGATGAAAAACTAAAAGTTGTTTTCGGAGGTAAGGCCGTGGTTAATATGTTTGAAATGACCAAATTGGTTTCTAAACATTTATCATAACCGCAAACAAAAAAGGACCTGTTTTTACAAGTTCTTTTTTGTTTGAAAAAATTATTTTTTACTCGTCTTTTTTACTGCCTTTTTAGCTTTAACAACCGGAACAGTTTTTATCACGTCTTTAACTTTTTCTTCAACAACCAAGGGTTTGTTTTTTGTCATACCCTCAACCGCCTTAATTAAACGATCCATTTTTACATTTAACGCTTCTAACTGCTTCTTTATTTCATCGTTGTTGCTCTTGCCAACATCGCCTCTAAAGTCTGGTTTGCTAGAAGCTTGATAATTGTCATAACTTTTATGCGCAAATCTATTTCCACCTCTATCGTCGCTGGTTTCTCTTTTGTTTCTGAAACAAGCATTGCAATAGATTGGTTTATCACCAGTTGGTCTAAAAGGCACTTCGCAAGGTTTATGGCATTGATCGCAAACCGCTTGATGCATAGTTGTTTGACCACGATCTCTACCACCACTAAAACCACCGCGATTTCCATCGTCTCGTTTGCCAAATCCGCCTCTCTGGCCACCAAAACGTTTTCCGCCGCCTCTTCTTGAATCTTCCATAATTTTATATGTTATTTATTAAAGTAAATAGAGTATACACTATTTACTTAAAAAAAACAAGGACGAAGTAAATTTAGAATTCAAAAATAAAAAAACACGTTGTCTTAAAATGACAACGTGAGGTTTATATCATCTCCACTCCTGGCAATGTTAACTGAAGCGGATTAATTCGACGGATTATATCAAACTGCGCATCATAACAATACACGGTGTTATCTATGAAATAAAATTCGTCATCGGGATAATTAATATCCACAGCCTCCCGATGATAAAGATTATAATCCCAGGCCATACCATCCTGAGAAATATCACCGTATCCGGGTTTTTGTCTTGCCCATTTTAGGCTTTGGGGTAGCGGAGTAATAAAATACCAACACACAATTACTTCCACCCCCAGATCCCTGAGCAATTGGACATAATTTTGACGTGTTTTTTCATATCCATTCCAGACGTCAAAAATTATTTTCGCATTTTCCCCAGCAGAGCCAACAACTTCTCTTATCTGCTGGTTAAAAAAATCGTGGGCTACATCGCCCATGCCAGAATACGGGTCAAAACCGACAGTACCGTATTCTTTTAAAAATATTTCATCCCTGTCAAGCACCAAAACTTCTGGATTGGTGCTTTTAACTAACTCCACGTAGGTAGACTTTCCTGAACCTCGTGGACCGGATGTCAAATACACTATCTTCATTATCTATCCCCCCTTTTTTTACTGTTTTTATAAAATAAAAAATAATTTATCTATTTCACTATCATATACTTTTATCACAATTTTTTAAATAAAGCAAGTTATCAAACCAATTCAAATATCTACAAATTTTAATATAATCCAAAACAAAAACTCCCCTAAAATTAGAGGAATTTTTGTTGGCTCCGAGGATAATATTTAAACTGCGGTCGGGTCTCTCAAAAGACGCTCATTCCCCGTCTTGGTTCTAATTCCTTTTTCGTAGACTTACAAAGATTGAGCAAGATTAGATTATTGACCTTCTTTTGCTATTTTAAATTTTAAAACCCTAGTTTCATCTGAATAAAAAACCAGCCTTGATCCAATGTCTTCAAGTTTTAATGTTATACCTATCTCATCTTTGTTAATAATTTCTCCAACCAGCCGAGCTATACTACCCATATTATCTAATCTATTATGGCCGACCGTTCCTCTTCGAACCGTCATTTGCTCACGCATTTTTGCCCTTTCTTCATCATTCATATTTTGCATCTTTTCAAAGCCGCCACGCTGACCTTCAAAACCTGCGGGCAATTGCCTATCTGTATTATTTTTCATACCATCCGGATTAATTTCTTCCCTCTCCCTAAATGGAAAATTCCTGTCCATTTCTCCAAAATCTATTTTTTTATCACCAATCACAATCTGATTGGCACTAATACTTCCGTCGCCGTTTTCAGTCCCCACTACTAAAACCTGTTGGCCTATTTCTAAATTATCTAAGCTGACTTCATCAAAATTTTCATTCCATCTAGGTATTTGATTTTCTTGAGTTTGCTGTTCTTGATTTTGATTTTTTTGCTCATTATTATTTTGTTCGTATTTTTTTGAGCAACCAGTAACTAAAAGCAAGACAATTAAAAATGTTGGCAGAATAAAATAATATCTTTTCATATAATTATTAGTTAATTTATTCATATCTCAAAGCGTCAATCGGATTCAATTTGGCGGCGCGCCGAGCCGGGTAATAACCGAAAATAATGCCAATGGCCGCTGATACGCCGAAGGCGAGCATAATTGAAAAGCCCGTAACTGAAGTAGTGGTGCCGCCAAATTTCGTAATTAAAAAAGATGCCAGCCAGCCGAAAATAATACCAATGGTGCCACCAATAAAAGTTAGAGCTATTGATTCGCCTAAAAATTGGCTACTAATATCCTTGGCTTTGGCGCCCAAAGATTTGCGCAAACCGATTTCGCGAGTTCTTTCGGTAACAGTGGTCAGCATCATGTTCATAATGCCGATTCCGCCGACTAAAAGCGAAATGCCAGCAATGGCTCCTAAAAGCAAGGTCATTGTGTTGGTAACAGATGTCATCGCACTGATGGTATCTGCTTGGTTCATAATGCTAAAATCAGCGCTTAGCGGGTCGGCAATTTTGTGTCTGGCCAGCAATAAATTCGTAATTTGCTCTTGGGCTACTGCCATTAATTTTTCCTCCTTAACCTGAATATTGATATTGCTAACTGAATCACTGCCCGTCAAATATCTTTGCGCCGTGGAAATAGGAATGTAAATTAAGTCATCACTTGAGCTAAAACCAGTCCCTCCCTTAGCCGCAGTTATGCCAATAACCGTAAATTCCAAATTTTCAATACGAATTTTTTGCCCAACTGGATCAATGCCTTCACCAAAAAGATCATCGCGAGTTACCGGGCCGAGTACGGCCACTTTAGATGTTTTTGTCACCTGAATATCATTTATATTACTGCCTATCTCAACCCCAATACTTTTTATTCGCGCGTAAGATTCCGTAACGCCATAAATACTGGTATTCGTATTGGTGCCTTTGGTTGTTTTAACTTGTTTTCGGGATGAAACGGTTGGCGCCACTTCTTCAGTATATTCAATTTGCTCGGCAATGGCCTTAGAATCCCCTAAGGTTAAAGTAGTCGCCGAGCCTATTCCGCCACGCACCATTTGTCCCGCACCTTGTCGCGAACCAGGCATCACCACCAATAAATTCGAGCCCAGAGACTCGATATTGGCTACAATATCGCTAGCGGCGCCTTGGCCGATAGAAATCATGGCAATTACTGAACCAATCCCAATCACAATACCAAGTGTGGTTAAAACTGACCGTGACTTATTGGCGGACAGGGCAAAATATGTTTCTTGCAATAAATCTGAAAATAGCATAAATTTACTTGATTTTTAAACCGTCGTGATTAGAATTTTTATCTGAAATAATCCGGCCATCCTTTATTTCAATAATCTTGTTAGCATGATCTGCTACATATCTTTCATGAGTAATTAAAATAATGGTGTGTCCTTTTTCTTGGTTTAATTTTTTGAAAGTTTCCAAGACAATGTCACCGGTTTTTGAATCAAGGTTTCCAGTTGGCTCATCGGCTAAAATTAAATCTGGTTCATTAACTAATGCCCGAGCAATGGCCACTCTCTGCATTTGTCCACCAGATAATTGATTTGATAGATGATGCCACCTTTCTTTTTCCAAACCAACTGCATTTAAAGAATTTTCAGCTCGCTCAATCCGTTCGCCCTTATTCACTTTACTGCCATATAAAAGCGGCATAATTACATTACGCAACACAGTAGCTCGTGATAACAAATTGAAGGATTGAAAAACAAAACCGATTTTCTGCGAACGAATTTCTGCCAACTCATCATCAGATAATTCAGAAACATCTTGATTATTAAGAAAATATTTTCCACTGCTTGGTTTATCAAGCGCCCCCAGAATATGCATTAAGGTTGATTTACCAGAACCGGAAGGACCAATAATTGCCACAAACTCACCTTTCTTAATTTCAAAACAAACGTCTTTTAATACGGTTAGAGAGGTTTCGCCGGTTTGATAAGTTTTACTTATATTTTCGCACTTAATCATAATTTTTATAGCCTATGCAAATCAGTAACGGCTGACACTATCGCATTGTTCTTTGTATTTGTCGCATGGGGTCAGATTGCATACCACCCATTGGCACACTACCGCCAGTGCTTGTTTGAATAATACTGTTATTGTTTATGGTCCGGCTTATAACTTTCTCGCCCTCTTCAAGCCCACTAATGATTTCAATCATAATATCATTACTTGACCCAGTCACCACTGTTTTTCTTTGTGGCTGGCCACTAACTAAAACTTCAACATAACTATTCTCTCCGATTCCTTTAACGGCGCTTGATGGAGCAAGTAGAATATTTTGTTTAGATTCAAGTATAATTGAAGTACTAACGGTCATGCCTGGCTTGATTCGTTCATCGTCAACATCAAAAGCGATCTTGACGCCATAGCTTACTACTCCCTGGTTAATAGTTCCCAAAGTATCAACTTCCACCACCTTGCCGGTAATTGACAAATTCTCTGCCGCGTCAAACTGCAAAGTGGCTTTTTGATCAACTTTAACCCGGGCTGCGTCAATTTCATTTAAGGTAACTTCCGCTATTTTTTGCTGAGTGATAATGCTTGCCAAAACAGTGCCCGAAGAAACAGAATCTCCTTTTATAATTTTAGAGTTAACAGCTGTTAGAATGCCGTCAAAGGGCGCGTAAATAAAATAGTCACTCCATTTTTCCTGCGCGTCCCAAAGCGCTTCTTGTTTTTGGACAACAGTATATTCTTGGGATTTGATATCATTTGGGTCAGTGCCAATTTTTACTTCTTCTAGCGCCAATTTTTTTTCGGCTAATTTTTCCTCTGCGGCTTGAATAGTGATTTTGGCGTCTTCAATTTTTTTCGGCGTCTCTTGCACTGTATCATCGATTGTTTCTATAATTCTTTGCAGAGAACTTACATTGGAGTAAGCGGCTGAGACATTGCTTTCAATTTTAGGTTGCATCTTGTCAATATGAGAAACTATATAAAGAGAACTACTATAACTCCTAACTTTAATCGCATCATACATATGACGCGCGCTTTCTAATGTTTGCGTAATGGACTTAGTTGTTTCAAGGGTTTCTTCAATAAGTTTGTAAATCACATCACGTTCCGCGTTGCTATATATTCCTCTAAAAAAAATAAAATTTTTGTTATATTTATCAAGAGCATTATAATAGTCAGCTAAAAGTTTCTCAGTAAATATTGAGTTTTTTCCTAATATTAATTCATAAGCAGAAATATGCGCGTCTGACGCCGTTTCTGTGCCTAATACATCTTTTAAATCTGCCATATAATCAGACAATTTAAAAAAAATATCTGAAACAGAACTATAGCCGTCTTCATATGCCTTAACTAAAGTTCTTTCGGTATCTATTTCAATTACTTCATAATTTTCTTTTGCCTTGGTTAAATCGCGTTCGGCCTGAGCCACGGCATTTTCAGCTGTAAGCAAAGATTTCGCGTCTGGTCGGGATAGCAAATCTTCTAATTTTGTTTTAGCTAAATCTAAGGCAATCTGAGCATCGCGAATTGACTTACTGGCGTCACGACTGTCTATTTTGGCCAACAAATCGCCCCTTTTAACTTCTTGGTCATTTTTTATATTAAAATAAATCAGATCGCCAGACACTCTGGGTTTAATATCAATTTGATTTTCAGCCGACACTTGGCCTGTGCCTGAAATTGAAGAAATTAACATTCCTTTCACAATTCCTTCAGTTACGTAACTAACTCCATTCTCTTTAGCATTAATTTTTTGATAACCAAAATATCCACCACTAATTATGATAGCTAAAATAATCAGAGAAATGATTTTATGTACCCGAATCAGGGTAATTATTTTTTTCATAACTTTTTACTTGAAAAATTTTACAAAATTTAAAACCTTCGTTCTGTTGCTCACCAACGAAACAAAGCGCTTCAAACTTCGCTCGCAAAAAATTTTATTCTCCAGAATCATGTGACATTTTAACTGCGGCTTCTTGAATTTTTTGCACAATTTCTGGATTGTCAGAAGTAATTGTCATTTGCACTCCATTTTCTAAATTAACAACCCTACGATTAACTTCATCAGAAAAACCCATCAAACCCATGGGACCGAAAGAACATTCTATTTTACCCTTTCGTTGTCCATTTTTTTTAAATTCTTCCATTCTAGCTTTCATCTCTTCGGTTAGTTCAGGCCTATTAACTCTCATTTCTCCCATTTTAGCTTGTCTTTCTTCTTCGCTCATAATCTTCCACTCTTCCCTTTGAACTCCTCTTTCAGCTTTGCATTCTTCAATTTTTACCCGCCATTCTTCTGAACCTTTTTCAAGTCCTGTTAAGTCACATTGTTCACCGCCTCTAAAAAAACCGAACATACGCCCTCCACCAAAAGCATTTGCTTGGAGTGTATTAAAGGCAATTCCGCCAACAATAAATGACGCAACAATTAAGGTGCCTATGACTATTTTTGTTTTAGTAATCATATTTTTTAAAAAGTTTTTCAACTTTAGTTAATTTTTAATATTAAACTGTTGGTCGACCTTTAAGCGACCAATCGAGCTGATCCGAGAGGATAAATCCGCTTAATATTGGCCTTTATCATTAATACAACCCTAACTCCAAATTTATTTCATTTTTATCCCAAAAGGTCAAATAAAGGGCCCGATTAAAAGCCCATAATCCTCTCGTTCGGCTCATTTTATCCAACCCTTATAAATATTAATACCGGACTATCACCCCTTTTATTTCATTTTAAAAATTTAAAAACTACTCCATTTTTATGGAATAGTTTTTTGCAAATTTAACAAACATTATTCAATACATTTATCAAAACACTCTCTGGGATGAATTCTATTCTTAAAACATTCTTTAATACATTCATTGGTTTGCTCATCAAAATTTAATAAATGCGATGGTAATGGTGGTGTAATAGTTGAATAATTTCTGGAAAAAGAAACAAACTGACGATGTATGCCTCGTCTAATCATCGGTGGAAATCCTTTTTCACCTACAACGTGTATTTTTTCTGCCACAAAAACACTATCTTCTTTTTTACCAACAGCAATAATAAATTGGTCTATCGTAAATGGGTCTTGACAACCAGCTTCACTGAATCTATGCGAGTCAGAATTATCACAATCTAATTCTAATAAACTTACTTTTTCAAAACCACGCGGTGTTTCTAAAATTAAATAGTTATCATTTATTTCATAAATTTTGCCCGCTATGCCCCTACCTCTCGATTCTATCCCTCTGCCAATAAGTGGTTTGAGAAACATGCCAGGTACGCGATTTTTAAAAGCCTGTTCCTCTATGCTTTCCGTAACACCGCTGTAAGCTGCTGCACTGCCAACAATTAAAACCAAAGTCAATATACCCAAAGCAAAATACTTAAACGGTTTTTTATATGACCACTCAGTCTTTGTTATTAAATATCCAGTTGCAAATAAAAGTAAAATCAAGCTAACAACTAACAGATACGGAAATGATTCTAAAAAAGCCAAAATGCCTGCTTTGCCAAAACTTAAGTATTCTAAGCTGTCAGTAGTTCTCATATAGAATAAAACCAGACTAAAAAACAGGATAGACAAAATAACCGTTAAAATAATGCCGCTATTCAATCCTAACTTTTTAGCTAAAAATACATATTTTGAACGCAACTTAACTCTGCCAGATTTAATCTCTGACATTATTTTGTCTTCTAATCCTTTAGATTTGTTATTATTTTTCATAATCTTTTTGTTGACTTATTTTTTCCTTTAGTATTTGTTTAGCTCTAGAAATCAAGGTGCCAACTGTATTTTTAGGAATATGCAAAATATCACTAATTTCTTGATAAGACTTTTGTTCAAAATAAAATAGGATTAAAGGTTCACTATACTTTAAGTTAATATTAGTTAAAAGTTTGTCTACTTTTTCTTTTAATAAATTACCATCAATTTGACAATGCAAATTATTTTTTTCATCAACTATCTTATATTCTACCTCTTCTAAAGAAATTTGTCCTCTGGAATTTTTTTTTAAATGATTAACAGCTTCATTATGAGCTATGCGATAAATCCATGATGAAAATTTTTTATTGATATTGAAACCATATAAATTTCTATATGATTTAATAAAAACCACCTGAAGCACATCTTCAAGTTTGTCGGGATCATAAATAAATTTTCGCAGATAATGTAACAACTTGGTTTGATAACGTTTAATTATTTCACTATACAATTCTTGATCTTTTTCCCTAATTATTTTAACAAGTTGTTCATCGGTCAATTGAGAGGAGGATTGCATATATTATCAGTTTACCCCTAATATTAATACAATTCAATAAAGAAAAAAATTCAAACAAAAAATACCTCAAAAATTGAGGTATTTTTTGTAATCTACCGCGCATTCCAGTTCAATTCCATTTTCTAGGGAGGAAATAAAAAATCGAACCACCAATCAAATTTGGTTAATATTAGACGCATATTGACCTCTCGAAACGCGCACTAGGTTGGCTCGGGGAGTGGGGCTCGAACCCACGACCAATTGATTAACAGTCAATTGCTCTACCACTGAGCTATCCCCGAATAAATTTTCAAAAAAAGTATAGCAATTTTTATAATATCATGCAAATTTTAAAATTTAGACTAAATTATTATAACCTAACTATCAATTTAAAAAAATGACTTCTATTGGGTTGCAGTTTTATCAATTGAAATTAATTCAACTTCAAAAACTAAAGCACTGTTGGGGGGAATTACGTTTCCAGCCCCTTGTGCACCATAAGCTAAATCTGCCGGAATGAACAATTTCCTTTTTTCACCAACCTGCATACCAATAATTCCTTTGTCCCAGCCCTGTATAACTTGACCCACACCAATAACAACCTGAAATGGTTGGCCACGATCCAAACTTGAATCAAATTTTGTACCATTGGTTAAATTGCCAACATAGTGCACGGTAATGGTATCGCCGGCTTGAACTTTTTGTTCGCCAGTACCTGGACTAATTATTTGCGCCTGCAGTTCATTGATTTCCTGCGCCGATGAATTGGAAACACTGGCCGGTTTGTTTTGATCGTCATTCATAGGAAGATTATTATTTATTGATTCTTTTTTTGTCTCATCTTTTTGTTGCGTGATTAAAACTTTATCCTCAGATCCAATCTTTAAACTAGCTAAATTAAAAATCACATAACCCAGTAAAAAAAATACAACTATCAATAAAATAATGATAAAAAATGTCTTCATAAATTTAATAATCCAATAATTTTCTCATGCCCTCGCTTTCTTCAATTCTTTCCAAGGCTTTAGCTTCAATCTGACGAATACGTTCTCTGGTCACGCCAAATTCCAAACCCACTTCTTCCAGTGTATGTGCCACGCCATCTTCCAAACCAAAACGCATTTTTAAAATCTTTTGTTCGCGCGGTGTTAGATCGGCAATAATTTCTTGAATATGATCGCGTAAAAGTTCTAGGGATGCGGCTTTGGATGGAGTAATGGTTTTTAAATCTTCTAAAAAATCGCCCAGCTTAGAGTCATCATTATCATCGTTGCCCACCGAAGTTTCTAAAGAAACGGTCTCCTGAGAAATTTTAATTATATGGCGAATTTTATCAACTTCCTCGCCCATTTCCGCGGCAATTTCTTCAGGTAGTGGTTCACGCCCCAAATCTTGAATCAAGCGCCGTTCAGCCTGTTGAAATTTATTAATTGTTTCCACCATATGCACTGGAATACGAATGGTGCGTGATTGATCGGCCAAAGCGCGAGTAATAGCCTGCCGAATCCACCAGGTGGCGTAGGTGGAAAATTTATACCCCTTACGATAATCAAACTTTTCTACCGCCCTAAACAAACCAATATTCCCTTCTTGAATTAAATCTAATAGAGTTAGACCGCTACGACCGGCAAATTTTTTGGCAATCGAAACCACCAAACGCAAATTTGACTCGACCAATTTCCGAACTGCCTCTTTATCACCCTTTTCCTTACGTTTTGCTAGAACCGTTTCTTCGTCGCTTTTTAATAAAGGCACCTTACCAATTTCCCGCAAATACATCTGAATTGAGTCGGCTGAAATATCCGATAAATCCATTCGCCGTTGATCACTACCACCCAAGCCCATTTGTTGCAAAACATCTTTGCGTTCTTCTTTTTTACCTAAAACACTCAACTCTCTTTCAACAACTTGCACGCCTTGCCGTTCAAATTTTACTAGCAATGCTTCATAACGATCAACATACTCCTCCAAATCAGGTAAAGTATACAAAACTTCATCTTCAGTCACAAAACCACGCGAACGACCTTTTTTTAACAAAAGTTTAATTTTTTCCTCGTCGGCCACTGATTTAACCAAGGATTGACTCTTTTCAAGCTTCTTTTTTTTTATAACACTTTTTTTGGATTTTTTTTTCTTAGAAAAAACTTTCTTCTTAAATTTAAAGCTTGGGGATTTTTTTTTAAAAACCTTCTTCTTGACAATACTTTTTTTTGCAACATTTCTTTTGTTTTTCTTAAAAATTTTTTTTGGCGTCACAAGACGTCGTTTAGCTAAATTTTTAATTCTTTTTTTTATCATAATAAAACTACCCTAAAAAAATATTAATTAATTTTAGCAAATTCTATCAACAATTTATTTGCTAATTCCATATTATTATTTTGTTCAGCTACCTTAATCTGTTGCTGCAGGATTGTTCGTCGCCGCGACAAATCTTGATTTTTTAGATAAAAAGCGGCTGCATCAAATTCATGTGCCACCTCTCGTGGAGTCATTTCAGTAAATTCGGTTTCCGCCAACAACACCAGTCCTTCAAAAAAGCTTTCTAGCACCTCATTTTTATTCATTTTCAAATCCGTACGTAAAAATTCCAGAGACACACATCTCTCTTTAGTATAGTAAATTATCAGCTTTTTGTAAAACTCACGTGCCAAGCCCTCAAAATAATTTTCTGATATCTGCGCAATAGCTTGCTCCAAAAGTCGCACATCAAAAAGCATCAAAGCCAAAATTCTTTCCATAACCGACAGTTGGCGTGATTGTAAATTTTTTCCAACCGTAACCGCAGTGGTTGGATATTTTAATTTTTGGTTACTATTTTTTCCAACTTTAAGTTTAGTAATAGCCTGACGTAAAGCCCCTTCATCAACCGTCAATTTTTCAGCTAACTGCTTTAAATAATAATTTTCAGTCAAAGGATCAGTTAATCTGGCAATCCACGGCAATAATGCTTTAGCCACTTTTCTTTTTTCTTCCAAAATTGTCACATCCCGATTGCTTAATTCTTTAATAAAAAAATACTCCATAATATCACGCGCACCATCAACGGCTGATAACCAAGCTGATAAATTTTGATGGATCAATTCATCTGGATCTTTAATGCCGGTCGGCAAAATAATTACCTTAACATTCAGTTCTTCCTGCCACAATAAACTAATCCCCCGCATACCAGCGATTGCGCCAGCTGCATCAGCATCAAAACAAATGGCCACTGTATCGCAATAACGTTTGATTGTTTTTATCTGCTCCACGGTTAACGAAGTACCCGAAACAGCCACCACATTTTTTACACCAGCTTCAAAACAAGAGATGGCATCCATGTTCCCCTCCACCAAAATCAAAAGATTATTTTTTTTGGTCATTTCTTTGGCCTTATCCAAAGCATATAAAACTTGCGACTTGTTATAGATTAAAGTTTGCGAACTATTAATGTATTTAGCGCTCTCGGTGGCGCTTATTGCCCGAGCCGTAAAACCAACTATGTTGCCATGATAATCACTAATGGGGAAAATGAGACGGGCACGAAAACGATCATAATAATTTGGACTGCCACCTGTTTTTTCTACCACCAAACCCGACTGCTTTAATTCATAATCATTAAAACCACGGCTTTTTAAATATTGACTAGTAGCTTGCCAACTGTCTGGAGCATAACCCAGTTTAAACTCTTGAATAGTTTCCATTTTCAATTTCCTTTTCTCCACTAAATATTTTAAAGCTGTGTTTCCAACTGGCTGACGCAGCTGCTCCATAAAAAATTCAGTTACAATTTTATGCAAATCCAAAAGCCTGGTTTTCAAATTGGTAATTCGCGGATCCTGCCTGACAATTTCTACCCCAGCTTTGGCGGCTAAAATTTTAAGCGCTTCGGGAAATTCAATATTTTCAATTTTTTCCAAAAAAGAAAACATATCACCAGACTCACCGCAGCCAAAACATTTAAAAAACTGCTTTTCGCGTGAGACCATAAAAGACGGTGTTTTTTCATTATGAAATGGACACAAACCCTTAAAATTGGCCCCAGACTGTCTTAGGGGTACAAATTCACTAATGACATCCACAATGTCAAGCTTGGTTTTTATTTCTTCAGTTTGAGACATCATATAGCATTACTTTAGCACTCAAAACTTAAATTGACAACCAATTATTTTTTCAGTATAGTTAATGAATAATGCCAGATGGAAGGGTGGCAGAGTGGTCTAACGCGACAGTCTTGAAAACTGTTAGGGATGAAAGTCCCTCGTGAGTTCGAATCTCACCCCTTCCGTATTTAAAAAAAATAGAATTTAATAATGTTTATGGAGAGATGGCCGAGTGGCTTAAGGCGGCAGGTTGCTAACCTGTTGTATGTCTTTTTGGGCATACCCAGGGTTCAAATCCCTGTCTCTCCGTTTCTAAAATCAACGCATAAAATATATCTTGCATTAATCATTTTTTTCAGTTAGAATAATTGTAATTAAAAATTGTATTCTATGGCGCCATCGTCTAATGGTCAGGACACCAGGTTTTCATCCTGGTAATCGGGGTTCGATTCCCCGTGGCGCTACCAAAACAATAAGAATTATTATATTTAATCTAACAGGTTTTTCCGCCTAAGGCGGACCCGCCTCTAGCGGGCATCCTGGTAATCAGGGTTCTCCACCTAAGGTGGATCCGCCTCTAGCGGAAATTTCCACCCGTGGCGCTACCAAAAATATCCCTAACTAAATCAGGGGTATTTTTGTTTTATAAATATCTTTTATGTTTTATCCGCGCGCCAAAACCAAACCCCAGACTTCCTTTGTGCCAGCTGCTTTTAAGACTTTGGCCACCTCCAAAATAGTCGCGCCGGTGGTGTATACATCATCAATTAATAAAATTTTTTTATTTTTTAATGAATCAATAAATTTCAAATCACACAAAAATGCTCCGCTAATATTTTTTTGACGTTGGTGTTGTTTTTGCCCCACTTGAGGCTTGGTATTTTTTATTCTCTTAACCGCCTCTGCCCAGACTGGAATTCTTAAATATTGCGTGGTTTGTTCAGCTAAAAGCTGGGCCTGGTTAAAACCACGCCACAACAGACGTTTTTGTGCCAATGGTATCGGAATTAATCCATCAAAAAATCCGCTATCCAAAGCTGGTGTAAAAAAATGATTTGCTTGCTGAATTTTTTTAATCAAAATTTTTCCCAAAGGAATTTTTAAATCTTGAACAAAATTATATTTTAATTTATGAATTAATTGCCGTAAATTTTTATTTTTCCACTGACTTGCAATTAACAAACCATCTAGATAAAAATCACGTTGACAGTGAGCATGTGTCTCACCGCGCAAACTCTTTTGTTGACAAACCGCACAATAAAAAAATTCCTCCAGCGGAATTTTTTCCAAACATTCGTTGCACAACCACACATCTTCTTTGCCGCACCCCAAACAAGCCAGTGGAAATAAAATATCCAAAACTATTTTTTTTAATTTCAAAAAAAGTTTCATCTAATCACTAATTTTAAACACGAGGCTATTTTTATATAAATCAATTTTTACACCCATGCCGCTTTTAATTTCACCCAATAAAATTTTATCAGTCAATGGATTTTCAACTTCTTTTTCCACCACGCGCCGCACTTCCCTGGCTCCACCTTCTTCAACCAAACTTTGTTTAGCCAGCCAAGAAATTATTTTTGGGCTGCTGGAAAAATTAATTTTTTTGGATTTCAAACGCTCAGCTAATTGTTCTAAATAACTCTTAGTAATAGTTTCTAAAACTTCCAACCCCAATGGTTGGAAAAAAACCACTTTATCCACCCGACTCAAAAGCTCTGGTCTAAATTCACGCTTTAAAGCTTCGGTGGCCCTGTCTTTAAAAGTGACAAAATTTTTATTTGTTTCATCTTGGTTTGAAAAATTTGAATCAAAACCAAAATTTTTTGCACCCAAATTCTGCAGACCTAAATTGGCCGTCATAACAATTAAAGCATTTTTAAAACTAACCTTCTTACCAGCCGCGTCAGTTAAAACACCGTCTTCCAAAATCTGTAATAATATATTAAACACCTGCGGATGTGCTTTTTCCATCTCATCAAATAAAACTACTGAGTAAGGCTGGCGTCTAATGCTTTCTGTTAATTTGCCTCCTTCTTTAAAACCAATATAGCCGGGCGGTGAACCAATTAGACGCGAAACATTAAAACTTTCAGCAAATTCTGACATATCAATACGTATCAATTTATCAGTCGCACCAAAAACCTCGCGCGCTAAAACTTTGGCAGTTTCTGTCTTCCCCACACCCGACGGACCTAAAAAAACAAATGAACCCAATGGTCTAAAACTAGAATTAAGCCCGGCTCTGGCGCGTTTGACAAAAAAAGCAATCTCAGACATGGCTACATTTTGACCAAAAATAAAATTATTTAATTTTTTCTCCAAATCTACTAAATTTTTTCCCTCAGCTAAAGACAGTTCTTCTAGTGGAATTTTTTTGATTTCACTTATTACCTGTACAATATCTTTTTCTGTAATCTCACCCAACCATTTTTCTTGTCTGTTTTCAACCAAATTTTTAGCAACAGCGATTTTATTTAATAATTTTTCTTCCTCTTTTTTAAAATCTAAAGCCAAAGGATAATTTTCATCTGTAATGGCCTGTAATTTTTTTTCTTCTAAACTTGCCATTTTTTCTTCCAAAAATATAACTTCATTTAAAAATGGCGAACTGGGCTGGCGCACTTTAACCCGCGCCGCCGCCTCATCAATTAAATCAATGGCTTTATCTGGCAAAAACCGTTCGGTAACATGACGCGCTGATAAACGCGCAGCAGCTTCAATGGCTGAGAGAGAAATTTTTACTAAATGATGTTGCTCATAATTTTTTTTAACACCTTTTAGAATTTCAATCGTTTCTTCCACACTGGGTTCATCAACCGACACGGGTTGAAAACGTCGTTCTAAAGCTGGGTCTTCTTCAATGTATTTTTTGTAGTCTTCGTATGTTGTGGCGCCAATGCAACGAATTTCGCCACGCGCCAAAGCTGGTTTTAAAACATTTGCGGCATCCATAGCCCCGGTCACCGCTCCCGCACCCACAATGGTGTGAATTTCATCAATAAATAAAATTATATTTGGATCCTGACGCACCTCATCCAAAACTTGTTTTAAACGACCTTCAAATTCACCACGCATCATGGCGCCAGCTAACAACATGTTCATATCCAAAGCATAAATTTTTTTATTTAATAAAATATCCGGCACATCACTTTCGGTTATTTTTTTAGCCAATCCATCCACAATTGCTGTTTTACCAACTCCCGCATCACCCAAAAGCACTGGGTTATTTTTAGTTCGTCGCGCCAAAATTTGAATAATACGATTAATCTCATTTTCGCGACCAATAACCGGGTCAATGTTTTGCTGCACTTTTTTATCAGTCAAGTTGCGCGCAAAAAAATCCAAAAAACTGCGTTGATTCTTTTTATTTTCAACTATTCGCGCATCCAAACGACCGATTGGTTGTTTTTTTATCAACGTTTCATTATCAAAAAAATTATCGTCCGTGTTGTTTTCCATTTTATTCATTGCTCCCAAAAGCATCTTTTCCCAATCAAATTGATTGTTCTCCAAAAAAACAGTAATATCTGAAAAGGTTTTTCCAGTTCTTAACACAACTTCCAAATGTTCAATTAATTTGGTGGTTTTAATTTTATTATTAACTAAAAAATCCTGCACCTTTTTACTGGGGTTAGAAATTAAAGCGTATAAAACATGTTCTGTTCCTACATATTTACTTTGGCTGGCCATAGCATAGACAACACTTTTTTCTAAAATTTTTTTAGTTTCCAAATCCCAAACCAAATTTTTATTATTTTTTTTGGTTTCCTTCTTAACTTCCAATTTCTCAAATTTTAAACCAGCTTTTATAAGCACTTCGCGCGCCAAAGCGCCTTTTTCCTGCAATAGCGAAAAAAGCACATCTTCTGGTTCGATGTGTTTTTTAAATTTAAGCCCAGCTAATTGTTCAGCGCGTTCCAAAACATTTTGTAAATGCGCGGTAAACTTTGTGTACATAAAATTATCTTATTTCACTCACCGCTTGTTCTAATTCAGTAAAACTATCCTTTTCCAGCCTTTTAGAACCGACAAAAACATATGGCAAGCCGTCAATATATAGCTTTTGAGCGTCTTCCATGTCATAGCCGATTGATTCTAACATTTTACCAGAACTTAGACAAGTTTCGAAATTTTCTTTATTTAAACCCAATTCAGATGCCCATTGAAATATATTTTTTTCATTAATTTTTTCTTGATTATTAAACAACAAGTCACCATATTGCCAAAACTTACCCTGCTCTTTGGCACACAGCACCGCCTCGGCCGCCAATCTTGAATTAATGTTAGTTGACACTAAAAAATTCTTCCAAGCTAAAACCAACTTATCGTTCAACAATTCTGGCTGATCAGATCGTATTTTGGCCAGAACCGACCACACCTGTTGGCAAGCTGGCAATGTAAAATCACAAAAAACTATCACCGGTGTTTCGCCTTGACCTAAATAGGCGTTATGCTGACGAATATATCTTTTATAAAAATCACTTGCCTTTTCTATTAAAGGATCACCCGCTGTGCTGGTTAAAGCCGAACTATTGTTTATAGTTGAATTATTATTGTTATTTTTATTAACTAAAAAATTTAACAAACTATATTTAAAATTTAAAAAAATAACCGCAAACAAAATCAACGCCATTAATGAAATGGCAATAAAAAAATAACGACCAACTTTTTTTTGCTTTTTATCTAACATAATTTATTTTAATTTTAAACTATAAATCTGTTCATTGTTTTCATTCCAGAAAAAAAGACTTCGTCCATCACCCGCCAAAGATAAGTGGCTAATTTTAAAATTGTCATTACCATTTTGTTCCACGGGTAAAGCCAATAAGCGAGTTTGCCCCGTGCCCAAATCCACACGATAAATATCATCACCACCCTCATATGAAAGCTCTGGATATAACCCACTGCCTTGCGGTAAATTTTTTGGTACTGCACAATAAATTTCATTAGTGCTGGCAAAAACGCATTTATCCACCCAAGTGTTTAGTTTTAAAGCTATATTATTATTGCCAATATTATCGCCACGCGCATCAGTTAGCCATAAAGCGGGGTTATAATTGGTGTCTTGCGAAACAATTTGATAAATTATTTTTTCACCACTTGGCGCCCACAAAGCTTTAAAACGCGTGCCTTGAATTTTTAATGATTTATAATTTTCACTCTCTTGGCCAATAAAAAAAACTTCTGACGAATTTAAACCTGAGGGTTTGGCATAAAACGCCACCACTTCTTCTTTGGGTGAAAAAACTGTTTGCACCTTATTTCCCTCTTCACCCAAATCCTCAATGTATTTGACTTTATTACCATCCGGATTGGCAATGGCCACAAAATTATTTTCTGCATTAGCGCCTTCGTATTTAAAAGCAATTTCCGAACCAGACAAATTAAAAACTGGTTCTTTTACTTCTTTGGGTAAGGTGGTCTTTTTCTTGGTGGCAAAATTATAATAAACTTTTATACCATCTGGAAAAGTCATAATGGCCTGAGTGGAATCCGCTGACCAAACCACGTTTTCAACTGCAAAAAATTTTTCATCCGACAATAATAATTTTTCCTTACCATCAGCCGAAAGCCGATAAAATTGACTGGAATTTTTATCATAATAAACCACACCCTGTTTATTGGGGCTCAAAGCCACGCCAACTGTCTTGTCGGCCGATAGTGGTAAAACATAAGTCGTGTTTCCTCTGGCAAAACTATCAGGTTGTTGAGCAACCGCCTGTCCACCAGTATTTGTTGCTGGCAAATTACCCGTTTGTGGTAGTTGTCCACCAGTCCCCAGCTGACCAGCGTTAAATCCACTTCCTGCTTCTGGTAACTGACCGGTAATTCCAGGTGGTAAATATCCCGGCTCTCCCGGCTGTGGTGCTGCGGTTCTAAAAAACATCCAGTAGATTAAAAATAGCAAAGCCAAACACACCACCACAAAACCCATGACTAAAAATATTTTTTTATAATTAAATTTTTCTAAATACATATTCTCATTTTTTTAATTATGGACACACATGACATGGATCGTTTTGATAGGCGTCTTGTGAATTATACTGATCAGTTCCCGCACCCACTTCACATTTAGTTATGTTTTCACAATTTGGTTTATAAGCATTATTACCATCATATACACGATAGGTGTCATCCGTACTAACACAACATATCAAGTTAGCCTCTTCATTGGCATAATTATCATCTATACAATATGTTAACTGATCTCCTGTTTCTCTGTGTTCGAAAGCTTTTCTTTTTCCACCGTCATCTGTCCAACAACCAACCGTACCATTTCCATCATTTTTAGGACCAGTCAGACAAGAAACCCTAGTCGTCGCAGCTGGACAGAATATTCTTTTGGCCCACGCACATTCATCTGGATTTAAAAAACTATAGTCATTTCTAAACATACAAGAATATCCTAAAATTTTTTCGTCTTTATTATTATTTAAAGTTAAAGTTTGATCCATCATTTCATTAGCTTGGGTGCATCTCGTTTTATAACTATCCTTACACATTTTTGCCGGATCAGAACAATAAGAATAACCACCATCAGTAAAACACGCTTCTTCGTGGGATTGGCAATAATTGCCCAAACAATAACTACCCATACTTAATTCTTTCTTGTTTGCGATATTTAATTCGTCTTCATAACCATATGAATATTTTTTACCACAAAGAAAAGCAATATTTGTACCACTAATTCCCTGTCCAACGGTTCCAAAAGGAATCTCAGCTGGATAATAAACATATCTTAATGTATGGCCAGTCGCCGGATCTGTACCATATGTACGAGGAAAATCATTGCACCAAATACTTGTTGGTTGTTCAATCTTTTCAATTCTAGTTACGCCCGGCAAACTCAAATTCACTAAACGCGGGTTGATATTATATAAAATTACATACGAAGTTAAAGCTAAAACCAGTCCGGTAATCGCTGCATAGATTGTGGATTTGGCTTCACTCACACTACCCATATTACCAGCTGCAAAAATCCAACGCAGTCCGCCAATCATAATCATGAGCACGGCAATAATAGCAATAATACCAATTGAAAAATTATAAAATTTTTGCACATAAAACGGCAACGAATCAACCCAATAACATGTTTTTTCCACAACTTTAGTTGTGCCATTGACTATTACCACGTCATTACTATCAGTATATTTACACGCATCACTAATTCCCGGAATCGGGACTTGCACTCTAATTTTACCCACTGGCGGACAAATTGGATTTTTAGTAGCTGTGTCTATGTCGCACGCCTTGACACCACTTTGTGCCTTAACCACATTAGTCAACACAAAAAGCGCCACAATTAAATTCAATACAAATAACACCATTACAACCATTAAAAATATTCTATTAATTTTTTTAATCATAAATTATATTATGTTGAACATTCAAAACCAAAATATTGTGCCAAAGGGTTTAAAGCGGCCGGCGCCAAACTAACAATATCACAACTATAAGCATAAATTGCCGCAACTATAAAAATCATAATTAATAAAATCAGCCAAAACCACCAAGTCGCCACAAAAAAAGTACCCACGGCTTCCAAAACTGGCAAAATAACACTTTTGAAAAACATTTTTTTTGCCTTTTTTTCAACTGTTTTTTCTATTTCTGTCTTTGCTTGTTGTCTAGCCAGCTCTTGTATCTGCTGAAATTGACTGCGCGCAGTTTGCTCTTCCTCTTCACCGGCCAAGATATCGTTTTCCTCTTCTAATTGCTCTTGTTGGTCATCATATTCTTCCTCTTCGTCTTCATCATCATCATTTTGCACACCATCTCCCTGTTCTTCTTTAAAACGCGTGGCAACTAATTCTTGTTGTCTTTCGCGTTCCAACTTAGCTCTTTCATAAGACGAAAGTGTATTGGTTTCATTTTTTTCATTTGGATTTTGAGTTTGATTTGTCATTTAAAATTTGAATTTTGATATTTACGCTTCTACTGCCAACGTGCTTCGTCAATCTGCCACACTCCGCTGTCTTTAAGAAATACAATCTGTAAATCTTGATAATAAACACGCGAATTAGCTTCCGCACCAACCGATTCCTGTCGCTGCGTTGAAACAATTACTTGCGCATTTTTACTTTCTAAAATTTTTAGATTGGTGTTCAATGCGCGCGTGGTAATCCCATAATAGACTGTTGGTAAAGGCCCCTGTTTTTTACTGACAACCAAAGAATCAATCCAGGTCTGCATCTTTAGGGTCATTAAAATCTTAACATCCAAAAGATTTTCATAATTTGACTGATTTGAATAAGAGCCAAATCTTTCCGCAAAAGCCGCCGCTGTTTTGATTAAAAAACTTCTTTCTTTTTCTTCTGCCGTCAACTCTTTAACCACTGGCGCGACTACCTTTACATTATTAATATCCGGCTGAGTGGTAGGTAACTTTTGTGTCACCTGGTTTTCATCAACTGGTGGTAAAACAATTGGTTCGGTTGATTCATTTTTACGTGCGCCAAAAATTGAAATTAATGCTAAAACAAGCACGGCAATCAACAGTATAATAACCACTATGGTAATAACAAGTCTGGTACGGGACATAGAATAATAAATTTCTAATTTTCAATTTCTAATTTTCAAACAATTTTCAATAACTTAATTTCTAATGATTGAAACATTGAAAATTATAACATTAGAAATTGTCTAGAAATTGAAAACTAGAAATTAGAAATTAAATTAATATCTGTCACTTCTCACTTCTGCTCTTCTCCCAGCGAAGCATCAAATTCTTTTTTGGCTTCTTCAATTTCCAAAATCTGTCGCGGATCAGAGGTTATAATTTGGTCTTCAGTATAAGAAGCCACAATTTTTATGGCCGCATGTTTGGCACCGGCAAAAAATATACCTTCACCCACGCCCGATTCCAATAATAAATATTTTTCCCCTTGTGTCAAACGAAAAGTATTAGACACCACATCAATGGCCGAAGCGGTTTGTTTCAACAGAAACTGCAAAGCTGAATTATTTAAAATTGCCTGTCCATACGGTGAAGCCAAAAAATCATTTACATCCTGTGTGATGGTAGTGACACCCAAATAATACTTGCGACATCTTTTGACTAAAGCAAAAATAAATTTAGCCGAATCTTCGTGTTGCATCAACCACCACGCCTCATCAATAACCAAAATTCTTTTCTTTAAAACCGACCGTACTTTATTCCAAATATAATTTACAATGGTATAAATGGCCATTGGCCTAAGTTCGTCTTCCAAATCCCGCACACTATAAACCACCAACTGATTATTCACATCCACGTTGGTCGGATAATTTAATAAACCAGCAAAGGTGCCATTGGTATATTTGTCCAATTTTTGCGCTAATAAATCACCGCCTTCCATGTTGGCCAACACTTCCTGCAAATCCGACATAATAGGAAATTGAACACCTTCAACCAAAAGATTAGTATCGGGCGTAATATCTTTTTTGGCGTAAGTTTCAAGCAAAGCTCGGTCTAAAACCGAATCTTCAACATGCGACACCTCACCAATCATAATTCGTAATAAACCCTTTAGGGTAATAACGGCCGAACGAATGATATCACCTGTACTGGTTTCTTCATCCATTGGTTTGGGTAGGTCAAAAGGATTAATTTTGGAATCAGAATTTAAAGAAATATTAACATATGTACCCCCGACCGCCTCGGCCAAATATTGATATTCCCGTTCTGGGTCAATTACAATTACATCCGTACCCAACATTAAACTGCGCAAAACTTCCAATTTTATGGCATAACTTTTACCCGCTCCCGAAGTGGCAAAAACCACGGAATTGGCATTTTGCAAACTAAAACGATCAAACAAAATTAAAGAATTATTATGCCGGTTTATACCATATAAAACTCCCGAATCAGAAGACAATTCGGCTGAGACAAAAGGAAAAGAAGAGGCGCACGGCGAAGACTGCATGTTAAACCCCACACTTAACTGATCTAAAGCCATGGGCAAAGTAGAATTGAAACCCTGTTCGGCTTGCCAATAAGCACGGCGCGAATACACCATCTTGGAACCAATTAAACTTTCAATTCTTTCCGTTAGCAAATTTAAATCTTTTTGATTATCAGCATACATGGTAATATACAGACCAAAATGGAAAAAATGTTCCACGCCCTGAGTCAGATCATCGCGCAATTGTTCGATATCTCTAAGCGCCGTCTCGGTGTGCGGATCTCGCGGAGCGCCTTTTTCTGCATCGCCAGAAAGTTGCGCTTCTAAAACACCCACCTTGTCACGCAACTGTTTTAAAATTATTTTTGATTCCATGGGATAAAAATACATGGCAATGTCCAGAGTGGCTGAAAAATCAATAATTGGTTCAAACCAACCTACGTCAATATAACGCGGGTAAGTGGTCACAAAAACAGTCCGCGTCCATTTGCCGCCCAGTTGTAAATAATTAGGCGCGACTTTAAATGAGGTTGGTGAAATTAAATCCAAAATAGAAGCCGCCCCTTGACGATAGGCTTGTTCTGCCATCAAAAGTTCTTTTTCTGAAACCACCTTTTCAGTTTCGCTAGCCAGCTTCTTTTCCTCAGAAACCTGTGGTGTTAAAGTTTGAATTTTGGGTAATTCTTTACCAAACATACAAGATAATTTATAGTGTCTTAATTTTAAAAATTAATTCATTGGAAATTGTTTAAAAATTAGAAATTAGAAATTGAAAATTTACTCTACTCTTCCACCTGCATTAAATCTGTGGACAACATTTTTTGCTGACTATAGACTTCCAAATTGTAAGTGTTATAAAACAATTCAATTAAACTTTGAGTATCTAATTGCACAGCCGAAACACCCATGGATGATAAACCAGAAACCACTCGATCAACCCTTTTTTCAATCTGTTTTTTATAATCAAATAAAACTTTTTCACTCATTCGAATGGCAGAAACTGGCGACAGAGCATGACCCAAACGCACAAAAAAATTCTCTTTGGTTTCTCCGCCCGGAATATACGGCACCACAACATAAAACTTTTTTGACATAATATCCCCCAGTTCCACCAATTCTTTTATGTATTGTACATATTCCTTGGTTTGGATACGCAGCAATTCGTTGGTTTGGACTTTTTCTTTAACTGCAATATCAGCCAAATATTTATCAATGTTTAATTTTCTGGACTGCACCACAATCTGCAATGGAAAATCAATAAAATTTAAAAAGTTAACATATTGGCTCACAATGCCTTCCTGCTCCTCCGCTGATTTTAAGGAAAAATTAATTGACGAAGCCAGTAATACTACGCGGATAGAACCGTCCTTCATCAACAACATATCGGAACGAATTTCCGCTATTTCCATATATTGTTGGGTGGACGGTAATGTTGATTTTTGTTGAATTTCTTTGCCAGACATAATAAAAATTAATTTACAATTTATAATTTTCAATTTCTAGATAATGTATTAATTATTTAATTTTCCATGTCTAAATTTTATAATATTAAAAATTAGAAATTATCTCACTCTCCTTTATACATTCCGCCAGTATCTACGATCAAAGCCAACTCAATTAAACGCGATGAAACTGGTCTAGCCTTAAAAGCCAGTTTCTCAATTGGCTTTCTTTGAGCGTTTTTTTCTCTTTCCAGTTGAAATTTTATTTCATCCAAAGAAATATTCTTATTCCAGACTCGCAAATTAGGCCTTTTAAAACTTTGAATTATATTTAACAAAAAAAGATGAAATGGTTGACCATTAATTCTTACAAAAGCCAAAACCAATGCCGGTGCAAAAAAAATGAAAATAGACACAATAAAAGCTGAGGTTGAAATTCTAAAAACTATTATTTCCACCACCACCGCAATAATAACAATTAAAAACTGCCTAGTCGTAACAGACAGAAAAATTTTATTTTCTTCTTCAATAAATTGTGGCACCACAAATCTTGATGGCATAAAAAAGGTGTGGGGAATTTTGATGCCTTCGGCATATCAAAGTTCCCGTTTTTGCTACAAAAATCCAAGCAGTTGGATTTTTGCCTAACGCAAAAACTTAAAAATTTAACTGTTCGTTTAGATCGGCAATAGCTTCAAACTCTTCAGCCGAAAGCTGGTGGTGTCTTTGTAAAACCACTGCCACCCTCTCACTAGAAACCAAGGCCTCATTACCCACTGCTACATATTCTTGATAAATTGGCGATCTTTTCCACGCCATAATACCCTTGACCTTCTCTTCTACAGAATCGTGTTCTAAAATATTTATTTTTTCATAAATTTTATTTACCGCTTCTTTTGGCACGCGACCCAAAACTCTAAACTCATTCAAAGAAATATTGGCCAGTTCCTCCAGCGGACCGACTAATTTGCGATCACCTGGCTGACGAACAGCAAAATATGCATCAGCGACTGGCACTTTAATTTTTGCTTCCGCAGATTTACTTTGTGGCGGAATAATTTCCTGCATTTTATTTGCCGGCTGCTGAAATATGGGTGATCTAACTGGCATTGCTGACTTGGGTAAATAAATTTCAGGTTGATTTTCTTTTTCTTCTAATGGTGGTTTTTTAATATTCGTCACCATACTGCTGATAAACATTTTATCCAAAGCAACAATCTGTTCCTGAATTTTACTAGGATTAAGTTCGCCCAAAACCACGGCTTCTTTTTCAATTAGTTTGACCAACTCTTCTGCTTCGTTTATCAAAAAATTAAGACCGCCCTTGTCAACTTTTTTTACTAACGCTTCCTTGGTTTCCAACGTACTGCGCACAGCCCTAAGGCGTGAAATAATAATTTTTTTTAAACGCAAACGGTCTTCAACAGATAAATTATTAACCGTCCCCTGTTTTAAGGCCAGCTCATTAATTATTTTCTCCGCCAGTAATCCGGCCAACTTATCTAAATTATTTTTTAATTCATCTTTTTTATCATTTTGGTACTGTTGGGCCTCTTCCTCATCTTTAACATCAAAATAAAAAGCCGGCGCCGTTGATTTTTTTGTTTCTTGAGCCATGGGTGGCAAAACCTCTTCTTTTTTAATCACCGCAGCATTAACATTGGTATTTTTCTGCTGTACAAAAGCATTAACCGCCACCTCATCGGCTTTTTCCATTATAATTTTATTTTCCTGTTCAGCTGATACTTTATTATTTTCTTTAATTTCAAACTGTTTATCATTTAATGTTGAACCACCCGATGCAACCCCGACTGCCACGTTCTTAAAAGCTCCTGTTTTTGTTTTTATTAAAATGTTATCCATATTCTATAATTATATCACACAAAACGCCTTTTTGTGTATTTATCACCCGAAACTAATAAAATTATTATTCGCTCCACACAAATTTATTCTGTTCCTCATCCCCATACGCAATTTCCGCGTATTCCAACTCATTGTTTTTAGCAGCCAAAGCCGCCAAACCAGTTCCTATCATCGCCGAGTCTTGAGAAGCAACCCCCATTTTTTTCTCCGCAATCAAACGGATAAATAAAATAATAAATTTTTTCTGTGCCGGATTGGTTTTAAATTCTTCCCAGTCTTTTTTATCTGGTCGGTTATTTAAAAAATTTTGCATAAAAGAACCGTAACGTTGATCCGCACTAAAAAATTTACGCACACCAGAATTAAATATTTGTCGCGACATACCACAAAAACGAATTTTATCACCACCATTAATGGCTTGGTAAAACAAATCTTTAAATTTAACTTCATCACCAGAGGCTTCTTCCGTCACTCTTTTTTCCGCTGCCAAAATATTTTGAAAAAAAGACGAGGCTGTAAAAGCTTGATAAGCTGTTGGTAGATCAGTAATGGTTTTTAATTCTTCTTTTATTACTTTTTCTTCTACGTTTTTATGTTTAGCCCGATAAAGTTCGTCAATTTCATCATAAATTTCAATTAAAACATTTTCAAAAAGTTCGTCATCAACCCTTTCTGCTTTATCCATATCATCATGAGAAATAAATAATAAAAATTTATGCCAATCCCTCACGTCAAACTCTAAGTCTTTCATTTGTTGCCAAACTTTTAAACAATTTTCTTTTTGGGCAACAGAAAAATTCTCGTCCAAAATGGTAATTACTTTGGCTTCAACCTCATCAGAATTCAAATAATTTAAAACTTGTTGATATTTTTCTTCCATAAAGCTTGTTCTTATTATTTTATGTTAAAGGCTCAAAGCGTCCCAGCACTCGCTTGGCAATGGTTTCCATGGCTGTACGTGCGGCTGTTCTCTCTAAATCAGTTGATTTTGTTTTGTATTCCTCAAACTGTGCATCAAATTCATTTAAATCATTCAAGTATGTTTGATCATTAATCAAGCCCGCATAATCACCCAACTGTCGCATTGATTTAGCCAACCGCTTAATTTCTTTGGTTGTAGTGAGTTGAACACTTGTCGGTGCGCCAACTAGGTTTGGTATCGCAGCCTGATGTTGCGGACCTTTTAAAGCACCCAGATTTGTTTTCACCTTACTTGCAACTTTCATTGTCTTTTGTCTCACTTTTTGTCGTGCTGCAGGAGTATTTCTGTAACCCTTCTCCTCATTAATCAAAAATTGTTTGAATGTTTTTTTCCAATTGGAAGAATCTTGAATATCCATAATTATACTATCTGTAGTGTTTATAACATCAGAACCTTGAGCATACATTAAATCATTAAATGCCTTATACATTTTTGACTTCTCAAACTCTTCTACTAATTCAGTGCCAGCATATTTTTGTCCGGTATCACTATTAATAAGGTTAATTTTAGAACTTTCTACTTTTTTTTCTATAGAATCAACTAATTCTGAAACTTTATTTTTTAAAATATCAGTGTTGGCTTGCGTTAAATTTTTAGCAGCTTCTTGTCTTGCTTCATAAATAAGATCTAAGGCTGGTTGTAAATCCATATCAGCAATTATTTGCTTTTTAACAGCCTCACCAACTTCTGTTTCTTCGTGAATACCCAAAACTCTTTCTTCTTTATCTTTTTGTGCCTCAGCTGTAATTATTTTCTTTCTTTTATTCACTAAGTAACCAGGATCTTCTCTTTTTCCAACTCCGTTTGTAACACTAGCATTCAAGAAACCACTACTCCCAGTCCCAGGGGCTACCCTTGCCCTTCCCATTGTGTCAGACTCAGAAGCAACGTCAGCCCTAATTTCTCTTGTTTGAGGATTATAATTTTTCGCATCTTTCATTGCCACCAGTTCGTTTCTTAGTTTAACCATCTTTGCTCTTCTGGTGCTATCTTCTTCATTAGTACCAATAATTGTCTGATTATTAGCTTCATCATCAGCTAAAATATTATCTATCTGGTCTATTATTTGGTTACGTTCAGTTGTACTCAAATAACCCAAATCTGTTCTATCAGCCGCCATACTGTAAAACTCATGCACAGCCTTATTATTACGCGGCAAAGAAGCCATGGCTTTAAGTTTACTACCATCAATTAAATCTTGGGTTTTAACATTTTTATATCCTTTTTTAACATTGGCCATTCTATCATCCTCGGTCAACTCCACATATTCTCCCGACTTATTTATGCCAAAATTCCTCTTTAAAGGCACTGATTTATCACCAGCTTTTTCCTGTGTGTCCCAAGCTGTACTTAGATAACCCCTAAGGCGTTCTTTTCCAGCTTCTGTTTTCATTGTGCCCTCAAATTTTTCAAAGAATTTCTTGGTTTCTTCTGCTGTTAATTCCTGGCTTTTTGCCATTTCCATCATGGCCGCAACAGCACGTGACAAATCTCCTTTATCGCGCGCTGCACCCAAAGCGTCTTTTCTTGTTTTTGAATTCTTGAAATCACCCGCATCTTCCATATCTTTTTTCGCTTTCATTGCTTTTTGCCATTCAAATCTTTCTATCGCACCTTTACGACCACCCAAATATTCTTGCATTCTGGCCTTTTTCTTAGCTTCCTGCATTTCCGTGTGTTCCTTGTCTAAACCAATGGTACGACCAACCCAAGTTCTAGATCCACGTTGTGCTAATGCTGTTACACCCTGACCAACATAGCTTGCCTTTGTTTTTTTCCATGCTTTTCTTCCTAACGCCTGTGGTCGTCTTTGAATCCACTTACCCGCCCCTTCCAATTTCCCAAACGCTGTACCAGCAAAAGACGCGCCAGCCACGCCCGATTGTGAGGCAATTTTCAAAGTTAAAAGTAACAAACCGCAAGTAACCAAATAGTCCACCAAATTTTGTGTACCCGAAGCCTTGCTGGCAAACGCCTGCCAAGACGGATCACTGGCTTGCACATTACCTTGGCTAACCGCACTCTTAAATTGTAAAGCCACAATATGTTTTTCTGCTGTCATTTCTGAAATAACCGCCAACGATAACCACAACATAAAAGCAACAATTGGACCTTGAATAAGATATTTAATAAATGTTGACCACCATTCTTTAACTTTTGATTCACCTTCACCGGGTAAAACTCCAGCCATAAAAGCTATAGGTGACAACATAACCAAAAACCATAAATACAAAATACGCCACAAAAGCATCATGACTAAAGAAATCACCACTAAAAAAGCCACCAAAACCATCAGCGCGCCCAAAGCCAATGCCCCCAAAACCGACCAATTATCCACACTACTTTCCAATCCGGCTCCCGCGCCTACACCACCGCGAGCTGTATTACGCACCGAGATAATGTCATTAATACCAAAACCATAGGTTAAATTGCCAGCCGCGGCCTCACGAAAAGCATTCACAAAAGTCATCATGAACACCTGCGCCAAATCAATACACAAACCAGCAATGGTTTTGGAAAAATTAATCAAAATTGCGGCCAATAAAAGTTTGGGCAACAGTGTTTGATATTGGTACGACTTGGCTCTCAGCACTGTATAAAAAGCCATCAATAAAAGCACTATAGTAATGGCAATATTACACACATCACGAATTACCACCCAACCCTTATTGACAATTGGTGAATTTATAAAATCAGTATAGCTGGCCACCTGAATTAAAATTTCAATCGCCTTAACCAACAAATTACCCATGATATAGACGAAACTTTGAAACAACCAACTTAAAAGCGAAACCAAAATTGAACCCAGTGTGTTACTGGTATCGGCAAAAACAGAACGTGGAAACAAAATTAATATAAAGACACTTACCAAGTAGGGAAAGTATTTTTTATAATTATATTTTTTTAGAGTCAAAAACATTTTTTAAATATCAAATTACAAATTTCCAACGTTAAACTAATGCTAAATTTCAAATGTAAAAACTTTTCAACCTTTGATATTTAATCATTTGAAATTGATTGAAAATTTGGCATTTGGATTTTTAAATTTCTAATTTTTTGTTTTATCTTGGAAAAACCATAACTTCCACTCCGCTATTTTGCCAACTGGCCGGACATATACTACTGTTGGTGCCCCGCACACCATTATTGCACCAGCCCCAATTATCTTTAATTTGCACCCGTGGTTCAAACAAACACGACCCATCACGAGCACTCCACCCCACACCGCCCTCTTGGCAAGTATATGTATGTGTCATAATATGCGGATCATTGAGTGTTGGATTGCTATTATATACATGCGGCGCAATACGCAAATTCACAATGTCATTAATCTTTCCATCACCCCAATCAACCGAAATACCAGTTAAAGGCAACTGATTAATATTGACATTAGAATTAAATTTGATGGTCACACCAATATTACCAGTCCCCACAACCCGACCTCTGGTTTGATTGTTGACAGTTAAATGATCAATGCCAGGTGCTGTGCCTTTGGTCGCCCGTGCATCCCAACAAGCATCACGTAAAGCCACACAAGTTGCATAATTTCGATCACTTGGACTGCCACAATCAACGCCAGAATTATACGAGCAAATTTGCGAATATTTATTATCATCAGCATACCAATACCAAACATTTAAACCGCGCGCAAAAAGATTAGACAGTCTTTCTGTACCTTGTTTATAATCCCCAGCAATTTTTTGCTTTTGTCCCTCGCTCAATTTTATACCCATACAGGTGCCGGTTTGACCACTCAAACCAAAACCACAATCATAATCTTCAGTACAAGCCTTACCTAAACTTTCGCTATCGCCGGCTATACAGGTGGGCTCATAATTAATACCAGATTTGCCAACCACCACAGCACACGCTCCTATCTGACTGTTTGTACTACAATCACCACTATTACTACATGGTTGATCCAATTTACCTGAATTAGTACAATATTTTTGCACCTTTTGATCAATAGCAAACGGTGAACCAGCCCGCACTTGATACGGCGCCATATAACTGGAAGAAACTGCGGGTGGCTGTACAAATAATGGATCCGTCCATCTATCAGGAAAATTAGTATCTTTAGCCGGCGGCACTGCCGCGCCATACGGCGCATAATCCTGATTATAATTATAATTTAAAATATTAGAAGCATCATTCCAACCATTAGCCAAAATTTTATTTGACCACGCATAACCCTGACCATATGGATCAATAACTTGAGCTATAACATTGCAAGGTTCGCGTAGATAATAGGTCACACCATATCTAACAAAACCAACATATCCGCCATGATTACACAGCCCTGCTTGCAAACCTCCATATTTACCAGCTTCAAAAACAGCGTGTACACCAAAAAAATCACTCGAAGTGCTAGTACAATTACCTAATATGCTTCTTATTTTATTCCAATCATCAAGATTGCTTTTTCCACCCAAAGACAGACTTGCAGACCAATTATTTTTTCTATCCAAAACAAGATAAGCGTTATCATTATCTTTTTTACTGAAACAATGTCTATCCTTACCACCCTCTTCACATAATGGCGTCAAAACAATTCTTTCAATATCAACTAAACGTAAATTAGCTTCTTCTACAGTAGCAATAGTAGTAATTCGACCACTACCACCTGTCCAACCGCAATGTGCTATGTCTGAAGGATTACTAGAATCACATTGATCATCCCAATTTTTATACATCAAATTCCAGGCTGCCGGTCTACCGGTCCCTAGCTCAGAATCTTTTATACCATCAGATATCGTCCCTGGATTTCTGTGTCTTACAAACGGATAATTACCCGCCGCTTCCAAACAATAATACAGTGGTTTACGATCTTTGTAGCCCACCTGTGGATCGTTTCCAAACACATCACTTTCGCCCGGAATAATATCCACCGGCCACCAATTTAAACATTGACTGGGTTTACCAGGATCAGGTTCCACACAAAATCCCTGCCAGCCATTATAAAGTTTACCACCCGACCAATCTGTGTATTGACAAGCCGGCGCACTGGAAGATGGATACAGACGGCACATACGCGCCACGTAACTCCCTTCTGCATTCGTACTCACAGTATTTTGCACATGCAAAACCGACTGTGCAGAGACATTATCAATATAAAACGCCTTGGAAAAACTGTCAGCCGCTGAATTATCGCTTCTAAGTTGGTTAAAAATAAGTTCAGTGTAACCAGCTGGCAAACGCACATCAATTTTTTTAACCGTACTAGTCCCCGCTCCACCAATTGAAAAAGCAGTATTATATAAATTACGATAACTTACATTTCCAGAACCCACCTCAGTCGTGCGCGCTGCCAGCCGAATAGCTTTTGTTTCACCAGCCGTGCCAGCATTAAAAGCAATAACCACATCATTGGTGGCTTTAATTTCGCCCAACGGCACCATGGCGCCGGCATAAGCGTCACCGGTTCCCGTTAAGGCCGCCAACTGTTCTTTTTCTACTGCCACCTGTAAAAAATTATTGCCCGCATGCAAAATATCTTTCATTAAACCAATTTCGCCTAAACTGTTATTTTTCCACGGCCAGACATCACTTAATTCAAAATTACCATTCGGCACATTAAAATTCTCGCCCATCGTATTCATTAAGGCATAATGTTTATAACCCTCAACCACCTTTATTCCACCCCAATCCATACCAACTTTTGAATAGCCAGATAAATTTTTAAACTTTTTTTCGGCCGCCACAGCAGCCTGTTCTTTTTCAGTTGCAACTACGGTGTTTCCATAAACCAAATTTGGACTTGGAAAGGTCTGATTGGCGCTGGTTATGCCCAGCTGTCCTAAATTGGCCGCTACTTCACAGTCTTTGGTTTTGGGGTTTAAACGATTGCACAGACCTACATCAAAACACAAACTTTGATTTTGGTTAAGCGCGCTTTTAACTGTCACTGCACTACGACAATACAACCAAGTATCACACACTCGATCGCGTTCCACTTTTAACACCACATTGGTATTCTTAGCTGCCGATAACGGCAAAGTAACGAACGAGGCGCTGGCTACCGCAACCTGATTAGGTGTGCCATTATCGTTTGCTTGGACTGTAATTTGATATTTTGTATTTGGAGTTAAACTGCTTAAATTAAATTGATGTAAATTTCTAGGGGTGGCTTCTGGAACAATCCCTCCCGCTCCAGCATCAACATTAGTCACAGTATTTATTAAATGTATCACTTGTCCAACTGCTTTGCCTTGCTCTGCGCCACCCGTGGTAATAAAAGACGCCACAGCAACGTTAGATTGCGGCGTTACCACCAAGTCTTTAATCTCCAGTTTAGTGGTTATTGCCTGGCAATCATAGTAAACATTCGCAGCTGTTGCAGTCCTGACTGGAGTTTGTTGTGAATGACTGGTGATGGTATAAGAACCACTGGCTGCCACCCCAGTCGCTGTCAATGAGTGATTCAATTCATACAATGCTTTGGTGGCTGTGACTGCCGGTGATCCGACAACCGTTCCGACAACTCTTAAATTACTATCTGCAGCAAAATTAGTCAGCCAAGAAACAGTTAAATCATAACTACCAGTTGTGTTGCGCTTACAGTTAATATTTTTTTCAGTGATAAGTTCTATCTTACTCAATGGTGGTATTTCCCGCACTGTATAGGTACCACCAATTCCACTGGCGTTAGTAATAGTTCCCTGTCCATCATCTAAAACAAATTGCGAACCCGCCACATTAATAGCCGTCGTCGGACTGGTTAAATTAACACCTGTCACAGTTAAATAAGCAATGATAGTATCCCCTCTCAAACCACGCGTATCTGTTTGCGGCGTGATGGTGCCATTATTAATATCGCCATCGCCATACGTCCCGCGCACCAAAGTCAACTGCCCAGTTGACCGATTGTGCGTTTCGCTGGAGTCGGCCGCCACAGGAAAACTTGGTGCGTCGCTAATTTCAACATTTAAATATTGTGGGTCATATTTAATCTGTGCTCCAACCGCCACAATATCTTGCGTATTGGTTTTAGCTCTAACTTCTATTTGTGTTTCACCGCCCAAGTTAACCGTACCTGTGACTGGCATTAAATAAACTCCATCTGTATTTTGCGGGCTGGAAACAATATTATAAGTAGCGTTATCCAAAGCAAAAGACACACCGCTGTTATAAGTGGTGTAGTTTAAATCCACCAGACTTGTAACTGAAGCAACAAATTTAAAAGCTAATGTGTTGCCAATAGAACTGGCCGGCGGCGTGAAATTAAGTGAGGCTATGGAATAATGACCAGAGCCACCAGCTGCAATTATTTCTGGACCGAGTGGATCTGTTTTTGTAATTCTTATTACTCCAGCAATAGCGTCGACACTACAACTTAAATCATTTACATACAACGGATCAATAGTACAAGCAATCGAACCCGTGGGAACGCCAGTATACTGAAACTCTATTCGCATATTTGAAACCCCCAACGTCGATGAACTTGAATTATCTAACATTAAATGAACTGTGTTAGTGCTACCAGCATTTACATCTCCAGAGTCTGGATCAAAATATACACGGAAGATTGGGCTTTGTCCAAAAACAAAATAAATTATCAAACTCATCGCCAATAAAACCAAGATCAAACCCAGCACTAAAAAAATCTTCTTTTTGGGTGTCGAAAACGCAAACCACCGTTTAAGCCGTAAAAATAAAGCCTGCCGGCCCTGCGGGGCGGGTTTAAAATTTTGGTTTTGATTAGTTGCTTCTGGAAAAACCATAAAAAATTATTTGATATTTAAAGTCAGATTATTTAAAGTTAATTTCATCTCGGTTGCCAGTCCATTGTCCAAAAACATTTTAGCTTGCTCGGGAATTAATTTCATTTCTACGGTCCCAACCTGTAACGCCTTAAAAGTCAAAACTGCTAAAATTCCATTAGTTCCAGTGTAGCCGTCATCACTATCTTGATAATTTGCATCACCCGGCTTACCGCGCGTGACTTCCAAACTATTTTTTTTAACTTCATTCACAATACCCATATTTAAAACTGAATTTTTCGTCTCAGCAATGTTATTTTTACCTGCAAAAGACACAAGTTTATCATCAAAGCTTACGACTGCTTTGGCCAAAACAATATTTGCGCCCTGAGTGTCCAAAACAATATTGACCTTAAATTCATCGCCTAAAGCAACCTCTTTTTTATCGCTTATTAAACTGATTGTACCCCGCCGTTCGAGTGGTAAAACTTCTTTTTGCACTACCGGTTTGGTATTTAATTGTTGTAAAGCATTTTGAACGTTGTTATTTTGAATTTGTTCTGTGGGTTTGATAAAAATAAACACCAAAACAATCACTAGCATCAAAACCGCCGCCATAACTGCTGCCAAAAACCACATTTTTTTATGATTTTTATTAATTGGATTATTGTTTGTTGGTAAAATGTTTTCGGTCATAAAATTATTTTTAATTATTTATTATTTTATCTTTCTCCGGTTCTTAAAAAGCAATGCTTGGTGGGATCAATATTTTCCAAATCGCAAGCTGTGCCGCTTTCGTTACCGACTGACTCAACATTTTTATACCAATAATATTCACAGGCCGGTGTTTGATTGGCGCCATAAACGTTATAAAGTGAAGAATATTGATAAGGCAACAAAGATGCATCGCACAATTCCGGCACATACGGATCTTGATATTCCTGACAACCACTTTCTGCACCGTCACATAAAGCGCTCCAGCTGGTACAAATACCACTCTGCGCAAAAGTAATATAATCTATGCAGTCATTATTGCCATTACAAATATTACTATCTGGGTGAGTTGCAGATCGTCCACCTAAACAGTATTTTTGTTCGCCACTTAATTCTTTGGAACTGACACAAAAATCTCCAGTCCCACAGTTTGCATCGCTAACACAGTTTTTACTGGTATTATTATAACAATAACCATTTGTAGTCACACAAAAATCACCAGTTCCAGTCACGCAGTTTGTATTGACGGTGCATTTTACACTTGTATTATTATAACAATAACCATTGGAACTGGGGCAAGTCTTACCTTCTTCACCAGCAATCCACCAACCAAATTGACCGTTATAGTCTTTAAACTCACACACTCTTTTGCTTGGATTTTTATACAAAGCCGCACCACCAGTATATTTATAATTCACACAACTTTCATTTTCATTTGTACAGGTTTGGTTTTGTTTAATTACGGTTAAAGTATCAGTGAAGCTAAATTTAGCGGTGTCGGTTGGATTAAAACGATTACGCGCCAAAAGACCCAGCTTGGCGCAACCGGGAGTTTGACATAGTTTATTACGATCATAAACATAATAGACTGGTTGCAAAACTCCGGCTGTATTTTTTTGACCAAAGACCTCACAACCCACTACTTCTTCCAAACACAGCTTAGAAAACTTTTGTAAATTCCACACCCTGCCAGTATTGTCTTTATATGCTTCACAAGAACTCATACCGATGATGTTGTCACACACAGGCGCGGCAGTCCAGGAATTTTTAATAAACAAAATATTATCAATTTTTTTCAACACCACATTATCAAGATACAAATCACCCATATTTTCAATTCTTAAAATTGAATCTGTATAATCACCGGCTGGTAATTCACCAAAATTAACTGCCGCTTGTCCATCAAACAATTGCCATTCGTTTGTAATGGTACCACTCACTGTGCCTGATATAACATTGGTTCCACTAGCCAAAGAAAAGGCAAAGGTGGCTGATCCTGTACCTTTGGCCAAAAATGATAACACATAGCTACCGCCGGCCACTAAATCACCGTTATTTAATTTGTGTTCAGTATTATCAGCCAAGTGTAAAGAGTGTCCACCACGCCGCACAGATTCATTACTGATGGTTCCCGCTGTCCAACCTTCTACAGATCCACCTTCAAAATCATCACTTAAAATTACTTGATAATTATAACTGGAATTATCACGATATAACCGACAACCAGCATTATTGGCTTGACAACGCGTAGACAACGATGGCATAGCCATATAAAGACACTGCCCAGTCGTCCATTTACCATTGGTTGTTTCGCAATCAGTTTGATTAGCGATTGTGCGCCTGTAAGGATGACAATCTTCGGCGGCAAAAATAACTGTAGCAAAATCTACCGCATAATATTGATTAGTCGTTGAATTATAAACTTCGCGACAATCAATTCCCGCCGCACCAAAATTGCACACTGTACCCACCGGCGTATTACCACTGGCTTGCAGTTGCCACTTTTTCAACTGAAAACCAGATGTATCAGAACCTTCCCAGGTATAAAAAGTTTGCACATCTGGATCCGTCGGGTTAACACACATTCTTAAATAAGAAAAATATTCTCGTCCTTCACCGCCTCTGGCCACTTCATCTAAATTAGTAAATTCATCACAACCAGCTTCAGTACACTTTGTGGCTGTGGTGGATAAAAAAGATTCAGCCGCCACTCCAGCTTCAAAATTGGTTTCTTTTTGTGTATAGGTTCTAAAACCAACGCACACGGCCGGACACTCATCATTCCAATTACCAGTTAACACATCGGCATCAGTGCAAGAATTAGTACCATCAGTACATTTACGTTGATTAATTACTGCAGACACCACTGGAGATTTAATAGTGACTGGTGTATACAAGCGACACGAAACATCGTCTTCTGCACACGACAAAGCAAAATTAGCACAATATTTATTGCCACTTAAAACGCATTGTTTAATATCTTCACGCCAATAGTGACCATCAGCTACACAAGCGGCCTGATTTAAACCAAATTCAATAGTCGTATAGCCAGCACAACCGTTAATTGCTGGGTTAGCATACTCTGGCGCTAATTTTAAATTAACATCAGTCGCTAAATAACCAGCCGCATTTGGGTTATTAAAACCACCACTTACCAAAGCACTCGCCTGCTGTTGCGACAATGGTGTCTGATTGGGATTTAAAATTCTAGTTAAAGCCTGGCAACCTTCTTCTCTGGCATCACAAGCCTGTTCACTGGCGTAATATCTTAAACTTGTTTCTGTTGGGCATGCCCAAGTATCGTCTGTTGGATTTAAATTTTTACAATATGCATTACAACCAGCCGCTCCACAACTTTCCAATGTGTTGGTTAGATAAGCTGCCTCTTCCAAACCAGTTGAGGTTAGACTTTGGCAAGAATTAAAATATGAAGGACATGAACTACCCTGAATTCTCCAAATTGGTTTTTCAGCCACGCAATAACCAAATTCATTGCAATCCTTACCATTATCGCTTTCTGCAATACAACTTCGCTCCTTGGCACAATATGTGTTGCGCACAATGTAAGTGGAAAATTCATCGGGCGGACACTCTATTTTATCATTAAAAGAAGTATCTCGATCACAAACCTCGTTTGTTGACACCACGTCTGGACCCGGACCTTCCAAATCACACACCGTAATTGGAGCTTTTAGTTGCCAATTGGGATCAACTAATCTATAAAAAGGTGACTCTGGATTGTCATAAGCATCCAATAAATCTTGCAAAGTCATTTTTACACCGGCTCCGGCCGCATCTTTATTAAAATTTTTAATATACTCTGCCGCCAATTCCCACCCGACTGGCACAATCCGATATTTACGTAAAATCAAAATTGAACGCATAGGAAATCCGTCTCTAAAACTCGGCTCAGTTTGGCTGGTTGGATTAAAACCAAAAACAGCGTTGGGCTTTTTTTTGGCCAGTTCGGCCACAGTATTTTTTTGCTCAATCGCGGTGGCAAAAGTCGTATCAATGGTGTTGCAATATTGCGCGCCGCCATATTCAGATGTACCACAACTGGCTGAAAGTTCATTCACCACATTAATCTCTCCGCCGACGTTATAATCCGGTTTTAAAAGTTCGGCAAACTGATCTGTAGCTGCTGGCCCACTAGAAAGACTGCCAAATAAATTTAAAACAATTGTTCTGTTTGTGTCAGCCGCCGGATTCATGCCTTTTGTAAAGGCCCGATTCAAAAGTTTTGAAACCAAAGTGTTGGTAAAAAGACCAATTGCATCAGCCGCAGCTTCACCTGTATAAACACCATAGGGTTTTAAAGAATCACTAATCATACCAGCCGCATAGCCACTATAAAAAGCAGCCGGAGTTTTTATTTTCCCAGTAATGGTACTTTCTAAGTTTTTAAAACCTTGATTAGCCTGTTGGTTAATCTTGGCTGTTTCTTTTTGTAAAATCTGTTTTTGTCTAGCTTGATCCACCATGGTTAAATAAATTCCAAAATCATTCGCCCCAGGATGAAAAGCTGTGGACACTCCAAACAGATCATTAAATTGTATTTTTTTTAAATCACCAACATTTTTTTTGATGTCCACCCAATCACATGGTGGACGTTGCGGTTCAAAAGCCGAGCGAGCATAGATATCAAGTTGAGCTTTTAAAAACGGACGATCAATTGGTTGACAAAAATTCACCCCCCAGGTTTTTCCTATTTCAACAAAGGCCACACCCAAAGCTTCATCGCCAACTTTTTGCAAATACTTATCAAAGGGCAAATCCACATACAAAGGTTGCTGACCTTTGCCGCCTGTAGCCAGCTTAGTGGCATAATCATAAGCCACACGATTAAATAAATATTTAATACCGTTTGTGTAAGTCAACGCTGCTGCATTTTCTCCATATATTTTAATTGTCTCCCAGACCGTTTTTAAAATTGTCATTAAACGTGCACCAATATCAGCTGTTACCAAACCCGGGGCTGCTACAGATCTTAGAGTTGGAATCGAATCTAATGACTTAGTTCTTGTGCTATTTAATTGTTGAGAAATCGGTATTGCCTCCTGTGCTTTCTGTGCTTTAACATTTTCTGGCCACAAAAAAACCACAGCTGTCAAAGAAAACAACATGGAAAAAAGTGTGACTGAGATTAAAAGTTTTTTGAGCATGGGGAGATAATTTTCAATTTCCAATTTCTAATTTAAAAACAATTTACAATTAACCAATAATTTAATTTCTAATATGTTTTTCTCAAGGTTGAAGAAATTCTGTTAAAAATAAGAACTAATTCATGAGCTTCTTTCCACAAAACTCTCAACTTGTCTTTTATTTCTATATTAGTTGTCACTAAAAGCTCAATCCAATATTCTGTTTCTTGAGCCTCTCGACGACAAATGAAAATTTTACTGGAAAAATCTTTTCTGGATGATGCGCCATTTACTTCTCTATAGTTTGCCCCAATACTGGTTGCTGAACGCAACAATTGATTGATTATGTTTCTATTTAAATCTGATATTTTTATTTTTGAAATTTCTTCAATCACCGCTTTACCAAATCTCTTTGTCCTTTCTTCCAAATCATAATTCATAATTGAAAAATTAGAAATTGATCATTGTTTAGAAATTAGAAATTGAAAATTTTAAATTTACTTGAGTGATTCCTGAAAAACCCGCATCAAAGTTGTGTCATCAATTTGATTCAACTGTTCTTCCGTCATCTGTCCGCTGGAAAGTAATAACTCTCTAACTTGCGCCACAGTCAATTGTTTTAATTGTGCTTTTTCCTCGTCAGTCAAATCAACCGTCGTGGTAACCGCAGACCCTTGATTTAAATTTTCTATATCCAGCGGTGAAGCAATAATGTTTTCTACCGTCGTTACGGTTGTTGTGTCAATGGCACGACAATTTTCTCCAGTTGGACACAACGGATCATGTTCTGAATCAATTTCCTGTTTGTCGGTATAACCATCCGAATCAGTATCGGCTAAATAGGGCGAAGTGCCATAAACAAATTCTTCATCAAAATCACTCAAGCCATCCTGATCTGTATCAATGTTTTTTTTATCCACCAAAGCCTGTTCGGTTATGGTGCTATTTGTAGTATTAACAACTGTATTTTGCTGTTGCGCCAAAAAAGGGCTGGAGATGCTGTGAAATAAATTTAAAAAAGCATACCCAAGCGTCCCAAAACCCAAAATAACCAAAACCAAAAACATAACCTTGTGATTTCTGCTATTTTTAACATTCATTTGGACATTGGCGCCACCATCTTCGTGCCACTCATCATCATTATTATTTATTTTATCATATATACCGTCATTCATCATATTTTTTTCAGCCAAAGCAAAATTTTGAACGCCGTTTTCATCGCTCTTCAGTCTTTGGTTTTCCATTTTGTCCAAGACACTATTTTCTTGCTCAAAATCTTGATAAGCCATGAAAATATTTATTCACTTTTACAACTATATTATACCAGAAAATAAACAAAGCGCCAAAACTTATATCAAAGGCTTAAAATATAATTTCCCGCGTCAGATCCACCCAATTTTTAACAGTCAAATTTTGCGCCCGAACTTTTTCATCCAAACCAATTTTTTGTAAAATTTCTACCACCTTCTGCATCTCAATTTGCAAACCATTGGCCAAATTATTTTTCAACATTTTTCTCTTGGCGCTAAAACCAATTTTTACTAATCTCATGAATTCTTTGTTTTCATCCCCTCCTTTATAAGGAGGGGTCTCATGCCCTGCTAAGGGCAGAGGGGGAGGTATTTTTTTAACTTTGAGTTTTATTATCACACTATCCACTTCTGGCGCTGGCCAAAAACAATTTCTAGAAACCTGAGCCACAATTTCACAATCAGCATAAAACTGACACAGCACAGACAAAATACTCATCTGACCAACTTTGGTACAAATTCTTTCACCCACTTCTTTTTGCAACATCAAAACCATCAAATCGGGCCGCACCAGTCTCCCTCTTGATAAGGGAGAGATACAGAGGGTGTCAGTATGTAAAAATTTCCACAAAACTTGGGTGGAAATTGAATAAGGTAAATTGGCAATAATTTTATAATTTTTTTGCGCCACCTTCTCCTCTCTCCCCCTTAATAAAGGAGCGAGCGAGAGGGGGTCAATTTTCAAGGCATCTGCGTTAATAATTTCCAGATTATCCCTAGTTGTCAGTTGTTTTTTATTTAATGTTAAATATTCTGCCAAACGCTTATCTTTTTCTATAACGACCACCTGACCGGCATGTTTAAGTAATTCTTGAGTTAAAATTCCCAAACCCGGTCCAATTTCTAAAATCAAATCGTCTTCTTTAATTTCTCCAGCAGTAACCACCTTCTGCAAGACATTTTTATCAATCAAAAAATTTTGCCCCATTTGTCTGCTGGGCTTAACATTTAACTTTTCACAAACTTTTTTAATCTCCGGAGCTGTAAAATTCATAGACAAATTGCTTATTTTATTTAAATAAAATATACTATAGATAAAATTAAATATTTAATCATACAAATATGAATTGGCCAATTATTATTCTCATAATTACTCAATTACTTTTTACAACCAGTGATCTCTTGGCTAGAAATTATATGCCTAAACAGGGTTTTGCATTAACAACTTTTTTAAGTAGTTGGTTTCTAGCATATTTTTTTATAAGAATTATTGCCATGTTCGGCCAACTTTATGTTTTTACCCACATAGAGCTAGGCAAAACCATGGCTCTCTTTGGTGCTGTTTCAATTATTTTGGCTAATCTTTTAGGTTTTTTATTATTAAAAGAATCTATGTCTGTTGGTGCCTACATAGGTATAATGCTAGCAGTTAGTGCTTTTATTGTTTTGGCATTAAATTAAAAATTTAAAATTTTATCTCTATTTCTCCTTGTCTTAAAATCTTTACTTCTTTACCTTCAACCTTTACAATGGTTGAGGGTTTTTTGGTTTTTAATTTGCCAGCATCTAAAATAAAATCTGGTTTAAATTTTCTGTTTTTAAATTGATTAAACACCGCTCGACCGCTTAGACATTCTTTTTTACCAGACAAATTTGCCGAAGCTGAAGTAATAAGACCACCACATTCTTTTGCCAATTCCCGCATTACTTTATTACCAGATACTCTCACTGCCACGCCGTTATCACCTCCCTCTAACGGGGATGAAACATTGTAAATATTAGATTGATTACAAACTTTTATTTTTGCCTTTTGACTTTTTTCTTTTATTCTTAACACTATTGTTAAAGCTCCTGGCCAATATTTCTCCGCTAACTCCCTCTCTTTTTTATTTAACTTAAATTTTTTTTTGACAGTTACATAACTATCAGCGATCAAAAGCAAAAGTTTTTTAAAATTTCTGCCTTTAATTTTATAAATTTTTTCAACCGCTTTTTGATTACTAGGGTCGCAGGAAAAACCATAAACCGTTTCTGTGGCCACAGCAATTACCGCGCCGACTTTTAATTCATCCGCAACTTTTTTAAAATTTAAATTTTTCACCAATAATGTTTTCATAAGTACAGTTTTAGAAATAGACAAGCGTACCAGCCTGCCTATTTTTTAAATTAAAAACTAACAAACCCAACTCTCATATTATGGAGTGGTACCGTAACAGACGGCCTGAGAAACTGAATCTGGCGTGCCCCAACAAGTCAACAAACTCGCCATGTCACCAGATTCAATTATACTATCACCCGCCGCCACAGGAAAAATATCTAAACTTTTGGTTGCATCACACATAGCGTGCTTATAATTTATAATGCCAGTTGTTTTTCGCCAAAAAGATAATAAAATACCAAAATCAATTATATCAATCCGACCATCGCAGTTAAAATCCGCTTTCATAACTGGCGGTACCCAACAAATATCAGCCCCTTCCACACTGACTAGATAGCTATTATAACTCAAATTATTGGCATTATCTTCAAAGACCACATAAATACCTTGATTTCTGGCTGCTGTGGGTATGGGATTGGTTGACTTCTTACCCTGATTATTATTACTTTCAGTTGGAGTTAAACGGAACGCTGCTTCTCCACTGTAAACACCACTTTGATCCACGGTAAAATAATAGCCAAAATGACCACAATCTTGCGGACAGTATAGTTTGTTAACTATACCATTTTCAAAATGTTCAAAATCATAGTCACACACATTATCACCACAGTTGGCTGCGGTATTTGTACCTTCACCTTCCCCAATATTAGGTTTTAGATTAGTACCAGCAAAAGTTACGTAAGAAATATTACGTGCATCAACAACCGTTTCTACATTTAAATTATCACCATCATCAATCAAGCTAACTTCCGTACCAAAATTATAAGCGCCCAATCTTTCACCACCATTTACACTAGTACCTAAATTTCCATAAAATAAATAACCATGGTGTGGATTACTTGGATTATCAACATTTCCTGGCTGTGCCACATACACAATATCATTTGTAGTTTTATTAATATTTAAACTTGTAAAATCACTAGTCGCTTGCCAGCCCAATCCTTGAGTCACGCGGTTAACCGCATCAAAAGAATGGCTGGTAAAATTATATTTTCTATAATAAGCACCTTCTGGAAAATGAGACCAAGAAAAATGTACACCGCCCTGGCCATCTGCAACAATGCCTCCCTGACGCGTTCCTTTATCGTCACTGTCTGGAACACTGTCAACCTTTATTAATTGCTGACCACTAAAAACCCGCACATCCTCATCAATACCAAAATAAAGATAAGAAATGTGAGGCAGGTGTTGGAAAGAAACGTGTACTTGTCCAGATGCGCTAACAGCTATTCTTGGCTTTTCAAGTTCTCTGGTATTGTCTGTATTAATATACAACGGGCGACCATTGGCCCAAGCCACTGTGTTATTAATAATTCTATTATACATAATTTGTTGGCCACCACTAACCAACTGTGACCAAACAATGTGTGAATTATTATTTCCATCAACAGCAATTCTTGTGTCAGCTCCGTTACCCAAAAGAATGGGTGTTCCCAATCCAGCACAAGTATATTTAACATACCAAACCTCACAAGAAACTAATTCTCCGGTGTTATTCTTTATTCTACAATTTTTATCATAAGCTATGTGCACATTACCTTGCCTATCGGTTGCGGCCGAAGGGTTGCGCGAACCAGTAGCAATCAAAACAGGGGTGCCCACACTACCAGGACCGCCGCCGGCACAACCAGTGTCAACGACACATTGAGTTGTTTGACAACCAACCGGACAACCGCTTCTGGTTTGTGCCCTCTGAGTCGCGCTACAACCACTAGTTCCACAACTGCTCGCAGGTTGCCAGACACCACAAGTGCTGCAATTAACACCAGTTCCGCCACTACAAGTTAATTTAAAATTAGAAAAAGTAATACTCGGCACCGTGCCATAATCAGATCTGCCCAGACGCAAATAGGGTAATATTGGATTATACTCTTTTCCACTAGCAGAATAATCATATTGCCCAATTTGGTAATAATTACTAGTTGGGCTTGTCCTAAAATAATAAATCATCTGACCATTACCCCAAACTATCCGAAAGCCATAGGTTTGCGATGCATTCCAATTATAAGCCACAGCGGTTGTTGAATCACCACTGATTGAGTTTGAACTAAAGTCAAAAGTCCCTTCAAAATTATCATGTGTTGCAGTACCAACTATATTACCGTCCACACCATCAATAGTATTATTTACTTTCAACCTAGGTCTCATTTTACCAGTATAAGCACCAGCACCTTTTGCATCACCAAAAATCATTAATAAAGACTTTGATCGATTATTATAAACCGCATTGTTGGCGACATTATCAGAATCGGCGTTATCCCACATGGTAAAAATATCGTAAGTCTCGCCAGTTAATTTGGCGTCTTCAAGACCACGAATTTCAAATTCTAATTGACCACTTTCAAAAGGTTGCGTAAAATGATATTCAATATAATTACTAGCAGCCGTAGTTGTCCAACCATTAGTAGAAAAATTGCCACCACTCACAACCATCCCACTGCCAGGATTACTGGTTAGAGGGGTGTCAACAGATACACCACCATTACAATTACCCACGCCACTCAACTGATCGGAACCACATTGTTGTGCTGCAATACCGATATCTGTCACCAGCTGTCGACCATTAGTACCCAAATTATCTCTCAAATTTTTGCCATTTTTTAAATCTAGACCAGCAAGATTATGAAAAATCCAACCAGCCGCACCAGCCTCACAAGCACTTCTAACTGCCTGAATAAAATGAGTGGCATTTGAATCATCGGGATACACCTGTTCTTCCTGCAAATAAATTGGCTTATTGACATTAATACTGTTTAAATAATTTTTTACTAAATTGATGCGATTCGCCGTTGCAGAATACCAATCACTACTTCGATCAAAATGTGGGGTTAAAAAATCAACCGCAAAGGGCGGCGACACCTCTTCGTTAATTGCTGTTCGATTAAGAGAAGTTAGAGTATTACCATCAACAATATGACGACTAGTGCCGGAAACGGTTAACTTACGACTGGAATCAGCATTTCTTACAGCCTCCACAATCGGTAATAACGCAATATGCTGCAAAGGGTAAAAATAGGCACTACTGGAACCACCGGTGTTATCATGCTCATTATAAATATCAAAAATAACATTATCATAAGTTGATAAAGCCGCAGCAATACGAGAAGCGGCTAACTCTAATTCGTGCGGATCGGGGTTTTGTGTCGTACCATTCAAATCACCATAAAACGAAGGATTGGTGTCTAAAATTGTAACATCTACAATCATAGCCCTCTCGGCTGCTCTTTCAATAATAAATCGCAATTTGTTAATAAAACCGTTCAAAGTGGCATCCAGATTATAGACCGTACTGTTGCGATCGCGTATGGAAGAATAAATATTTTCTGCCTTATTCTGGGCACTCCAATCCGCCCAAACACGGATTAAATTATAGTGATTGCTAGCCAAAAAATTCAAATCAGCGATTATGTTTTCTTCTGTTTCATTAATGGCATCGAACAATGATATTCCCAACAAAAAAGTTGGTGAACCGTTGATAATAAAATCATCCCCAGAAATAGAAAAATTTTCAATGCTACTTTGCGCCATTTTGACACTATATTCTCCGGCTACTTCTCCGGTTGGAGGTACATAAAAAATTTTAGACACTTCTTCGGTTATACCACTTTGCGCTGCCACAAGATTACCAATAAACACAAAGACAACAATCAATAAAAATGATTTTATCCAAAAGAAATAATTCATTTTTTTTAATCTATTTTTTATTTTTTCACTTAGTTTCATAATCATTAATCATAGCAAATTAAAAACCAAAATCATACAGGTCAGTCCCGCGTTGATTCATAGTGCTTTTAAAAACGATGCGACTGCCTTGCCAATTGACAGAAAAATCTGGTTGAGCAATCAACAAAGACCCCATGGCTGGTAAAAATCCACTCCGATTGTGTATTAAACGCCTGACACCACCCGACCCATCCGTGTTAACCGCAAAAATCTCAAAGGACATCGGATACCATTCCGAAGGATTGATTAAACTTAAATTAGAAAACGAAGACACAAAAATATTTTGATAATGGTTAGTTTGCCAATTAGGAGCTGAAAATACCACCTTTTCGGAACCGGTTCGGTGTAATAATAAAGTTACTACGCGACTACTTGAATTAAGTGTAATCTTAATAATATCAGCCTGATTGGTTATACCGCTCATGGGGTGAATGGATAAATAATAATTACCAGCTGTGGTAAACATAACTTCTGTGCCAGTTGTATCAAGACCAGTTTCAAAATTAACTGCTTCGCTGTGCATTTGACGAATAAAATTCATATTCTCACTAAATAACTCTACACCATAATTGCGCTCTTCACGATCATTTTTACGCCACTGGACAATCACAAAATTACCACCCGCCGAAATGGTATGACCAGCCACACCTTGAGTTGCATCATTAAACTGGCTGACAGTCCACGAACTGGTCGGGATATAATTTATATCATTTACAAAATCATATACAAAAATAAATATGTTTCCACCCAAAGTACCAGTCAAACTAGCTCGGCTACGACTGTCATTTAAATCGCCACCAGTTCCCCAACTTACTTCAGTATATGTACCGCTAAAATCTCTGACCAAAGTGCAAACTAAAGTAGTGACATTGCAACGTTGTATTGTTTGACCATTTACTTTATAAACAAAATTAGAATCATTGGTCCATCGTATCTGAGCTTCGGGTAAAACTGTCTCCAATAAACCCAAATCTGTCCCGTCACTTCTAAACAAACGCGTACCATCGTGTCGCCGCGCATAAAACATTGAACCATCGCTGTTCCAGTGCGCCACCGCGCTATAATTTAATGAAACACCCGTATCACTGCCACCAGTATCTACACCGGCCGCGCCAGTTAAGCGATTAACCTGTGTTCCAAAAACCGTATCACAATAATTTCCCCCCACCAGTGGTGGTAAGGCCTGTGCATCAAGCATATTTAAAACACCGCTTGAAAATTGGTTTGCAACATTGGCTGCACAAACACCGGCACTTACTTGACAAGCAGTGGCAGCTGCATTTCTTTCGTAACCCAAAAAACATTGCCAAGACTGACAATCTGCAGCACACACCGCATTGGCTGGTGTTCCACTAATAATCGCACTGCTATCACATTGTTCTTGATCGGCAGTAAAAATTCCATCACCACAAGATGTTGCTGTGATCGTAGTATTACTAATCAGACAGCTGCCGCTTGTTGGTGTACCCCAACAATTAAGTAAACGAGCAAAATCGCTTTCATTAATAACACCATCGCCCGTTGCGCTGGTTGTATCAAGACCAATCGGTGCAATATCTAAATTTTTATGTTCATCACCACAACCATTATTTAAATAATTTTTTATACCATCAGTTGTAACTTTTTTCCAATAAGAAAGCAAAATACCAAAATCTTTTATATCCACTACCCTGTCGCAATTAAAATCTGCCACAATGCTTTGGGCTGGAGGTGGGGGTGGCGTAACAGAATTACCAGTAAAAACAAATTTTATAACATCCGCAATTACTGTACCATTGGCACTATTAGCAAAAATTTTTACATAACTACGCGTACTGCTTGTACTTCGTGGAAAGTAATAACTAACTGTACCAAGACGATTCCATTGGCCCGCGTTAACACTCTGATTAATAGTACCACTTGCCACAACCGAACCACCGCTATTAATCTCATATGGCACGTTGGTAGCTTCAGTAACTGTATTGGCTGTATTACCACGCCAGCCATGCCATTCATAAACATCATAATTGCCAGCCACGCCAATTGTGGGCTTAAAAGTCGCTGTTGCACCAGAACTACCGTCTGTATAAAAAGCACCATAACCTTCAAAGCTCGCTTGTGGGTATCTCCACCCACTGGTATCAGGATCGCCGTAGTCCCACTGGCTCCAATATGGATTACTATCATTCTCCGGCTCTTTATCCCAATTACCAGTCAACTGAACTGGCTCACTCCCTGGCGAAGTGTCGTTATTAGGATAATTACCAACCATAATATCAGAAACAACATTATAATCTCGGGTGGTAAAAAGTAATATACCATCACCAGTATCATCGTCGTCTCTAGCAGAATTTGTTCCCAGAGTTCCACTCAATGTAACGCTGGTAAAAGTCGAACCATTATTAAAATTTGGATCCTGCCCACCCCGAAAACGATAATATGTTGTTCCTGGGGTATAGCCAGACAAAGCAGCAATCTCGCTTTGAGTAATTGTTTGATTAATAAAAGTCGGATTAACAATAACCAATCCATTATCAAAAAAACGCGCAGTAACACATCGGTGTCCATTGGTTTCAGAACAATGTCCAGTTAATTCTTGTGGGGCACCTTTTGGATAACCCAAATTAGTTTCATATTCGTCATACCACAAACCTAATTGAAACCACGAGCCAAAATTCCGACCATAAAAGGCATTGCCCATCAAAGCTGTGGCTAAACCATATCGCATATCACTAAACCTATCCTTCCAATATCTCCAATAATTTTCGGACATAGCCTCCACTGCTTTTAATGCCCCGTCTTGAGCAACAACATATTTATCATCGCGATCCCATAATCGTAATTTACTGTAATAATTTGGCCAACTATATTGACCCAGAATTCCATACTCTAGAAAAAAACCTTGATTCCAAACAACAGTTGAATCTCCTGGAAAACTATTGCCGTTGTTTGCTATAACAATTGTTTTGGCTCCCCCTTTTAAAGCAGATAATTTTTGATTTTCATAATTCCACATATACTGTAAACCCTGATGCCACTGATCACTAATCCAATTAAGACCGTGTTCGTCATAATCTCTTTTCCAATTTAAATCAAAATCAACATTATTAGCCAAACTAACTTCACCACCTTCACTATTTAACGGCCAATCAGTTCGATAGGTTGCATAATGCGAACCATCATAAGGCGCAAAATTGGTTGCATCAACAACGGCCAATCTATCGTGATCAATAAAATATCTAGCTGCTTCTTGACCACTATAAGGATTGGCTGGAGTAATGTTTGGTACCCAATCAGCAGCTTTAATTGGTTGACGTAAATATGAACCCGCTGGGTGATGACCATCAATGCCGCTAAGTTCAACCAAAACACTATTTGTTTCATCAACAGAACCATAAGAAATACGATCTGGCTTATAACTGCCAAGGTCGGGTATGTTTCTATTATTGACAACAAAAAAACTTGAGCCATTGCTGGCATATGGAAAATTATTTGTATCAGGCGGAACCGACCAACGTGGAAAACCATCACCAATAGTATTTTTGACCCTAACACTATAACTTGCGGGTGTTAGATCTTCGGCTAATTGTGGATCAAAATAACGAAACGTGTGATATTGAAAATTGCTATTACTAGACATCATATCTTGTAGTGTTGCCAAAAGAATCATGTTAGGATTAGCCCGCTTAATGGCCGGAGCGCATCTTGCATCAGTACTAAAATTTAGACCGACCATGTCAAACTTGGAACGAAACTGACTACAACCAGTAGGATGTGCTTCATTCTTTGGCCAAAAAAAAGCCACTCGCGGATAAGGTGGGTTCCATTTAGGATCTATTGTCTGCGTTATCTGGACTGTAAATTCACCAGCCACCGCGCCGCTATCAAATGCGTAAAATTTATTATACAAAATTTGACTGACTAAATTAGTAACCTTAAAAAAACTCAGCCAACTTAAACCAAAAAAAATAAAAAGCGCCGTTAAGACAGCGGCACTTAAAAAAAAATTTATACCAAAAACTTTTGCAGTTTTTTTCTTTCTGCTGGCCTTTTTACTTCTGTTGATAATTCTAATCATACAGCTTTATTATACAACAAAAAACTTACAACTAAAAGTCAAGTTATAAATTACGCATGTAAAATTATTTTTTACTCTCCAGATACACGGCCGTGGTCTCTTTAAAATTTAAAAACAAATGCATGTTATTTTTCTGCCAGTTATAAAAAAGAGGTTTTAAAAACTTAATAACAACAAAAGCATAGAGAGATTTTTTTACTTGCGCCTCCAATTGAGCGACCCGAGGCGCATAAAAATTATCCAGCCAATCAGCATCCTGCATAATTTTATGATAAATAGATAAATTACTTTTACCCAAAAAACGCAATTCTTTCATGGTGTGTCTAATGGCATTATCCGCTACTAAAAATTTTTCACTTTCTTTAACATTGGCAGTTGAAAAAAATTCATTAATTATCTTAGCGCTTCTTCTGCCTTCTAAAAATTTTTGGATAAATCCAGGAGCACAACTTGCGTGACTAACATCATGCCAAGCACAACAAAGAATTAGAAGTTTCTCATCAACTTTTTCTTGAATATCAAGTGGCAATTTTTTTAAAATTTCTTGGGCGTTTTTTATCACTCTTTGAATATGCCCCCAATTATGTACTGGATCCTTGCTGGTGAGCATGATTTCTTTGGCTTTATTAAATAAAATATCAAATTGTTCTTGGGTCATAGAAGATAATTTCTAATTTATAATTTTACAATTTTGAAATAATTTTGAATGATAAAATTTTGAAATAAAAATTAAAAATTCAAAATTATAAAACAATACTCACCAATTTTCCTTTTATATAAATAATTTTCTTAGGCTCTTGTCCATTTAGCCATCTCAAAACTTTTTCATTTTCCAAAACTAATTTTTTAACTTCTGCTTCACTAATTTCTGTTGGCACTAGAATTTTCTCACGCACCTTACCATTAATTTGAACAACCAATTCAAATTCATCAGCTTGAATTAATTGCGGATCATATTCTGGCCAGTTTTCAAAAGTAATTGATTTCTCATGCCCCAAAATTTGCCACAATTCTTCAGCGATGTGTGGCGCAAAGGGCGACAAGAGAATAATGAATAATGAATAATGAATTATGGAAATCTCTTCTTGTTTTTCCAACTCATTTAATAAAATCATTAATTGGCTAACAGCTGTATTAAATTTCATCTCTTCAATATCTTCGCCAACTTTTTTTATGGTCTGATTTAAAATAATTTCTAAATTTCCATTTTTGTGTTCTGTTGTTTGAGTATTGAATTTTTCCTGTAAATTCCAAACTCTATTCAAAAACCGATACATTCCATTAACACTTTTATCTTCCCAAGCAATTGGTTGATCAAATGGTCCCATAAACATTTCATAAATTCGCAAAGTATCAGCCCCATATTTTTTTACATACTCGTCGGGGTTAATAACATTGCCCTTGGACTTACTCATCTTGACTCCACCTTCGCCCAAAATCATGCCGTGCGCTGTGCGCTTAGCATATGGTTCCACTCCACATTCTTTTGGTACTGCGCCAATATCATACAAAAATTTCCACACAAATCTGGAATACAAAAGATGCAGAGTGGTATGTTCCATCCCACCATTATACCAATCTACTGGCAACCAATATTTGGCACGCTCCGGATCAACCATCTGTTTGTTATTTTTTGGATCAGTATAGCGAATAAAATACCAATTTGACCCAGCCCAATTAGGCATGACATCAGTTTCTCTTCTGGCTTCACCACCACAGACCGGACATTTTGTCTTTATCCAACTTTCTACTTTAGCCAATGGTGAATCGCCTTCGTCTGTTGGTAGATAATCATCAATGTCTGGCAACACAATTGGCAAATTTTCATCCACATGCCAACCATAATTTAAAATCTCTCCCATATTTGATTCTTCAATAATTTTATTTAACAATTCAGGAAATTCATTCGTGCCCATATCATCAAAAACAAAGTGTCCTTTATGAAATTCAATTATTTCACCGCCCAAAGTTTCGTGCACTTTTTTTGCACTATTAATAATGTACTCGTCATCATTGTCTGAATAAAAAACCACCAGATCATTAAAATAATTTTTCAATGATGAATCGAATTCAAAGTCTTTCAAATGACTATCAGACTCATATTTACCCGATTTTATTATTGATGGCGCCAACAAAATCACCTTACCAACTTTTTTCTTATTTTCGACCAGCCAACGCAAAATAAAAGCAGTGCCAGCACTGTGACCGATTAAAATAGTATTTTCATTTATTTCATTTTTTTCAAAAACACTCTTCCATGCCTCATAATCGGGCATCCAGTCATTTGGGTAAAGTTCATTCGATGTTTTTATGCCAGTCTTTTCCAAATTCTCTTTAAGCCACGGTTTCCAATGTCGCAAATTTTCCGCCGGTTCTTCTTTTGCTTCTTCTTCTGACGTATTTGAACCATGCACAATTATACAATTCTTATTTGATTTTTTAATAGCATTTTCAATTAATTCACTCTCCTCTGCACATTTCTCACAATACACCATCGGGATCGGCTCACCCCAATATCTTTGCCTGGAAAAAATCCAGTCATGCAGTTTGTATTGAATTTGTTTTTTACCAATGTTTTTTTCTTCCAACCATTTTGTCATTTTAATAATCGCCTCGCTCGGTTTTAATCCATTTAAAAATTCCGAATTAACCATCACGCTAAAAGCGGTATCCACAAAAGCATAATTTTTTCGCAAAAATCTTTCTATGCCGATGGTGTTATAGGAATGGGTCATCTGTTTAATGGCCTCGTTCCTGTCCAGCCAAATAACTTCATGTTTTACATCTTCCGCTTCATCAAGCTCTTCTTTATTTTCATCAATTAACTCCAACAATACCGGCTGATCAAATCGTTCGCGCCAGACATTTTTATTATCAGCGAAAAAATGCGACTCAACTTCTCCACCTAATCTTTCTAACGCCCTAACTCTGTATCCTGTTTCTTCAAAAACTTCTCTTTCAGCAGCCTGTTCTGGCGTCTCGTCGCCATCAATACCGCCTATAACTGGGGCAATCCAATTAAATTTTTTCCATTTAATCAACAAAAATTTTTCATCTTTTTCATTATAAACAATGGCAGAAATAGTCCTTCGTGATTCCTCGTCATCATGCGGTTCACCAAATACAGGTCGAATTACATCAACGACCGGCAACGAATATTTATGCGCAAATTCAAAATCTCTTTCATCATGTGCCGGCACAGCCATAATGGCGCCTGTGCCATAACTCATCATCACATAATCCGCCACAAAAATGGGAATTTCTTTATTATTGACAGGATTAATGGCTTTTATACCTTTCAATTCAACGCCAGTTTTTTCTTTATTCAAATCAGTTCTTTCTAATTCGTTTTTCTTCTGCGCTTCAATAATATATTCTTCGATTTCCTTACTATTTGTTATTTGCATTTTGAGTTTTGTCAGCAATTCATGTTCTGGCGCCACCACCATAAATGTCGCTCCAAACAAAGTATCTGGCCGCGTGGTAAATACAACCAGTTTATCGTCATCCCGAGGGAGTGCAACGACCGATGGGATCCCCCCGCTCTTCTCATTAATATCAGAATTGCCCGGAATAACAGAAAAAACAACTTCTGCTCCAACAGACTTTCCTATCCAATTCACCTGTTGTGTTTTTATTCTGTCCAAATAATTTACTGTATCCAAATCTTCAATCAATCTATCCGCGTATTTAGTAATTTTTAAAACCCACTGCTCTTTTATTTTTTTCACCACCTCACCGCCGCATCTTTCACACACACCATTGACCACTTCTTCATTAGCCAAACCAATTTTGCAACTGGTGCACCAATTAATAGTTTCTTTTTTCTTTTCAGCTAGTCCGTGCTTAAACATCTGCACAAAAATCCACTGTGTCCATTTGTAATACTCTTCATTAGTTGTAGAAAAAGATCGACTCCAATCAAAAGAAAAACCAGCTTCTTTGAGTTGTTTGGTAAAAGTAGCAATATTTTTGGCTGTGGCTTCTTGTGGTTTTATTTTTTTCTTAATCGCATAATTTTCTGTGGGTAAACCAAAAGCGTCAAAACCAATAGGGTATAAAACATTATAGCCCCGCATTCTCCTTTTACGACAAATAATATCCATGGCTGTATTGGAACGCAAATGCCCAGTGTGCAAGCCATCGCCCGATGGATAGGGAAATTCAATCAACCCATAAAACTTTTTTTTATTTATGTCCTCTCTCACTCTAAAAACTCGCTGGTCATCCCAGATTTTTTGCCATTTAGGCTCTATTTCTTGTGGTTTATATTTTATCATATATATGTTCTTATTTTATCTAATTCAAGCTATTTTGGCAAATATTTTCTTCTTGATAATTGAAATTTAACCTAAAAAATGATACCATAAAAAAGACAGTTATTGTTATAAACCATATTTCTAATTACCTCAAAAAAATAACCCTCTCCTTCTTTAACTCCTTCACCCGGAGTATAATTTTTGTTTTTAAGCTTTCAAAGCCGCTCTTTCATTTTTTTGCAACTCCTTTTAAGCATATCAGCCACTTTTTATTTAAAATTACCATCTTGCCGGCTTATAAACTCTATTTAAAAATAAAAAACAAAAAAAAGACTGAAACCAGTTTACGCTTGGTGTTTTTAAACCTATTGCTTCACAAAAATCTCATTCATGTTTTAATCTTTTTTTTGGGTTTAATTGTTCTGATTAATAATATCAACACCCAATCGGTCTTGGCAGGAGATTTAGGTAAGGGTAGTGTTATTTTCTCTTTAGCGCGGGGTGATGAATTTGCTAACATCACCGACCATGCTATTACCACCACAGAAAATGCTAACAAAAAAAAACCTGCTCCTTTTAATTCAAACACCCCTCCCCAACCCTCTGTAGTCATAAACAAACTTACCACCTCCACTCCTGGCAGTATTTTTGATTCAGCTATCACCAAAAATACCCAAATCATTGGACAAAGCGATTTTTTTGATTCCATGTTGGCACAAAACAATAATATCAACTCTGATGCACTTTCTAAAAAACTATCACCTGACACTATCAACACACCACCCACTCGACATTCGGTGGTTACTTACAGCATTGTTTCGGGTGACACAATTTCTTCCATTGCCCACCAGTTTAATATTTCCGTCAACACTATTTTATGGGAAAACAACTTAACCGCCAACAGTATTTTAAAACTTGGTGCAACTTTACGTATTTTACCAACTAGCGGAATTAGTCACAAAGTCGTTAAAAACGAAACTCTGGCTAGTATTGCCAAAAAATATTCAGTCAATCAGGAAGACATTATCACTACAAACAAATTATCTGCCACCGATACTTTAAAAATTGGCCAAGCATTAATTATTCCCGGCGGCCGGGCCATCACTACACCTAAAAAAACCACCAGTTTGGCTTCAGTCTTTAGCAAGAACACGACTGTTGCAGATTCTACAACGCGCAATACCAGCGGTTTTATCTGGCCAACTGTGTCTAAACACATTACCCAATATTATGGCTGGCGTCATAGCGGTCTAGATGTTGGTTCTAAACAAGGTTTAGCAATTTATGCCTCCCTGGATGGTAAAGTAATCACCGCCGGATGGACCAACACTGGTTATGGTAATTATGTTGTCATTGATCATGGTAGTGGTATAAAAACACTCTATGGCCACATGTCAAAAATCTCAGTCACCAAAGGACAATGGGTTGAACAAGGTCAAGTTATCGGACTAATTGGTTCAACTGGCCGCTCTACTGGTCCGCACCTACATTTTGAAATAATTATTAACGGCAGCAAAAAAAATCCTCTTAGTTATTTATAATATTCTTTAAAAAACACCCAAATT
>DCVE01000001.1 GCA_002328025.1 Patescibacteria group bacterium UBA2196
ACTGCGCTAATCCCCGAAAACATAAAATAAATTATTATCTACATTAACTTCCAATAAAATTTAAAACCCTGCAGGCGCTAATTCACGGAAATCAAATCCGTAAATTTAAACGGATTTCTGACTTAGCTAACCAGTGATCACGAATTCCTGATCAAGGTCAAAAAGGCAGATTAATAATCGCTGGAGTTCTATTTAACAAAGCCTGGTCTAACCAGAAATTAGTTAAAACAACGAACCCCAAGATAAAGATTTTGTAGAAATGATTTAGGAATTAGCTTTAGCAGGGTAAAATAATTATAACACATCATTTTGAAAAAATAAAAAGCCGCCAAAAGGGTCACTTTCGGCGGTGTCTAACGATTAGACGGGATCTACTGCTTGATTAAAAGGAAGAAAGGTGTTGGGAAAAACCAACTCATCTGCGAGAGCCTCCTTAATTTTTAAAAGGCTCAACAGAATTATGTTAGCACCAATGTCCCCTTTTAAAACAGCGCTTTGAGCTAAAGCTATTTGAAACCCCAACTCACATCTTTCTTCTGCTCCAATAATCACAATGCCCTCCTTGGTATGATGATGAAAAAAGAGAAAAGCCGACACTATTTTATAGGTCGGCTTTTCTGTGTGAATTTTTTAAAAATTCTGTTTAACCGACCTGTAAAGGATAAATTAAAATCTTAATTACAATCAAAGCCCAATTTTGTTTGGGAGTTTGGTTAGTAATTAATTTTAATACCTTATTAGTCGGCATAAGTTCTAAAATGCTTAATTATTATATAAACACTTAATCAAAAAATCAAGGATAAGTTATACACACTTATTCTTTTATACCATCTAGATTAACATCGTACAAAATCTTTTCTTGTACTAAATTATATTTTATAATTTCAGTTTCAGAAAACCAATGTTTTATTTCCATCTCAGCTTCTTCGGCTGAACCAGAGGCGTGAATAAGATTTCTGATTGATCGACCGTCATTGTCCGACAGTTGATAAGAGTCTAAAACAAAATCGCCGCGAATGGTGCCAACATCAGAAGTTAGCGGTTCAGTGCCGCCAGTTATTTTCCTTACTATTTTTACCGCATGGGCGCCAGTCCAAATCATGGCAATAACTGGGCCACTTGTTATATATTTTTTTAGACAATTTAAAGTACGACCACTCATTTCCATTGGATCACGAGTTGGTGGTTCTAAGCCTTTATCTACATAACCTTTTATTGATTTTTCTCCATTGGTTATTCTCCAATTTGAATCTAAGGTGTAATGCTTTTCAACATGATCTTCAGTGGTAATTAACATTTTAACAGCAACTAGTTTAAGCCCAATTCTTTCAAAACGTTGGATAATTTCACCAATCAATGAGCGTTGGATGCCATCGGGTTTAATTAAAACCAAACTGCGTTCATGTTTAGCCTGTAAATTTTCCATAAATTAATTTTTTATTTTTAAAACTTCTTTTATCTTATCTACTACCTGCGCGGGTGTCAAGTTACTTTTTACCAAATAACCATCGGCCCCCAGGTCTTTGCCTTTTTTAATATCTTCATCCTGGCCCAGATTAGTCAGCATTAAAACTTTAATTTTTTTGGTATCGGCCGCACTTTTTAATTCTTTTAAAACACTAAAACCATCTTCCTGCGGTAAAATTATATCCAACAAAATAATATCTGGCTTGGTGCTTTGGGCCTGACTAAATACTCCCCCACCATTATCTATTACCACCACTTCCATGCCTTCTCGTTCAAATTTTAAGCTATACATTTCTGAAAGGGTTTTTTCGTCTTCCACCAAAAGCACTTTTATTTTTTTAGCATTGGGCATATAAATAAAATTATTTAATTATTTCCATTTTATTATAACAAAAATACTATCAGAAGACTATGTCACCTTCTTGATCAGTGCGTAAAATTTCAATTTTCAACCGTTCTAATCTTTTTAAAACCCTATGACCGGGATGGCCATAAGAATTTTTTCCAACAGAAATAACCGCTGTGTGCGGCTGGACAACAGCTAAAAAATCAGCGCCCGAAGAATAATCTGAACCGTGGTGGCCAATTTTTAGCACAGTCGCTTTCAAATCCACAGCAGTAAAATCTTTTAGTAATTCTTCTTCAATTTTTAAACCAGCATCACCCATTAATAAAAAAGTTTGGCCTTTAACATTTAGCTTTATAACCGCGGAAGCATCATTCAAGTCGATAGTTTTTACTTCACTAGAATTGGCTGTGGGCGACAAAAATTTTAGACTTGTCGCGCCAAAAGTTAATTCTTGACCTTGAAAAATTTTGAATACGGGGATATCTTTTGCTTTAATTATTTTTAAAAATTCAAGATAAGCCGGCGCAGTATCCACAGAACCAACCAGAGCGACCTGCTTAACAGTATAACGTTTTAAAACCTCCACCAAACCAGTTACATGATCAGCGTGTGGATGAGTTAAAACCACTAAATCAAGCTGACGATCATAGAAAGGCAATTCTTCACCCAGCTTAAACAAAACTGTTTTATCTGGCCCACCATCAATTAAAATTTTATAACGATCTATTGTGCGGATAAAAATGCTATCACCCTGACCAATATTAAAAAAAACGATTTTGGAATCCTCAAATTGCTGGGGATAAAAATAGCTAGCCAAAAATAATCCACCCAACATTAACAAAAAAATAAAAAACTTTATTTTTAAATCATTAAAATTCATAAAAATTATTCATCTAACGTGGTTCTATTTTTTATCTGCCAAAATAAAATTATAATAATGGCATAGCAAAATAACATCCAACCCCAACCAAATTTACTAAAATAAAAATAACCAAAGGGAATTTGCACGCACCAAAAACTAATTTTAATCAAATAATTACCGGTTAACCAAATTGGCAAAACACATAAAAAAACAAATGGCCCGCCCAAACCACAGGTTGCGACGATTAAAAAAAATATACCACTTACCATAAAAATAGTAACCGCCGGCACGGAGAGAATTAACAAATTGGCAATCGGAGCAATCACCGAAATCAAACCAAAATAATAACTTACTAGTGGCCAAGTGGCAATCTGTGCTGCCAAGGTCATGGCGGTCACGCTTCTAATGCCTGACCACGGCAATATTTTTTTTAACCCAAATGAAATGTAAGGTGAAAAATATACCAATCCCAAAGTTGATAAAAAAGAAAGTTCAAAACCGACATCAAAAACCAATAGGCGTGGATTGAGCAATAATAAAAACCAAGCCGCAATAATAACCGCTCGGCCAGCCGCGCTTAAACGACCCTCTTTTAGACCATACAACATAATTAAACCCATTACAGCCGAACGAATGGCTGGCGCATTAAAACCAATCAGCAACAGGTAGAAAAATAAAAATAAAGTAATTAACCAAAACGATTTAGCACGCGAAAAACCCAAAAACAACAAAATAAAAAAAATAATACCACTTAGTAAAGTAATGTGAGTACCCGAAATGGAAATGACGTGCACCACGCCAGCTTGAGAAAATTTATCTAATAAATTTTGATCGAGCTCAGAGCGATCACCTAACAACATAGCTGACAATAAACCAGCTATTGGTGAAGGTACAAAATCATTAACCAATCGTATCCCGGCGGTTCTGGCTTGGGCAAAAAATACGCCCACTTTTGTCAACCAAAAATATTGCGGCTCATCTGTTTGTATATATATATGTGGATAATAACAGAGTTTATAAATACCTTGATTAGCCAAATATTTACCATAATCAAAATCCTCAATTTGACCAGGTGTTTTTAAGTTACAGATAAGTTTTAAGCGTTGATTAATTTTGTATTCGGGATACAGATCGGTAGTGACTAAAATTTTTCCACTGTATTTTTTTTCACCAATAATTATCTGGTCAACCACAAAAGTTTGCTTATTAAGTTTACTTAAGGGCGCTTGGTGTATATTAGCTTGCACATTAAATTGGCTTTCACTTAAAGTTAAAACACTGTTGGCGCCAGGCAGTGAAAGATAAAAACGCCAGGCACCCAGACAAAAACCAAGCAAAAAAATAGCACCAATTATCAAAGCCTGTTTTTTTTCAACACTAAAAAAATAAAAAACAGCCAACAAAATGGCTGCTAAAAATAGCAGGTAGATATAAAAAAACGAGATGGCATAAAAAGAAGTACAAAAAATGCCAGTAATGCCAGCCAAACAAAACAATAGAACGTAATTAGCTTTGCGCATTAAAACTTAGTTATGTTGTTCATAATAAGCAATGGCGCTTTGCACGCAATTGTCATACAAACGATTTAAACCTTGTTGTTGATATACACGACAATAATTGGTTGAAGCCATTTTTTGTTGATAATCAACATAGTCAATAATTCCAGTGACAGAAAAAAACAAAAGACCAAAAAAAACCAAGCAAATCACCATGACGGCGGTGTAACAAAAAGCCAAAATAAAAATTGGCGTTTCTACATTGCCTAACATATTGTTTTTTTGCTAAAAATTTATTCTTGACTGATAGCGTTTTCTGGACAGGCGGCAATTATGTCCTCTAAATTACAAACACAAGTTTCTCCGATGACTTGAGAAACTCCATTGGCATCAATTTTAAATACTTCGGGACACATGGCTTCACAAACGCCACAGCCCTTACACTTGATTGGATCAACTTTAATCATAAATTATATGTTAATTAAAATTTTATTTTGCACTTTCTTTTTCATGTTGACGACGGAGTTGCATAATAAGTTTATCCAGAGCCAGATCAAAGGCCTCAGCTGTGGTATGATCATCTTCAGAGGCCATAAAATTTCCACCGGGAAATGAAAAACGCAACTCAACTTGGCAGGCATTTTTTTTAACAAATTTTTCTACACGGATATCCAAAATGGCATTTGAAAACTTTTCTGTATCCAATAAGTTTTTTATACGTTCAATTTTTTTATCAACGTAATTTTCCAAAAAAACTTTGTCTTGTGTGTTGACCTGTTTATAAGAAAATTGGATGTGCATATTTTTTAAAGATAAAATTTTATTAAAACTTACCTAGTTTAATTATAGCACGTCCCAAATAATTCACCAGTAAACTATTTTTCCACCACAATAATTGTTTTTTTAACCTCTTTGATTGGAATGTGATAGCCGGTTTGATAATCCCGAATAGCAGCCCACAAAATGTCTTGTGGATAACGATATTTTTCACCACGTCCTATGCCGGGGTCATTGGCAATGAATTCTTTTTTTGCTGCATCATAACCGCGCAAAACAAGCATGTGGCGTTCTGGTCCTGGTTGGATAAAATATGGGTTATGCAAAGCTTGACCATTGGCTGGCACAATTATCAAATTACCAAGAGCTAACTCTGTAATTATATCTTCAATTTTTATATTTTCTTTTAAATGCGCTTTTTTATAACTAAAATAACCATTAATAATGTATTTCAAAGTGTCAGCAGCTGAAGTGTCACGGTACTCACCCAAATTTTCTGTCTGATATTTAACGATGTCCAAAATTTTTTCTTTGGTTTCGATTTTACTAATTTTGGTTATATCGCTAGCCCAACTGATAGCGATCAGTGAAGCTGCTTCTTCACAAGCATCTTGCTGGCGCGGATCTTTCCATTCGCCAAAAGGTGCTTGCACTAAAAAAGGCACATTTTCAATAAAGATATCTTGGGGTAGAACTTCCACGGCGACAACGGTGGGTGTGGTGTTTTCTTTTTTGCTTTCACTAGAAACGGTTGTAGTTGTATTTTTAACCAAAACCAGTGAAGTGGTTGGCGTGGCAATTTCTTTTTCAACAACATTTTGATGAATATTTTGAAAATTTAAAAAATCAACTGGTTTTTTAATTTCTTTTGTAAAAAAGAAAACGCAGCAGACAACTATAAACATTAGTAAAAAAATTAAAAAAAACTTGAAATATTTAATTTTAAGTTTTAGAAACATTATTTTATCTTTTTAAATTTAACGTTAATAAAAGGTTCATATTTATTTTCGTATTCATCAATAACTTCCACCCGCTCACCTTTCACTAAGCTGTTAAAAGCCAAATCACTTAAAACTTCATTGTCCATAAGAATGTCAAGTTTTAATTGGTCAAGTTTGGCGGCACTGGAACCCAAATCGGCCTTGGCATCGTCTTCGAGACTTCTTTTACGTTCTTTTAAAACTCTTATTTTTTCAACAATCTCCACGTATTCACCGTTATTTTCCAGACTGTCACGATAAGCATCTTTGATGATTTTTTGTTCGCGTTTAGATTCTTTTATCCGATCAAAAACTTCTTGCAGGTTAGGCATAAAAATATAAAAATTAAAAATTAAAAATTAATCTTAACTATTATAACACGCAAAAAAACCAAAAAAATTAACTTAAATATTTGTCCCAATACGCGGGATAATTAATTTGTAAAATCTTGCGTTCACAACTTGGCACCAGATCAAAGGCTAAACTGGTAGCGGAAAGAGCAATTTCTTGACCTGGTAAGCCTTTTTGAGAGCCATATTTTATATCACCCACAAGAGGGTGGCCAATAAAACTTAGTTGAGCACGGATTTGGTGCGAACGACCGGTTTTTAAAATTATTTTAAGCAAAGAAAATTCTTTGTTTTGTTTTACAACTTCATAACTCAATTCTGCAAAGTCGGCTCCGTCTGTCTCATTTTTTAAAATTTCAACTTTGTTGGTGCGAGTGTTTTTTAATAGAAAATTTTTAAGTTCGGCGGTTTGTTGCTTTACACAACCAATTACCAAAGCATGATAGATTTTTTTGATTGTATGGTTACGAAACTGAGCAGAAAGTCGTGAAGCGCCTTTGCTTTTCTTGGCCAAAAGCACAATGCCACTGACATTGCGGTCAAGACGATGTATTAATCCCAAAAAAACATTACCGGGTTTGGAATATTTATCCTTCAAATATTTTTTTACTTCGTCCATCAAACATGCCTCTCCACTTTTGTCACCCTGCGTCAAAACTCCAGCTGGTTTAAAAACAGCGATCAGGTGATTGTCTTCATAAAAAACTTGTAAGGACATAAAATTTAGCTATGAAATCTGGCAAAAATTCCAGCCGGCAACAAACGTTGACTGTTAGATTCCCCAATAGCCAACTCGCCCACCTCTATTTGGCCGCCAAACTTAACCTGCCAGGGCAAGAGATTATTTTGGTAGGCTACAGATGAATAACCACTGGCATAACCATTTATTAATATAAATAGAGGATTTTTGGAAGTGAGCTGAAAACATAAATTAATTAATTCTAAAAAATTTTTTTCAATTTTCCAAAGTTCATTGTTTGGTCCATGACCAAAGGCTGGTGGATCCATGATGATTGCATCATAAAAATGTCCGCGTTTAATTTCTCTTTTTAAAAAAGCCAACGCATCGTCTACAATCCAACGTACTGGCGCTTGTTCCAAACCTGATAAGAGAGCATTGTCTTTGGCCCAATTAACAGCGGTTTTTGAAGCGTCCAAATGACAAACTTCGGCACCGGCTTTTAAGGCAGCTAAAGTGGCCCCGCCAGTATATGCAAATAAATTTAAAACCGAAATTTTGCGATTAGAATTTTTTATTAAATTGGCGCACCACTCCCAATTACTTAGTTGTTCTGGAAAAAGACCCACATGTTTAAAGGTTGATAGTTTTAACCAAAAATCTAAACCACCAAAATTTATTTGCCAACGATCTGGAAAATTTTTTTTAATACTCCAACCTCCATTATCTTTTTGGCCAGAAAATGTAGCATTGGCTTCTTGCCAGTCTATTGATGATAAACCTTTTTGCCACAAACTTTGCGGATCTGGACGCGCGACGACAATATTTCCAAAACGTTCCAATTTTTCTCCTTCACCACTATCTAAAAGTTCATAATCAATTGATGGTTTGGTTATTAAAATTTGAGGTTCATTTTTTTTCATTATTTTATGCATAGATATTATATATTTTCTCTCTTTTAAATCCAAAAGTCAATTAAAAAATAACCCTTGCGGATTATTTTTATTTTTTTCTCTTAAAACGCACTCGGTCAAGTTCAGATAAAATTTGTTTACGCAGACGAATATTTTTAGGTGTAATTTCCAAATATTCATCTTCAGCCATAACTTCCAAACCTCTTTCCAGAGTTATCTCCAAAGGCGGAGTTAAAAAAATCGGATCATCGTTGCCTTTTGAGCGCATATTATTCAACTGTTTACCTTTAATTGGATTGACTGTCATATCTTCACCCTTGGATACATTACCAATAATCATACCTTCGTAAACTTCAACGCCCGGACCAATATATAAAGCACCGCGTTGTTGTAAATTATCCAAAGCATAACTTAAAGCCTTACCGGTTGACATGGAAATCATGGAACCCAAAACCTGCCGTTCAATTGTACCAGCATAGGCTTTAAAACCAACCACCTGACTACAAATAATGCCTTCACCGCTGGTGTCCACCACAAATTCGCCTCGGTAACCCAAAAGTCCGCGCGTGGGTATTTCAAAAATTATGCGCGTATTTTTTTCTTGCGGATGAATGGCTGTCATGATGGCTTTGCGGCGTGATAATTTATCAATAACCACACCAGTCATTTGACTGGGCACATCCACCGTCACTTCTTCATAGGGTTCTAACTGCTGACCGTTTTCTTCTTTAAAAATAACTTGTGGTTGAGAAACCTGCAATTCATAACCTTCACGGCGCATATTTTCTAACAAAATGGCGATGTGTAATTCACCACGGCCATAAATTTTAAAATAATCACTAGCAGAAAAATCTATTTTTAAACCAACATTAACTTCTAGTTCCCTTCTTAGGCGTTCATCAATCTGACGACTGGTAACCATTTTACCATCCTGACCGGCAAAAGGAGAATTATTAACCAAAAAATTAAGCGAAATGGTTGGTTCATCAATACTAATGGCAGGTAAAGATTCTTGTTCTGGGTTGGCACAAACCGTGTCACCAATATAAATATCTGGTAAACCAGCTATAATCACAATATCACCAGCACAGACTTCGGACACTTCTTGACGCTCCAAACCAGCAAAAGAAAAAATCTTGGTTATTTTACCAGACTTAATTTCACCATCTGTTTTTTTCACAAAAACGCTATCACCAACTTTAGCCATGCCTTCATAAACACGACCAATGGCCAAACGACCCATAAAATTATCATAGCCCAAATTAAAGGGTTGAAATCTTAAATGCTGCACATTTAATTTTTCTGAAGAAACAACTGGCGCCTCCTTTAAAATTACATCTAAAAGCGGAGTTAAATCTGTGGCCTCATCTTTAAGATGCAATTTGGCCACGCCGGCCTTGGCGTTGGCATAAACAGTGAAAAAATTTAGTTGTTCATCGTTAGCGCCCAGATCCATAAAAAGTTCCAAGACTTTTTCTTCCACCCAAGCTGGTCGGGCGGTCAATTTATCAATTTTATTAATAACTACAATTGGCTTTAAACCAAGTTCCAAAGATTTTTTTAACACAAATTTGGTCTGTGGCATTGGACCTTCCTGTGCATCAACTACCAGAACAACAGCATCAATAGAACGTAAAACTCGCTCAACCTCTGAACCAAAATCAGCGTGGCCTGGTGTGTCCACAATATTGACCTTGGTGTCTTGATAAAAAATAGCGGCGTTTTTGGCGTAAATGGTAATACCACGCTCTTTTTCCAAAGCGTTTGAATCCATACTGACACCTTCTTTAAAGGCACCTGTTTGGCGCATCAAACCATCGGTTAAACTTGTTTTGCCGTGATCTACGTGCGCAATGATAGCAATATTTCTTATATCCATAAAATAATTATTTGGAAAAAAATAACCCTGCTCCGAACGGACGGGAAATTTTTAATTTAAAAATCCACTCGCCAATTTTCCATATCACAGAACGGTTGGTATAAAAATGCGCCCAGAAGGGCTCGAACCTTCAACCATCAGCTTAAAAGGCTGTTGCTCTACCATTGAGCTATGGGCGCATATTTAAACTTAACTTTATTATAAAAAACACCAACTTGAAAAATTAGCCAGCTGGAGAATCTACCAACCGAGCTACGAGCGCGTATATTTTCTAAAAAAATAATATCATCTTTTTTTAAATTAAGCAAATAAAAACTTTGGTGATCTAAAAATTGACAAAAACCAAAAATAAAACTAAAATATAAGCAGTATTTTTTTATTAGCCATTAATCTTGCTGTTTATTTTTTGTTCTTTAAAACAAATAAATGGCAAATAGAGACGAAGACTTTATGCTTACTCTTGTTTTTACAATTAGCGCCATAGGTTTAGCGACTGCTTTGTTGCTGGCCAAGTGGGTGATGAAACATGACACCGGAACTGCCAGTATGCAAGAAATTGCCCAAGCAATAAAAGAGGGCGCTATGGCTTTTTTAAAAAGACAATATTCTACCATTGCCGTCATTTCTGGTTTGGTGGCAATTATTATTTTCGGTCTTTATCTTTTCTCTGGTAATTTGGGTTTAGGAATTAAAACTGCTGTGGCCTTCATTATTGGCGCATTATTTTCCGCTCTGGCTGGTTACATAGGAATGTACATTTCTGTGCGAGCCAATGTGCGCACTGCTTCAGCTGCCACGCGAGATATAAATTCAGCGGTCCAAATTGCCATGCGCGGTGGCGCAGTGTCTGGTTTTTTGGTGGTAACTTTATCACTTTTGGGCGTAGCTGGACTTTTTGTTTTATATGGCGGTATGAATAATCCACACGAAGTGCCTTTGACAATCGTTGGTTTTGGTTTTGGAGCCTCGCTGGTGGCTTTGTTTGCTCAATTGGGCGGCGGTATTTATACCAAGGCAGCTGATGTGGGCGCCGATTTAGTCGGTAAAGTCGAAGCTGGAATTCCAGAAGACGATATAAGAAATCCGGCTGTAGTGGCCGATTTAGTGGGTGACAATGTTGGTGATTGTGCTGGTAGAGGTGCTGACTTATTTGAATCTACTGCGGCTGAAAATATTGGCGCCATGATTTTAGGTATTGCCCTTTTTCCTTTTTTTGGATTGGGTGGCATTCTATTTCCTTTGGTGGCGCGCGCGTTCGGTTTAATTGCCTCTATTGTGGGTGTGCTGTTGGTAAAAATTAAAGGTGAAGAAGACCCAATGAAAGCTTTAAATCGTGGCTTTTATGTCACAGCTGCACTAGCTATGGTAGGTTTTTTAATTACAACTAAATGGCTACTCGCTTCACATTGGTTATGGTTTTTTATGTGTGGTGTAATTGGGCTCTTAACCAGCATGGCGTTTTTATATATTACTCAATATTATACTGAATCACGTTTTAGACCCGTAAGATCCATTGCTGAATCTTCAAAAACCGGCGCTGCGACTAATATTATTTCTGGTTTTGCGGTGGCTATGGAAAGCACAGCCGTCCCCGCCATTATTATTAGTGCTGCTTTGTTGGGTTCTTATCTTTTGGGTAAAGCCTCGGGTTTAACAAGTGGTGGATTGTATGGAACAGCCGTAGCAACTATGGGCATGCTCTCAACAGCTGGCTATGTTTTGGCCATGGATACTTTTGGTCCTATTACAGATAATGCTGGTGGAATCGTAGAAATGTCAGGCGCTGATGAGAATATTAGAAAAATTACTGATCGCCTGGATGCCGTGGGTAACACCACTAAAGCCTTGACTAAAGGTTATGCGGTTGGTTCGGCCGCTTTGGCTGCCTTCTTATTATTCTCAGCTTATCTAACCGACGCACACTTAGTCAGCATTGACCTAGCCAAACCAGTCGTTTTTGTGGGCGGACTTTTAGGGGCAGCCTTGATTTTCTTGTTTTCCTCACTAGCCATTAAAGCTGTGGGTAAAGGAGCTTATTATATTATTAATGAAGTACGTGAACAATTTAAAAATGACCCCGGTATTATGGCTGGCACCAGCAAACCAAACTACTCTAAATGTGTAGACATCACCACCAAAGGTGCTTTAAAAGAAATGGTTTTGCCAGGCTTGGTGGCAATTTTAGTACCCACCACGGTTGGCTATATTTTTAAGGCTGAGGCTTTGGGTGCTTTCTTAATGATCGCCACTATTGTAGGCATTCTGTTGGCCCTAGTGTTAAATAACGGTGGCGGGGCCTGGGATAATGCTAAAAAATTTGTTGAAAGCGGCCAGATGGGCGGTAAAGGTTCAGACACCCACAAGGCCACTGTGGTTGGCGACACTGTTGGTGACCCATTTAAAGACACGGCCGGTCCATCATTGCATGTCTTAATTAAATTACTTTCAACTTTAACTTTAGTTATGTTGCCATTGTTTTTATAAACTAAACTTTTTATGACTGATAAAAATTCCACTTCACACACAGAAAAAATGCCACCGCAAAACATTGAAGCGGAACAATCAGTCTTGGGTTGTCTTTTAATTGATCAGGAAGCTATTACAAAAATTGCCGATATTTTGAAAGTAACCGATTTTTATCGCAATGATCATCAAAAAATTTATGAAGCAATTTTAGAACTCTATGAAAAAAGACAACCCATAGATATTTTAAGTATTAGTTCTAGATTACAAGAAAAAAAAAATCTGGAAAGCGCTGGCGGCCGCACTTATTTAAGTAGTTTGGCCAACACCGTGGCCACGGCTTCGCATGTAATTTCCTATGCCCAAATTGTGCAGAAAAAAGCCACTCTACGACGTTTAATTAGTGTAGCCACAGAAATTGTCACCTTGGGTTACACCGAAGAAGCTGAAGATATTACCAAAATTTTAGACCGCTCAGAAAGTCGTTTATTTAGTGTTTCACAACAATTTTTAAAACAAAAATTTGTAGCTCTAAAGGATTTGTTGGCCGACACCTTTGAGCGTATTGATGGATTGCATCGCGAGTCTGGTAAACTACGTGGTATCCCAACTGGTTTCCGTGATTTAGATAACCATCTAGCTGGACTACAAAGGTCTGATTTAATAATCTTAGCCGCCAGACCATCCATGGGAAAAACCTCGCTGGCTATTGACATTTGTCGCCAAGTGGCAGTAAAACACAAGCTACCGGTCGGTATTTTTTCTTTAGAAATGTCAAAAGAACAACTAGTGGAAAGAATGTTATGTGCCGAATCGGGTGTTGATTTGTGGAAATTACGGACCGGTCGCCTGTCTGACAAAGAAGAAATGGGTGAATCTGATTTTTCCCGTCTTGGTCACGCCATGGGTGAACTGGCTGAGGCACCAATTTTTATTGACGACTCCCCCACTGGTTCAATTATGGAACTGCGCACCAAAGCCCGCCGTCTGCAGGCTGAAAAGGGATTGGGATTAATCATGATTGACTATTTACAGCTAATGGAAGGTGGTATGAATGCTTCAGTGGATAATCGCGTCCAGGTGGTTTCGGAAATATCACGCGGTCTAAAATCCATTGCCCGCGAACTTAATGTTCCTGTCTTGGCTCTCTCACAGTTATCACGGCAAGTTGAAAATCGACCCACTGCCATTCCAAAATTAGCCGACCTGCGCGAATCAGGTTCGATTGAACAAGATGCTGATGTGGTCTTATTCATTTACCGCGAAAAAATGTATAAAAAAGATACGCCCAAAGGTAACATCACTGAAATTTATATTGCCAAACACCGGAACGGACCAACTGGTGTGGTAGAAATATATTTTGACGAACAAAGAGCCAGCTTTAAAAATCTGGATAAAAAACTGGATGGGTCTTTTGCCCCACCAGAATTTACCTAAAAAAAATAATCATTAAATTTATGTTTTCTTCAATGAAAGATCTTTATCAACTACAATCTAAAGCCAAAGAACTACAAAAACAAATGAGTACAGTGGAAGTTGAGGCGGAAAGCCATGGCGTCAAAGTAAAAATGAATGGTAACCAGGAAGTTTTAACCCTAACCTTAAACTCTCAACTTGGTTTGGAAGATCAACAAAAATATGCCGTTGAGGTTTTTAATGAGGCTCTAAAAAAAGTTCAACGCTTAATGGCTGAACAAATGATGGCAATGAATTAAATTATGTCAACACTTCCGCCAACCATTCAAAAAGTAATTGCGCATTTTTCTGCTCTGCCGGGCATTGGTCAAAAAACCGCCGAGAGGTTGGTTTTTTATTTGCTAAAACAAAATCGTGAACAAACCTTAGATTTTGGTCAAGCACTTTTAGGGTTGAAACAAAATATTCAGCTGTGCAACCAGTGTGGGCAATATGCTGAACAAAATTTATGTTCTATTTGTGCTGATAAAAGGCGCGACCAAAACATACTTTGTATCGTGGCTGAAGCCATTGATGTAGCGGCTTTGGAAAAATCTGGTCAGTTTCATGGTTTGTATCATATTTTACACGGACTACTTAATCCAACTGAAAATATAACACCAGAAAAATTAAACCTAAAAACCTTGGAAAATAAATTAAGACAAGGCTATGTTCAAGAAATTATTTTAGCCCTTAACCCCACAGTGGAGGGTGAAACCACAAATTTGTATTTAATAAAATTATTAAAAAAATACACTATAAAAATAACCAAATTGGCGCGTGGATTACCGCAGGGCGGAGATTTAGAATATGCTGATGAGGTGACTTTAGCTAATGCCTTTAAAGGCAGGACAAATGTTTAAGACAAAAACAAAAAACATGCTTTTATAAATCATGTTTTTTGTTTTAGACCAATTTTAAACTAATTAATTTTTTTGATTTTAACTTGCGAAAATGGCTGCCGGTGACCATAAACTTTGTGTTGGCGAGTTTTTGATTTATAGTGCACCACACGAATTTTTTTGGCGCGTCCAGTTTTTAAAAGTTCAGCCGAAACCTCAACACCAGAAATAAAGGGATTACCAATTTTGATAGCGCCGGCTTCATCAGCAACCAACAAAACTTGGCTAAAAGAAAAGTCCTTTTCTTCACTGGCGGCTAATTTTTCAATTTTTAAAACCTGGCCTTCTTGAACCACATATTGTTTGCCACCTGTTTTGATGACCGCTAATTTGGACATAAAATATTTAAAATTAATTTTTATTAAATACATTCTAACTGAATTATAACTTTATGTCAACAAAGTCACTGGTTGTAATTTTATAGCGCTGGCAGGTGCCACTGACAGTTTCCAGCACATAATTGACTGCGCTTGGCGAAGTGATACGTGTAATTTCACCCGTAGTAAAGACTGGGGTATTTTCGGCACAAGCAACCACGACGCTATCCTTAATCCAAATAATATCCAATGGAAAATTCATATCCTTCATCCAAAAAAAACGAACGGCATAATTATCATACACAAAAAGCATAGCACTATTTTGCGCCAAAGATTGACGACCAGATAAGCCAAGATTTTTTTGCTCAATGCTTGAAGCTACTTCTACAAAAAAAGTTTGTTGATTAATAATCACCTGTGGAATATTTTTTGTGGGAGTATTTTGATTATCTAAAACAACTTCTGGCACATCTTTTTTTGTTATACAACCACTCGTTAAAACCAAGATAAAAAAGATATCCAAGATAAAAAATTTATTTTTCATAAAAATTCATTTATAAACTATGGTGCATGTCTTTTTTTATAAACCAACACAAGTGCACCTACTAAAATTATCATCACACAAAACAATAATCCCAACGCCAATACTTTGTCTTGACTCTGTAAAAAAAGGGCTGAAACACCAAAAATCAAAGTTAAAAGATAGAGAGCTAAAACCACTCGTTTATGTGAAAGCCCAAGATCCAATAAACGAAAATGCAAATGTTGGCGATCACCTTGATAAATAGGCTGGCCAGAAAAAATACGCCGTAAAATTACAAAGACGACGTCTAAAATTGGAATGCCCATAATGAGTAATGCAGTGGCAATTTTACCGCCAGAAATAATAGCTAACGCTCCCAGCATAAAACCAATAAAGGTGGCGCCGCCTTCGCCTAGAAAAATTTGAGCTGGATAAAAATTATATCTTAAAAACCCCAATAACGCACCAGCTAAAATTAAACATAAAACCGAAGTGCCACTTAAAGGCACATCCCAAAAAAGCGAAACCACAAATAAAATTAAAGCGCCGATGGCACCAATGCCAGACACTAAACCATCCAGACCATCTAAAAATTTTGTCGTGTAGATCATGCCCAAAAGCCAACAGAAAGAAAACAATACACCCAAAGAAATGAAATTTAAATTAAGCCAATCAAAATAAAAAAGCGCTCGGCCATATGGACCAGTGCCAGCAATAAACGGATTGGTGATATACTTTACCACAATACCCAGAACCACGGCCACAATGACCGCCACAACAGGAAATAAAAAAGATTGCCAAGGTTTTAGTTTATATTTATCATCCAAAAAACCACCAATGATTAAAATTGAGCCACCTGCTACAAGAGCCAAAATTTGCGCACTCTTGATAATACCATCATTGAGCCAACCCACCAGCCAAGCCACGATTAAAGTAATTAAAAAAGACGCAAAAACCGCCAGCCCACCCAAAAGTGGTGTTGAGTTTTTATGAAGTTTTCTGTCTGTGTCTGGCAGGTCAAGAATGTTTTTTTTAAAAGCCAGCTTCCTAACCAGCGGCGTCAAAACTAATGCCAAGACAAAAGATAAAATAAAAGGTAAAAAGTAAATTAGATATTTTGAGATTAACATAAAGATTGGAGTGTTAAAAACCATTAACTCTTTCCAAATACCCAGCTAGCAGAATTTGGGCTGATAATTCATCAATATTGCGCGCATTTTTTTGTGGCAATCTTGCGGCCGCCACGGTGGTGTAACGTTCGTCTTCTGTTTCGACTGGTAAATTCAATTCTTCTTCCAACTCTTTTACAAACGCAAAAACCTCTTCAGTTTTTTTGGTATGATTACCAGTTAGACCAATGGGTAAACCAACAACTATTCTGACCACCTTTTCCAGCTGACAAATCTTTTTTAAGTCAGCAATAATTTTGGCTGTCTTGTTGCTGGTTTGGCGTCGCCTATCAACTTGCAAAGTGTTATAGGCAAAAGCAAATTTTTGCTCGTCATCAGACAAAGCCAAGCCAATATTTTTTTCACCATAGTCAATGGCTAGAATTTTTGACATAAAATTATATTTAAATCTTACTCTAAATTATGGATAAAGACAAATAAAAAGAAGCTTATTTTTTAAATAAGCTTCTACTTGGGTACTGTGATCCGCACCAGAAATTTTCCACGACGAATCAAGTCCTGACCACCCATATGCAAGGCCAACCCACATGAGGGGTCGGCGATACGATCCGAATATTTTTCAACATCCGGACCCAAATCCAACACCACGGTCTCTATAGAATTGGCGGTATTGCCAAATTTATCCAACAATTCCACTAAAACTCCAGTATACACAAGCAAGTATGGACTGGCGATGAAAAACTTGTTTGGATCCATATCTATAAAATATAAAAAGTCAATGCTTAATAAAAAAACAAACAAAAAACAACCACTTAGGGTGCTTGTGTTGACTATTCTAAACAAGACTCTTTAAATAGGCAGCCACAAAATCGTCTAGTTCGCCATTTAAAATAGCTTCTGTGTCGGCAGTTTCAAAATCAGTGCGATGATCTTTAACTAATTGATAGGGTTGTAAAACATAAGAACGCGCCTGATTACCCCAAACGGCTTCAGTAAATTCACCACGTAATTTTTTTCTTTCTTCTTCCTGTTCGGTTTCATAATACTGCCTCACCCGGGCCGCTAACACGCGCAAAGCAGATTGTTTGTTTTGCATTTGCGAACGTTCGTTTTGACAAGAAACCACAATGCCAGTGGGTAAATGACGAATTCTGACAGCCGAATCAGTGGTGTTGACACTCTGACCGCCATGACCAGAGGAACGAAAAACGTCAATTTCTAAATCTTCATCTTTTAAATTTAAATCAATTTCTTCATCAATGACTGGCAAAACTTCTACCAAAGCAAAAGAAGTGTGGCGCATTTTTTCTGCGTCAAAAGGTGAAATACGCACCAAACGATGCACACCAGCTTCAGATTTGGTGTAACCATAGGCGTAGGAACCGTTGATTTCAAAAATAACTGATTTTATACCAGCTTCATTGCCAGCCTGCCGATCCATTGTTTTGGTTTGGAAACCCCTTTTCTCAGCATAGCGTAAATACATCCTTTCCAGCATCCGGGCCCAATCTTGCGCATCGGTGCCGCCAGTGCCAGCATGAATGGCAAAAATGGCATCTTGTTGATCATAACGACCAGTGAATAGTGTTTTAAATTCTAGTGCTACAAAATCTTTTTCCAATTGACCAAAACGAACAAATAATTCTTTTTTTACTTTTTCATCTTCTTCGTTGACATTTAAAATTAATAAATCTTCAAGCGCGTTTTTAATTTTGTTAAAATTATCTATCTCATTTTGCAGACCGGAAAGTTCTTGACTGATTTTTGTCGCTTGAACACGATCGGACCAGAAATTTGGTTGCTGCATTTGATCTTCCAGTTCTAAGATTTTCTGCTTTTTGGCAGGTAAACTCAACAACAGCTCAAGATTGTTGAGCTTATTTTGTAAGGCTTTAAGTTGTTGTATTAAATCTGACATACAACCAATTATTGTTGATACATTTGCAATAATTTATTGACATCGACAGTACCGTCAGAGGCAGTGGGTATCTTATTTAATATTTTTTGTGTTTTTGGATCACTACCCAACAGTTCTTTGTAGGGTTCAACAATATTGGAAAGCAGGGGTGGTAAATAGATGATAGCCAAAACCATCGGCGCGACAATTAAAAGAATGTAAATAAAACTCATAACTCTACCCCATAAAATGTATTTACGAGTTTTTTCGGTTGTTTCATAAATTTTCCATAAAATTTCTTCGGGGGTTAAGTTTGGTTTATTTTCCATAAAATTATTTTATTTTATTAATAATCAATACCTTTAATGGCCATAATTCCTTTTTGAAACGGGTGTTTAATTTCTTTCATTTCCGTAACTAAATCAGCATATTTATAAAGAGACGTGGGACAACCGCGTCCAGTTAAAACTAAAAAATGCTGGCCTTGTGTTTTTCTAAAAGATTTTATCAAACTAATCATGGCTTTTAAGCTTAATAAACGCAAATTATAGGCTACAAAAATTTCATCCAAAATTATGACTTTAAATTTTTGGCTCTCAATGGTGTGTTCAGAAAATTCAACACCAGATTGAGTGATCTGGATTAGTTTTTTGATATCTTGTTGAGAGGGTTTTTTAACTACCAAACCAGTCCCAAAATTTTTAACTTTTAATCCACATAAAACTTTAGTTAGGCTAATCTCACCAGTGCCCTGTTCTGACTTAATAAATTGAATCAGAATAACTTTCATTTTATCGCGTAAAGCCCTAGCAACCAAACCCAAAGCTGCTGTGGTTTTACCTTTACCATTGCCAGTGTAGAAAATAATTAGGTTATTTTTATTTGATTTAAACATAAAGTCATTTTAGCATTTTTAAGTTAAAAATAAAAAGGACGAGCCTTGGGCCTGCCCCGATTACTAATAATATTACCCAAGTGAACACTTCCCCCACCCGCAAACAGGGCAAGCTTTGCAACCCTCTTTAATTTCCAATTTTTGACCGCATTCGGGACATTTTTCTATTTTATTTTCTGCGTCTTCTTTAGAAGCACCTACTTCTGATAACTGAAGATTGTTTTGTCCATCAAATAAATCCATCAGTGAGGGCTGGTTGGTATGGACTTTAACTCGGCTAGTTTGACGCTCGATAACAATTTCTTTTTTGACTACGCTATCGCCTTCTGGAAATTTTTCTGTTTTATCTTGTGTCCCAACATTTAAAACCTGGGCACTACGTGAACCATCACGATATATGGTAATACCCTTACAACCGGTTTTATAAGCCAAAATATAAACCTGGCGAACATCTTCCATGGTGGCTGAATTGAGAAAGTTCACTGTTTTGGAAACCGCATTATCCGTATGGGCTTGAAAAGCAGCCTGCATTTTAACGTGAATTTCTGGACTAATTTCATGAGAAGTCACAAAAATTTCCTGCCATTTTTTAGGAACTTCTGACACACCATGAACTGAGCCACGTTCAGCAATTTTACGCATTACTGCTTCACTGTAAAAACCCTCACGTTTGGATATTTCCAAAAATAGTGGATTAACTTCAATTAGTTCATCACCAGCATCTAGTATGTTTTTGCGTGTATAGCACACGGCAAATAATGGTTCAATACCGGATGAACAATTTGAAATGATAGAAACGGTTCCAGTTGGAGCAATGGTGGTAATGGTAGAGTTGCGAATTTTGTAGTTTGTATTTTTCTTATCAAATATAGAACCAAAAAAAGCTGGGAATACACCACGCTGTTCAGCTAGCTTTTCTGAGGCGCGATGGCCTTTTTCATTAATAAAGGCCATGACTTTGTCTGCCAGTTTTAAAGCTTTATCAGAATTATACGGAATTTCTAACTTAATTAACAAATCAGCCCAACCCATCACACCTAAACCAACCTTTCTGGTTTTCTCAACCATTTGTTCAATTTGCATAAGTGGGAAGCGACTCATATCAAGCATATTATCAAGAAAGTGTATGGCTTTTTGTACAGTGGACTCTAATTTATTCCAATCGATGTCTTTTTTTTGTTCATCCACTGCCAACATTTCGGACAGATTGATGCCCCCTAAATTACAACTCTCAAAAGGTAATAAAGGAACCTCACCGCAAGGATTTGTGGACTCAATTTCGCCTAACTGCGGTGTTGGGTTGAAAGCATTTATACGATCAATAAAAATAATACCCGGATCACCATTTTTCCAAACGTTAGTCACAATTAAATCAAAAACCATTTTGGCAGAAATTTTTTGTATCACTTCTTTATTCCTAGGATTAATCAATTCGTAATCTTCATTCTTATCCAAAGCTTTCATAAACTTATCTGTGACAGCCACGGAAATATTAAAATTATTTAAACTTGTCATGTCTTCCTTACAGGCAATAAATTTTAAAATATCTGGATGATCAACTCGTAAAATTCCCATGTTAGCGCCACGACGGGTGCCGCCCTGTTTGATTTGTTCGGTTGCCGCGTCAAAAACATGCATAAAAGAGATTGGTCCAGAAGCCACCCCGCCAGTCGATTTGACACGATCGCCTTCCGGACGCAATCTTGAAAAGGAAAAACCAGTTCCCCCACCAGATTGATGGATTAAAGCCGTCCACTTGACAGCATCAAAAATACTGGTCATGTCATCATCCACTGGCAAGACAAAACAGGCGGAAAGTTGTTGTAAATCACGACCAGCATTCATTAGGGCAGGTGAATTTGGCATAAATTCACGTTTAACCATCATTTCATAAAATTCACGAGCGGTTTTATCCACATCCACTGTTTGATGATATAAATTTTTATAAGTTTCGTCTGCCAAAGCAATATTGGCTGCCACACGCTTAAACATGTCGACTGGTTTTTCTATTACCTGTCCTGTTTCATCCTTTACTAAATATCTTTTTTTTAAAACCATTAAAGAATTCTCTGATAAATCAGCGACCTCAGTCACTTCGGTTAGTGGCAGACGCATACTGCGCAATTCTTTATGCCGTTGACGATAGATCATATACGCACGAGCAATTTTATGCTGGCCGGAATCAATTAAAATTTCAATAATAATGTCCTGAATCTCCTCCACTCCCGGTATGGTGTGGCCATCATATTTTTCTTCCAACGCAGCACTGGTTTTTTCTGCAATTTTGGTCAATTCTTTATCATCCACCATACCCACTTCCAGGGCGGCTTTTTTTATGGCATTAAAAATTCTTAACTGGTCAAAGGGTACAATACGACCATCGCGTTTTCTTATTCGTTCTATTCTTTTTGACATAAAGTTTGAACTATTAAAATGAAAGAAAACATACCTCATACAAGATAGTTTTCCACCACTTCATTATTTTTTTTAATAAACCTAAGTCTATTATAGCACAAGAAAAAAGTTAACAAAAACGACTCGCAAAGCTAGCCTTGCGAGTCGTTAAAAACATAATTTTTACATCATTTTTCGTCTGATAAAAGCCGGGATTTCCAATTCATCGTCTTGGTTATTTTCTGTGGAATTAGCTGTTTTGGGGGCGGGGGCAGATTTATCAAAATTAGCCGGGATAGTATCACGCTCTATTCTTTGAGGAATATGATCTTTTTTATAAGACGGCGGTGCCACTGGAGGAGTAAAATCTAAAACATTGGGAGAAGATTGGTATTTAGATTCTGTAACCTTACCATTATTACCAAAACCAGTGGCAATCACGGTAACTTTTAGCTCCTCACGGACATTGTCGTCGATGACTACGCCAAAAATAATTTTAGCATTTGGATCAGCCGAAGATGTGATAATCCGCGCTGCTTCATTAACTTCATTCATACCTAAATTCTTAGAACCAGTGATGGTAAATAAAATACCACGCGCACCATCAATGGAAAGCTCCAGTAGTGGTGAATCGATGGCGGCTTTAGCAGCTTCCACGGCTCTATTTTCACCCGTGGCCACACCAATGCCCATTAAAGCTGAACCGGCGTCAGACATTACAGCTTTAACATCAGCAAAATCGACATTAATTTCACCAGAGGAAGTAATTAATTCAGCGATACCTTTAACACCTTGTCGCAAAACATCATCCACAATACCAAAAGCTTCCAATAAAGAAGTTTTCTTGTCAATAATTTGTAAAATTCTATCATTAGCAATGGTAATAATAGTATCCACCCGTTGTGATAACTCATCCAAACCACGTTCGGCAATCATTTTACGTTGCGCACCCTCAAATGAAAATGGTTTAGTCACTACACCAATAACCAAAGCACCAACTTCGTGAGCAACTTGAGCAACAATGGGTGAAGCTCCGGAACCAGTGCCACCACCAAAACCACAGGTGATAAAAACCAAATCTGAACCTTTTAGAGCTTCACGAATTTCATCGACGGATTCCTCAGCAGCTTCGCGACCAATTTCTGGGTTCATGCCAGCGCCTAAACCCTTGGTGACTTCCTTACCAATATAAATTTTAGTATTAGCTAAATTATTGTGTAGGGCCTGCGCGTCCGTATTCACAGCAATAAAATCCACACCTTTAATTCTGTCCGCCTGCATCCGATTAATAACCGCTCCACCAGAACCACCTACACCGACAACTTTTATTTGCACGAAAGTTTCCACTTCGGGCTTTATTTCTTTAGTTTTAGTCTTTAAATTCATGTTCATAAAGAAAAAAATTACCTTTTTAATGCCTTTATTATAAACGTTATAATGAAATTTAGCAAGCTTGGAGAAAGCTTATGGAATCAAACGATGAAACATATCTTTTATTTTACTAATTAAATCTTTAATTAATTTTATTTGTGGCGCTAATAAACCAGCGTGGGACCCAGAAGTCTCATTTTGTTTCTCTAGTTCAAAACCCCATAAAGCAAGACCTAAAGCAGTTGAAAAAGATAGATCATTAACCTTATCAATTGCTGTACTAATATTAGTTATGTGTCCCAAGGCAGCTGGCAGTCGAAATTCCTTTTTGGCCACCTCCACAATTCCGGGCAACTTTGATCCACCACCAGTTAAAACCACCCCAGCCGGCAATAGACCAGAACGATTAATGGCCACCAATTTTTTGTCAACCATTTCAAAAATTTCCTCCAACCTGGCTTCAATTATTTCCGCTATATGTTTTAATGCCACCTTACCCTGTTCTTTATCGTCAAATTCAGATAAATCAACTTCTTCTTTTTTATTAAATAAATCTGGGTTAGCACTACCATATTCTAATTTTATACTTTCAGCTACGTCTAGCGAAGTCCTCAGTCCAATGGCAATATCGTTGGTGATGTGTGCTGAGCCAACTGGTAAAACTGCTGCAGTCAAAATATCACCTTCTTCAAAAACCGCCACGGAAGTGGTTGAAGATCCAATATTAACTAGCGCCACACCCAATTCTTTTTGTCGTTTAGTCAAAACTGCTTCTGAATCAGCCAAAATAGACAACACCAAATCATCTATAGTTAAACCAGCGCGATAAATTGTCTTAGTTAAATTTTTTACCTGTGCCGACAGTCCTTCAATAATTTGTGTCTCCACTTCCAAACGCACACCAGTCATTCCCAAAGGATCCTTAATGTTAGTCTGCGAATCAACGCTAAAAAGTTTTGGTATAACATGCAAAATTTCATAATTTGGAGGCGTGGCCACAGCCTGTGCGGCATTAATCACACGCTCTACATCATCTTCTTTTATTTCTCCACCAGGACGTGAAACTGCCACTACGCCACGCGAAGTAAGTGTTGAGATGTGTACACCAGAAATACCAATAAAAGCGCTGCTAATGCGCTGACCAATCATTCTTTCAGACTGTTCTAAAATTTTAGAAATGGCTGAAACAATTTCTTCAATTGAGACAATGGAACCCTTACTAACCCCTTCTGAATTCGTCTCTACCGCACCAACAATATAAAAAGAACCATCTTGAGGATTGTTTTGCCCCACTACCAAACGAACTTGGGAAGTGCCGATATCAAGACCGGCAATAAATTTTTCTTTTGACATAGCGTTAAAAAGAAAGCGACAAGTTAAAAAAATAAAAAAGAATAAAAAGTAAACAAAAAATTTTCCACACTACCTGAGCTAATAAAAATTATATAACATTTTGAGTTAAAAGGCAAAAAACATTATTAAAAGATGAACAACTTTTGTGTTCATCAGTTAATTATCGCTGTCCTCGTACGGGCTGGAAAAAAAAGTAAAGCTCTTCAAAAACATTTTAAAGGTTGTATTAAAATTATTTTTTACCGGATAACCCGGATTGTAACTAATGACAAAAATTTTATTGTTCGCCAAGACATAAGCATTCAGACCATCAGCTGATAAAACTGCCTTAACGCCACCAATATTAATATTATCAATTTTGTCAGCTTGTGCTATTTGATCCTGTTGTAAATACCAAACATTTATATCTGTAAAATTATCATTGTTATCAAGCGCTAAGACTTGAAAAAATTCTTCAGTTGAAGTTGCCACAAACGAAACCATATCGAGATTGTCGTCTGTACGTCGTATATCAAACACGGTCGGATAAAAAACGCTATAATTATAAGATTGGTTGGTCCAATTATTAATCAAACCGCTGTCAACTAGACGTGCACCTGAGCCTTTTATAGGACTATAAAGATTATAAACCTCTAAACCGTCTGAATAGGAATCGCCATCTGTGTCGCTATTACCAACATTGGTCCCAAAAATAGTTTCTTCCACATTGGTCAGTCCGTCATTGTCTCCATCAAGCGCCACGACTGGTGGTGTCAGATTTACATCTGTACTGGTGGGGGTACTCGTGGCTACATTACTATTAATTACTATTAATGGTTGACATTTTTGTATAGCACATTCATTCTGTCTATTGTTAGCACAAGGTTCATAAACCACAGCTAGTTGACATTGGCCAACTAAAACTCGACACTGTTCTGCGTCACAAGCCGTACAGTCTTGATCAGAGCAAATAGTTTTATCAATCTCCTTTTTTTCTGATACAGCAGCCGAATCCCCACCTGTTTTAATTTGATTATTAGTCACTGAAACATTATTTTCTGTTTTTGTCTGCTGATTAATACTTTTAATAAATAGCCAAGCACCAACTGCTAAAGCGCCAATCACCAAAAAACCAATCACTAATCCACGTAATAAACTTTTTTTTACCCCCCCACTGGATAAAAATGTCGTGCCCTTTAAATGACCGGCCGGGCCATAGCCTTGAGCACCGGATAAGTAACGTTTAAATTTGTCCGGCATGGTGTGTACCTTAACCTCAGTCATGGTCGGCGCTGGAGACGGCAGGGCTTTATTGTCAGATATTACCTGATCGTTTGAATTAGATGTATTTTTATTTGAAACATCAACCATAGTTTTATTTTAAAAAAACAAAAATCACTGCACACGCTAATTAACTAACTTGCCTGGCCCCAAAGGGTCATAGCCATTTTGTACTTCCAAACCATCCATAAAACCATCATTATCTGAATCAGCTCTTAAGGGATTGGTAAAATAAACCTTAACCTCATCATAATCGGATAAACCATCAAAATCTGTATCAACTTTGTTGGGGTTAGTCCCCAAGGTGTCTTCTTCAAAATCAGTCAGTCCATCATTGTCGCTATCAGTCTCTAATACAGGCAAGGTGCTGGTATTGATGGCTGGTATGGTTATGTTTTGATTATCTTCGGTCGTTTTATTTTCATCGTCTACAACCGGCTGAACTGTGTTTTTTTGCAAATCATCATTTAAATTTTTAAGTATACTATTAAAATCAACCGTGGCTGGTGCATTCTTGTCGGTTGATTTATCAGCAAAAAATTTACCATAGGTCCACCAACCAGCCAAAACTAAAATGGCCATTATTAAAAGAATTAGAATTACAGTCAAGGTTTTTTTTAAATCAGCGCCACCGGATGCGCCAGCGGTCATTGTTAAATTGTTAGGTCGGGCATAACTATTATTAGGCATGGCGTTGATGACAGGGTTGGCAATGTCTTGGACATTAGATGGTATGAGTGGTCTAATCACCTGTCCACTCGCTCCTTTTTCAGTGGTGGAAAAAATATCTTCCGCATTTGAAAAAGATTTTGTGGGTACAGGGGTGGTATCTTCTATTTTTTTAAACGGAAAATCTTTGTTTTGATTTAAATTTTTTAAATCCGCGCTAGCAGTTGATGTTAAGTCACCAGCTATAGAATTGTTAGACCTTGAAGACGGTATGTTGTCAAACATAAAAATTATAAATTATTTTTTTATTTTTTAATTACCCGTCAAAATATAATCTGTGCAAGCGTCATTTTTATTCCAAGTCCCGCCAGTTAAACCATCCCAGAAAGTAAGATCATCATACTCCATATTAGCATAAATATTATAGTTTGTCCCATTTAAAATATATTGATAGACATGCGAACCAGACGGACAAGTGAAGTTTTTAGTGATGTCATTCCAACAACTGCCAGCATCATAACCCGCAGGCACAGTAGGACAATTAATAATTTTATTCACTGGATCAATTGGTAAAGACTGTCCAAGATCTTGACTTAAAGTATCCTGCCACGAAGGCCAAACAGAGGTTGATTGTCCAATAACATAACTACCAGAAAGCAATTTGGGATAAAAATTGTTTTTAGTGCGATAAGCAGCTAAATAACTAGCTAAATCACCCAAACCATTCAAACGTTCCACATCACGAATCAACCAACCACGTTGAGTTAAGGTTAAATTGGCATTAAACTGCCAATTTTTGATCATTTGATTAAAAATATTTTGCGTATCCGCGCTGGCTTTATCATTATAAGACATTAAATAAATATTATGATAGGCAATATTATTTTCAACATTCGCCGCTGCGACATAAACTGTCCGACCAACTTTAACAGCTTCATAACCAGCCACCTTTAAACTGGACGGCTGCTCTTCGGGATTGGGCGTTTTTTGTTGATACCATTCCAGGGGTGACAAACGTGACGGATTGGCATACACACGAATACCAATAGCATCTCCAGTGGCAACATTTGAGCCATCAACTAAAACAACAAACTGTTCAGAAAGTTCCGGCGACACAGGATTTGGGATATTATTCAGTCGAGCGTTTGGCAACGGATTGTTATCACGGTCGCGGCAATAAAAGGTTAAATAATGTCCAGCGCCAGCAGTGTTTGCAATGGGCACCGGATCCAGACATAAAAAATTTGTGATGTTGGCCGAACCACCAAAAGTTTGATTGTTGCTGTCAACAAGCTGGGCAATTAATTCAGCCTGACCGTTTACATTAGCGGCTGTCACAGTGATTATACTTTGGTTATTATTATTGCCTACCTGTGTTGCTCCTAAATTAATAATATTATTGGGATCGTTTTTACTCCAAAGAGACCAAGTCCAAGTATAAACACCAGCAACAGGTGTTACAACTTGGCTCGGACAAATACCCCCACCAAGACAATTGGCGTTGCTAGTACATGTTGCACCTGAATTGCTACCACCTTGGCAGGTTTGACTTTGATTAGTCATGGGGTAAGCGATAAAATCTTGAGTCACCCCGCTTTTAGTAAAAGTGTGATCGGCAGGATTAACTGTCAAATAATCAACCTGGCAAGTCCGAAGCGTTCCAACGGTGGTAAATAAAAGATTAGCGGTCAAAGGTAAATAAGAATTAACTAAACTCCTTACGCTGTTTCCGCTATCTTGACCATCAATTTTTAAATTATAAAGAGTACTTGGATTTAATGGGTTATTAGGGTAAAGATAAACCTGGGTGCAATCCCCAGTTGCCGGCGTGGTAGCTGGACAACCAGGCTGACCAACAGCGACTGTACTGTATCTAAAAGATGTGGGCACACGACAAAAAAAATAAGGTTGATTTATGACCGGTTTACAGTCTGAACCAGATATTTGTGTTCCGCTTCTAAAAAATAAACCCAAATTGGAAAAACTACTGGTGTCCATGGGTTGATTAAATAAAATCGAAGCAGCAATGTTGCGACAAACTGGATTACCTGTTGGTGTATGATTATTAATAGCAACCGGCGGTCCAGGCGAAGGAGGAAGAACTTCACATAGACAGGAGGTGCTATTACAAACTTGATTAGCTGGGCAAACATTATTATCTGGTTGACATTGCAGAGCGGTTGTGTCTCTATCACAATCAATAGGAGCCCCGCCACCACCTTGAGGACTAAAATTTAGCACACCGAAATCTGAAAGATTGGAAAAAAATCCTGTAATATTTGCCTGACCAGCTCGGGTTACGGTGTTGGATAACATAGCTATAGCATTGGAAAATTGTGAATTATTGGTAGCATTAGCTCCAACAGTAGCCACGTTTTGGTCAGAAGATTGCCACGACCAACTACCACTACCAGCGCCAGCGGCCACTTCTTGACAAGCGCGCGCAAAAGCCGAACCACTATAATTGACACTTTGTCCAACAGTATTGGCAGTATACTGTGATGGCAAGACATCTACACTTTCAATGGTACAGGATTGATTGTTGGCCAGTGTTTTAAAATACCAAGAAAATTGATTTTCCAAAAAACGATTTGCTGGACTGGATGATAAACCAGTGTGTAGGGTTATGGTGTAATAAGTGTCGGGGGTTAAAGGATTGGTGGGTATAAATCTTAGACCACCCTCACTATTATCAACAATAAAAGTTTCAAAGGTGCCAGCAACTGGCAAAGTAGTACCAGAACACTGATTATTAACTGGTGCTTGTGCCATGTTTTGACAGGCCACTACCTCTACATTGGTGCTATTTACAGAACTACTGTTTAACCACTGATTAAAACGTACAGAAATAATGGCATTAGAACAAACATCTGTTTTTGCCACATAAGGATTAGGTGAAGGATAAACCGAAATACTACCATTACTTTCCTGACATAGACTATTAAGTCGCACTCTAAGTGGCTGATTAGGATCACCACCATTAACTTGACAGCGACACGTGGTGTCACAAAAATAATTAGCTGGACAAAGACTACTATCTGCTTGACACAAAGAAGTGCTTGCATCACCATCACAAGGGGCTGAGTTTCCACCACCATTACCAGTCACGGTAAAATAAATACCATTACTATTCTTATTATTAGCATCAGTAACAAAAACCTCGCCATTAGTGGAACCAAATGGCACTCTGGTATTAATGAGATTATGAGCTCCATCCCAATTAATAATATTACCTAATAAACTAGAAAAAAAAGTTATTTTACCAGTTGAGACACCAAACCTGTCGCCATGTGCACTAACAGCAGTGTTAATTTGTCCTTGACTGGGACTTAAAGACAACAAACAAGGGCCGTTTGAAAGGCTATTACTGGTAACATTAAAATGTTGACCATTACTGACAACAGTGTCAGCTACGCCGGGAAATGTTAGGGAGACTTTTATTTCAGGACCGGCACCAGCGCCAAAACGATTTGGTATCATCGTGACCATATTATTATCATTAACAAAACTCGGGACCGTTGATTCAACTTGATCATTATATAAAATTTGAGTTTGCACCCCAGCTGTTCCACCGCCAGTGAGACAAGAACCGATGATAGTAAAACACGCCCCACGACTGCCCTCGGAAGGGCTCAAATAAGAAATATAGGGTGCGCAGGAACAGGCACTTTGTGTTGCAGTGGTAAATTCCCAACTTGTAAACAAACGTCCACCTTGAGCATTAATAATTTTGTTTGTATTAATAGTAATTTCATAATGAATATTTGGATTTAATTCCGGCGTGGGCACAAATTCATAGGCAGTAAAAGAATTATTAACCACAGACAACCGCCCCGCACTGCCAACGACACTTAGATTACCACCATTCAAAGCTGGGGCTGGAAAGATTAAGCTGCGATTATCACCATTACCAGAAATTATAATTTCTACATTATTTAAAGCCATAGAATCAGAAAAAGAAAATCTAATTATTTCATTCGGACACACATTGGTATTTTTCGGATAATATGAAGATAGTCCTGTCGTTTGATCTCCGGTGGTAAAGCTCCATTCGTAGTTGGCCGGGATCATTACATTGGCACACAAGTCAGTGATGCCGGACACACGCACAGTATAACGCTGAAAAGCAGTTAAATTGCTGTTAAAGCTAAAACTAACCGAAGTACCATTGACAATAAAATTGGTTAAGTTGGTTAACTCTTGATTATTTTGATCAAAGACCTTGATGTTAGCGGGAGTTAAAGTCGTTGCATCAACCTCTTCGCTGAAATATATACTGACAGACGGAGTAATAGAAACACCGGTGGCATTATTAGCTGGCACAACCGAAGTGATGCTGGGCGCCATTTCATCACCTTCAGTCCCGGTTCTAAATTGCCAAACAAAATTAGTACCACTAATATTACAACTTGGGCTGGCTAAACAAGCGGATAAACCAATATTATTTGTATCGGTTAGAGCACGCGGCAGATAAAGACGATAATCAGCGTTGGCTGTTAGATAATCACCACTACCACGATAACTTATGACATTACCAGAATTTAACCAATGATCAGCGGTGGAAATAGTTATCTCGCTAGCAGCAGAAACTTGAGCAATTCTTAAATTAACCACCCGTTGGCTATTAAAAGATTCTGCACTTAAAGAATTATTGAAAATTGTTTGGATTGCCGAACATAGACGTACATTTGCAGCACCACTACTACCAATGTGACTAGTTTGAATTTCATTGACATGAAAAGTTCTTTCAATCACTGGGGGGAAAACACCACCACCACCGCCTCCACCACCGTCTTCACCTTGACCATTAGCCCAACCGTGTACCGCCCGAATAACCAATTGCACAATTATAAAAGCAAATATAATAATAACCAAACCAATAAGGGCCTCTACAATAATATCTCTGGCTTTTTGGACTTTTTTAGGATCACCGTTGGCGGTCATCCACAAAAAACCTGCATAAATTAAAAGCACCACAGCAATGAGACCCAATAAACCCAAAAAGATATTAATAATTCTAACAATCAACTCCACCACACCAACACTCAAACCAATGCCTGGCAAATTCAAATCTTGTATGCTTTGTTCATAGATATCAGTTGTGTTTTGGGCTGCTGTTGGGTGAGCAAAACAAAAAACCGTTAATATTAAAACGGCTACCATTAAAAAAACAGCGCGGAATGACAAAAAAATATTTTTTTGTCGCACCTTGAGCATGGGTGTTATTTTTTAGTCATTCTAATGAAATGACCTATAATAAAATTTAATAAAACATTAATCTGTAACCTGCTGCAGCAGGGCTTCCTTGACTAATTTACTCACCAACGCACCATCAACCCCGCCGCCTGTTTTGGCCATCACGTTTTTCATGACTATGCCAAATTGACTTGGGATAACTGCGCCCATTTCGGTAATTACTTCAAGCACAATTTTTTTTAATTGAACCGCATCTATTTCAGCGGGTAGATATTTTTGAATTAAAATAATTTCATCTTTTTCTTTTTGTGCCAAATCCGCCCGTGCACCTTTTTCGTATTGCAAAACAGAATCTTTTCTTTTTTTAACTTCACGCTTTAAAATTGTCAGCATTTCATCCTCAGCTAGTCCACTATCAACCTTATGTTTATCAATAGCTTCATTTTTAAAAACAGCTAAAATTGAACGTAAAAGGGTGGTCTTAAAAAGATCACGATCTTTCATGGCTTTTTTTAAATCAATACCAATGTCATCAAACAGCATAAAACAATGAAACAAAAAATTAATGTGTGGTTTTGTTTTTACCCTTACCAGCAAAATTTTTACCGTTGCTACGGCCCGTGGTCTCTTGTAATTTACCAACTTTAATTAGATATTTACGCTTGGCCCGATTAAATTGTCGTCTTTTAGCTTCAACTCTTTTTTTGCTTTTATTTTCTTCTTTTTCGTGATAGCGATTTTTTTTAGCCAAAATCAAAACACGGCTACGTTTGACCTTGTCCTGAAAACGACGGAGTAGTGATTCTATTGATTCGTTATTTTTTCTTTTAATTTCTACAGCCATATTTAAAGTCCCCTTTCTAAAAATATATTCTATCAACTAAAGCATACCAAAAAAAACTGCAGCAGTCAAATTTAATTAGTCCAATCATCATCTAAGTCATTTGGGTTTTCTAAAGCGCCTTCTTCCGATCCCAAATCAAAATCAACATCTTCACTGGTGTTATAATTTTTAGGTTCATTTTCATCTTGATCCGCGGTAATATTTTCAAAGGGATGGTTAAATTCCACCACGGGCTTGGATGAAAAATCATTCTCATCTTGGTTATAGTGGTGGCGTTCTTTTTTATGTTCTTTTATTTCAGCTTTACTATCAGAAACATCAAAAGCTGATTTTTTTTGTGTTTCATCAAGATAAATTTTAACACAATTACTGTCTAAGAGTCGTTTTTTTATTTCTTCTACCACATTTTCATAGACTATAATTTCCTGGATACCAGAAGACATGTCACGCACAATGATTGTACCATCCATGATTTCTTTTTGACCCAAAATTAGAGTATATTTTACCCCAAGTTTATCAGCTACTTCCAACTGTGCCTTTAAACCATTTTTAGCAAAAGCCTCACGAACTTTAATGTTGCAATGCCGCATATCTTCAAAAAGTTTTAAACACTTTTTCTTAGCCTCTTCGCCCAGTTGAGCAATAAACACATCAGCTTGACCAGGGTCGGGCACATCAATTTTTAGCCGGCGCATAGCTGAAATTACGCGTTCGACACCGCCAGCCACGCCAACTACCGGAGTGGGTCGACCACCCAAAATTTCCGCCAAACCATCTAAACGTCCACCGCCAGCTAAAGCAATTTTTTCTGCGCCCTCCGGCCGATCGGTTAAAATTTCTTCGTTCAAAAAAACTTCAAACACAGTCCGTGTATAATAATCTAAACCGCGCACCAAACGTGAATTTAAACTGTAAATAATATTAACATCATCAATATTTTCTAAGACCTTAACAAAGTGTTTTTTGCATGGCTCACATAAATAATCCACAATTTGTGGCGCTTGCACCGTGGCAGCGGCGCAAGCTTTATTTTTACAATCCAAAATACGTAATGGGTTTTTAACAATTCTTTCCTGACAGGTTGTACAAAGTTTGGCACTATCTTTCTTTAAGAATTTTATCAATTGTTTAATGTACACCGGCCGACACTCGTGACAACCAATACTATTAATTTCTATCATGGTGTCCAAACCAAAAAATTTAAACAAGCCACTGAGCATAGTAATTAGTTGGGAATCCATATCCGGGCTATCAGAACCAATAATTTCACAATTAAATTGATAAAACTGGCGAAACCGACCAGCTTGCGGATTGTCGTGACGAAAAATAGGCCCAAAAGAAAAAAGCTTGACTGGTTGTGGTTGGTTTTGCATACCATGTTCAATATAACTACGGACCACACCAGGTGTGAATTCTGGTCGCAAAGCTACAAGCCCCCCGCCCTTATCTTCAAAAACATACAATTCTTTTTCTACAATATCAGAATGTTGACCAGTGCCTTTCATATAAATATGCGCATCTTCCAAAATTGGCGGATCGATTTTTTTAAAACCATAGTCCAGAACGGTTTGATAAACACGATTATAAATAAAATCCCAAAATTTTTGATCTTCGGGCAAAATATCTTTGAAGCCTTTTAAGGCCTGAATGGGTTGTTTAGTTTTACGTGACATAGAAATAAAATTTTTAATTTATAATTTTCAATTTTCAGTGTTTTAATTATTAGAAATTGAATAATTAAAATCTTGTTTAGAAATTAGAAGTTGAAAGTTATAAATTTAATAGATAGGCGTCTTAAAAACTTTAAATTTATCAACTGGCCAACCACGCAACCAAGTGCGCCCAACAATGCTGGCGCGGGTGATGGGGCCAAATCTTCTGGAGTCAAGCGAGGAAACACGATTATCACCCATAACAAAATATTTATCAGCCTCCAAAGACAACTCTAGTTGCCCGCTGGTAATTGTATCTGGCGGCAGATAAAGACTCTCATTAAGTTTAAGACCATTCGGGTGTTCCTGATTATAAATCATCACGACACCAGAGTCTAAAACTATTTTTTCATCTGGCAAACCAATAATTCTTTTAATAAAAAAATTTTTTTCTGCATCTTGAAAATGGAAAACAATAATATCACCGCGCTGCGGCTCGTTGAAACGATAACTAATTTCATCAATTAACAAATATTCATGATCATGAAAGTTGGGTTCCATGGAAGCACCTTTAACATAAAAAGGTTGCACAACATAGGCACGTAAAGGTAAAACAATGGCCAAAGAAATAATGACAATTTTTAAGGTATCAAACAAGAACAGAAAAAAAGACCGAGTGGGGTTTTCTGTTGGTATGGGCTGTTCGTGGTGATCAAAGCCATTGTCTTGCTGCTCAACTTCCTGATTTGTTGATTGCAACTCGTCAGTCGAACTAAAATATGGATCTGCGTTATCTTGATCTGAGTTGTTGAATGACATAAAATATTTATTTTTTAATTTTAATTTATTTCATATCCTTGGTGGACGATACTGGATTTGCCCGCTAGGGGCGGGCCCGCTCACACCGCAGATGCTGAGCGCAAACATAACATATAAATATAATAGACTCTACCTGGATGATACTGGACTTGAACCAGTGACCTCGTCGATGTGAACGACGCGCTCTAACCAGCTGAGCTAATCATCCTCAAAAATAATCTTTAAATGATTTTAACACAAAAAAATAATTGACGCAAACAGAAAAAGTCTGCTATAATGTTTATAAATCATTTTTATATTTGTATGTCAGTGGTCTATGAACCTTGATGACTTTAAAAAAGAAAATGAACTTAATTCCTACCAAGAACAACCAAAAAATAAATTACTCCATTTCTTCAAAGTAATTTTTTTTATTTTCTTGGTCTTTTTTATCATTGCCTCAGCTTTCTCATACAAAACTATTTTTTCGCAAGAAACCTTTATCAAGGGGCTGGGACAATTACCGATTGTCAAACAAATCCGCCAAATGGTTGGTGTGGAAAAAAAATTAACCGGCATACAGGAAGATCGGGTTAATTTTATCATCAGCGGCCAGGGCGGTCCTGGCCATGACGGCCCCTATCTAACTGATACCATTATTTTAGGCTCAACCAAACCATCTACTGGTCAAACGGTCTTTGTTTCCATTCCACGTGATTTACTGGTGAAAATTCCAGACAAAGGTTGGTACAAAATAAATAGCGCCAATGCATTTGGTGAAGCAGAAAATTACCCCGGTGGTGGATCTGCCTTGTTGGCCAAAACAGTTGGCAATGTTTTTGACTTACCCATTCACTATTGGTTAAGAATGGATTTTAGCGCTTTTGAAAATATTATTGACAAAGCCGGTGGTGTAGAAGTGTGTGTGAATAAAGAATTCACCGATAGTCTTTATCCCACCGCAGATCATCTTTATCAGACTGTATCTTTCGCTCAAGGTTGTCAAAAAATGAATGGCGCGATGGCCTTAATTTTTGCGCGCTCCAGACATGGTAATAATGGTGAAGGCTCTGATTTTGCCCGCGCTGCCAGACAGCAACAAATCATTTTGGCTCTTAAGGATAAACTTTTTAACTGGAAAACTGTTTTTAATCCCAGTTTAATTTACTCTCTGTTTAACATGGTCGATAAAAATATTCAAACCAATATAAAAAAGAGCGAAATCCCAGCTTTTATTGATTTAGCCAGCAAAGCCACAGAACAAGAAATTCAAAAAAGAGTACTGGATAACAGCCCAAGCGGACTTTTGCAGGATGACATAACTACCGAAGGTGCCTATGTTTTAAAACCGCGTAGTGGCGATTATAAAGAATTACGTAATCTAGTACAAAATATTTTTGTCTTGGCCAACGAACCACAACAACCCACGCAACCCATTAGACTGGCCATACTAAATGGTACGGAAAAAGAAGGTCTGGCACGCGACACAGCTGGTTTACTTTATTCTCTAAACTATCAAATCGCCAGCACCGGCAATGCGCCAGAACAAAATTATGAAAAAACAGTAGTCTATGATTTAACAGGTGGCACAAAAAAAGATGCCTTACGTGTTTTAAAGCAATCACTAAATGCTAATGTGGTAACCGAGTTGCCGCCAGATTTAAAAAATAGCACCTCCACCAAAGACGTAGATTTTGTTATTGTACTTGGTAAAACTGAAATAAAATAAAATAATATGATTACCAAAAAAGATAATCCACCTTTAGTAGCCATTGTCGGTCGTGTCAACGTTGGTAAATCAACTCTTTTTAATCGCTTAATTGAACAAAGAAAAGCTTTAGTTTCAACTTTGCCTGGCACCACACGCGATTTGAATTATGGGCTTTGCGAATGGGACAAGCGAAATTTTATAGCCATTGATACTGGCGGATTAATGGAACAAAGACTTAATACTCAAAATGTAATGGATGATATTGCCCGGCAAGTGGAAAGTAAGGCTCGCGAAATTTTTCAAAAATGCGACGCTATTATTTTTTTAGTTGATGCGCGAGATGGACTTTTGGCGCCCGATCGTCAAATTGCACAACTGGTACGCCAAAGTAAAAAACCATTTGTTTTGGCAGCTAACAAAACCGACGCAGAAAAAGCCAAACAAAAAGTAACTGAATTTCAAAAATTAGGTTTGGGCACAGTCATTAGTGTCGCCGCTGCCACTGGCGCAGGTGTGGGTGATTTGTTGGATCGCGTGTTAAAAATTTTACCCAAAAAATCTGGCACTAAAAAACTTATACCAGAAAAAGAAATTAAGGTGGCCATTGTTGGCCAACCCAACACTGGCAAGTCTTCCCTTTTAAATCAACTTATGGGCGAAGAAAGAGTGATAGTTTCGGCTTTGCCACACACCACACGTGAACCGCAAGATACACAGCTAGAGTTTGAGGGACACAAAATTCGTTTAATTGATACAGCCGGTATTCGTCGTAAATCCAAAGTACCGCCCAAATCTTTGGAACGCATCGGCATTAGCATGAGCGTGGACACATTAAAGAAATCGGACATAGTCTTGTTGATGTTGGATTTATCGCGCAATTTAACCAGCCAAGACATTGAGCTGGCGCGCTTATTATTAAACAGTAGTGTAAGTATTATTTTACTAGCCAACAAATATGACCTGCTGGAAAAAGATGCCACCACGGTTAAAAAACTGGCTGCTTATTTTGATAAAAATTTTCCTTTTATTGATTGGGCGCCGGTGCTTTACATTTCAGCGCAAAACGGACGCAACTGTCAAAAAATTCTGCCCCTTATTTTAGAGGTTTCGGAAGAGCGCAAAAAAGTGGTAGGAAAAAAAGATTTAAATGAACTTTTACAACGCTTGTTTAAAAAAATGCCACCACCCTTACAGCCTAAAAAACGCGGTGGACAAATTAAATCAAGAGCCTACATTAGTAAAATAATTCAAAAAGATTCCAACCCACCGGTTTTTGGCATTAAAGTTACCAATCCAATTAAAATTCCTGAACAATACTTAAATTTTTTGGAAAGACATTTAAGAGAGTATTATAAATTTTTGGGCACACCAATTAAGCTGGTGGTGGAAAGAGATGAAGAGTGATAAAATAAACATAATATGTGGCTGATCGTTGGTTTGGGTAATCCAAGTACACAATACACAAAAACTAGACACAACGCCGGCTTTATGGCAGTCGATTTTTTATTAGAAAAAGAAGTACGCTGGAAAAAAAGTACTAAAGGCGATTTGCTATATGCTAGAACAGAAATATCCGGACAGGAGGTGGAAATAATCAAACCACAAACATTCATGAATAATTCTGGTTTAGCGGTTAATTATGTTGTTAAAAAACATCGACTAGACACCACCAATATTATTGTAATTTCTGACGAACTGGATTTACCACTTGGAACAATCAGAGTCAAACTGGGCGGCTCTTCAGCCGGACACAACGGCATTAACTCTATTCTAGAAAAAATCGGCACAGATAATTTTTGGCGCGTGAGAATTGGAATTAGTAATGAAAAAAGAGAAATCATGGCGGCGGATAAATTTGTTTTAAGCAAATTTTCCCAAGAAGAACTGACTGTGCTGAAAGAAAAAATTTTGCCAGAAATAAAAGGAGAGGTAAATAAAATTATAAAATAAAAAAATAATAAAACAAAAAAACAAAAACACCTCAAATTTGAAGTGTACCCCATTTAG
>DCVE01000006.1 GCA_002328025.1 Patescibacteria group bacterium UBA2196
GGGGCTTTTTATTTCCATAAAAATAGGGTAAAATATAAGCAAATTAAGATTTATGTCTTATCAAAATCAAACCAAACACACTGATTATTCTTTAGTTATATCAATTTTAATATTGACCGTGTTTGGTTTGATAGTGCTTTCGTCAGCTTCCACAATCATTGGTCTAACTGATTTTAACGATGGCTATTATTTTTTAAAGCACCAACTTTTAAAAGGCGTTTTGCCGGGTCTAATTTTATTTTTTATTTTTTTAAAAATACCTCATCGTTGGTGGCAGAAATATTATCGTTGGGCTTTGGTGTTGGCAGTCTTGCTTTTAAGCTTAGTTTTTATACCGGGTTTGGGTTCAACACTGGAGAGTCATGCGTATTCCTGGATTAATTTAGGCTTTATGTCTTTTCAGCCCTCAGAAGTCGCCAAATTATTATTAATCATTTACTTGGCGGGTTGGCTTAATAATTTGAAAACTGGTGGATTGAAAAATTTTAAAACTGGTTTTTTGCCTTTTATAGCAATTTTGGGTCTGGTTGGTGGCTTGGTTGCTTTGCAACCAGATTTGGGCACCATGGTGATTGTGATCTTAATTGCCTTGGGTATTTATTTTTCGGCTGGTGCTTCATATTATAATTTGGGTTTATTATTTGCACTGGGTGGTGGTTTAATTTTTGCTTTGATTAAGGCTGCGCCTTATCGTTTTCGGCGTTTTTTAGTTTTTTTAGATCCAACTCTAGATCCATTGGGCGCTGGCTATCACATTCAACAAGCATTACTCGCCATTGGCACGGGTGGTTTTTTGGGTTTAGGCCTTGGACATTCGCGCCAAAAATTTCAGTATCTTCCTCAGGCTTATGGTGATTCTATTTTTGCCGTGATGGCTGAAGAATTGGGTTTTGTCTTGACCGCAGTATTTATTATTTTTTTAATTATATTTATTCTACGTACTTTACAGTTGGCCAGTCACAATCAGGACAATTTTGTAAAATTTTTTGCTGTCGGAGTGGCGGTTTGGATTGGCGGTCAAGCTCTAATTAACATTGGAGCCATGCTAGGGATTTTACCCTTAACTGGTGTGCCGCTGCCATTCGTCAGTTATGGTGGTACTTCGGTGATTGTTATATTGACGGCTTGCGGTATGCTTGCTAATATGGCTAAGAATTAATTAGTATTTTCATACATTATATATGTCTAAAAAAACGAAGAGAATTTTGATTATTGTTGCGGTTTTGATTGCAGTAGTTATTTTGTTTTTAATTTTTAAACCAGCTAAACAACCGGTTTATACCACCAGTCAAGTTATACGTCAGGATTTAAAACAAACAGTGGAAGCCACGGGTACTGTAAAGTCGGCTGAAGATATTGCTTTGAACTTTAGAACTACCGGTCGTATTGCCAAAATTAATGTTAAAGAGGGTGAGACTGTTAAAGACGGACAGGTTTTGGCCAGTTTGGAAAATGCCGCTTTATTGAGCCAAGTTTTGAATGCTAAAAGTCAGTTAGATGCCGCACGGGCTGATTTAGAAAAAGTTTTGGCTGGTGCTTCGGCTTCTGATATCACTGTTTCACAAAAGATGTTAGAACAAAAGGCACAGGATTTATTGAGTAGTAAAAACAATTTTGATAATTTACGAGTTCTGCGTGATACGGAAATAAATAATTTAAAAAGTTCAACCTTGGTGTCTCTAAGTAATGAGTTAGCGGTTGCGCAAAGTGCTTTGGATATGATTGATAACATCTTAAAAAATAGTGCTGTTGCTAGTACCTTGGGAGTTTTAAATGGGGCTGTTTTGGAGGAAACAAAAAATAGTCAAACTTTAGCGCAGGCTATGACTGATAGCCAATTTTTAGTGGTGGGTGGTCTTAGTTCCGACAGTTCAACTGATGCTTTAGACAATGGTTTAGCAGGTGTTTTAATTGCTTTGGATAAAATTGCTCTAGCATTAGACAATATGTTGTCCACCCTGCAAAACACAGTCACTTCTGCTAATCTTTCTTTAACTGAGCTAGATGCTTTGAAAGCCAGTGTTAGAGCTGAACAGACCAAAATTAATTCTTCACGCATTAATATAAGTAGCACCAAAATTAATTTGTCAAATAAAATTAGTTATTATGCAGATCAACTGACCCAAGCAGAAAATCAAATTAAAGCCGCCGAGACAGCTTTGGCTGTGTCTCAGGCTCAATTGGATTTAAAGAAAAATCCACCACGTACTTTTGAGGTCAAGGCAGTGGAAAGCCGAGTGCGACAGGCTGAGGCCGGTGTTTTATTGGCTGAGGCTCAACTAAATGATTCTTTAATCACAGCCCCCATTGCCGGTATTTTAACCAAAATCAATAATAAAATTGGCGAACAGGTTGGTTTAAGTGGTTCGGTTATGCAAATGATTGGCAAATCACCTTTTGAAATAGAAATTAATATTCCCGAAGCTGATATTTCCAAAGTAATTTTGGGTCAAACCACCGACATCACTTTGGATGCTTTTGGTGATAACACTTTTTTTGCTGGCGCAATTAGTTTTATTGATCCGGCTGAAACTAAAATTCAAGACGTGGTTTATTATAAAGTTAAGATTGTTTTTAACAGCCAGTGTCCCATCAACACAGGCAATGATGATGGTGTGGCCACCTCAACAATCGAATGTGTGGAAACCATCAAATCAGGTATGACTGCCAATGCGACCATTATTACCAACTCCAAAAATAATGTTTTGACAGTTCCCACGCGAGCCATAAAAAGTAAAAAAGGTGATAAGGTGGTAGAAGTTTTGGAAAATAAAAAGGTGGTTGAAAAAAATATTATCACTGGTTTACGCGGCGATGATGGCACGGAAATTATTAGTGGGCTTGTTGAGGGGGAAGAGGTAATTACTTTTATAGTCCAATAAGAGTACGATAGTATTTATTTTTTTAAACCGATGATAAAGTTAGACAAAATAAGCAAAGCCTATGAGACCGACGGTGTGGAGACACCGGTTTTGTTTGATGTTGATTTAAAAATTGATTCTGGTGAGTTTGTGGCCATTATGGGTCCATCTGGTTCTGGTAAATCAACTTTGATGCAAATTTTAGGTTTTCTTGATCGGCCTTCCACTGGTAAATATTTTTTTGACGGCAAGGACACCGCTTCTTTTAGTGATGATGAGCTGGCCAGTTTGCGCAATGCCAGATTGGGTTTTATTTTTCAATCATTTAATCTGTTACCCAGAACTACGGTTTTAGAAAATGTAAAATTACCCTTGCAATATAGTCCAACCACCAAAGAAAAAGACAAAGATGGTTTAGCTAACGAAGCTTTAAAAAGTGTTGGTTTGGGGCACCGGATCAATTTTTTTTCCAATCAATTGTCGGGTGGAGAAAAACAGCGCGTGGCCATCGCACGCGCTTTAGTTTTAAAACCCGAAGTAATTTTTGCTGATGAACCCACTGGCAATCTTGATTCAAAATCGGGTAGTCAAGTCATGGAGATCTTGGATCAGCTAAATACACAGGGTCATACCATAATTTTAGTCACTCATGAAAGTAATACCGCTCGTTTTGCCCAAAGAATTATTGCAATTAGTGATGGTCAAATTGTCAAAGACGAGCGAGTCGTTGGCAAAAAACAATATGCTGGTGAATTAAAATAAGTTTATGAATTATTTAGTCACCGTCACCACAGCCTTGCGAGTTTTAAAGTCCAACAAAAGTCGGACTTTTTTAACAATGTTAGGCATCGTTATTGGTATTGCGGCGGTTATTGTAATTATTTCGGTGGGTGCCGGAGCTCAAAGTTTAATTTTTAACCAAATTTCTTCAGTTGGTTCAAATTTGATTGGTATTATGCCTGGTTACAGTGATGAAAGTGGGCCGCCAGCTTCTGTTCTGGGTGTGGCTGTGACAACGCTAAAAAACGATGATGGTTTGGCATTAAAAAAAATCAACGGAGTGGTGGCAGTGACCAGCTATACGCGTGGTATTGCCAGTGTGCAATGGCAGAATCAAAAAATAGATGCCACTTTTGTGGGTACTACTGCTGAATATCCACAAGTTGAAGAGGCCGACACACTTTGGGGAGATTTTTTTTCCAGTACCAATGATAAAGGCATCAGTCGTGTGGTGGTTTTGGGTTTTCAGGTTTGGCAAGATCTTTTTGGTGATCAAAATCCAGTTGGCGAAAGCGTTAAAATTAAGGGCGAAAGTTTTCGTGTGGTGGGTGTAATTAACAAAAAGGGCGTGCAGGGTTTTGAAAATAAAGATACATTAATTTTTATACCCTTAGAGACGACACAAAAAATATTATTAGGTATCAGTCACGTCAGTTTAATCCGGGTTAAAGTTGTGGATGACCAAAAAGTGTCCGAAGTTTTGGAGCAGTGCAGACAAATTTTACGCGAACGGCATAATATAACTGGTTCTAAGCCAGATGATTTTAGTGCTCGCGCTGCCAAGCAGGCTTTGGATGTTTTGAGTCAAATTACCAATGCCTTACGATTTTTTTTGGCAGGCATTGCTGCCGTCTCGCTTTTGGTGGGGGGAGTCGGAATTATGAATATTATGTTAATTGCGGTTAATGAACGGACCAAAGAAATTGGTTTGCGAAAATCTATTGGTGCCACTAAACGCAACATTCAAAAGCAATTTTTAATTGAAGCAGTCATTTTAACCGTCATCGGTGGCTTTTTGGGTATTGTGGTGGGACTGGCGTTTTCTGGTTTAGTGGCCATCGTCGCTAACTATCTTGGTTATGAATGGCAATGGGTGGTTACCATACCATCAATTTTATTAGCTGTTGGTTTTTCTGGAGCGGTGGGAATTGTTTTTGGTTGGTATCCAGCTCGTCAGGCCGCTAACCTTGAACCAATTACTGCCTTAAGACACGAATAATTATTTTTTAAAATTTATCAATTTCAAATAAGATTATGTTTTTTTGGGCCCCCATTATTACTGCTTATAATTCTTTAAAAGCGCATAAAGTGCGTTCTGTTTTAACCATTCTTGGTTTGTTGGTGGGCGTGGTTTCAATTATTGTGGTCATGAATATGGGACAAGGAATAAAATATTATATTCTTAAACAATCGGCGGTTTTTGGTAGTGATTTTGTGCAAGTAGAAATTAAAGTTCCTGCCACCAAACAATCTTCCAGTGAAAATGCAATGGGCATGGCACAAGGTATTACTATTACTACTTTAAAATTTAGTGATGCGGAAAAAATTGGCAAACTCAATAATGTGCGTGGTTTTTATGCCTATCAAATGGGCCAAAGCGTTGTTAGTTATGATACACAAAACAAGACCACCATGCTGTGGGGTATTTCTGCTCAATTTTTTGATCTCTATCAAGCCAAAGTTCAAAGAGGTCGTTCTTTTACAGCCGAGGAAGAACGTTCAATGGCTACAGTGGTAGTTATTGGTCCGGCTTTAGAAAAAAAATTATTTAATGGTTCTGACGGCATTGGGCAGCGTATCAAGGTTGGTGATAAAAAGTTTACGGTCATTGGTGTTATGGAAGAGCAGGGAAATTACTTGGGTTTTTTAGATATGGATAATATGGTTTATTTACCTTTATCCACTTTGCAAAAACAAATTTTAGGTATTGATTATGTGACATCAATCATGGCTTATTTAAAAGATCCTAGTCAAGGACGATCAACGGCAGAAGAAATTATTTTTTTATTGCGTCAACTGCACGACATTACTGATCCAAAAAAAGATGATTTTGCCGTGACGACCATGGAGGATGCTATGGCCATGATTAATACTTTAAGTGGTGGTATAACTTTGTTACTGGTTGCTATTGCTGGTATCTCGCTTTTGGTGGGGGGAGTGGGAATTATGAATATTATGTTTGTCTCAGTTTCTGAACGGACTTATGAAATTGGATTGCGTAAAAGTGTGGGTGCGACTAAAAAAAATATTTTATGGCAATTTTTGTGGGAAGCTGTTTTGTTAACTTTTTCTGGTGGTATTATTGGTGTACTGCTGGGAACTTTATTAAGTTTTAGTATTTCTCTAGCGGCTAAAAGTTTTGGTTTTGATTGGGGTTTTAATTTATCCTGGGGTGGTATTATTTTAAGTGTTTGTTTTTCCTTAACTGTTGGATTAATTTTTGGTTTACGTCCAGCCAAGAAAGCAGCCGACTTAAATCCAGTTGAAGCTTTGCGCAAAGAGTAAAAAACTTTATTTTTTATTTTTGCGTGGTATAATAAAGATGTCAATATTTTTTAAAATATATGTTGGAAACAAAAAATGAGTACAAATATAAAATTACCAAAACCGGTTGGGCTGTCATCATTGTCACGGTCATTGTAATCTTGTCGTTTGTTGTTTGGTTGACGTATTATAACAATGGCGGTTTGGCAAAAAACAAATCAATCTGGCAGGCAGTTTTTCTAAGTAATAATCAAACTTACTTTGGTCAGATTGTTTCAGAAAATAGTGATAGTCTTATGCTCCGCAATATTTACTATTTGCAAGAAGCCATGAATTTACATCAAGGCGCGGACAACAGCCAAAAAGATTTTACAGTTATAAAATTAGGCGGCGAGATACATGGGCCGTTAGATGAAATGAGAATCAACCGCCAACACGTTCTCTTTGTTGAGGATCTAAAAGAGGGCTCCAAGATAGTTAAAGCCATTGATAAATTTGAAGAGTCTAAAAAATAATCAATCACTTTTAAACAACCCCATGAAATATATAGGGTTGTTTTTTATTTATTTCATTGTTTTATGTAAAAAACCGATTTTTTGTTTTAAAGCATAAAAAATAATTATGATAATTGACAAAATAATATAAAATAATTAAAAATAAATAAAAATAAATATAATAATAAATATAAAAAAATATAAATTAAATAAAAATAAAATAATTTAAAACTGTTTATTTTAGGTATTTATTTACTATTTTAATTATATTTTTTTTAATCTCTTTGGGTTGCAAAATTTTATATGACAAATTTAAAACGATTGGTCAAAATACGACGTTTGTAATTTTTACACTTCTATCGAAACTAAAAATTTTTTATAAAAAAAGACTTGCTGATTATTTGTTTTTTTGTGGATAAGTGGTCTCCAAAAACTTTTTAAAGATAAAAAAGAGTTCTATCAGATTGTGTACAACTTTTTACTTTTGTTGGATCAGAAAATTTTTTATTTGCAATCAAGTGATTAGGGTTGTAAAAAGAGTATTATAAAAATATAGCCATATAAAAGTATAAAAGAGAGCATAAATCCATCAACACAAAAAAACAAAAAATGGTAATATCGGATTGTAAGTGAACTATTTTATGTGTCTTTGGACCGCTTGTTTTAAGTCCAAAAATTTGCTATAATTAAACTAGATAAAACGCTAACCTTTAATAAAATTTAAACTACTATCGGATATTCAATAAGCGGTATATACCAAGAGACGTATTTTAACACAATTAAGTAAGCTCTATCCGATATTAGTTTTACTATATAAACCCAAACACCACCACATAAATAAAAATCAAAATTAAGTATATTTTTTTATATATTTTTTATCAAATAAATTTGAAATAAATTTATTTTTTTATTTGCCTTTTTGGGCAAAAGTGAAGTCCATATATGTATATAATATATAAATAATATATATAAAATAAAAACATTTAAAATAAAAACCCCTATTAATCCCCATGCCACGCTCATCTAATATAAAACCCATCAAAGCAAGTTCAAAAAACAACACTAAAAAAAGCGTGGGTGGTTTGTTTATTACGCTGTCTGAGGCCACCAAACATTGTACATACTCGCAGGAATATCTTTCTTTATTGGCACGTAGTGGTGAACTTAAAGCACAAAAAATTGGTCGTAATTGGTACACCCAAATTAGCTGGTTAAAAGATTATATTGAAAATCATCCGTCCGATTTGAAGGGAAATTTTAAAGGCCAGCTTTTGGTAGACATGCAAATTGGACAGGTAGTGGCAGGCGCTAAAAAAGAAGGTGAGATGATTTTAAAAAATAAAAGATTGATCAAAAAACCGTCGCAAAAAGTTCTATTAAATTCCGTGCCAGCTGCCTTGGAAATTATTAATAAATTTTTAAAGAAAAATTTCCCAATCTTTTTTCGCTGGCAAAAGTTATCTAGCTTACAGTTGATTGAAAAAAGTTTAGTGGCGACAGCATTGGGGTTGCTTTTGGTGGGTAATTTTTTTGTACAGGCTTTTACCGCTCAGACCATTAACGCGACTGAAAAAATAAATTATTTTTATCAGACCAATCTAAAGCTAACGCCCAGCTATGCTTTAGATTTTTTTGTTCAAGAATTTAAATTAGCAGATCAAGGTGTAAAAATAGCTAAGAAAATTTTTATTGATGAATGGCTGACGCCCACAACTAAGGAAATCTTTTTAAGCGGACAAGATTTATATACCACTTATAAGACACCGGGCATATCAGTTGTACAATCAAAAAAAATAAATAACAGAAAACAAGTGGCTGGGTTTAGTGATCAACAAAAAATAAAAATAATTTTAAAAAAGTTGGCATCTTTAAAAAATTTATCTTTTAATTTATCACAGAGCCTAGCTGGCGAAGAACAAAAATTGGAAATTAAAAATTTAAGTCAAAAAATTTGTCACGATCTAGCACTATCTTCTGTAAGAGGTGTAGATAACTTTAAAAAAATATTTTTTGAATTTGATAATTTTTTAGCTGTTAATCTGAATGGTCAAAACTTAACAAACAGAATTGATGCCTATAAAAAATTAACCAACGCCTATACGAATCATTCATGGGGTTGGTCAATTATTGCGGAAGCCGAAAACCACCAAAATGCTATTGTGCGGCTGGTTAATAAAGTTTTGGTTTTAGAAAATAAAACCAAAAATGTGGCTCTGAAAACTTTAACTTATCTTTTAAGTGTTGGAGAGCAGGCTCCACTTCATGTTTCGCAAGCCTCTTTGGTTTATGTTGCTGGTATGGATGGTTTGTATTCTGGACTTTTAAATTTTTCTGGCGGCCTGTATAACATTACCATTAAACCGACCTCTGAATTAGGTGTTTGGTTATCAGAGCAGCCAATTAAATTGGCTACTGGTTTGGGATTGCGTATTGGTGAAGAAAAAAATGCTTGGTTAAAAAATTATTTAGCTTTGCAAGATTCTTACCTGCAATTAATTCGGCGTAACAAAAAAACACCCTCAATTTTTAACGGTGATTATGTTGTTTATGAGGGTGATAAAATTTATCAAACCAACACACACAGCAATACAGCAGTTCAAAAAGGCGAACGCGGAGAAACAGGTCCAGTTGGTCAAACTGGACCACAAGGTGTTGCTGGTCCAGCTGGCACTATTGGTAATAATTTCATCACCAATGTTTACAATGTTGGTACACCAGGTACTAGTGCTGGCAATGGTGCTGGCTCTGTTTTTGATGCTAAATATTTGGGTGCGAGTGAATTTTCTGTTTCCGGTCATTCGGCTTTAAACATGCTTTCCGTGGCTGGTCTAGCAACCTTTGCCGACAACATATCTTTGGCTAGTAATTTATCAATTGGCGGTAATACGACTACAACCGGCAGCCAATATGTGGGTGGTGACTTAACAATTGCTGGTTATCTTTATGGTGATGGTTCGCAACTGACCGGTATTGAATCCTGGTCCACCACCACAGCCAGCTATTGGTTGGCCAATGGTAACCCAGCTGCCAATTTATCTACTTCAACCATTACTGGTAATTTTTCAGTTCAAGATGCCAACGGTTCGGTTTATTTGTTTATTAATTCAAGCAGTGGCAGTCTTGGTATTTCCACCACCACACCGGGAGGTACATACGGTGAAAAACTAACAGTCGTAGGTGGCGCATATATCACAGGTGGCGCCACCACTACAGCTCTTCGAGTGGATTCACTCAATGTAGCTGGCGACGACATCACAGATATCACTGGCACAGGCTTAACTATTACTGATGGCGCCCTGACTGTGACTGGTCTAGCTTTGCAGGGTTCGACTGGCGCCTGGGAAACAATCTGGGATAATGCTCTAACTCCAACCTCAACAACAGCAGGGATATTTGTCAAAGCTAGTTCAACATTTGATTCAACCCTTAGAGTCAATGGTGATTTGACTGTAGCTTCTGGCGCCACTACTACTATTGGTAATAACGCTCTGGTGGTGCGAGGTGGCGATGGGAGAGTAGGGATAGGGACGGCGACACCTGGAACGAAGTTGGATGTCAATCAAGAAACAGCCGGAACAATTGCTGGTCGTTTTAATAATGCCAATGGTATGTTAATAACACTTTCTGATTCTACCTCTGGAAACTACGCATTAAAGACTAGCTATGCAATTAGTACTGGTAACATTTATGTCGCCGCTAATAGTTCATTACTTTCAAACAGTGGAAATTTATACTTATCACCAGCTCAAGTTATGGCAATGACATTGCAAAGTGGAGGCAACGTCGGTATTGGCCTATCCTCCCCAGCTTATTCTTTGGTTGTTGCTTCTACCACTCTTAACAATTATCCTTTATCAGTTTCTGCTACTTCAAGCAAAGTAGTGATTGGTCAAAAAGAATTTACTGATGGTTATGGCCTAACTGTCGCTACCACCACCACATTTGGCACCAACCTAGTAAACGCAGGAGATCTAAGAGTCGCCACTCTCAACGCTACTACCACGAGTATTGATAACCTGACCGTCAATACCGCTTCAATTTTAAAAGGTTTAACTACTATTTCAGATGGTAGATTAACAGTCTTGAACGCTACTTCCTCCACTATTGATACCTTGACCGTCAATACAGCTATCAACCTACCAAGCGGGTCTCTTCAAGCTGGTGATCTAGCCTTGACTGAAGGCTATATTTTCCGAGGTGAAGCTGGCAACGCCGAAGCGACCTCCACCATATTTATTGCGGATAGTGGGAATGTGGGGATAGGGACAGCAAACCCGAGCTACAAACTAAGCGTTAATGTTGGTTCTGAAAATAATTACCCCCTAGAACTAACCTCTTCTGGCAAATATCTTAGGATCGGAGCGCTAAATAGCAGTTATGCGCATATTGATACTGACGCAACTCAAGGAATTTATTTTTATGATTCAGTAACTACAAATGGCAGTATGTCGGTAGCTGGAACTTTAAGCGTTAATGGGATTAGTAATTTGAGAGCCAATGTTTATTTAGCTTCTGAATCTGGAAGTGTCGGCATAGGCACCACCGCCCCAGGCGGAACATATGGTGAAAAACTCACAGTCGTAGGTGGCGCATATATCACTGGTGGAGCAACTACTACGGCTCTTCGTGTTTCATCTCTAAATCTCAATGGCGATGACATCACTGATATTACCGGTACAGGCCTAGCTTTGGTTGATGGTGCGCTGACTAACATCTATTATGGCAGTCCAGCGTCTTGGCAGACCCTATTTGCCAACACCCTAACTCCTACTTCTACTACTGCTGGAATATTTGTCAAAGCCAGCTCAACATTTGATTCAACCCTCCGAGTTAATAGTGATTTGACTGTGGCATCTGGCGCGACAACCACGATTGGGAATAATGCTTTGGTGGTAAGAGGCGGAGATGGGAGAGTGGGGATTGGGACGGCGAGTCCGGCAGTCAGCCTTGATGTTAAGGGCGTTGCTGGTTTTATGTCTACCGGTCATATTGTCGGACCCAATACTATTCAATTTAATCAGTATCCTGGTAGCGGTGCCAGAGCTTCATTAGACGTGGCTGGTATAGATATTGGTTTATCTTCGACAGCTTATCCTGGTTATGGCGTGATAGAGTCCTCTAATGGTAATGGCATTAAATTTAAATTAGATGGAACAGAAATAATGAGAATAAACACTGGTGGCGCCATCGGTATCGCCACCACCACTCCTAGCGGATATTATGGTGAAAAACTAACAGTCGTTGGTGATACATATTTACAAGGCAATGCGACAACTTCAGCTTTAAGAGTGGCTTCTCTAAATCTTAATGGCGATGATATTACTGATATCACTGGTACTGGTTTAACTATTACCGATGGCGCTCTCACTGTAACTGGTCTAGCTTTGCAAGGTTCGACTGGCGCTTGGGAAACAATTTGGGATAATGCCTTAACTCCAACCTCAACAACAGCAGGGATATTTGTTAAAGCTTCTTCAACATTTGATTCAACACTTAGAGTCAATAATGATTTCACAATAGCTTCTGGCGCGACAACCACGATTGGGAATAATGCTTTGGTGGTGAGAGGTGGAGATGGGAGAGTGGGGATAGGGACGGCGAGTCCGG
>DCVE01000008.1 GCA_002328025.1 Patescibacteria group bacterium UBA2196
TTGGTGCCCTCGTGAGGAGTCGAACCTCAATTGCAAGATCCGCAATCTTGCGTCCTATCCATTGAACGACGAGGGCATGATTTAATAAAATTTAAAAAAATAACTATTTTATTCATTGTCTGTCCGCTCACACCACAGGTGCTGAGCGGAAACGACGAGGGCATGATTTAACTACACTATAATTTTAGTCTCCGACCCAAAGCTTCGGACAAAGGTTCATTTTCTTTTTTCAAATCTTCTTTGACCATGTGATCCAAAAGTAAACGTCGCACCTTAACAGGATTAGCATCCTGCAACGGAATTGTCAACCGCGGCCGCCACAAAGAATCAGTTTCAAAATATAAATTTTTAACTTGCGGCGGTTCATAAATAATCCAAAAATTTTTGATTTCTTTAAACTCAAAAAACTTTTCGCCCACCTGCATTCCGTCTTCATTCAGACCAAAAAAAACTTCGTCCACTTCTTTAGCCTGTCGCGTCACCAACACCACCGCGGCTAAAATAACAATCAAACCGAAAAGAAAGTTACTGGTTACTACGGCATAAAAAAGCAACACCACGGCAATCAAAATTGCCCCCACATACCAAGCACGGCTTCTTTCCGGCAGAATAAACTCTGGAAAAGTCCAACTAATTAAAAAATTTTCTTCAGGCATAAAATTATAATTAAAAATATAATTTAAAAAACTACTTTTTCATTATACCACACCTGCAAAATTTATAAATAAAAAACAAAAAACCGCTCAATTAAAAGCGATTTAAAGACAAATTCAAATCAACAACAAGTAAAAATAACATAAAAAAATCTAACGCATAATTAATTTGTTACCTTCATCCAAACATTAGCCACTCTGGTTTAAAAATTAATAATAACCCAATTAATAACATTAATAACCCACCAATTAAATAGGCCCACCTTGTATATTTAGTAGTTAAACCAGCAATCTTTAAAGTTGTCATTGCCACCACAAAAACAACTAAGTCGTCCAGCATAAATATTAAAATATATAACAAAATATATAGATAATATTGAAACTTGGATAAATTAGACAAAGTTAAAATTTGAGTATAAATTGCTGGCAAACCAGCCGAGCAAACTAATTCTACTAAATTAACTGCAAAAGCTAATAATATTATCCCTATTAAAGCAATTAAAAGACTTTTTTGTTCAGTAATTTGTTTTAATTTATTAAATATTTTTTGTTTTCCTTCGCCCCCTGTCACCTTACACACACCAGCTTTATTGGTAAAATATTCTTTTAAATTGTGCCAACTGCAACCAAGAGCAACAATTCCAATAACAATCCTAATCCAAAATACAAAACCAATAAATAATAACAAATTTAACCAAGCAGACATAAAGACAAAATAAACAGCAGATGAAGCAATAATAAACACACTACCCAAAAACCACATTCTTTTTCTATCTTGCATTCCAAGAAGTAAACTTATTAAAAATAATAAAACCCACATAGCACAAGGATTAAATCCATCAAGCGCACCTAAAATTATAGTTAAAACTGGTAAAGAAAAATTTTTAACCTCAATTTCACCAAATAATGGCAACTCTATTTTTTTTAATAAACCAACTTCTTTTTTCTCTTGTTCACAAACTTCTTCGCTCAAACTATTGTTAACCTCGCCATTAATATTATATTTATTTCGAAGCTCCTTAACTACATCTCGGCAACTACTAATAAGCGCCTGTTCGACAGCCTGTTTAATAGCCGAGCCAGTTGTCTCCTCATCATACCAACCGACAAAATATTGCTCTCCAATCAAAGTAAAAGGTACTCCTTGGATATTAATATTTAACTCTTTACCAATATCAACCAAAAGACTTAAACTATCTTTATTCGAACTAATATCAAAATCATGCAACTCAACTAATAAATTTTCTTGAATTAAATTTTCCAAAAATGGTTTTTCTTTAACACAATGGGGACATCCTTGTTGCCAAAAAAAATAAATATTAATTTTGTTTTGTTCTTGCGCTTCTGACCTATTTAAAAACAACGTGAAAGAAAAAAATATAATTAATAAAAAAAATAAAAATTTTTTCATATTTGATTTTATAGTTAAACAAATGATGTACCGAACTTAGCCAAATTTTAAAAATTTCATAAAATTAATTTTTAGTTATTTTTTTATTGATAAATTGCACAGCTAAAAAAGTAGCAATGGGTACAGCCAAAACTAAACCAATACTACCCGTAACTGTTCTAACAATTTCCGTAGCAATCATTTCGTTATCCAAAACCCGATTAAAAGTCAAAAAAGGTGGCTGTTTTACGCTAAATAAAATAAGTAAAGGCAAGGAAGCCCCCGCATAGGCTAAAAACAAAGTATTAACCATAGAGCTCAAATGCGACACACCCACCCTCATGGCCTGTTTATAAAGCTGATATTTTGACAATCCAGAATTTGATATTTTTAATTCTTTAACCAAGGCAACTTGGGAAATAATTACATCATCCAAAACACCTAAAGCACCAATAATAATGCCAGCCAATAATAAACCTTTAATGTTTATGTCACCCCCAGTTATACCAACCAAAAACATGGATTCTTCGCTGGCAAAACCAGTTAATTTTGTAATGGCTGAAAACCAAACAGACAACAAACCAGTAATTATCAACGAAATTAAGATGGCAAAAATAGAAATAGTTGATGTTCGTTTAAATCCTTCTGTAATATAAACCGACAAAATTAAAACAAAGAACGAACCAATAATACTAATAAAGAGCGGATCGCCGCCAGACAATATTTTAGGAATAATAAATTTTAAAATAATTAAAAAAGTTAACAATAAAACAATTAGAGCTCGAAACCCTTTTAGTCTGCCTATAGCTATCACGACTAAAGCAAATAAAAACACCAACCAATAAATGGGGTTAGTGCGAGAATAACCAATAACATAAAAATTATCTTCTCCTTCCGGCCCGGGGCTATAATTAACCAAAACTTTATCATCGATTTTGTATTCCCCGGCAGATAAAACATCAAATTCGGTGCCATCAAAAATTATTTCTTTATCCTTTCGGTTTCCCTCAAGGCCTTTGAGTTTTAATTTTTGTTGAATTGAAACTGAACCGTCATCGCGGGTAATGGTTTTTTGATCTAAAATTTCAACGACCTTGGCCTTAAAAATTTCTTCCTCTTTTTGTTCTACATTCTCTTGGGCAAATAATATTATGGGTAGTAAAAGAAAAAAAAGACAAATTAATACCAGTGTTTTGATTTTCATATTTTTATTTTTTATTTAATATTTTATTGGCAATTAATAAAAATATTTCTGTTGTTTTAAAGTTATTATTCATCGCCAGCGGTTTACCGCTATCGCCAGAGATGACGATTTCAGGATCTATCGGAATAGATCCCAAAAATGGTATTTCATATTGTTTGGCAATTTTAGCCACACTGTCACTTTTAAAAAGATTTATTATTTTACCACAATGCGGACACTCAAGGCTACTCATGTTTTCAATTAAACCATAAATTTTTAAATTTAATTTTTTGGCAAAATTTATCGCTTTTTTGGAATCCAATAAAGAAACGTCTTGCGGAGTTGTGACTATAATGGCGCCTGCTTTGGGTAATAATTGGGCGACGGAAAGAGGTTCATCACCAGTGCCTGGCGGAGAATCAATTATCAGCCAATCCAATTTGCCCCAAGTTACCTCTTTAACAAATCTTTCAATAATTTTCATCTTAGCTGGACCGCGCCAAATTATCGGGGTGTCTAAACTGGGAATAAAATAAGCAATAGAAACTAATGAAAGATTCCTGTTTATTTCCACGGGTAAAATTTGACTTTCTCCATCAGGAAAAATAATTTTATCCTGCACACCAAGCATTAAAGCCAAATTCGGACCGTGAATATCAGCATCAAGCAGACCAATTTTCAACCCTTTCTTGGCCAAAGTAATAGCCAAATTTACAGCTATCGTTGACTTGCCCACGCCTCCCTTACCAGAAAAAACCAATAAAGTGTTTTTTATTTTATTTTCCATGAGATAAACTAATTTTTAATTATACTAATGGCTTTACCATTTACTAAAGCATCGGCTATTTTTTTGTAAGCAGAATATAAAATTCTTTGATAAGTGCTCTGTGAAGTATGCATTTTTTTTGCGGCTTCCTTTTGTTCCAAATCATTAATGTGTCTTAAGCGATAGGCTTCCATTTCTTCAATGGTTAATTCCACAATTTCAAGCTCTCTCATAGGCACACCTTGAGGTTTAAAATAGGTAATATTAGGATTAAAATTTATTTTCCGGCACAGTCTGGGTCTGGACATAAATGTTGATAATATATATATTTCATGATAAATTAATTCCGGAAGAAGGTCTCCGGCCCTCTGACTAATCAGAAGGCCGGTTCTCACGCCTTCTTTCATTTTTTTTGGCCTTTTAGGGTGGCTATTTCCTCGTGAATGGCAGACAACTCTTCAGTCAACATTCGTTCCTCTTCTTCCAAAGCAGCTAATTCGTTTTTAGGAGAAATAAATCTTCTACCATAACCATAACTACCGCGGCAACCACGACCCAACCCCATACCGCCACCGCAAGGACCTAATCCACGACCAGTCATTGGTCCTTGTCCTGTTGGACCAGTTCCATTTAATCTAGGCATATTATTATAAATTTACTTTATTAAATATAACAGATAGTCCGACCTTTATCCACTTTTGCACTATCCTATTATGAATATACACCCATAACTAAAAAAAGTCAAATAATTATTTGACAACAAAAAAGTATCCCTTTAGGGATGCTTTTTTAGCCAACTCCTGCAAGCGCTTCTTTGGACTTTTCTTGTCTGCCTCGCCATAACTTTAGTTAAGGCGAGACAAAAACCCGCACCAGGTTGACTTTGGGTGGGCAAAGATCTCCGCCAAAGGCGGATGCGCCTTAGGCGCAGAACCTGTAATAAATAGGCCTTTTTAAAATCTTTGCATGTTGTAATTATTATTTATTAAAATTTGCTTTTTCAAATTTCTCATACCACCCTCACCATCATATTTCTGATAAAATCCTCTCATTTGCCCTCTTTTCATTAAAAAACCATCTAAACCCAAATAATCTATCAAAAAACCTGACAATAATATACCTATAAAAATAATTATAATTATAACTACAAAATTCTTTTTATAAGAAAAATCATATTTTTTCAAAAGTAAAACACCTATAATAAACCCAAAAAATGCAATAATTGGAGCCCACCATGGAAAATTATTTAATAATTGTTCAAACCTTATCTCTCCCATTGGACCATGTGTTCTTAATGAAAAGGTAGTCAAACTCACTAAAAAAACAGAGCTTATTATAAAACCCAAAAAAGCACACATCATAAAAACAGATCCCAAAACAAAATACCACCTAGATTTCATTTTTATTTTTCCATTTCTAATATTAGAAATCAATTCTTGTGTTTTGTTTAATTTTTCATTGTTTGACATATTTTTTTCATTAAAATTTTAGCTCTATTAATTCTTGTCCCAACCGTGCCAACGGGTAATCTCAAAATATCACTTATTTCTTCATATGATTTTTCTTCAAGAAAAAATAATGAAAGTGGTTCTGAATATAAAACGGGTAATTTAGAAAGACAATCTTGTATTTTTTCTTTTAACTCGCCTTTAAAAAAATCTATTTCTATATCTTCATTGCTTTGAAAATCCATATCTTCAAACATCGGGATTTCATTTTTATGTTTTACAATTTCATTTATTGCTTCATTGTGAGTAATTCTATATATCCATGTAGAAAATTTCTTTTTTATGTTAAAACTATTTAAATTAATAAATGCTTTTATAAATGAGTTTTGGACAACGTCTTCTGATTTATGTTCATCTTGAACTAAATATTTAGCATATCTAGTAAGTTTTTCTTGATATCTCAAAACAATTTCAAGGTATGATTCTTGGTCTTTAGTTCTAATGTATTCAACTAACTCTTCATCTGTTAATTTTTTTAAATCTTCCATAAACTATATCTTAACAAAATTATTGTGCTGTTTGCAATTAAATACAAACCCCGTCTAATATTAACGGGGTTTGTTATAAAAATTATCTTCCCAATCTTTGTCCTTTTCCTGATTCTCCTCTTCCATAACCGGCACCTACCTTCTCTCCATTTCTTGTTCTTAATCCTAATTCTTGTCTTATTTTATCGGCTTCTTCATACTTACCTTCTTGTGCTAAATTATGTGCCTGTACAAATTTAGAAAAATTACTTTGGTTTACAACCTGAGTAACCCTACCCTTATTTTGCATTAAATTTTTCCACGCTGCATAATCATTATTTTTAAAAGCTTTTTCCATTGCTTCGTGTCTTTCGGTTGTGTAATTTGGTCCTTGTTTTGTATAATCACCCTGATAGGCAAATGCTGAATTGGTCAAAACAAGACCCATAGTTCCTAAAATGCTAAACAAACCCACTGAGAATAAAATCTTTTTCGTTTTCATATTGTTTTTCCTTTGTTAATTATTAATTTTCGACCTTTCATACATTATACAATTGAAAACAGACTTTTCTTTCACGATATAAACCAATAATTCAAAAAATACATATAAAATTTATACATAATCACTAAACTAACTATATTCACGCATAAATTATTTTTAAATTATCCCGTTTATTGCTTATTTTACACAACTAGTTACAAAATTATCTGAATAACAATTAACCTGCAAAGTAATATTCGAACCAGCTAAAATCGCTAAAACCGCCCTTAAATGCAAATAATACCTCATTTTTGGTGGCGAATTAAATGCGAAGCTCTGGGAGGCAAGGATCTCTGCCAGAGGCGGATGCGCCTTAGGCGCAAAACCTGTAATAAAATGCTAATCAATTTATCTGACGAACTCTGGGGGAAGGAGTCGAACCTTCACTAACTACGTTAACAGCGTAGCGTTTTACCATTAAACTACCCCAGAGCACGGCGGGCAAAAAATTAAAAAAAGACCGTTTTAACGGCCTTCAATTTTATCAATTAAAATCAGGCCGTCATCAAAAGCGGTTATTATTATTATTTAAATTTTTTCGGCTGATTATTTTCATAACAAAATAAGTATAACAATAAAAAATATAAAAGTCAAATTGTTTGTGATATCAAAAAAACTAATTACATTCAGTATCTTTTAGACAATTTTTGCGTAATTCTTCGGTCGGTGCTTTGGCACACATATCGCAAATTTGTTGTTTATAATCACCAGAATTCTGTTGTAAATCTTGTACTGCCTGGCCCATCTCCTCGGTCACGTCTTTAAAATTTTTACCAGCTGGTGGGTTGAAAACAGAATTATCTACTGACCATTTTTCGCACAAAAAATTACGTTTTTGCTCTAAGCCAGCATTGCCTTGAGTTGGTGCTTGCGCCTGTGTGGGCTGAGTATTTTTTTCCATTTCTCTAATATTCATTTTTGAAGCCGCGTCAGTAAAATCATTCCACGTATAAAGATATTCGCCATCACTAATTGCATAGGCATGACCAACATCGCCCATGGTGACATCCTGATAAAATTTCTTACCGTCAATATAAATAATATTAGTGACGTTGCTGTCGCCAGCGGCACTTTCTTTCCAAGCGCATTTTAGTGGTTTATTCATGATCAAAAGCTCATTGATAGAATATTCACCACTGGGGTTAACAGTATCCTCAGCTTGATTGTTGCCTTGATTTTGGTTTTTCTCGGATGATTGGTTGTTGTCTTTTTTACCACAACCAGGCAAAATCAAAATCGCGAGCATGAGAACAAAGGCGTAAAATACAAATTTTTTTTTCATAAATCTGTTATTAATTATTATTTTATATATCTTATTCTATTTTACGACGACTAACTTTAACTAATGAATGTATTTTTTTGTTTTCCAATCGTCGCAGTTTGGAAGCTTTGGTCGGTCGAGTTGGCCGACGTTTTTTGGGTACGCTTAAAGCCTTGCTTACTAAATTTTGCAATCGGGCAGTGGCTAACACCCGGTTCTGCGTTTGCGAACGCTCTGCGTCCGAGCTAACCACCACCTCATGATTGCTGTTTATTCGATTTGCTATTTTATTTTGCAAACGCGCTTTTTCTTCCACAGTCATATTTGAAGCATCGATTGACCAACGCGCAATTACTTTGGTCGCGGTTTTATTAACATTTTGTCCGCCCGCGCCAGAAGATTTGGTAAAACTAACTTTAATCTCATGCGCAGGTATACGGACTTTGGTGTTAGTTTTTTTGAGCATAAAATAATTTATCTTCTCTTGCCTTAATTATTTTATTATAACCCTTCAGCATTACCAACGCTGGGATTTGGGTCATTGGGATCTGGACATTCACCATTAAAATTGGCAGTCACTGCGCAATAGGTGCCATCCACTCTCTTACACAAAACATTTTCTGTGCCCACACCCTCAACTTTACCGCCAGTGATGGCACAATAAATCTGCGCTTCATTTTCATAACCAGTGATTTTTAAACCGCCAACCGGGCACTCTCCACGCATCAAGGCCCACTCTTCGCATTGGCGATTGTCTTCAAAAAAACAGACACCGTATTGGCCATTTTTATTTTCTTTCATCAGTAAAGCCCCGCCCTTCTCCGTACAATTCACGCTGGCTGGGTTGGCTAAATTAACATTTGTTTTTTCTGGACAAGGCGCGAATTCACAATTCGGTCCGCTCCTACCAACCGCTGAACCGTCAGGACAAATTTTAGCTTCCATGGTGCAAGCTATTTGTTCACCTTTATCTGTAAAATCAAATTTATATAATCCAAAAATCACAATCGCTAAAATAATCACGACAAGTGTAATAAAAATAACAAACATTATTTTTTTCATATATTTTCTACTAATTATTTATTTACCCTCTGCTTCACGCTCCATCTTATCCAGCCGAGTATAATAATCGGCTATTTCATTTAGATGCGCCAAAGCAATCTTGCCAGTCATCAAGGCATCATCGTTCGTAACATTGGTAGCCGGATCGACTAGACCGTGTTCCAATTCTACATCCATACCCATACGAAACTGTTCCACGTCAAACCGACTCCAATCAATACCCAGTTGCTCGCCAATATTTTTGGCTTCTTCGGCTGTAAATGTTTTTTTATTCATATTGTTATCAAATTATTTCTGGAATAACTTTGCCAGCCAACCAAACAAACTGAATTTACCCTCCTGCGCCTTGACAAAGTTTTCCATTCTGGCCTGCTCTTGTTCCATGGTCTGTAGCTGTGTCTGCATCTCGGTCGTGCTAGCAGTCTTGCCCATCACTCGAGTGAGCTGCTCTATGCGATTTCTGGTCTGCACCACTTCACTGCGCAACGCTCCCAAATTTTTATAATCCGACCCAAACAAAAAAGTTTTAATCTTATTTCTCTTTTGGATTTTATCAATCACCTTGGCTGTGGTTGTGTTGTTTTTAATTTGTTCTTGAGCAATGATTCTAACCTGTTGGCCTATACCCGGATCAGTACTGGTAGCTGTTTTTAAAAGAACCTGCACAAAATTTGCCACCGCGCTCCGATGTTCTTCGGCATTTAATTGTCCTTTTTGTTGATTTGTGTTTTCTTCATTTGAAGGATCTCTTTGGGCAGAGGTACTCTTAGCCGCAACAGAAGATGTGAAAGAAAAAATTATAAGTACACCTAAAACCAAAGAAACCAGAAGCAATGAGTTGTTTTTAATTTTTTGCATATATTTTTAGTTAATTAATATGACTATCCTTATGAGTTCATTCTAGCACTTTTAAAGATAAAAAAACAGACCCTATCAAGATCTGTTTTTCTGTTATTTTTAGGCTTCAAAATTATTTCTAGCCTTAGTATAAGCACACCAATCGCAATTTTTGCCCGAAACGGGTATGGTCTGGCTTTCCAAACAGTCTTTGATCTTCAATAGTGTTTTTTCCACCCAGCGGTCATCGCCAACATATTCAATCAAATTGACATCAAAGTCAATTCTTTTGTCAAAAGCCTGGCGGTCCATCTTGCCGGTGCAATACACAAAGTAGCCAGTATCGGAAACCTTTAGCCCATTCTGGCGCAGGAGCCATTGATAAACCTCCATCTGCCGTTTGTAGCCGTCCTGCCATTCTTTGTCCAATTCTTTGACTGCCTCGTCTTTGGCTGTGGCTTTGTAGTCCACCACAATATGTTCATTATTTTTATTAATCCATAAATCATCAATCGCTCCCGTCACCAAAAGTCCGGTGGGTTCATGAAAATATCTAATCCCGCCAAAGTTTCTTCGCCATTCATCCAGCTCCACATGCGACATTGGTCGGGCATCTATGCTGTATTCTTTTTGCAACGGATGTTGTTCACCTTTAACGCGATAGGCATCAAATTCTTGTTTTAATAAATAGTCTATGGCGCTATTGATAGAAAATGGAAAGCCCGGCACGCGTTTGACGCCGAGTTTGTTATCCAGATAAAAACAGCGCGGGCACTCCAAAAATAAATCAATCTTGGAGCGAGAAAGTTTCCAGTTTTTTCCACCATAATTCCACGAGGCGTCACGGTTGGGATTGTAATATTCAGACATAGATTATTTTTTAGGTTAAAATTTGTCTTTAGCCACAAAACATGTTTCTAAATTAATATTTTTATCACTTAATCATCATTTGGCTAATTTCAACCAAACGCGTACCAGACGCAGGGTGTCGTAAGAATATTTTTCTTGGCAAAACTCAAAAACTGGACGCAATAATTCCAAACCACAAGTTTCAAAAGCTGTGACAACTTCTTGTAATTCTTTTTCTTCTGGCAAAAGATATTTAAAATCCAAGTTTGATTTAACTGACATCATTTCTTCAATGTATTTAAGAATGGTGCCAGTGGTTAAACTTAATTCTTCGGCAATTTCCGCCAGACTCTTTTTTTGGGCTAAAAATTTTTTTGTTTTTTCTTTATTTTGATTAGAATTATTTTTATTCTTTTTGGGTTTAGCTGGCAGTCCACTAACAAAAATTTTTTGTTTTTCGTCTTTTTGCTTTAAAGATAATTCTTGCCAATATTTTTCTGTTTGAGCTGAAAAATCTATAAAATCTTTATCTAATTTTAAAACCTGCGCATCAACTTGCAAGGCCATTTGATTTAAACCCAGCAAACGCAATCCAGAAAGCGAACGCACACGAGACAGAGCCACATAGCCCATACCAGGTGTAAAAGCTTTGGATAAATCTATTTCTGCCAAATCCAAACTCAAACCCTGACTTTTATGAACTGTAATGGCCCAAGCTAAACGTAAGGGGATTTGTTTTATTTGGGCAATAATACGTTCATCTTCTTCAATCATCCAATCAACTGGTTCAACAATAATTATTCCACCCTTAGAAGTTTTAACTATTGGAAAATTATGTTCATCAAAATCAACCACTTGACCAACCGTACCATTCACATAGCCAGCTTCAAAATTATTTTTGACAAACATTACTTTGGCGCCGATTTTAAGCATTAATTTATCTGGAGCTAAACAACCTCTTTGTAAAATTTCCGCCAAAGTTTGATTACCACGAAATTGCATTTCATAGGCTTTGGCCGAACCGGAAATTTTCATTAGTTCCCTATAATTAATGGCATCAACGTCAACATTATGGGTGTATAATTTGGTGGGCTCAAAAGCTTGCTCAAAATTTTGGCAGGCGCAATCTAAAAGTAATTGTTGGCTATTTTCGCTAACTTTATTTTGTCTAATTTCGTTTAAAAGTTTAATAAAATCTGGATCATCTTGGCGATATTGTTCATCTAAATAACAAATTTGTAAATTCATTTGAGACCAAATAATTGATTCTGTCACCATTTTGGAGATCTGACCGTTTTTGGAAATCGGGGGCAGTTGAAAAAAATCACCAGACATAATAATCTGCAAACCACCAAATGGTCGAAAACTTTTTCTGAACGCTTGGCAGATTTGATCAACAAGGTCTAATTGATGGGCATGTAACATGGAAATTTCATCAATTATTAAAACATCGGCATTTAAAATGTTTTTACGCAAATGTCTTTTTTTAAGTAGAGATTCAAAATCTTTTTTAGTTAATGTGTCTTTAATGCCGAGCCCAGACCAAGAATGAATGGTTAAACCGTTTAAATGAGTGGCGGCGATGCCAGTTGTGGCTGTGACACTGACATTAATTTTTTGTTGACGCAAATATTTTATGTATTGATTTAAAACATAGGTTTTGCCACTGCCAGCCGAACCAGTTAAAAAAACATTTTGTCCAGTTTTCAAAATATCTAAAGCTTGGGTTTGTCTCATAAAAGATGTAATAAACATTGACAAGGTTTGTTCTTTAAAATTTCTTTTTGCTCTTTAACGGTATTAATAAAAACTCGCTGACTGCCGGAACCCGTGGCCAGTTTTTTATCAAGCGGGGTGTGATGCTGATAGCCACGACGAGCAAATTCTTTGACCAACATCTCATGCCGATTGTAAAGAGCTTTTTGTTTGCCCGCCCAGCGCAAAGTTTCCGGATGTTTTGCGTATCCACCTTGGCCTTTGTGTTTGGTCAAAATATTCCACAAGCCATGCAGTTCCCGGTGTTCGGCCAATAAGTGCTTGTGACACAGATGTTTTGGATGAATGTCCCAGACACGCATAATTTTATTAAAAATTAATTTCTCGGTGGCCAAGGAAAAAACATACTGACTCTTTTTTTGTAATTTTCAAATGCTGGGTTTTCAGCCATTTTCTTTTCCAGCATGGGCACACCAGAAACTTTTAAAATTAAAAAAGTAATAGTCATTGGCCCAATAATTCCCAACCAACCATTTGGTACCGAAAGTGCCAAGAACCAAATCCCCCACCACTGGGTGACTTCACCAAAATAATTTGGATGTCTAGTGTATGCCCACAGCCCGTCTTGCGTCAATTTGCCTTTGTTCTCAGGATTTTTTATGAAACGTGTGAGTTGCGCATCTCCCATGGCTTCAAAATAAAATCCCACAAGCCAGACCATTACTCCGAGGATATCAAGCCAGCCGATGGTTGTTGGTGCACTTTTATTGATAATTAATACTGGCGTAACAATCAAAAAAAGAAAAAATCCCTGCAAAAGATAAACTTGAAAATATGACCGCACAAAAAACCACTTGCCCCATTGTTGACGCCAAGCCAAATAGCGATAGTCCTCGGTTTTGCCTTTATTGCGCGCGTGGATATGCCAAGCCAAGCGTAAACCCCAGATGCTCACCAAAACAGCAACCACAAGTGCTCGTGTGCTAGATTCTTTTGACATTAAAAAAGATATCCAAGTCAACAACACAAAACCCAAACCCCAAGCCACATCAGCCACATCATTTCTTTTTTTGATCACCGAAACCACAAACCAAAAACTCATGTAGCCAAATAATATTAAAGCCAAAGTGAGATAATAATTCATAGGCCAATTTTATGAGCAATAAAATATGTTATGGTGGAGACCGCGGCGGCCAGTACTGCGCCCCAAATTAAATCCACAACCGTCACTAAAAGCGGCCAATCTTTGGCCACGGCCAAATTGGTCAAATCATAAGTGGCATAACAAGCCAAACCAAACAGTGCTCCCAAAAGAAGCGCTTGTGTCCAGGAATTTTTTTCAACAGCTGGCGTGATAACAAAGACCACTAGACCGGCAATAAAAATCAGATAGAAGATAATAGCCGCTGTCCAGTTGACATCCGGCTTCATCAGATGACCAATTTGGGCACGATAAAAATTTTTGGCCACTAGCCCGAGCCATATCATATCAATGGCAAGAAATACTGGCAGGGCGATGGCGTAAAGTTTTAGAAACATATTTTTAAAATTATTTTTTATAAATCATTCTGCCCACAAAAAATATAAATAAAATTATACAAACTATTGCCGTCACAATGACGCTTGGATATTGTCCATCAAAACCGCTGGCCGACAAGTGTTTAAAAAGTATCCATAAATACGCCCAAACGAGCACCAATCCATAAGCGATATTTTTGTCTTTGTGCAAGCGCAAAATTCCGATCAAGGCGCCAACCAGTAAAATAATACTGGTCCAAACAAAATCAGCCACGCCAAATCCATTCCAGCCGAGACTGACCAAAAATACCGTCATATTGGCAATTGCCGCCACCGTAATCCAACCAAAATAAATACTAAAAGGCGTATTAATAAAAAGTTTTTCCAAAGAATTAAATTGCTCGGTCCGCAAAATATCAGCAATTTTGATGAGTAGTATCAATAACCCGACCATAATGACCACCGACAGAGCGATAAAATCATAATGCCAAGCAAAAATCCAAGCGCTGTTGGCGAGCGAGGTGGCAATAAACAAAAAATTTATTTTCTTTACTAGCCCTTCTTTGTTTTGACCACTTTTGGTGAATTGATAGACCACATAGCCGGCTAGTAAAAGATAAATCAATCCCCAGATAGAAAAAGCCGGACCGGCTGGGGCAAAGAGATTGGGATAAGCATCAGATATGACGCCCGTCCCGCGATTGTTTATGGGCAAAGCATTGGCCAAATAATTCACCACTACCATGGCCACATAGGCCACTCCCGCAAAGATTTTAAAAAGTAAATTTTTCATAAATTGATTTTATTATTAATTTATAAATTATTTAAAATTGGAACCAACTACCCCGCCACCCAACAATCTATTCACCAAATAAACCAAAACAAATATTTACCATTATAAATAATATATAACCAGCCAATAAAATCGCGCCCTCGCGCCGATCCATTTTTTTGCCACTATAATAAAAATATGTAAATAATATTAATATAATGCTTGAAAATAATGCGGAAGTCCAAAATACCAAACTGGTGTCAAAAATAATAGGTTGAATAATTGTTAAGGTCCCCAGCACTAATACATTGGTAAAAGTCGAGCTCAAGAGAACACTTAAAGAAAGTTCCGGTGATTTTTTACGCCAAGAAGTAAAAGCAATGCTTATTTCTGGCAAATTTGTGCCAATCGAAAAAACAATAAGGCCGATTAGTAATTGGCTAACTTTAACATAATTTAATAAATCTAATGTTATTTTCACAATCCAATGTGAAGTAATAAGCGTTATAATAATCCCAATAAAAGCAATTAAAAATGATTTGGCAATATGGTTGTCATCTTTTTTTATAATATGGTGATGGCCAAAATGATTTAAATGATATAAATAAAAAATAAGTCCTATGTATAAACTAACCATCAGCAAACCGTCAAAAAATCCGTATTTACCATCAACCCCAAGCATAATAGGAGAAAAAATAACCAAAATTGTGGGGATTAAAAATTTTAAACACCCGTCAGTAATAATCTTTTTGTGAATAAGCAGTCCGGCTCCCAGAATAAGACCCAGTCTAAAAATTATACCCCCAATTAAATTACCCACAGATACAGTCGCGACATCATTTACTGTCGCATTAATACCCAAAAAAAGCTCTGGTAAATTTGAAATAAGACCGAGCAAAATTCCAAAAGCAAACAAACGAATTTTCAAAGTAGCGCCAATATACTTGATATTGTTAACAGTAAAATTGGCTGCCCAGCCAAGGGCAATAAATAAAATTAAAAGAAGTAACAAGTCAAGCAAAATAGGCATAATTCATTAATAATTATTTATTTATTTTTAAATCGTCTAAATATCCATTTAGCAATTTCAATTAAAAAGATATTAAAAATACCAATTGAAATAATGCCCATTACCCAATTCGCTGGTAATGCCACTGTACCAAAAAGTGCCTGCAAACCGGGAAGATAAATAGCTGCTGCCATGAGAATCAAGCCAAGCACGATTGCGCCACTAAGATATTTATTTGAGAAAAGAGAATATGAAAAAATGCTCTTTTCCAAACTCTTGACCGAGAACGCCAGTATGAGCGTATAGGTGCCAAAAGCCCCAAAGATAAAAGTTTTAACGACAGCCAGGTCAAAACCCAGTCGCAACAAAATCAAATAAGCCGCAAAAAGCAAAGCGCTTGTGAATACGCTGATTACTAAAATTAAAAATTTCATCAGTGGATTAAATAACACCATATTTTTTCCGTTTGGTTTATGCGAAAGCCCGTCTTTGTCCTTTTCAAAGGCAAAAGCGATGGCCGGAAAACTATCTGTAAAAAAATTTACCCACAAAATTTGAAGCGCGTTTAAAGGCAGTGGTATGCCGACGAGTATTGACCCACCAATTAAGATAAGACTATCGGTAGTGTTTGAAAGCAAATAAACCAAAACCTTGCGTATATTGCTGAGAATTTGTCTACCCTCTTCAACCGCCGCGACTATTGTTTCAAAATTATCATCCAAAAGAACTAAATCAGCTACGCTTTGTGATACCTCTGTTCCCGAGCCCATAGCGATGCCGACATTGGCTTGCTTAATACTTGGCGCGTCATTGACCCCGTCTCCAGTCATCGCGACAATTTCACCTGATTCTTGAAATAATTTTACTATGCGCATTTTATCAAACGGCGTAACGCGTGATACCACGGTTATAAAAGGCAATCTCTTCCGTAACGATTTATCGGTAAGTGTTGCGAGCTCAGAAGCGTCAAGCACCGCTTGCTCGTCTATGTTCAAACCTATCTCTTTGGCTACAGCAATGGCTGTGCCCCGATGATCGCCGGTCATTATCACGGTTTTTATCCCAGCCCTTCTGACGCGTTCAATCACACCCTTAATTCCTAATCTAACCGGATCTCTAAAAGTTAAAATTCCGTCAAAAGACAGATCGGAAAAATCAGAGTCTTTTGTTAAAGAAAAACCTTTTGTCTGCCCAATTTTTTTAGTAGCTAACCCCAAAACTCGTTCGCCAGACGAAGCCAAAGAATCTATTTGCTCCAAAATTATTTTTTTATCCTCCTTACTAAGCGATGATTTAGCTAATAAAATATCGGGAGCTCCAAACAAGACTACCAAGCGTCTATTGGCATTTTTAATAAGTGAAACAGAATATTTTTTAACTGCGTTAAAAGGCATGGTTTGTAACACTTGGGATTTATTAACAATTTCCGCAAAAGGAATTCCTTGCAACGCAGCCGACCGCACAAGCGTAGTTTCCATAATTTTCCCATTCATCCGCCACAAATTTGGGTTATCCTCTGGATTTTCAATCAATACGCTGGTGTTGGCCAGAGCATAAGTGAGTATTTTTTTCTCATCTAAATTAAAAGGAATAACTTTTGAAAGCATCATTTTGGCCATAGTCAAAGTACCGGTTTTATCGGTTAAAATAACAGTCGTTCCACCCAATGTTTCGGCCGCGATAAGTTTTCTCACCACACCTTTGCGCCTGGCCATTCTTTCAACTCCAATGGCAAGAACCACGGTCATAGATATTGGTAAGCCTTCTGGTATGGCTGAAACGGCAATAGCTACCGCTGTTAAAAACATTTCCAACCATGGCTTGCCAGAAAGTATGCCTATCGCAAAAACAGCAAGCGTCAATAATCCAAGCAATAAACTCAAATAAACACTAAACTTACTTATGGCTTTTTGCAAGGGTGTCTTTTCGTTTTCAACTTTAGCAATCAGGGAAGCAATTTTACCTAATTCCGTGTTATTATCAGTCCGGCAAACCACAGCAGCACAAACGCCCTGAGTAACTAATGTGCCAGCAAAAATCATTGATTTTTGATCGGCGATATTTGCAGAACCAGAAACACTCTCCGCCGATTTTCCAATCGGCAAAGATTCTCCCGTCAAGACAGTTTCATCAACTTGGAAATCATTAACAAAAATAATTCTGGCATCGGCTGGTACACGATCGCCTTGGGCCAACCGGATAATATCGCCGATTACTATTTCCTCGGCGTTTATTTCTCGCTCTTTTCCTTCTCGTATTACACGGGCTCTTTGTTTTAAGTAGGTCTTAAGTTGGGCAAGAGCGTTCTCCGCTTTATTTTCTTGCCAAAAACCCAAAAAAGAATTAACCACCACAGCGATAAAAATAAAAATAGTATCGCGATAGTGGGCAATGCTAAATGTAACTAGGCCAGCAATAATAAGAACAAGAACTAACGGACTTTTTAGCTGATTAAGAAAAATTTTAATCTTACCTGTTTTCTTCGAGGCTTCAAAAGTATTCCGACCGTATTCATCCAGACGATTTTTGGCCTCTTGCGCAGATAAACCATTCTCAATATTTGTTTTTAAAAAATGAGCTGTTTCTTCCGCGGATATTTGCCAAAATTTTTTATTTTGCAATTTTTTCAACATATAATAATATCAAAGATTTATGTTTATTTATTATAATTTTTCAATTTCTTTTAAATCTTTGTCTGGTAAATATAAGATAAAAAGACCAATAAGAATACCACCCAAAGCAGTCCACGTATGGCTACCGCCAAAAATAAATTTGTCCAATCCATCCAAGACATACCAAATCCCCCGCCAAATTAATACCAAGCCAATAACAATAGAGATGTTTTTGGCCAAATAATTTAGAGTAATTTTGTTTTTTGTCATAAACTTATTTTTATTATTTATTAATTTGATTATAAAATTTGTTTCTTTAAATCACTTCTTCTCTTGCTCTTGAGCAACCCCGCCACGTCGCCGATAACCGCTACCACTTCCAAAAGTTGTCCGCCAGAGCTGTCGTCATGGCCGCCATAGATAAATATAAATACACCGAACATGGCGACGAAGATGGACAAAATTAATTTAAAATACTTTTTCGTGCCAATATTATTTATTCTGCGGGATAATTCGCTTTTATTTCATCGCCCATGCCCTGCAATTTCTTTTGAATATCCTGCCCAACTGGTTGTTCTTCTTTGATAAGATTTTTAAATTCATTTTCAATTTCTTCGTTATCGTCATCAGTAATAGCCTTAAATTCATTTTCTAGTTGTTCCGATTCTTTATATTCTTTGGCTATTTCTATGCCACGCTTGTTTTCCACGCCGCCACATTCAAACTTAAAATTACCTGAAAAATTAACGCCCGGATTGGGTGAATGATCAGGACAAGCTTTTTTAAAAGAAAAATATTCCGAAGAATCAAAAGCACCATCCAAATTAAAACTTGAACAAAAAACTTTGGCATCGCCAGTTTCTATCTCTTCTCGCTCATCAGTAAAACCCATCAACGTACCAATACTTTTAATATTTATCACTACCCAATCACTGCTTTTCCGTTCCGGCGCCGGATTGATTATCTTGGCATTATAATCAATCCTGACTGGTGCGCCATACCTGCTAAAATACTCGGTAGTCACTCCCCTTTCTTCAATATCCATCGTCCCTTGTCCGCCAGCAATCTCCATCTTGGCGTTGCCTGAATATTTATATTCAATTCGCCGGCCCAAAATATAAAGCTTGTTATTTTCTTTATCAAAAACACTGATATCATCTGACGTGTATTCAACGTTGCCCTTTTCATTGCCAAAAATTGAATTGGTATACACGCCCTTAATTTCTTCTCGTCCTTGGCAAAAAGAATACCTGTCCTCATCTTCAAAATCCTTAAAACTTTGTTCTTCTAATTCTTGAGCCATATTTTCATCCGCCTGTTTGCCTTTTGAACTTTTTTCGGCGTCGTTTAAAAGCGCTCCAGTGGCAATGGCTCCGCCGATTACTAAAATTGCTCCGCCAATAATTAAAGTGTTTTTATTCATAGGCTAATTATTTATAATCCGCAAACATTGGTCATTGCTTCGCAATCAAAAGCATTGATCATGCAATCGACTTTTTGTATGTTCCAGCCAGCGCACTCTGCCATACAAGATACCAGACCCTCATCAAACAAAGCCGGGGTGGCGTTGGGCACCAAAGTCAAACATTTGCTAACATAGCTGCCACAAGCTGCCTCGCAGTCAGTGGTATTTTTATCTACCGATTCAGGCGCGGCTACTTTTGGAATAATTAAATCAGCGATTAGATCTGGCCGAGAGGTTAATTCTTCACAAGTAGCTGCTGTTTGCAAATGTTCTTTTATTTCTTGGCTTAATTGCCCGCACTTACTGTTGCAGTCATCTTCATTGATTAGCGAAGGACAAGCAATATTGGCCTGTCGGCAAATATCGGTGCAGGCAAGGGTTTGGGGCGCACCATGTTTATTTCCTGATAGAAAAAAAATTCCGCCACCGATTACCACTACCGCGGCGATGGCTCCGATAACAATTTTGATGTTCATAGTTTTCAAATTAATTAATAATAATTATTTAACATTTTAATTATACTATTTTGTTTTCCTCGGCCATAACAATTCAAAATTTATTTCCTTAAATCCCTTTTTCTCTTGCTCTTGGCTAACCCCACCACGCCTCCGATAACCAATAAAAGTCCTAGTCCTTGTCCGCCCGGGCTGTCATCATAGCCACCATAGATAAACATAAATACGCCAAACATTATGGCGAGGATAAAATAGATGCTATGCTTTTTGTTCATAATAAAAAACTATTTTTTAAAGACACTAGCGTTGAAAGCTACCTGTCCTTAACCATATTAAAAATACCATATTTGCTTGACTTATTCAAACTGACCACTTATACTAAATGCAACAAAGGTGCAATAACAATTATGAATGAAATCGTCAAAAAAATTCAATCATCCGGCGGTCGCCTAACTCAAATAAAAAAAGGGATTATTGGCGTTTTATCTGAAAAACACTGCCTTTTGTCAAAAAAAGATCTAATCGCCAAATTGAAAGCAAAAAAGATACAACCCGATCGCTCTACTCTTTACCGTGAGCTTCAATTTTTATCTAGTAACGGCGTTATCATTAAAAATACCATTTCCGGCATTGATTACTACGAAATACCAACAGAGCACCACCACCACCTTGTTTGCTTAAAGTGTCATCGAATAGATAAGGTTGCAATCGGCAACCAGCTGGAGAAGCAGGAAAAACAAATCGCCAAGCAAAATAATTTTTATATTATTAACCATTCGCTGGAATTTTATGGCCACTGCCCCGCCTGCCGGCAAGTCGCTACAAATACCAAACATAATTTATAAATACTATGAAAAAAATGCTCTTCGCCATCGGAGTTGTGGTAATTATTGGTTTGGGGATTTCCGCGGTTTCAAATATTTCACAAAAAACAAAAATTGATTCACAAAAAATAACCATTGTCACGACCCTTTTTCCCATGTACGATTTTGCCAAAAATATCGGACAGGATAAAGTAGCGGTAACACTGCTTTTGCCACCCGGAGTCGAGGCTCACGCCTACGAACCAAAACCGAGCGATATCATCAAAATCAACAAGGCAGATATTTTTGTTTATACTGGCGAATTAATGGAGCCGTGGGCACACGACATAATCGCCGGCGCCGATAAAAAAGTAAAAGTTGTGGATGCCAGCGCCGGAATTGAACTTATGAAAGAAGAGGAATACGAGTATCAGGACGAAGTAACCCATAAAGAAGGCGAACACCACGAAGACGAAGATAAGCACGGTCATCACCATAGCGGGGTCGATCCTCATATCTGGCTGGATTTTGGAAACGCCGAAATTATGGCAAAAAATATCGCCAGTGCTCTTGAAAAAGCCGATCCACAAAATGCTGATTTTTATCAAACCAATTTGAAAAACTATCAAGCCAAACTTACAGTACTTGACACCAATTACAAAAATTCTCTTTCCACTTGCAAAACCAAGACAATCATCTACGGCGGACATTACGCTTTTGGTTATCTGGCCAAAAAATACGGTCTGGAGTATGTTTCCGCACAAGGTTTTTCCCCTGATTCAGAGCCAACAGCAAAAGACTTGATCGCGCTCACGGAGCAAATCAAGAAAGACAATATCGGCTATATTTTCTATGAAGAGTTGACCAGTCCGAAAATCGCAGAAACCCTGGCCCGCGAAACCAGCGCCAAAATGCTTCTCTTGAACGGCGCACACAATCTAACCAAAAAAGATTATGAGGCGCAAGCTTCCTATATTTCACTCATGGAAGACAATTTGAAAAATTTGACCAAGGGTCTTAACTGCCAAAAGTAATTATGAGCATAATTATTGAAACTAAAAATCTCGTTGTCCACTACGGCCAAACCGAAGCTCTACATGACATTTCTTTTGCTATAGAAAAAGGTGATTTTGTCGGACTGGTCGGACCAAACGGTGGCGGAAAAACAACCTTGGCCAAAGCGATTCTTGGTCTTGTTCAAAATACTGACGGAAAAATTTTTCTTTTTGGCAAAGAGTTAAAAAAATTTGTCGATTTTGCCAAGATCGGCTATCTGCCCCAAAAACAATCGAGCATCAATCAGCTCTTCCCGGCAACGGTCAAAGAGGTGGTTTTTCTAGGTCTTTTATCACAAAAAAAGAGACCAAAAAGAATCTGCGAAAAAGATGAAAAAAAAATTGATCAGACGCTAATGCTTTTGGGTATTTCGGATTTGAAAAACAAAATACTTTCCGAGCTTTCCGGCGGACAACAGCAAAAAGTTCTGCTGGCCCGCGCCCTAGTATCCGCACCAGAAATATTGATTTTGGACGAGCCGTCAACCGCGCTTGACCCTTCCTCGCGTGAAGATTTTTTCAAGCTGCTACAAACGCTAAACCAAAAAACAAAAACTACGATTGTTTTGATCACCCACGACACCGGCTATGTCGGACAATACGCCAACAAACTTTTATATATTGACCGCCAGTTAGTTTTCTTTGGCAGTATCGCTGATTTTTGCCCGCAAGGCGATGTTGCCTCGTATTTTGAAAAAAGCGACCGTCATATCATCTGGCACCAACACAACTAATATGGATATCATCCAATTTTTACAATATTCATTTATCCAAAAAGCTTTCGTGGCCGGCTCATTTGTGGCGCTTGCCTGTTCATCGCTTGGCCTATTTTTGGTCCTACGCAAAATGTCTTTAATTGGCGACGGACTTTCGCACGTGAGCTTTGGCGCCATTGCCCTCGGTCTATTTTTCGGTCTGTATCCATTTTACGTTGCCGTGCCGGTTGTCATTTTGGCGTCAATTTTGATTTTGAAAATCAGCGAAAAAGCGCGCGTCTATGGCGATGCGGCCATTGGCATTGTTTCGGCGGTTGGGATTGCCAGTGGCGTTATTTTGGCAAGTTTATCAAAAGGCTTCAACGTTGATCTTTTTAGTTATCTTTTCGGTAATATTCTGGCTATCAGCGCCAGCGAGGCCATACTTTCAGTGGCTCTCTCGGGCATTGTAATGCTGGTCATTTATTTTTTTTACTGGGATTTGTTTTCCGCCACTTTTGACGAGGAATACGCCAAAACAACCGGCATTAAAACCAATTTGATCAACACCCTGCTCACAATCTTAACCGCGATCACCGTTGTTCTTTCAGTCAAAATCGTAGGCATCATGCTGGTCTCGGCGCTTCTTATTTTGCCGGCAGTAACGGCTCTCCAAATTTCCAAAAAATTCAAAACTGCCCTTATTCTGGGAGGACTCATCTCATTAGTATCAGTTGTCTTTGGAATTGTTGTCTCTTTTTTTCTAGACTTGCCGGCTGGCGCCACAATCGTCATGCTCAACGCCATGCTCTTTGGTCTTGCCATCCTCTACAAAAAAATCACCTAAACGGTGATTTTTTGGTTTTTAAAACTGGAGCGTAGCCTATAAAATTAGGCTTTACGGCCTAGTTGTGCTAAAGCTACGGCAACATAAACAGCACTCAAGCCAACAAGCGCATATACTATGCGGGATAATGCCGACATATCGCCGAAAATTGTGGCCACTAGATCAAATTTGAATAAACCAACCAGGCCCCAATTTAATCCGCCCACGACCACAAGCACTAAAGCAACCCAGTCAAACGCATTTAAATTTTTCATATTTTTATTATTTAATTAAAATTAATAATTTTTATGCCTTATGTCGACTGCATAAGATTTTCCCAATGTTTATAACTTACCTTATTCTCTAATTATCATATATCTTTCTTGATAATTTCTGACTAGCCCTCTTATTAATTAAAACTCTTTTGAAGCACAGTTCAACGAAGAAGAGCGGAATTCTATTTTTTTAATATTCAACTTGTCTTTTAATAATTCATAGAAGACTGTGCAGAACCATTCGCAAGTAGAAGGGCCTTTACTTACAGCTACCCTGCTTTCGGGAAATGATTTTACTAGCTCATGGTTAAGAGCTTTTGCGGGTGTTCCAAATCTATTTGTTGTACCTTTCATTCCTGTTTGCTCATATCCTTGCAAAACTAAATCCAGCAATGGATCGCCTTCTTGAAAAATCGTTGCGTGCATGAAGTTGTCGGCTACTGCCCAAGCTAACTTTTGTGCCTCTTTTACCGGGTAGGCGTAATTGTTTTTATCTAATTCCCCTTCAATTTCGATCGTTAGTAATCCCGAATGTCCGTGGAGATAGCTTGCCTCTCCGGGATAATCCATAAACCTATGCGCGTATTGGAAATCTAATTTCACAATTGATGTGTATTTGTTGTTTGACATAATTTTAACATCATTTTAATTAATTAATAATTATTTTCGACCTTTGTTATCTTTTTTATTTTTACAATCTTCACAGATGCCATTCAAGACTATCTTTTGTTCCAAGACTTGGTGTTTCTTGGTTATGCTGGCTGGTAATTTTATCTGATCGTATTCTTCACTTATAAAATCAATAATTTTATTACACTTTAGACAATAGAAATGGTGATGTGGCTCGATCATCGGATCATATCTTCTGGCTCTGTCCAAGCCTTCAACAATTCTAATCACGCCATTTCTGGCCAAAGAAATCAGTGTCCGATTGACAGTGTCAAATGATATATTGGGCAATTTCAGTTTTATTTTTTGATAAATGGCGTCAGCGGCCGGGTGATCATAATTATCTGTTAACTCGCTCAAAACAGCCACTCTTTGCGGAGTGATTTTTAATTTCGCCTGCTTGAGTTTTTGCGCGATTGTTGCCATTTCGTCATTGGGGTATTTCATAGTTGTTATTATATAGGAGTAATTATTATTTGTCAAATGGTTAAAAAAACAGGCCCGCGTCAAGGCCTATTTAAAACAATCTTTTGGGTTGATAAATTTTGCAAGAGGCATAGAATTATAAAATTAATACACAGGCATTGTGTAGCCCTCACATCCACAAGGTATTTCTGGTCTTCTTATCACGGGAGGCATTAAATCAATATACCTTCGGCAATTATTTTTTTGCCAGTTTTTATTAATTGTTTTTTGAATATATCTGTAAGAACATCCAAGTTTGGAGGAACTATCATTAGATATAATCTTGAAAAATAAAACCGCAAGGCAGAGAACAATTATGAGTATGGTGATTTTAAAACCTTTGCTAAATTTCATATTTATAATTAAGTGGTTTTTTAATTGGTATGTTTTCGTCGGGCATAATGTTGGGACAATTTATGGTTTAATTTTATCACCAAATTAGGAATAAAAAAACTGATATTTCATCACAAAAACCAAAAAATCCTCATTTGGAGGAAATTTTAGTTGTAATTGTTTAAATATGTTTTAATTCTTTCTCTGTCCTCATTATCTTTTTCACCCTTAAAATAAATTTCAATAAATTCAACTTTTAATGTTTCTGCATGAAAAGCATAGATTATTCTAATACCACTTTTTGAACCACGTCCTTTTAGTGCCTTGCAAGCAAATTTTTTAATTTTGCATACCTTTATTTTTTCTGTGCAAAAACCCGGTACTGGGAAAACACTTTGATTATCTAAATTCTTAAAATGATAAAGTTCTATTGCGTCACGTTTAGCGGTTTCTAAATCATCCTCAAGTGTTCGAAATTTTTTGAGAAGGCGTTTAAAATCTTTTTGGAAAGAGTCTGTGTTGTTATATTCAATCTTCATCGGTGTTGTCATATTCTCTCACTGATGTTTCGGGGGTGCGATAAAACACCGACTCATAATCAAGTGGCTTGCTATTTTCAGCACTAATCCACGGTACATCTTTATGTGATAACTCGGAAAGTTGGTTTGCGGTTAAATCAGAAAGACGTCGGAGCTCCCAATCAATATGTTCCTGTTCTTGCCCATTTAAAATACTTAAATCCGGTTCAATTTCTGGGTTCACTAAATATTTAGTTTGGGGATACTGATAAAATTTACTTTTAATAATTTCCACTTCGCCTTTTTTTGTCATATCGCTAATAAGATTTTCAAATAGTAGCGGCGTTGGCCCATGATGATTTTTTAGATATACCAAACCCATTAATTGATCTTCGTATTTTTCATAATAGTCAAAATCAATAAAATAGAATAGTTTGTACAAAACAGTCATGCCAACATTTGGCTTGCCGCCAACCTTTTTTAATATGTAAAGTAAAATCTGTCGAAATTTATCCACTCTTTCTTGCGGAACACTAATTCTAATTTCTTCTTTTGGCGACTTGGTGATTTTATTTGTTTTCTCAATATCTACAACAATAGAAACTTCTTTTCCTTGCAAAAAATCGTCCAAGGAAAAACCAAAAATTCCGGCAAGTTTTCGGGCTTCGGAAATAGTTAAATCACGTGCGCCATTTTCTATCTGTGTATAGGTCTGACGTGATATATCAAGCTCTTTTGCCAGAGAATCCTGCGAAAGACCTTTTTGTACGCGCAACCGTTTGATTGTTTGGTGTAAATTAGGCATAGTTATCCACAAGGTTAATTTATGTCTTAATTATAGCATTGTAAGAAATTCTTTGCAAGTACGGTGTCTAAAAATTTGACACGATAATAGAAAATGATTAAAATGTAACAATAAAACCCAAAAAAAACGGTGGCGCCCCTACTGGCTCCACCACTTCACTCGCTGGTTGCGCTGGTTGTTCGGATTGTTCGGTTGATATATTTTCGTCGGGCATAAGATTATAAAATAGTTTTACTCTCTAAAAAACTATAAATATCATCAATTATTTTGTCGACATTTTGTCTAATTGATTCAAGAAATTTAATTGTCTCTTGATTTATATTAGACACATCTAAAAAAATGTAATACTTAGTAATTTTCTCGCCAACTGGTCTGTTAAAAAATTTCTCTAATTCTTCTTTTGTACTACTATATTTTTCATCCCCCAATACTCGAATGCCACTGCTTTCTCCTTTAAAAATTATTTTTCCATCACCTAGCATACCATTAATAATCCTATCGTTGTCAATTTTTTCTTCATATAAACTTAAATTTCGGTGCGTATTATTATTTCTAAGCTTTTTAAAATCACTCGCCCAGATGTTATGGTTTTGATAGTATAAATGTTGATAATTACGTATTTTATGAACTAGTGATAAGTCTTCTGATGCATTTTGATTTATATTCCGGCAAATTGACTCTGCCAATCTTTTTTCTGAATCAATCATCTCTTCATTCCCCCTATATTTAATAAAAGGAAAATATATTCTCTTTTTGTCTTCTATTGGGTAACTATACAATTCAAAAATATCCATGGCCAAATAATCCAAGCATGAAGACATCAACTCAAGAAAAAATTTTATTGAAATTTGGAACTCTAACTTTTTTTCTTCGCCTAATAATAATTCTTCATGCAATTTCACTATGTCTTTTAGAAGCTTGTCAGAATATAAAATTATCGACTTTATTTCATTTTTTCTTTTTAAAATATTTACTTCTGACATAAAATTTATTTTACATTGTTTTAGTCGGGCACAGGCAGACCTATTTTTTGTAGAGGTAAATAATTAAAATAATAAAAACATCCTTCGATAGAAATAATGTAATCTAATACATCTTTATATTCAGGTTTTCCAAACCAATCATTTAGAATATAAATAAATTTTACTTCAACATTAAGGCGTGATAAGAGTTTTCTATATTGCTTAAGTTTAAAATCGCAAGTTTGCAATTTCTCATCTGTTGAACCAAAAACTTCTTGAAATTTTATTTCCAAAATAAAGAATGTGTTATTTACAATAACAAATACAGCATCATCTGGAAGAAGTTTTTTTGAGATAAAATTTTTATAATCAATTCCTTTTTCTTCTAAATACTTATAAAGTTCGTGTTTTTTAAAAGACGATGCAACTTCTTTGTCTTTATAAAAAATTTTAAATCCTTTAACAGAATAATTTTTTTGTTTTTTGATGAAGGTTAAAAAATCAACTTCGCCTTCAAAGTATAATCCTGTTTTTGTATTGGCACCGCCAATTCCGCCTTTTTTCATAAAATTATTATTAATTATTTTTTTATTAAATCATTTAATCTTTTTTTTGATAATTCCAAATATTTTTTCTCCATATCAATCCCAATAAATTTTCTGTCATTTAGGGTAGCAGCTAAACCAGTTGTTGATGAACCGGTAAAAGGATCCAAAATAACATCACCTTTATCTGTATTTGCCATAATAATTCTAACAAGTAAATCAATTGGTTTTTGTGTTGGATGTTTGCCAAATTTCTTTTCTTCTTTTTTAGGCGGGTAAATTGCCCAAACACTACGCATTTGTAAATTTGGTTTTTTGATGAAATCATCCGGCCAATCACCATTTTTCATTAAGCTATAATTAAACTTGTGTTTGCCTTTCTGATCTTTTCTCGCCCAAATCAATGTTTCGTGACTGGCTGTAAAAAAACGACAACTTAAATTTGGTGAAGCATTTGGTTTAAACCAAGCAATATCATTAAGAATATGAAAATGATTAACCTGTAAAGCAAACCCACATTGATAAATTGAATGGTATGTGCCACTAATCCAAATTGTGCCACCGGGCTTTAAAACTCTATGACAAGCTTTTATCCATTCTAAATGAAATTCAAAATTCTTTTTAGTACCGTTGGTTAAATCCCAGTCCCCTTTTTTAACACTAACCATTTGTCCGTTGTGGCAAGTAAAAGATCCACTTGATAAAAAATATGGTGGATCAGCAAAAATCATATCAATAGAATTTTCTGGAATTTGTTCTAAAATTTTTAAGCAATTTTCGTTGTATAAAACAAAATTATCCTTAACAAAGTAAGGCTTGTCTTTAATTTCTGATATGATTTTTTTATCGGACATATATTATAATATCTTGTTATATATCTTGTATTATGCTCTTATTTTTTTTAAAAATCAATTTTTTGCTTTTTCTTCTGTTTTCCTCCCCCTCCCCACCCACACTCCCCCAATCACAATCACCAAGGTGATAATCACTGACAGAACAATACCTTTCTTGCTTTCTGTTTCTTTTTTATTTTCCTCCTGCGCTACCGGCATATTTTCTACTTCCGTGTTGGCCTCAAATTTTGTTTTCTCGCCAAAACCTTTGAGATCAACTGACAGCGCTTCACCAGTGCGCACAGTTTCAATTTTATTATCAGCTTTATCTTTGAATTCCACTTCGCCTTCAATCACTTTTAGAGTGGTGGTCTCGCCGGTTTCGGTCATTTCAAAAATCGTGCCTTTGATCCCAGCCACGGCCTGACTGCCATGCACTTCCATGGTGCCATCTTTGACCATTTTTTTGACATTGGCCCAAATATTGCCAGCCAATAACTGAATTTTAGTCACTTCTTTTTTGGATTCATTAATAACTATCTCGGTTTCTGATTTTATTTTAAAAGCCCCTGTATTGATGAAAGACAATTCAATCGTGCTGTCTTCGCCGGTTTTGAGATGGCAATGGTTGTAGATGACCATATTTTTTTTCAAGACATTCCAAGCTTCAAAATCTGGCGGACAAGCGATTTCTGCTTGGCCATCAATATCGCTTATTCTCACTCCGCTATCAGTCAAAGGCGCATCCGGATCATATTCAGCCCGCTGTTCATCTTCATCCAATTCAAATATAGTGGGATCAGTCACAGTCATATGCACCTGCACACCCGGAATGCTCAATTCAAAAGTCTTGCCGTCTTTTAGGGGCACGCTGAAAGTTAGACCTTCGGGGGAGGAAAAAGTGGCCACGCCATTTGGTCCGCCGGAAAAGGTGCCTTTAAGTTCAAATGGTTTGCCTTGATAATCGCCATCGTCAGGCGAGAGGTAGGCGTCGTCGACATAGGACAGGGAGGATTCGGCGGCCATAGCGCCTTCGGCAAAAAAACGCAAAGTGCCGGGCGAACCAACATAGGAATAACCTTGTAACATAAAAGTGCCGTGCGCCACGCCTTTTTTAAACCCTTCGACTTTGGCTTCGCCAACAGATGGAATACTCCAAAAGACTAGGGAAAATAGCAATAAAAATTTGAGTGTTTTAGACATATTATATTAAAATTATCCCACTTTAAACCGAGTTTGGCAAATAAAAAAGCCCCTGCTCTTTGGGACTTTTTTAAGTTCAGTAAATAATATTACAGACAAGCGGCGGCCTTCAGGGCATCAGCCGTAGTCGGCGCCGCGCCCTTCAATAACTCTTCTGCTCGACTAGCTCCCAATTTTTCCTGCAAACAAGCCTGCTGGGCTGGCGTAATTTCTGTGGGTAAAATAGATGGATCGACTCCGATATCGCGCAGTTGTTTTTCCTGGCTGGTATTGAGTAAGGGATGGTCATAGGTCTCATCCATCTGGACACTCTGGGGCGCTATTTTGTATTGGATCACCCCTCTTAAACCCAAGGGATTTTTAAACCAAATATACAAGCCGAGAGCAATAATCAAGACCACAATTGTGATAAAAACGATCAAAAGTACTTTGAGAATTTTCTTTAACATAATATTGAATTTATAATTTATATTAAAATTATCCCACTTTAAACCGAGTTTGGCAAATAAAATCCCCTATTTTAGGGGATTTATACGAATACTCTTTTTTCCTCTAGCTCCCTCACCAGCTTTGATAAGCGACCGTCCAAACTTTTTTTCTCTTCATTGGTCAGCGCCATATAGTGTTTGCCAAACTTTTTTTCATACCATAGATAGCCGAGCCAAAAACCGGTTTCTTGAAAATCTGGCGGTATGCTTTCCAGCAATACGGAAATATCGTTTTCCTCATCAAAAAATTCTTTTGAAAAAAGTATTTGGCCATCTTTGGTCACGGCATAAGCCTCGTGCCAGGAAATAAGTCGATCATCACCATGTGCGTCTTTCATCATTGTCAATAACATCTCGCATCTTTCTCGCTCGCTCATTTTTTGCCCTTTATCTCGACCGGACAAACGATGCGTCAAAATATGATTCCAATCATCGCCCAGATACACGATCTTCACCCCGCCGTCAGTGGCTAGCACGTAACGACCAGGGTATTCGGCCGAATACGTCAGCGCTTTCTTTTCCGCGTTAGCTTGCAAAGTCGCTTCATTTTCCTCAATTTCTATAATTTTCTCCGGCATTACCAAAACATGACCGGCTTGTTCAAAATAGATAGCCAGTTGACGAAATTTGTCTTTATTGCCGGAAGCGAGAATTATTTCCATAATCTTATTTATATTTTGTCATTAAAAAATATCTTTTTCATAAGCTAAAAGTTAGTTAATAATATCTCTATTCTCTCACCTTTAACGGTTTAAAGCAAATAAAAAAAATTATTGCCATTTGATAAGAATTTATAAAAATATTATTTTTTCCTATTTTCCATCATCCATAAAAAACTCATAACCACCAATCAAGGTTGGGGTGGATAAAAAATACCAAATAACAACGTCGTCCAAAGGAAAACGGTGACCCAACAAATTTAAATTAACCAAATATTCTCCTGGCCACCACCAATTACCAATAATTAAAGAAGTTGCCTCGTAGACAAAAAATATTATAGCAAAAAACAAAGTCGGCAAAATTGTTTTTTTCAAAAGATGGGGGTGGCTATAAAAAATAATTAAGCTGGGTAAAATTAATATCGGCACCGAAAGAACGCAATAATTTAAAGTTACAAAATTATGGTTATAAAAATACAAACTAAAAATCATCACCGCCATCACACAATACAAACCAACCAGATATTTAAACTTTTTTGAAACATTCTTTTTTCTATCACGGTCCACAAAATATTCATAAAAACTTAAAACCCAGAAAAAATTTAAAAAAGCAAATAATATATTTTCCAACGGCATTATACCAAACGGCCTGGGCAAAATCGATTGCACGTCCCAAGCGTCAGCCAGTCTGGCCACAAGTTCAATTGGTGGCGCAAAAATTATAGCCGAAAATATAGAAAAAATAAAAATTTTAAAACGCGATTTTTTAAGCCACAAAAAAGTAATCACTGTCGGTGGTACCAAAACAATCAACATCGAAAGCAAATAAATCGGTTTGCAAATTAATATAACTCCACAAGCCAACAAAACATAAACCATCAAACCGATTAGTCTTTTTATTTTTGTCTTATCTTTAATTAATTTTTTTTCAAACATTTTGTGTTTTTAAGTTAATTGGTTTTATCTTTCATTTTTAAAAATTACACAAAAAAATTATTATCATCAACATTCAAAGTTATTCCACAATCAAATATTATATTTTCTATTTTGTAATCAAACCCAAAGTCAACGCCGCCACCACAATCATAACCAAACCCGCCCACTGATGTATCTTTAATCTCTCTTTATTAAACCAAAAACCAAGCACAACCGCCAAAACAATATAGCTTTCGCTGATTGCCGTTGCAATGGCAATTGGTATCAATGCCATGCTACTGGCGTATGCCACCCAAGCCAAATTATCAAAAACGCAGGTATAAAAAATTAATTTTCTATTATCTCTAGCATAATGCCAAGTGGCAAACCATTTTTTATCAAAAATTAAATAACTCAAAGTTGCCATGGTTATCACCGCATTTAAAAACCAGTTAGTCATCAAGGGGCTGATCGCCCGCGACCCAAAACCAACCAAAAAATCCGCCACACCCATGGTCAATGCCGCCGCCCCAGCCAAAACCACCCCCTGCTCAAAAACAAATTTTTTTAATCGACCAAAATCCTTAACGGAAATAAAAATAATTCCTACCATTAAAATAGCAATCAAAAAATATTGTTTAATATTCAAAACCTCACTCAAAAGCAAACTGGTCAAAATTAATACCGCCGGAATCTCCAAAACAAACACCTGCTCTACCACAGAAATCTTGCCAATTTTTAACGCCTTAAAATCCAAAAGTGCTGCCCCAAGCATCACTATCCCCACCAAAAACAAAAAACCCACCTCACGCACACTCAATAAACCAATCTCTCGCCACACAAAAGGCGTAAGCACCAATGTGCCAAAACTACAGATATAAAATAAAACTATCCAGGTGCTATATTTTTCATCGTTATTTCTTGTCAAAAAAGCTCTAAATCTTTTAAATGGTGTGCCCAGTCGCCTGGTGCTTTTTTGAATTAAAAAATCACCCACTCCCCACGATAACATTGCCACAAAAGCAAATACTATACCCATAAAAAAATAAATAAAATTAATCTATCTTAATGATAACATTAAAAACATCGCCAAACAAAAAACTATTTCCACAATTTTAAGAAAATAGTTTTTAAAATATTATTTTGTTTTTTCATTTTTAAAAAATCGGAAGGAGAGGGATTTGAACCCTCGAGGGCTTTGACACCCTACGCGCTTTCCAAGCGCGCGCCATAGGCCACTAGGCGACCCTTCCCCGCTCAGTTTCATGAGCGGGTCCGCTCGCTCTGCCGAGCGGACACCCTCTTATAAAACCAATTATTACTTTAAAAGTTTACCCTATTTTTTAAAAAAAGAAAAGCTGAAATATTTTTTCTTCAGCTGCTTTATTCTTTCACTTTTTTATTTTTTTGTAAAGTTTTATGCAAAAAAAACACCCCGGCGTGTGTGAACGTCGGGGGTTGAACCTTGTCGCGGTTGGAGCGAGTTACTTCACCAGCTGCATTCGGCGTGTCTCACGAAAAGAGGCCGTGCGCAGCTCACAGAAGTAAATGCCGCTCGGCTCTCCGTCCGCATTCCAGACCAGACTGTAACTGCCAGCCGCTTGCTCGCCATCAACCAAGCTGGTCACCACAGCGCCTGTCACGTCATAGATAGTCAAGGCGACGTGTTCTTGCAGCGGCAGATCGTAGCTGATGGTAGTCTGTGGATTGAACGGATTGGGATAATTCTGCTCCAGCACAAAATTTTCCGGTTGGCCGTGGGTGGTGGCAACGACGGTGGGAGCAACCTCCTCGTAAACCTGGAGGTCAAATGTATATTCCCAAAAAAATCTTGACATTGGCCATACTACAGAGCACTCGTAGTGTGACCCCATTTCGGAGAAAGTGACAACTCCCTCTGCTCTTAAATTAAAAAACGAAATAAAGAGCAGTTTAACACTTGGGACTAAAGATCCTCCCCTGCCGAAAGCATAGTCCACCTTTGTGGCAGTATTGCCAAACCAAGGAATTCCTCCTGTTAAGCTATCATTCCATACCTGATAGAACTCCCAGGTTTTTGGGATGAGATCCAACTTTGAGTTGGAGAGTGCCCCTTTCGGCATATCAAAATCATCCACGTATTGCCAAGCCTTGGAATCGTATTTTTTAATAACGATTCCATTTATAAAAACTACGGCACTCCAACCAGCCTTCCCTGGTTGGCAGGGAATTACCAGACGAATATTTAGATTTTTCGTCTGTTTTCTCCAGCCAACTTTTATCAGGTGGGGCTGGCGGGTTACCGCCTCGAGCCCCTGGTAAAGCTCAATTTCTGGCCCGTCCCATACTCCCAATCCGCCGCCGGCCACCTCCAAAAAAATTGGCTCTTGGTTGTAAATAATGATCCCGAGCGAATCACCGCCGGGTACCAACTCGATCTTCCTGCTTAAATTCAGGGTGTAGACCCCGGAAACAGGAACTGTCGCCGAGATTGGCAAGTTTCGCCGATCGCTCCCGACGGTTATACCAGAGTCGGTTGTCGCAGTCCAGCTACCCCAAGTCGTGATGGTTTGTGAGGCCACTATGGCATTCACAAAAAAAACTATCATCACAACCAGATAAAAATTTCTTGTCTTCATAATACTTCCTCCAAAATGAATTGTGATTATTTACTTTACGAATTCTGTGTTGACTAACTTATCATTAAAATGAACTTTTGTCAAGAGCAAACATTTTTTGGCTTGACTCTTGCACAATTATCTGTTTAAATTAATATAAACAAGGTGGAGGTGAAATCACCCCTGAAGTGCAA
>DCVE01000016.1:0-8425 GCA_002328025.1 Patescibacteria group bacterium UBA2196
ATTGCACTTCAAAACGGAATGTGCGGGACAGCGTCACCACCAGATACACAAAATGTGGCGCAAAAAAACAAAACGGGAACCGGAGGTTAACAATGAAAACCGAGATTAAAATCAAAAAAATAACTAAAGGAAAAATATGTGCAAGCTGCCAGCTAGGTAAACATTGCCGCCAGTGCGGCTGCTGCAAGAACTGGAAATAACGAGCGCACTGGACTTATGAGTCAAAAAAAGGTCGCCACAAAAAATTACACATAATTTTGTAGCGACCTTAAATTAAAAAAACACCGGCAAGATTTATTCTCACCGGCTTTTTTATTGGAAAAAAATGTCATCACGTTTTCTTTGTCACTCTGGCGACTTTGTTACCTCTGGCATCCACAGACTCCCATGAACGACAGTAAAATACTGTCGCACTGGCTAGATCACTTACTGTTTGCCAAACAGACAGGCTACCTGTTCTTTTGGTCGCAGTGTTTTGACTTTTTGTCTCTTTACTCTTGCCTCTTTTCATGACCCACCTCCTTCTTGGGTTCGGTTGCTTATCAATGTATATCAATAGAAATTTTTTTTTACTTCATCTTTTTTTCCATTTCCAAAATTTTTAAAGTTGTTTTAATCACCGAATCAGGGTTTAAAGAAATTGAGTCAATACCTTCTTGCACCAAAAACTGCGCGAACTCTGGAAAGTCTGATGGCGCCTGGCCGCAAATACCAATTTTGGTTTTGGTTTCCTTGGCACTTTTAATCACTTGGCTAATAAAAATTTTAACCGCTTCGTTTCTTTCATCACCCACGTGCGTCAAAATACCAGCATCGCGATCCAACCCCAAAACCAATTGGGTTAAATCATTAGAGCCAATAGAAAAACCATCAAACAATTTAGCAAATTCGCGCGCCAAAATTACATTTGAAGGAATCTCCACCATCATATAAAGCTCCAAACCGTTTTTCTTGCGCACCAAACCTTCTTTAGCCATAATGGCAATCACTTTTTTGGCTTCTTCCAGCGTGCGCGTAAAGGGTAACATAATTTTTATATTTGTAAGTCCCATCTCATCACGCACTTTTTTTAGAGCTTGGCATTCCAATTTAAAAATTTCAATAAATTTTGGATCATAATATCTTGAAGCGCCGCGCCAACCAATCATTGGGTTGTCTTCTTTGGGTTCGTAATCTTTACCGCCAATCAAATTTACATATTCATTGGTTTTAAAATCAGACAAACGCACAATCACGTCTTTGGGATAAAATGCGGCTCCAATTCTGGCAATGCCTTCAGCCAATTCACCCACAAAAAAATCTGTTTTATTTTTGTATTCCACCGTCAAGGCGGCAATTTTACTTTTTAATTTTTTATCCGTCAATTTATCAAAATTAAGCAGCGCCTGCGGATGAATTTTAATATAGTTATTGACAATAAATTCTTCGCGCGCCAAACCCACACCGTCGTTGGGCACAAAAGAAAATTCAAATGCCCGCGCTGGCTCCGCCACATTCAACATAATTTTTGTTTTTGGCTTGGCCAAATTTTTCAAGCTAGTGCGGTTAATTTTATAATCCAAACGGCCTTCATAAATCACGCCGTCTTCGCCCGCAGCACAGCTGACCGTTACATCCGTGCCCTTAGTAATTTTTTTGGTCGCCTCTGGCGCGCCCACCACGCATGGAATACCCATTTCACGCGACACAATTGCCGCATGACAAGTGCGTCCGCCCGAGTTGGTCACAATCGCTGCCGCGATTTTCATCACCGGCACCCAATCTGGGTCAGTCATTTCGGTGACCAAAACTTCGCCGGCTTTAAAATTGCCAATATCTTTTACATCCAAAATCACGTGTGCCTTGCCACTGCCAATTTTGCTACCCACTGCTTTACCAGTACACAAAATTTTATCAGCGCTCAATTGTCTTTTATCACTAAAAACGTATTCTTCCAAAACCGCCAAGTCCTTGCGCGACTGCACTGTTTCCGGGCGTGCCTGCACCAAAAAAATTTTTCCAGTCTTGCCGTCTTTGGCCCACTCCATGTCCATGGGTTTTTGATAATGTTCTTCAATCAAAACTCCCCAGCGCGCCAATTGCAAAACTTCTTTATCGCTCAAAGAAAATTTTTGTTGTTCTTCTTTTTTCACTGCCACATTTTTTACATCATTGCCCGCATAAATCATTTTTTCTTTTTTATCGCCCAAAGTTTTGGAAATGATGGCGTTTTTATTTTGCTTCAAAGTTGGTTTAAAAACATAAAACTCATCCGGATTCACGCGACCCTTAACAATATTTTCGCCCAAACCATAAATGGAGTTAATCAGCACCGCATCTTTAAAACCGGTTTCGGTGTCAATAGAAAACATCACCCCCGAAGACGCCAAATCACTACGCACCATTTTTTGCACACCAACGGACAAAAAAACCTTAAGGTGATCAAATTTATTTTCCACCCGATAAGCCACCGAACGGGCGGTAAACATGGAAGCAAAACATTTTTTAACCGAGTCAATAAGTTCTTCTCTGCCCACCACGTTTAAATATGTTTCGCCCATACCAGCAAATGAAGCCTCAGGCAAATCTTCAGCCGTGGCCGAAGTCCGCACCGCCACATCTTCCGCGCGGCCAAATCTATGATAAGCATTCAAAATTTTAAGTTCCAAATCCGCTGGCATCACCCCTTCTTCAATCAACTTGCGTATGGCCGCTGTGCGTTTTTCCAAATCCGGCATGCTTTTGACATTAATACCGGTTAATAATTTTTTAATTTTGTCATTCAAATTATTTTTTTCAATATAGTAACGATAAGCTTCGGCAGTAATGGCAAACCCATTTGGCACCGGCACACCTTTTTTTGCCAGCGTGGAATACATTTCACCCAAAGAAGCGTTTTTACCGCCCACCAAAACCACGTCATCATTACTAATTTCATTAAACCACAAAATGTGTTTTTTTGTTTTATTTATTTTCAACATAGGATATTTTTATTTATTTTTTATTATAACTTTTTTGCAAACTTGCCCAAGTACGGCATTTCCCACATATTACCGCGCAAAGCATTGGTCATGCCCAAAACAATGAAAACAAAAATTACCAACCAGCCCAAAGGCATAATTAATAACCAGCCGATGACTGGAATACTGCCAAACACTAAAACAATCAACGAAAAGATAAACAGAACCAAACCCTGTTTGGCATGGTGCTGACAAAAAGCGTCGTCTTTTTTTAGTAACAAAGGAATCAAAAACAAAATCCACACGTAACCAATGGCTGCAATAATACCGGTGTCTTGTTTATCCACCACTTCTGCTTTAAATTCATTTTTAGCGCGTGTAAATTCATTTTTAATTTCTTTTTTTTCTTCTTCTAAAGAAAACTTTTTTTCTTTGGGCATATAATTCTAAATTAAATATTCAAATTATTTTTAATTCTATTTTTATTAAATTTAACAATTTCATAAATCTTAAAACCAGCTCGCGTCAGCAAAACAACCAACAACGCCCACACCAACAAAATAAAAGGTTCAAAAAATAAATTATAAAAATTCCAAACTCTAAAATACCAAAAAAAATTAAATAGCGCCATCGCCACCCCCACACATAGGGCCAAAAACAATGGTTGCGTAAAAGATTTTTTAACCTCACCAGCCAATAAAAATTTAAATGTCAAAATTGAGAAAAAAATAACCTGTACCGGCCACAATAATGGTAACAAAACATTCCACACCAACGGTTTCAAACCAGCGCTTAGTGTTAAAATATAAAACAAAATTTCCACTCCAACCAAAACCAAAAACATGGGCCCAAGAGAAAAAAAAGACCATTTCTTTTTCGGCGCGCTAAGCAAATGATCAGCCGGGACCTGACCGCTACATTCAATTTCCAAAGTTTGCATGGCCGTTTCCAATTGTGATAAAACTGGTTTTATTTCCAACATAAACTCTTTTTAATTATAACATAAAAACAAGCGGGGAACAAAAATCTTTGTTCCCCGCCAGCGCTAAATACAAAAACTTTATCAATTAATAATCCATGCCGCCCATGCCAGGCATACCAGCTGGACCATGATTGTGTTTATCTTCTTTTTCTGGCAAATCCGCCACCACGCATTCAGTGGTCAAAATTAAACTGGCAATCGAAACCGCGTTTTGTAAAGCTGTTCTGGTCACCTTGGTCGGATCAATAATGCCGGCCACCACCAAATCTTCATATTTATTCTTTTCCGCGTTATAACCAAAATTACCTTCGCGTTTTTTTACTTCTTCCACCACCACCGAACCGTCTTTACCAGCGTTATAGGCAATTTGTTTAACCGGTTCCTCCAAAGCGCGTTTCAAAATTTCCAAACCGATTTTTTCCTCGCCCTCCACAGTTACATTGTCCAAAACCGGTAAAGCGCGCAGTAAAGCCACACCGCCACCCACCACAATCCCTTCTTCTACCGCGGCTTTAGTGGCAGAAAGTGCATCTTCAATGCGATGTTTTTTCTCTTTCATTTCGGTTTCTGTGGCTGCGCCAACTTTCAACACTGCCACGCCACCTGCCAACTTGGCCAATCTTTCGCGCAATTTTTCTTTGTCATAGTCCGAAGTGGCTGTCTCTAACTGTTTTTTAATCTGTGCCACGCGTTCATCAATCACCGAACGTTCACCTTTGCCTTCAATAATTGTGGTGTTATCTTTGGTCGCAATCACCTTGCGTGCGCTGCCCAAATCCGATAAATCAGCATTTTCCAGTTTCAAACCAACTTCTTCTGAAATCACTCTTGCGCCAGTCACTGCGGCAATATCCTGCAACATTTCTTTTTTACGATCACCAAAGCCCGGCGCTTTAACTGCTAAAGCAAAAAAAGTGCCCCGCAATTTATTGACCACCAAAGTGGCCAAAGCTTCGCCCTGCACCTCATCAGAAATAATAACTAAATCTTTTTTGCCGCTCTGTGCCATTTTTTCCAACAGTTGCAAAATTTCTTGCAGTGAAGAAATCTTTTGATCCGTCACCAAAATATATGGATTATTCATCACCGCTTCCATGCGGCTGGCGTCCGTCACCATATAGGCCGAAATATAACCCTGATCAAATTGTAAACCTTCCACCACTTCTTTTTTCAAACCCAATTCCTGTGATTCTTCCACCGTTACCACCCCGTCCTTGCCCACCTCTTTCATAATTTCGGCAATCAATTCACCAATTTCAGGATCATTGGCGGAAATTGAAGCCACGTGCGCAATGTCGTCCTGACCAGCCACTGGCTTGGAAATTTTTTCTTTTAATTCTCTAACAATTGCCAACACGCCTTTTTCTAAACCTCTTTTTAAAGCCATTGGATCAGCGCCAGCAGTTACGTTTTTTAAACCCTGCGTCAAAATACTTTGCGCCAGTAAGGTGGCTGTGGTGGTTCCATCGCCAGCCACATCATTGGTTTTAGTGGCCACCTCTTTGACCATTTCCGCGCCAATATTTTCAAATTTATCTTCCAGTTCAATTTCTTTAGCCACGGTCACTCCGTCTTTGGTCACAGTTGGTGAACCAAAAGATTGACTCAAAACCACGTTGCGGCCTTTGGGTCCCAAAGTTACTTTCACTGCGTTGGCCAACTGGTCCACACCTTTTTTTAAAGCCAAACGCGCTTTTTCATCAAATAAAATTTGTTTTGCCATATATTTCAAAATTTAAAATTCTAATAATAAAATTACTTTATTCTATAATTGCCACAATGTCATGTTCTGATAAAAACAAAAAAGTTTCACCGTCAATTTTCACTTCGTCCGGCGCGTACTTTTTAAATAAAATTTTGTCGCCGACCTTAACTGGCATGGCGGAAATTTGGCCATTGTCCAAAGTGCGACCTGGTCCCACAGCCAAAACTTCGCCTTTTTCTGGCTTTTCTTTGTCAGCTGTATCTGGTAAGACAATGCCGCTTTTGGTTTTTTCTTCTTTTGCTTCAGCTTTCACAATCAAGTGATCGCTTATGGGTCGTAAATTCATATTTTTACCATACATGCGGATTAAGACTGGTTTAAAAAAACCAATTTTTAACACGCAAAATTAATAATTTAAAACATTCTATCTGTATTATATTCTTTTTAGCACTCACCTGTCAAGAGTGCTAATTTAGCTAGCGCTTATATTATTTTAAAACAAAAAAATATCCTGTCAAGGCAATAAAAAACAGCCCTCCTTATTTTTAAAAAAAGCTGTTTAAAAAAGACAATTATTTTTTTAAAACACTACCAAAATAAGCAAAAACCAACAACATCCCCGCTGGCAAAGTCCATAAATAATGATCAAACACACCCAAAAAAACAAAAACACTTCCCAACAATCCCCAAGTTATCCATTTCTTTTTCATCTCCAAATCATCCCGTCCTTTCCATAATATATATAACAAAAAACCCCACAGCAAAATTCCAACCATGCCCAGCTCAGCCCAAGCCAAAACAAAAACATTGTGCACCGGTTGATTATTCCACGCCGCACTGCTTGGATTTTTTTGCGCCAAAACTTTGGTGTAGTTGCCCAGACCAACACCCCAAACTGACTGCTCTTCAATAATTTTCAAAGCTTCGCGATAACCGCTCACACGCTCATTGGTTGATTTTATTTCCAAACGCGTTTTGTTGCTGGTGCGCACTGCCACCAGAGGCCAATACACCCCCGCCAAAATTATCGCTGTTAAAATTACGCTTGCCAGCCCTATTTTTTTATATTGCTCAAAACTTTTTTGTTTAATCCACACCATGCCAGACACCGCGCAGACCATAATTCCTGCCAACCAAGCTGCGCGCGAAAAAGTAAAAAACAAACCGCTGGTCAAAAAAACCCCAGCCACAGACAAAAATATATTTTGTTTTTTAGAGTTTGTATTTTTTGTTTGCAAAAAAATACAAAACCACAAAACCAAAGCTACAACCAAAAATCCAGCCAAAATATTTGGGTGCGGCAAACTGCCATAGGCGCGTAAAAATCTTTCGCCATTCGCTTCCACCACACTGTCGCCCAAATTTTCTGCCTTACGCCAGGCCAGTCCCAGCCACTTAGTCGCTCCACTACCAGCATTTATAAATTGATAAATTCCCAATCCAGCCGAAAAAAGCATACTCAAAACAAAAGCCGCAGCCAATCTAATTTTGGCATAATCTATTTTTTTAATCAGCCATATCAAACCCACGCCTTCCATAATTCTCAGCCACCAATAAATTGCCAAAATTTTATCCGCGGCAACAAAAATATTGATTGCTATAAAAATTACACCCAACAAAATTAAATAACTTTTGCCTATTTTAAAATTTAAAAATTTAAAATTATTTGAAAATTTAAAATTAAAAATTAAAAATTTCTTACTTAAATCAAGAACTGGCACTTTGTTATGCGAAGCATCAAAGTGACCTAGGCCTATTAAAAAAACTAAAAATATAAAAACCACATCAAACCCATACACACCAATCCGTCCATATTCCCAGACCGCGGAGTTAACAATCGTGTCGCGCGCAATCCAGCGCGTTTGCCAAGGCAACAAAAAAACAAACAGATATAATAAATATTCTGGCGCTTTAATCAAGATATTTTTTATTTTTTGTTGCATACTCTGTTTTTGTTTATCTACCTTCATTATAACGCAAACCGTCTTCTGTTGACAAAAACAAGATATTATTATTAAATTGCTAACATACAACTTTAACGTTTTGGAGTAAATTTGGAGGAAACGTGAAAAGAACAATCGCTGAACTGATGGCCGAAGAAGGCTGGACAAACGGTCCGTATGACCCATATGTCCAGCTGCACTGGGCTGCCGAAAGGATTTTCCAAATGGCGGCAGAATTAGAAGCCGCCAAGAGGCTGATCGTCAAAAAAAATAAGGAATTTTTGACGGTCAAATAACAAAATTAGCGGACCCGCGAGGTGTCCGCTCTTTTATTTCCTTCTCAATTCTATAATCCTTTTATTCTCTCTACATATTCATTGGCCAGTTTTTCTCGCGTATCATTTAAGTGAAATTTCAAAATTTTATCATTTATAACAACACCGGGAGTTTTATTCATCAACTCTTTAATTTTTTGCGGCATAATTTTAAGTTCCAAAAATCTAAAAATTTTTTCACTCACCATTCCCAAAACATTTTCCCCCAGTCGCTTAAAAAAATTAATACCCGCCGCGCCACTCAAACGCCACTCATTCACCTCGGCCGCCAAATAGCGATTCAAAAAATTGGGCAAATATTTTTTATTCCAAGCGTTGGCTTTTAAAAAAGTTTCAAAAACACCTTTTTCTTCCCACAACAGCAACAGGCCAGCCAACCACCAAGTCAAATATGGATCGTTTTTTAATTTTAAATTCTCCAAATTCAAATTATCTTCGCTCACAAAAAACGAAAAACAAAATTTATTTTTAATGGTTTTTTTGTTTGGCCGCAAACCAAAAATTTTAAACAACCACACCAC
>DCVE01000016.1:8448-14712 GCA_002328025.1 Patescibacteria group bacterium UBA2196
CGCGCCACTTTTTGCGCGCGTTTAATTTTTTTTAACGATTCCTGCTGTCTTTCAAGGCGCACAGCCACTGTCTTTTCTTGACCAGCCAAAAAATATAGTTCATTTTCCAAACCAATTTTAGAAACTTTCAACAAATCTTTTAAGGCATCAACAACCTGATTTTTTTCATCTTCCTCCACGCGCGCTTCCAAAACTGTTTCTGTATTAAGATAATACCAAAACACCTCCTCAGCTCGCAAAGGATAGCTAAACAAGTCAAACCAACTCAGTGTTTCCAAAATATTTTTTTCCCTTTGATTCATAAATTAATTTTAGCACTTAATTTGTTTTTGCTAAAATATATCTACTTTCAAATCAAAAACACCTCCCATTTCCAGAAGGTGTTTTTTGTTACCTTAAAACTTAAAGATTATTTCAAAATATCCTCGGCCACCATCTTGGCTCGTTTTTCTGCTGCAAATTACTCTATTTTACGGCGTAATTTCTGGCCGCAAAATCATATTGTTCTACAAAAATCTTTTTAAACGGCAAAATTGTATTTAGCTCATAAAAAGTCAACATGGCTTCACGATAATCCTGTTCATCAATACTACGATAAGATAAAGGCGCCAGATCATAAGCCAAAAGAATGGCGTTGGCTGCCAAACGCGCGGTTCTTTTATTACCGTCTTCAAAGGGTTGAATATAGGCCAAAGCCAAAAGTACAAACAAAGATTTAACATAAGGAGAAGACAATTGGACTATTTTCTTGCCCAAGGCTTCCAAAGCATCAGTAATTTGATGTATATTGTCCAGCGGCCGATAAATAGAGCCCAGCACGCCGACCGGCTTTTTCCTAATACCTGCTCCAACCCCAAGTTTATTAACAATAATAGAATGTAGCTCTTCTAGATTTTCGCGACTAATGGTTTTAAAACGTTTTTTATTAGCTCTAATAAAATCAAAAGCTTCTTTATGATTTAAAATCATCCAAGTTTCCTCTTTAGTTTTACCGAGCGCGGCTTTATTTTCTAAAATCAATTTTTCTGTATCCAATAATGTATAAGTATTGCCTTCGATTTTGGATGATTTCCAGGAAAGCTCAATAATCAAACGTTCTAATTCTTTCTTTTGGATAATACTAGACAAATCTTTGATCCGGCGTCTGTATTCAGCAGTGGCTTTATCTAAAAGCAGCTGTTCCTGCTCACTAAAAACATCTTTAGGAAAAGCTGGTAAAAGATCAAAATTATACTGTCTTAATCCATAACGCCGATCAGGTTCAATGGCACAATACTCTCTGGCGTTAATCTTGGCAAAAATTCTACCCACCGGACTAATAGTATAATATGTAGCACGGCCTGAACCAAAAATTTTCAAAATTTCGGCCGCAACCATCAAAGAAAGCGCACGTTTAACAGTTACCAAAGAAACGTCTTCACCTTGCACAAGCAACGCCTTATAAATAGCCGAGGAGGCCAAAGAATTATTTTCTAAAAGCACTGTAATTATTTTTTGTTGTTTTTGGCTAATATCAATCATAATCGTATCATATTACTATATTTATCGTATCGCAATGCTACGATAAAAACAAGTTTTAGTCACGTCAGACTCAAAAAATAAACTTTATCAAATAGCCTTTTAAAACACTTCCGTACTATAAAATTATCTTATTTTTTTAAATCCCTTCCCACCTTGATATCTTCCGCCCCTCGGACCATGAGGCAAACCATCACCTGCTGGTGTTTTGGTTGATGTAATTCCTTGAGCTGATTTTTTCATTTTATCATTAGGATAAAGTTCTCTATTCATGTCTTTATCCGCGAAAAACTGACCTATTTTTTTATTAAATTCGCTAAACTTGTCATAAATATTATCCAAAAGCGGCATCAGCTCCTTAATATATGACTCAGCCTCTGCCTTAATATCTTCAAGGTTTTGTTTCTGCTCATCGTCCAGTTGATATTCTGCTGAAGTTAAGGTCTGTTCAGTATCACGCAGTGCTTTTCTTAATTCTCTAACAAACAATTTCATTTTTTCCAAAATTTCTTTCCTCTCGTTATTACAAAAAGCCTCATCGGCCTCCGGTCGTTGCTCTAAAAAATTTCTAACCTCATATCCTAACGCGTTCATTCCTTCTACAATTTGTTCCGGGGTTGGCATTCTTTTCATAATATATTCTTTTTATTCTTCTTTTGGCTGATGTCGCAATGCCTCAGCAACAAAAGTTGAGTTTATTTATTATAATAAGCGGGTAGCGGGAATCGAACCCGCCTCATCAGCTTGCCTGCCCGCCATAAAAATCAATACATCACATTATTAAAGTCCTACCATCGCCTCAGCGAGTGACCGGAATCGAACCGGCTTCATCAGCTTGGAAAGCTGAGGTAATAACCGTTATACGACACTCGCTCAGGTCATGGCAGGCGGGGAAAGCTGAGGTAATAACCACTATACCATACCCGCAAAAAATAAATTTTAATTTCTAATTTCTTCTCAAACTAATTATAGCGCAAAAAAATTGTCTGGGGAAGACTTTTCTGCTATAATATCATTACTTTATGCCACTGTCCAACTTAAATTACAATCCATCAACTTTGCCCCCCGCACCCAGAAGAAAATTTATCCGTCTATGGAAATTTATTGCTATTCCGATAGTGATTGGTTTTTTAATTTCTTCCGTAAATTTCTTTTTAACAGCCAACCGCTTTAAAAAAGAAATTCTAAATCAAGCCACCGAATCTACCAAAACTCCGGCCACCACCTCTTTATCTCCCGCCGATTTTGCCAAACTCTTTAGAGCTGGCCAGCCCACTTTTGGCATGCCAACTGCCAAAGTCCAAATCGCGCTCTTTGGTGATTTTGGTTGTCCAGCCTGCTACTCTTTTTTCCCCACCATTCGCAAAATAATGAACAGCTATCCCGACAAAATTTATCTAGTCTTTCACGACTTTCCGGGTTTTGAATTTTCGCAAAGCGCGGCCGAAGCCGGTCGTTGCGCCAACCAACAAAAAAAATTCTGGCCATTGCATGATTTAATGTTCCAAAGTCAAAATAAATTAGAGACAGTCAACATAAAAAAATATGCCTTGCAAGCCGGTTTAAATACTGCTACGTTTAATCAGTGCTTTGATTCTGGTCGTTTTAAAACCGCGGTTGATAATGATGTAATTTTGGGCGCCAGTTTGGGCGTCACCGGCACACCAACCCTTTTCATCAATGGCTACAAACTGGAAGGCGACATTTCCGAAAATGTTTTACGTCAAGCCATTGAAATAATTTTAACCAGTCAATAAATTAATAAAAATATGTCAAACAAGAAAATATATTTAATGCTCCTCATGCTCGTCGTCGTTGGTTTTGTACTCTACCTGGCCTGGCCGCGTACAGCCCAAACTCCCGTCGTGGTTGAGCCAAAAGAAAATTTAGTTTTCTATTATGGTGACGTCTGCCCGCACTGCACCATTGTGGAAGAATTTTTAGTTAAAGAAAAAGTCGAAGAAAAAATAACGCTAACAAAAAAAGAAGTCTATAAAAACAAAGCGAACGCCAACGAGATTTTGGAAAAAGCCCAGGCTTGCAATATTGACACCAAAAGTTTGGGCGTGCCTTTTTTATGGGACGCCGGCAGTTGCTATCTCGGCGACCAGGACATTATTAATGTCCTAAAACAAAAAATTCAATCATAAACTATGAAAAAATACATTCTACTCTTAAGTACTGCTTTTTTTTTACTCAGCGCCAAAACCACTCTGGCCGTTTGCCCCATCTGCACCATTGCGGTCGGCGCCGGCATTGGTTTTTCCCGCTGGCTAGGCATTGATGATGTCATCACTGGTCTATGGCTGGGTGGTTTGCTTGTCTCTTTAATTTTTTGGACTTTAAACTGGTTCCAAAAGAAAAAAATCAACTTCATTGGTAAAAAAATTGTGACTGTGTTAGCCTATTATATACTGGTTTTTGCTCCACTTTACTTCTTTACCGACATTTTGGGCCACGCTTTCAACCGTCTACTGGGCATTGATAAAATTATTTTGGGCACTGCCTTGGGCAGCATAACCTTTTTGCTTACCAATCTGTGGTATGAATTTTTAAAAAGAAAAAACAACAACCACGCCCACTTTCCTTTTCAAAAAATTGCCATGCCGGTTGGAGCTTTATTAATTTTAAGCGTTATATTTTTCTTCATCACTAAATAAAATTTTATGGATCAAGCGCCATTGCAAAAACTTAATGACTTCATAGCTCAAGCTGATAAAATAAAAAAACAGGATCAAATGGATTTATCGTCTGATCAGGATTTAAGTATTGCCATCATGAATTTGGTCGGCATCGAAGAGCATTTCTTTTTTTCCGGCGGCAAAACCGGCGACACCACCTATTATGATTTAATCAAAGACGTGCGCGAGATGAGAAAAGAACTACTAAAAAAAATAATCAAAGAATATGATGGCGAAGTCTGGTGCATTTCCAAACATCTCTTGGCTGCTTCGTATCGTTTAATGGAAGTTGGCACCAAAGCTTTGGGTCAGGACAAAAAAGATGAAGCCTATGATTTTTTTAACAAAGCCTACAACCTATATTCTCTTTTCTGGGGCCTCAACATGAAACTTTTAAACGTGGGTGACATAAAAAAACTAGATGACGGTGCGTTGAATAAAAATGATGAAAGTAAAAAAGGCATCTTTGACAAATTGGGTGAATTAGTAAAAAAAGCCATCAATTGTTGCTGGGAATAAGGTTTTTTTTATTCACATTTTATCCCCCTTGCCATAAAAAAAACAACTTGCTAGAATTAACCTGTTCAAACTCAGATTAATGGATAACCTTTTCAATTTACTATCACAATCTGGGTAATTTCTTCCTCTTGCTGTCTGTTATTTTACTCTCTCGTCAACGCCCATTTGGCTTTAAATTAACAGTAAAACTTCTCTAATCAAAACATTATGGCCGAACAGAATTACACATACATGTGGCGCTGCGTAAAGTGTTTTTACCATTTTGCCAACATCGCCCAAGTTGAAGGCTTGCTCAAAGAAGAAAAAAAATGTCCCAAGTGTAAGTCTTTAAATACTTTAACTTTAACCAATAAAGAAATAGTGATCACTTGCAAACTCTATGATCCCACCGTCAGCTCTGATTATGGTGATACCATGTATTACCACGACGGCTGACGTATGTTCCTTAAAAATTTAGTTTTTTAACGGGCATACACGTTTTCATTTATAAACATAAACGCCCCCTCACTTACAAATTGCTAGTCCTGTTTTTAATAGGACACGACTTTTAGCGATTTTTAGGTGAGGGGGTATTTTTATCTCCCCAACTCTTCTTCTTAGTTAAATTAGTGAAGAATCATGGGGAACCGCTTGGCGGACAAAGGTCGAACACAACTGCCATCTCCCCCTTCAGTCATGGCAGCGTCCAAAATAACCAAGCACACCATAGGATTTTATCTTATGGAATTTAAACTTTAAAATGTTAAACCAATGGATGTATTTATTTATTAAATATAATTATTGGTCTAACAAAGGTCTAAAAACAATATGAAAAAAACACTAATTTTCGCTTTAGTATTCATGCTAACTGTGGCGAACAGTAGTGTAGTTTTGGCAGCTACCGTTAATACTGGCCTGACCCGCGATACAGCAGGTGGTTTGGCCCCAATTGTCAAAGCCAAATGGGAAGCCAATGTAGATAGATACACTGATGATGCCACTACTGCTGGCGCACAATTTACACCTCCAGGTGTATTTGGTGGGACAAAAACAATTTCCCTTTGTTCCATTGTCACTGATCCAGATGGTTTGGCTGATGTCACTACTGCTCCTGGCGCTGTCTATGCTGATGTTTTCTATCCAGAAAACATTGCCTTAGGTGATAGCCATGTGGCTTTAAAGGACCAATCAGGCTTGGGTTGCGGTGAATTAATGCAGGAAGATAAATTGACTAAACTTTCAAAAGCTGACGGTATTGCCCTTTTCTGTGACCAAATTCGCACCCATAACAACAATTTGCCAACCTTTAACGAAGGTTATAATTATGACGAAATCTGCGCCCTAGACGGTGAATTACAAAAAGAAACTGCCGCTGTTTATTGCACCACCAAAGATCTCTCTTATGAAGATCCTTCTGGCGACTATGAAGTTTGGGCCGTGGCTCAAGATAAAATTGGTTTAAATGGCATCTTGAAAAACCATTTTACCTATCTTCCAATGACCGCTTTTGAAACTGATTTTTCTAACATTTCCTATGGTAATGTTAGATTGGCTACTGAAAAAATTA
>DCVE01000011.1 GCA_002328025.1 Patescibacteria group bacterium UBA2196
TACAAAAAAAATGTCAAGTTTATAACTCTTTGGCAACAAAAAAACAAGCCTCGCGGTTTGTTGGACAATGGTTTTTCAAAAAATGGCTTTATTGAGTCAAAATCTCAAAACCATCCTCGGTCACCAAAATTGTGTGTTCAAAATGGGCTGACAGGGAGCCATCGGCAGTTTTATAGGCCTTATTTTTACGGTCAATAATTAAATTATAGTCACCGGCCACCACCATGGGCTCAATAGCCAAAGTCATACCAGCAGCCAAAATTGGTCCAGAACCAAACAAACCATGATTGGGAATTTGCGGCTCTTCGTGCAATTTTTCACCCACCCCGTGACCGACCAACTCGCGCACCACATTAAAACCATTTTTTTCTACCTCGTTTTGAATAGTAAAAGAAATGTCACCCAGGTGAATACCGGCTTTAATGTTTTTGATCGCCAGATAGAGAGCGTCTTCGGTCACCTGTAAAAGTTTTTGCGCCGCGGGAGATATTTTTCCCACCGGCACCGAAACAGCCATGTCTGTAATTAAACCATTTTTGGCTGGATAACGAATACCCAAATCCAAACCCACCAGACTGCCCTCTTGCAGTTGACGATCTGGCAGAGCTGGTCCGTGCACCACTTCATCATCAACAGAAACACACAACCCAGTCGGAAAACCATGATAACCCTTAAAAATTGGAAAACCGCCGGCATTAATAATTTCCTGCTCGGCAATTTGATTGAGTTCCTTGGTGCCCACGCCGGGATGCACAGCTGCAGCAACCAATTTTAAAACATGAGCCAAAATTTTTCCACCGGCTCTCATAGCTTCTATTTGTTCATCTGTTTTTATAGCAATCATAATTAAAAATTTTTAATTCTTAATTTTGAATTTTAAAATAAATATTAATTTTTAATTTCGTAATAAAATTACTCGTTAATTTTTGGTTTTTTACATGATTTTAAAATGGTAGAAAATATTAAAGTTAGTTCGTGTGCTTCCTTCCAAAAAATTCTACACTTTTCTTTCTCTTCCTCTAAAGCAACTGCCATCATTCTCAACCAGTGTTTTGTCTCATTGCTTTCCTTTAAACAAATACTAATTTTATTACTAAAATCTCTTTTTGAGCTGCCACGATTGGCTTCCATGTAGTTTGCACCAATACTGGTTGCTGAACGAATTATTTGATTTATTAAAGATTTAGTTATTTCATTTTTTTGGATAGTTTTGCAAAACAAAATGATTTGTTCACCAAATTTAGCAGTTCTTTCTTCCAAATCATATTGCATATTTTTTTTAAAATTTAGTCATTGAAAATTATTTCAAAATTCCAAAATTAAAAATTAAGAATTAAGTTTTAGCTTCCGAAACATTTCTTCTTTAACCGCGTCTATACTTTGTTCACCATTAACATGTATAACAATGCCCTGCTGTTCATAAAATTCTATCACCTCTTCAGTTTCGGCATGATAAATTTTTAATCTTTCGTGGATGATCTCGGGAGTATCATCGGTTCGAATGATTAATTTTTCGTTATCATCATCACAAATATCAGCAAGCTTGGGCGGAGAAAATTTTAAATGATAAACCTTGCCACATTTTGAACAGGTGCGTCGACCGCTCAAACGACTGAGAGCTTCGGCGTCAGAAATTTCAATAACAATTACATGGGTTAAGGCGGTTAAGGTGGCTAAAGATTTGGCCTGAATTCTGATACGCGGGAAACCATCAAAAATAAAACCCTTAGCCGCATCCGATTGAGTTAATCTTTTTTTTACTATGAGATTAATAATGGCATTGGAAACTAAACCACCGGCGTTCATTTCTTCTTTAATTTTTTCAGATACAGTTGAACCTTTTTTTAACTCTTCGCGTAAAATTTGCCCAACTGAAATGGCTGGAATTTTTAATTTGTCAGATAAAAATTCTGCTTGCGTGCCCTTGCCGCAAGCTTGCGGACCCAAAATGGATATTTTATAGATTTTATTTTCAAGCATATTTTAAAACTAAAATGCATTTAACTTTTGTTCCAAAAAATTTAAACTTTCAATTTGTTTTTTGGTAGGATTTTTGCCTTTTCTCAAAATTCCCATAATCAAAATAATACTATCTTTTATGCTTTGCTTTTCTTTTAAAGTTCTTTCCATAATTTTGGCTTCCAAATCTGACAATTTTCTATCCAAATAATCTTTGGTAACTAACCGCGTAACAAGCCTGGCTTCTTGATCTTCAAATTTTGTAACCAGTTTCGCTTCCTGATCCTCAAATTTTTCATCAATTCTTTTTTCTAATTTATCATTCATCTCCTGTATACTTGGCAACAAAACACTCTCTGTAAAATCTCCCAAGTCTCTTAGAGTAACAATTTTTTGCAAATCTTTTTGCTTTTTTATAAGGTCATTTTTTTTCATAATTTTGATGATAAATAATTTAACTTAATTATATCCAAATGACTAAAAAATAGCAATAAAAAAAGCTTCTTTATTAGAAACTTGTTTTTGTTTATCTGTACTTATCACACCAGGGGTGTGGTAAAACTTGTGTTCTATAATCCATCGTAATCGCGCATCACCAACTGAGAATCAATCTGACGGACAGTTTCTAAAACCACAGAGACAACGATTAAAAGCGAGGCGCCTGAAATGGCCATAGTGGTAACGCCGGTTAGTGGGCGCACAATTAAAGGCAAAATAGCCACAAGACCCAGTGAGAAAGCGCCGGCCAACATAATACGATTGGAAACCTGCGCTAAATAATCAGCAGTCTGACGACCGGGCCGCATGCCAGGCACAAAACCACCCTGCTTTTGCAAATTTTCTGCAATTTGCTGTGGATGAAAAATAACTGCTGTATAAAAATAGGTAAAACCAAAAACTAACAAAAAATAAATTAAACCATAAGACCATGAATCGGTCTGAAATACACTAATTAAAAAATTAGCCGCGCCACGTAAAAAAGAAGAATCAGAGCGTAAGAAAAACTGGCTCACAATGGTGGGCAACATGACAATGGAGACGGCAAAAATAATAGGAATCATGCCGGCTTGATTAACGCGCAGCGGTAAATGAGTATTAAAACCGCCATACATTTTGTTTCCACGGACTCGTTTTGCATAAGAAACCGGGATGTTGCGTTGACCTTCAGTAATTAAGACCACGCCGGCAATGGTTAAAACTGCCAAAATTATAAAAGTGGCTAAACTCAAAACCTGACTCATATCAAAAGTTGCCAAGGTTTGCTGTAGAGATGTTGGAATACCGGCCACAATACCGGCAAAAATGATTAAAGAAACACCGTTACCCACCTTTTTCTCAGTAATTAATTCACCCAGCCACATTAAAAACATGGTGCCGGCGGTTAAAATTAAAATTATGGTTATGTAATCACCGGTCGAAAGCGCGCCAATAATATTACGACCCGATTGCTGTAAAAGTTTGATCATGCTGTAACCCTGTAAAACAGCCAAGGGTAAAGTTAGCAAACGAGTGTATTGATTAATACGTCGTTTACCAGATTCACCTTCTTTGGCAATTTCTTCCAAAGCTGGGATGATCATGGTCAGTAATTGCAAAATAATTGAGGCTGTGATGAAAGGACCGACACCCAAAGCTACCAAAGAAAAATTCTGCATGGCACCACCAGAAAAAATATTTAACAAACCCAAAACTTGACTGGAGGAAAAAAATTGTCTTAAAGCTTCTGTATCCACGCCCGGCACTGGAATATGCGCAGCAATACGAAAGACGATTAATAAACCCAAAACAAACAAGATGGCTCGTCTTAAGTCATGGTCACGCCAAATTTGTCTGAGTTTTTCAACGAATTTCATAATTATTAAACTTTAACAGCGCCACCGGCTTTTTCTATCTTCTCTTTAGCACTTAAAGAAACCGAGCAACCGCTTAATTCTATTTTAACACTAATTTCTCCATTACCCAAAATTTTAATCGGTTTTCTTATACTTTTAACCAAACCCTTGTCAACTAAAAATTGCGGATTAACATGGTCGCTATCTTTGGCCAAAGTTGCTAAACTTTTTAAATTTAAAATAACTGGTTTATCTTTTAAAGATTTAAAACCACGTAATTTGTGGGTTTGCTCAATTAATTGGCGCATGCCTAATCTTTTTAAACCCTTGCGTCCGCCAGAGCGAGATTTTTGTCCCTTAAAACCCTTGCCAGAATAGGTACCCCGTTTACCGCCACGACCAATTCTAACCTTTTTCTTTCTGGCACCACGCGCCGCATGAATTGTGTGTAATGATAAAGCCATAAAAATTATTTTAAATCACTAAATGATTTTAAAGCCTCATAAGTGCAAGTAACATAATTAATTTTATTTTTGCTGGTTCCAAGCATCTTGCCAACAATATTCTGCACTCCTGCCATGTCCAAGACAATACGAACTGGGCCACCGGCTTTTACACCAGTTCCCAAAGGAGCTGGTTTTAATAAAATAGAAGCAGCTTTAAATTTATACAAAACATCATGTGGAATGGTCCCATCTTTGAGATTAACAGTAATCATGTTTTTCTTGGCTTGTTCCACGGCTTTATTCATAGCCGCCGAAACTTCTTTGCCTTTAGCCACCCCAAAACCAACACGAGACTTTTTATCACCAATCACAACCAAGGCGCGAAAACTCATCCGTTTGCCACCACCGGTCACACGCGTGACACGCGCTAAATCAACCATCTTCTGTTCAAATTCTGGTTTTTCTCTGGGTTTGCTATCCCGTCGGTTACCTCTGTTGTTGTTATTATTATAGGCCATAAAAAATATTTAGATTATTAAAATTCCAAACCGCCAGCTCGCGCACCATCAGCCAAAGCTTTGACGCGGCCATGATATTTGTAACTGCCACGATCAAAAATACATTTTTTAATGTTTAATTTTAAAGCTAAAGCCGCCAAGTTTTTACCAACTTCGGTGGCCCGGTCCAATTTCTTTTGGTCAGTAATGGCCCGGTCAGAGGCACTGGCCAAAGTTTTGCTGTTTTCATCATCAATCAACTGGGCAGAAATGTGCTTTAAACTGCGATTGACCGACAGACGAGGTCGCGATGCACTACCAAAAATATTAGCCCGCACACGCGCCTGACGCCGAGCTTTTTTTACTTGTTTAATTTTTTCTTGATTTTTTTTCATAAAAATTAAAAATTTTAAGCCGCGGCTTTGCCCTGTTTGCCAGCTTTGCGCTTAATCACCTCCTCAAGATATTTAATGCCTTTGCCTTTGTAGGGCTCTGGTTTTTTAACTTTTCTAATCTGCGCCGCAGTTTCACCAACCAGTTGTTTATCAATGCCAGAGATAGTAATAATATTTTTTTCAACTGCCAGAGTAATACCAGCTGGTGCCACAAAATCAACCACGTGCGAATAACCAACATTTAGGGTCAATTTTTGACCACTACATTGAGCTTTAAAACCAACTCCATTAATCTCTAGTTTTTTTTCAAAACCCTCGGACACACCTACAATAATGTTATTAATTAATTGGCGCGAGGTTCCCCACAAAGCTTTAGCTTCCTTGGTGTCTGGATGTTCAACTGCGACAAATAATTGTTTATCTTGTGCGGTCACTGTAATCCAAGGATGTAAAACCTGTTGCAATTCTCCTTTGGGTCCTTTGGCCACAACCAAACCAGTCGAAATTTGCACTTCAACTTTAGCCGGAATATTAATTACTTTTTTACCAACACGACTCATATAAATAAAATTTAATATATTTCACAAATTACTTCTCCACCTAAGTGGTTCTGACGAGCCTCTTTGTTGGTCATCAAACCGTGCGAAGTTGAAATTATGGCCATACCATAACCGTTTAAAACTTTGGGCAATTTATTTTTGTCAGCATAAACCCTGCGGCCTGGTGTAGAAACTCTCTTTAAATTACTAATTTTTGGCTTTTTACCATTTACATAAATAATACCAACCTTAAGACGATCAAAGGGTGATGAGCCCTCTGGAAGTAACTTGGTTTTTAAGGATACATCGGCTTTAATAACTTCAACTTCTTTAACCCAACCTTCTTTTTCAAGCAACTTTAAAATACCAAATTTAATTTTAGAATAAGGCAAAATAACTTCGCTCTTACTAACTTTTTGAGCGTTTCTAATACGTGTTAACATGTCAGCAATAGGATCTGTATGCATAATTAGATTTAATACTTTAGACTTAATAATACTTTAAGACTTTCTACAATCAGCCCACAGTGTCAGGCTGATTCAAGAAATTCCTACTAAATAAAATTTTTATTCTTCAATAGATTCATCTACAGCTGGAACTTCTTCTTTTGGCTCTCCGGTTTCTTCGGTTACTACTGCATCTTCTGCACCTTCAACTTCTTCTACTTTTTTAGCTTCTTCTTCTACTACTAAAACGTCATCTTGTTGTAACATATTATCATCGCTCATATTTGTCTCCTACATCACATTTTCATACATTATTAAGTATAAAATGTGAAAATTATTTATCTTATTATAATTACCATGAAGATTTTGTAACACCAGGCAGTTCGTTGCGGTTGGCCAATTCTCTAAAACAGATACGACATAAATTAAAGTCCCGCATATAACCGCGCTGACGACCACAACGCCAACATCGTCTCACAATACGAGTGGAAAATTTTGGTTTTCTTTTTGATTTTACAATCTGTGCTTCAGTCGCCATAATAATAATTAATTATTTTTTATGTGAATTTTCCTTAACAAAAGGCATGCCTAATAATCCTAACAAGGCCAATCCTTCCTCTTTGTCTTTTGCTGTGGTAGAAATTACCACTTCCAAACCATGAATTGATTCTACTTCGTCTGGATCAATTTCACCAAAAACAAGATGCTCTTTGAAACCAATGGTCAAATTACCCTGTGTATCAATCATTTTACGATCCAGACCGCGGAAATCACGCACCCGCGGCAACGCCACATTAATCAATTTATCCAAAAAGTCATACATGTGTTCTTTACGTAGTGTTACCTTGGCACCGACGATATTGCCTTCTCTGATTTTAAAAGCTGAAATGGCTTTTTTGGCTTTGGTAAAAACTGGTTTTTGGCCGGAAATCCTGGTTAAGGTGCGTGTCACTAATTCCAAATATTTATCATCTCGTTTGGCAGCTGAAATACCAACATTTAAGGTTATTTTAAAAACCTTGGGCACGGATAAAACATTCTTATAGCCAAACTTGGCTGCTAGAGCTGAAATTATTTCTTTTTTATATTTTTCTTTTAAACGATTCATAGTCTATAAAAATTTAAATGGCCACAGTACATTTTTTACAAATTCTTTGTTTTTTTTCACGATTTAATTCGGACTTATCTGTTAAAATTTTAAAACCAATACGAGCTGGTTTACCACATTTAGGACAGACCAACATAACATTAGAAAGATCAAACGGCGCCGGAAACATAATGCGTTGACCTTTTTCACGATCTTTCTTGGGACGCAAATGTTTATAACACAAATTTAAACCTTCCACCACAACCAAAGTCTTTGCATCACGGGGAACCAATTGCAAAACCCTACCGCTTTTGCCGCGATCTTTACCTCTGATTATTTTTACTTGGTCACCTTTCTTGATTTTCATATTTAAATTAAAATTTGTTTAAACTTAGCTAGACAACCTCGGGAGCTAAAGAAATAATTTTCATAAAACCTTTGGTGCGTAATTCTCTAACCACCGGACCAAAAATACGAGTGCCTTTGGGTTCTTTGGTTTTTGGATCAATCACCACAGCAGCGTTATCATCAAAACGGACATAAATTCCACTTTTGCGACGGACTTCTTTTCTGGTTCTAACCAAAACCGCCTTAACCAACTCGCCTTTTTTTATAGCTGTATGTGGCTGAGCCAAAATAACTGAACACACCACAATGTCACCCACACTGGCAAAACGACGTTTATAACCGTTTAAAACCTTAATCACCTGCAGCTTGCGGGCTCCAGAATTATCGCACACAGTGAGTTGTGATAGTAATTGCACCATATTTCTTATTTAGATAAGACTGTCCATTTTTTATCTTTTGATAAAGGCCGACAACCCACAAAAGAAACCTTTTCACCTACCTTAACTTTGTTGTTTGGGTTGTGAACTTTAAACTTTTTAGAAACCTTGCAACGTTTGTAGTAACGAGGATGCACCTTAAAATGATCAACCTGAACAACAATTGTTTTGTCCATCTTATCAGAAATAACGACGCCCGTAAAGACGCGGTTAATTTTAGTTTTTAATACTGGTTTATTTTCAACAATCATATTTTTAATAATTAAACATCTAATTTCTTTTCTCTTTGCAAAGTTAAAATTTCAGCAATCATTTTTTTGGTTTTGCGCACTTCACGCACACTTTTCAACTGGTCCTGCGCCACCTTAAACTGAAAACTTAATAACTTTTCACGCTCATCAGCCAAAAGTTTAGCAAGTTCATTATCTTTTTTTAATCTTAATTCTTTTATCTTCATAAAATAAACTATTTCTTAATTACTTTGCACTTGACCGGCAACTTATAACCAGCCATTTTTAAAGCTTCCCTAGCTTGTGTTTCAACCACACCTGATAATTCTAACAGCACCGCACCCGGCTTTACATTGACCACATAATGATCGACCATACCCTTACCTTTACCCATCTTTTGTTCATTACCATGCAAGGTGATTGGTTTATCAGGAAAAACTCTAATCCATACTTTACCACCTTTACGAATATAGCGCACCAAAACGCGCCTAGCGGCTTCTAATTGACGACCAGTCACCCGGCTTTCGGTTAATGTTTTTAAGCCAAATTCACCAAAACTTACCTTTAAACCACGCGCTGAAACAGCCCCGCCGGAAGCACCAGCTGATTTATGCCATTTTCTATGTTTTTGCTTTTTGGGTGCCAACATATAATTTTAATTAACCTGCCCATTATCTTTTACTTTTTCTTTTTTGTGTACAAAAATATCGCCCTTATAAATCCAGACTTTTATACCCACAGCGCCATAGGTGGTGTGCGCAGCCAGACGAGCATAATCAATATCAGCTCTTAGGGTGTGTAAAGGAATTTTGCCTTGATACAGCATTTCACGACGCGCAATTTCCGCGCCATCAAGACGTCCAGAACAGACAATTTTGACTCCCAAAGCTCCGGCTTTCAAAACCGATTCAATACTTCTTTTCATAGAACGACGAAAAGGGATACGTTTTTCTATATCAGCCACAATGTTTTGCGTGACAATCATTGCGGACAGCTGCGGTTTAGAAACTTCTTTGATATCAATATTAATTTTGACACTTTTATCTTTAATTATTTTTTTTAAAATATGTTGACGAGTTTCTTCCACACTGGCTCCACCACGACCAATAATAATACCCGGTTTAGCTGAATGAATCACAATGCCAACCTTGTCGTGTGAACGTTCAATTTCTACATTCACCACACCACCATCGTGCATTTTTTTCATAATATATCTTCTGATGGTAATATCCTGCTTGGCTTTTTCTGCATAATCGCGCCCCGAAGCAAACCACTTGGAATTCCAATTAGTGGTGATACCGATTCTGAATATTTTTGGATTTACTTTGTGACCCATATAATTAAATTATTTTTTTAAACTGCTTTACGACTAAAAATACGCCTCACTTTTCCACCCGGCCCCTTTTTACGCAATTGATCAAGGTGTTGCTTGTTACGATCAGAACCTTCCATGCGCGGATCTTTGATGTCTGGTTTATGTCCTTCGTCTGTAGCAATGGCTTTGTTTTCTTCTAAATTATCAGCTTTGGCCATGGTTTTAACTTCGGCTAAACTTTTGACAAGCGTGGCCGCGGTTGGTTTTTTATCCTTATCTTCGTCTTTAGTTTTTGTATCAGTAATTTTACTTTTGACAATTTCGTCCAACATGATGGAGATGTGGGAAGTTCTTTTATTAATTTTTGAAGCACGACCCATAGCCCGTGGCATTGAACGTTTTAAAGTTGTTCCACCATCAACTTTTACAGCTACTATTTTTAAATTATCGGTTTTCCATTTTAAATTGTGCTCGGCATTAGCCACAGCGCTTTTTAATAATTTAAGCATCGGCAAGGCAGCTCTTTTTTCCATAAAAGCTAAGCGGTTAAGAGCGATAGAAACTTTTAAGCCGCGGATATTATCCGCCACCAAACGAACCTTGCGTGGTGATAATCTTAAATTTTGTAGTTTGGCTTGCACCTGCATATATTAATAATTAAGCTTTTTTATTAGCTGCTTCAGCACTGGCGGCAGCACTCTTTTCAATATCTTTTTGTATTTTGCCACCATGACGAACAAACTTTCTGGTCGGTGAAAATTCGCCTAGTTTGTGACCAACCATGTTTTCAACAACTGTGACTGGCACGTGGACTTTGCCATTATGCACACCCATGGTAAAACCAACCATTTCAGGAGTGATGGTACAACTGCGAGACCATGTTTTGATAATGGTTTTGTCACCAATTTTAAGATTGCTGATTTTTTTCATCAACCGTGCGTCAATATAGGGGCCTTTTTTTAAACTTCTTGACATATTTTAAATCTTTTACTTTAATGTTTTATTTCTTTCTATGTTGTAAAATAAATTTATCACTTCGTTTGTTCTTTCTGGTTTTAACACCCAAAGCGTGTTTACCCCACAAAGTTTTGGCATAAGGCATACCAATTGGATGCCGACCTTCACCACCGCCATGCGGATGATCAACTGGATTCATGGCTTTACCCCTGACTGTTGGACGTACACCCATGTGACGTTTACGACCAGCCTTACCAATGCGCACCAATTTGGCTTCTACGTTTGAAACCTGACCAATACTAGCTAAACATTCTTTTTTGAATAATCTTATTTCGCTGGATGGCATTTTGACTTGCGCATATTTTCCTTCCACATTCTGAACGGTAACTCCTGCGCCAGCACTGCGCGCCATCTTGCCGCCTTTAAGCGGTTCCACTTCTATATTATAAACCATTTCGCCCTGTGGTATAAACTCTAAAGGCATACGATTGCCAGTCTTAACATCAATTTTGGTCAAAGAAGAAATATTTTTATCACCCACCCGCATACCTTCGGCAGCCAAAACATAGGACTTTGTTCCATCAGTATATTTAACTAAAGCAATACGCGCATTACGATTTGGATCATATTCAATGGCCAGAACTTCAGCTTCCATATCAAACTTAAATTGTTTAAAATCAATAATACGATAAATTTTTTTATGACCACCACCGCGGTGTCGAACAGTGATCTGACCACTGTTGTTACGACCAGATTTTTTATTCAAAGCCACCACCAAACTTCTTTCGCGAGACTTTTTTGTTAAATTTAAAGTTGAAACGACTGAAGTGTGACGTCTGGAGGGTGATGTTGGTTTGTAGATTTTAATCGACATAAAAAATTTTACCTAACTTAAATACCTTCAAAAAAATCAATTTTATCGCCGGCCTTTAGTGTGACTACAGCTTTTTTCCAATTTTTCATCTGACCAAAGCTGCGACCGCGACGAACTTTTTTGCCTAGCATATTTATAATATTAACGCTTATTGGATGCACATTATACACCAACTGAATGGCTTTTTTAATTTCATTCTTATTGGTATTTTTAGCTACTTCAAATAAATATTGATTGCTGGAGGCCAACAAGTTACCCTTTTCGGTTATCAGTGGTTTAACTAAAATTTTATGTGCAATAACGTTTATCTTTTTCTTTTCATTTAATTGTCCATTATCTTTAGGGTTTTCTTTTTTTTCAACCTTAACCACAGCCTCTTTGGTTGGCTTGGATGTTTGTTTTTGACTATCCTTGGCACGACTAAATAAACCCATATTATTTTATTGTTTTAACTTTTTTTAAATATGTTTTTTCAAAAATATCCAAACACTCTTCGGGCATTAAAACTTTTTCATAATGCAACAAATCCCAAACATTTAAGCTGTCAGCCAAAACCATTTTTACACCTACCAAATTTCGTAAGGCTAGCTTAGCATCTTTATGCGACTGTGGCAAAACAACCAGTAATGACATTTTGTATTTTTTGATATCAAAACTATTTTTTTTATTTTCTTTTTTAAGATCTTGCTTAACTTCGGCGCTATCTACAACAGCAAATTTATTTTTTCTGTTGATTTGTTTTAATTTTAAAATTTCTTTGAAGCTCTTGACCACCTCAATAATTTCCTTGGTTTTACCAGCAGTTAATTTTAATTGATCAATTACTACCAAAAAATTATTATTAACCTTGTCAGACAAGCACATGAACAAAGCTTTTCTTTTCATTTTTTTATTAATCTTTTGAGAAAAATTACGCGCACTTTTTGGACCAAAAACCACACCACCACCTTTCCACAACGGAGAACGAATGGAACCTTGGCGCGCGCGACCAGTACCTTTTTGACGCCACGGTTTTTTACCACCACCACGCACCTCACTTCTGTCTTTGGTGTCAGCAATGGCAACCCTGGCATTGGCCATCTGCGCCACAGCCACCTGATGTACAACTGATTCTTTTACAGCCACGCCAAAAATTTCTGGATTTAATTCCGTTTCTTTTACCACGTTTCCGTTTTGGCTATAAATTTTAATTTTTAATTCTTTGGCCATAAAATTTTAATTTTATTGCTGTTCAGTGGTTGTAACTTCCATCTCTGGAGTTTTTTCAACATCTGACTTAACTTCCTGGACTTCTTGAATTTCTGGCATAACCGCAACTTCAACCTTATTTTCCTGTGGTTCTATAGCATTAACTTTTTCACTAATTTTTAATTCACCCATGCCTTCTAAAAGCACCAGCGAACCACGAGCACCCGGCACCGCGCCTTTGATATAAAGCAAATTATTTTCCAAATCAATTTTTACAATTTCTAAATTTTTGGTGGTCACCTGTTCGTCACCCATATGGCCGGCCATGCGTTTTCCCTTAAAGACATGCTGCACGCCACCCGCACCAATAGAACCGGATCTTTTTACCTGATCTTTATGACCATGAGTTTCGGGATGGCCGTGAAAATGATGTCTTTTTACCACACCCTGAAAGCCTTTGCCTTTAGAAAAACCAATCACATCAACTAACTCACCTTCTTTAAAAGTTTCTAAAGTTATTTGATCACCACGTTTTAATGTTGCTGTTTGACCAGCAGTTTTAGTATCCAAACAAAATTCTTTTAGGTATTGAAAATTAGCTAAACCAGCCAAATGACCGCTTAAGGGCTTATTTAATTTATTTTTACTTCCATAGCCAAGCTGGACAGCTGTGTAGCCGTCGTGTTCTTGATTTTTTACCTGAGTGACAAAACAGGGGCCAGCCGTAACCATAGTGACCGGAACCACTTCGCCGTCAGATTTAAAAATCTGTGTCATGGATTTCTTTTGACCTAAAATGAAATTCATAAAACTTACTAATGCTCTTTCTTAAGCTACAAAAAAACTGGCTTCTAAAAACCAGCTTAAAAAATTATCCTGCCTAAATTTACCAAAAACATTTTGACATCATGGATGTCAAAGAGTAAATGGTTTTTTTTTAGATAATCTATTTAAACTGACTTTAACTCATTTATTTGTCTGATAGTTAATGGCGGACTGTTCCTCTCTTGTCAATTAATAGCGACAAGGTGGCATCATTCGCGTTCGCAAGACAAATAATATATATTAAGAATGATCAATTACATTTTTATTTCCACATCCACACCACTGGGTAAATTTAAATTAGAAAGCTCTTCAATGGTTTTGGCTTTAGGATTATAAATATCAATTAAACGTTTATGCACCCGGACCTCAAATTGTTCACGGGCATCCTTATGCACAAAAGTGGAACGATTTACTGTATAACGCACTTTTTCTGTGGGTAAGGGTACTGGACCCTGAACTTTAGCACCTGTTCTTAAAGCATTATCAATAATAGTTCTGCAAGCCTGATCCATTAATTTATGATCAAAAGTGCGCACTTTAATTCTTAAACGAGTGCCTTGGTCTAGGACTGGCGCAAGACTGTCTTTCTGATCAGCCTCGATTACTTTTTTTGACTGTTTTTTTATCATAATATAGGATTCCCGATATTTAATTTTTTCCACTTTCGGCGGAAATTTTAGACAAACTGCAGCCCCCCACAAAGGTTGTGAGGGACTTTTTGTTTGACTAAAATTATTTGACTATCTTCAAGACTACGCCAGCGCCAACGGTCTTACCACCTTCGCGGATGGCAAACTTTTGTTTTTCTTCCAAGGCGACTGGTTGAATAAGTCTGACTGTCACAGTCACAGTATCACCAGGCATCACCATTTCGGTTCCAACTGGTAATTCTAATTCACCAGTTACATCAGTGGTACGGATGTAAAACTGTGGTTTATAACCCTTTAAAAATGGAGTATGACGACCACCTTCTTCTTTTGACAAGACATAAATTTCAGCTTCAAATTCGGTGTGTGGGGTGACAGAACCTGGTTTAGCAATCACCTGACCGCGCACAACATCTTCTTTTTTAGTGCCACGCAGTAAAATACCAGCATTATCACCAGATTCACCATAATCTAGAGATTTATTAAACATTTCAATACCTGTCACGACTGACTTTTGTGTGTCTTTCAAACCAATAATTTCCACCTCATCATTCAAATTAACTTTTCCACGCTCAATTCTGCCGGTGACTACAGTACCACGACCTTCAATTGAGAAAATGTCTTCCACTGGCATTAAGAAAGGTTTGTCAACGTCTCTAATTGGTTGTGGAATATATTCATCTAATTTGTTCAATAATTCTAAAACGGCTTTGTAATTAGGATCTTCCTTATTGCCAGCTTGAGCAGCCTCCAAAGCCTTCAGGGCTGAACCTCTAATAAACGGAACCTCGTCGCCTGGAAATTTATATTTATTTAACATGTCACGTACTTCTTCTTCCACTAAACTAATGAGCTCAGAGTCATCAACTTGGTCAGTTTTGTTTAAGAAAACAATCATTGAAGGTACGCCAACTTGATAGGCCAATAAAATATGTTCTCTGGTTTGAGGCATTGGACCATCAGCTGCAGAAACAACCAAAATAGCGCCATCCATCTGAGCAGCACCAGTAATCATATTTTTGATATAATCGGCATGACCAGGGCAGTCAATGTGTGCGTAGTGCCGTTTATCAGTCTGATATTCAACATGCGCTGTAGCAATGGTTATACCGCGAGATTTTGATTCAGGCGCTTTGTCCAAATCATCAATACCTTTTTTTTGTGCTATTTTTCCTTCGCAGTTTAAAACGGATAAAATAGCCGCGGTTAAAGTTGTTTTTCCGTGGTCGACGTGACCAATGGTGCCCACATTAACATGGGGCAAGGATCTGTCAAATTTTTCTGCCATATTTTAGCTTAATGTTAGCGGCACTTTGTTTTTGACAAAGATTTGTGTCCAGCCACTAAAAAGATTAAATGTGTTATTAAATACTAAAAAGAATTATACCAAAATAACGAAAGTTGTCAAATTATTACCCATTACCTAGTTAGTTCGTCTAATTTTCACTAAATTTCTCTAATTATATGTAAAATATTTTTATTCTATTGGTTCAACTAAAAATTCATCAGTATTGTCTTTTTCTTCCCGTTTTCCCAAAAGATTACAGTAATGGCCGCTTTCTTCCTCATCCATTTCTTCTTCTTCCCAGACATCAACAATATCCTCGTTGTTTACATCAATGACTGGCAAATCTTTTTTAATAAGCGGTGGTGGCGGGGGTACGTCTTCATAAGCAAAAACTGTTTTGACGTCATTTTTGATAATTTCAGTTTGTAGATCTTCAACTGGGGAAACAACTTCTTCTTGATTGTCATCAACTAAATTATTAGTTTTAAACTCACTAGACCAATCTTTCTTCCATGGTGCGACTATAGCAGAATTGTCTTTTTCGTCCTTTGGTGTTGTCTCTTCATCAGCTGTAAAATCATCCAACAACCACTCTCCGGCTTCATCACTTTGACTGCTTGGTTTATTCCATAAAGTACAATTTTCTACATAATCAATATCGTCGGCTAAACCCAAATCCCTTTGTGATTGTTTCCATAAAGCAATGTCGCGATTGACTTTGTGCAAAATTTCCTCTTCACTCATCTCACCATAATCAATTCTGTCAGTAAGCAGACTTTCATACTGCTCAAAAGGCACCACCACAAAAGGTGCGGCAAATTCAGGCATGACCACAATTTTGTCGCCAGTTTTTTTGACCAGATCTAAAATTTTTTCAAAATCTTGGTTAAACATAAAACGTGCACAAAAATTAGTTTAGTATCTATATTATTATTGAAAAATATAACCCAAAAGTCAAGTTAATAATTACTTTTTCTTGTCGCCGTTTTTTTCCAAAATTTTATCAACCACCATCTGTGGAGCTTCTTGATAATGCGAAAATTCCATGGAGAAAGAAGCGCGGCCTTGCGACAAGGAGCGTAATGATGTGGCATAACCAAACATGGAAGATAACGGCACTTCACCATCAATGACCTTGGTTTTGGCGCGATCTTTCATTTCTCTAATGACTGCTCGTTTAGAATTTAAGTCGCCAATTACATCACCCATGTAGTCTTCTGGGGTAGTAACTTCAATTTTCATAATTGGTTCTAATAAAACCGGCTTAGCTTTTTTGGCTGCTTCTTTAAAACCCAAAATGGCTGCCATTTTAAAAGCGGCTTCGGAAGAATCTACATCGTGATATGAACCATCATAAACCGCAATAGAAACATCTACCACTGGATAACCAGCTACCACACCATTGGACATGGCTTCTTTGACTCCCTTTTCAATGGCCGGCACATATTCACGTGGAACAATACCACCCTTTATCTCATCAATGAATTCAAAACCCGCACCTCTTTCTTGCGGTGTGATACGCAACCAACAATGACCATACTGACCACGACCACCAGACTGCTTAATATATTTTCCCTCACCTTCAGCTGTTTGTTTGACAGTTTCTTTATAAGCTACTTGTGGAGCACCCACACTGCAATCAACTTTATATTCACGGCGCATCCTTTCAACCAAAACATCTAAGTGTAATTCACCCATACCAGCAATGATGGTTTCCAAAGTTTCTTCATCAGTGTGAACTTTAAAAGTTGGGTCTTCTTGCGCCAATTTTTGTAATGCCAAGCCCATTTTTTCTTGATCAACTTTGGTTTTTGGTTCAATGGCAATTTCAATAACTGGTTCTGGAAAGACAATTTTTTCTAAAATAATTTGGTTATTTTCGTCACAAACAGTGTCACCAGTGGTGGTGTCTTTTAAACCGACTGCCGCAGCTATTTCACCAGCATAAACTTCGTCTACATCTTCACGATGATTAGCATGCATGCGCAACAGACGTCCAAAACGTTCTTTTTGACCAGAAGAAGAATTGTAAACATAACTGCCAGCTTTGACACTCCCGGAATAAACGCGGAAAAAAGACAAGGTACCCACAAACGGATCAGCGGCAATCTTAAAAGCTAAAGCAGCAAAAGGTTCGCTGTCAGAAGCGTGCCGTTCAATTTTATGGTCTTCTTTGCCTGGTTCAAAACCCATGATCGCCGGCACATCAGTCGGCGCGGGCAGATAATCAACTACAGCATCCAAAACCAATTGCACACCCTTGTTGTCTAAAGCATCACCACACAGTACGGGAAAAATTTTACCGGCAATAACAGCCTGTCTTAAGGTTTTTTTGATTTCAGACACACTTATTTCCTGGCCTTCTAAATATTTATTAGTTAAATCACTATCGGTTTCAGAAACTTTTTCTACCAATTCGGAACGATATTTTTTAACATTTTCCAACATTGCTTCTGGAATTGGAACTTCCACTATTTGAGTACCCTTCTCGCCTTCAAAGTGATAAGCTTTTTCTTCAATTAAATCAATAATACCAGAAAATTCACTATCCATACCAATGGGTAGTTGAGCGGCGACCGCATTGTCATTCAAACGTTCTTTAATTGAGCTTAATGACGTGTAAAAATCAGCTCCCAATTTTTTCATTTTGTTAATGTAACAGACGCGTGGCACGTTATACTTTTCAGCTTGGTTCCAAACCGTTTCTGATTGTGGTTCCACACCCTGCGAGGCATCAAAGACAGCTACAGCGCCATCCAAAACACGCAAACTACGTTCCACCTCCACAGTAAAATCTACATGACCGGGCGTATCAATAATATTAATACGATTATCTTTCCAAAAACAGGTGGTGGCGGCTGAAGTAATGGTAATGCCACGTTCTTTTTCTTGATCCATCCAATCCATTTCGGCAGCACCTTCATGCACCTCACCAATTTTGTGTTTTTTACCAGTATAAAACAAAATCCGCTCGGTAGTGGTGGTCTTACCGGCGTCAATGTGAGCCATGATACCAATATTACGTGTTTTTTCTAATGAATATTCGCGTGGCATAAATATATTAAATTTCTAATCCACCAGTTGGCGGATAATTTATAATATTGTTGTGTTTCATCCAAAACGAGCAAAATGCGCAAAAGCTTTGTTGGCTTCAGCCATGCGATGTACATCTTCACGTTTTTTGACAGCTGGTCCTTCGCCTTTGGCTGAATCCAAAAGCACACTGGCTAGTTTTTCTGCCATGGGTTTGCCCTTAATGGCTTTTGCTGCGGTAATTATCCAACGAGCAGCCACTGTAAAACGACGTTCATCACGGACTGGAAAAGGTACTTGATAGTTGGCACCACCCACGCGTTTACCGCGCACCTCCACAGTTGGACCAACTTTTTTCATGGCTTGATCAAAAGTCTGCCATGGGTCTTTTTGGGTTTGTTTTTTTATTAAGTCAAAAGCGCCATAGACAATTTTTTGTGCCACAGTTTTTTTGCCACGTTGCATAATATAATTAATAAACTTAGCCACTTCTAAATGCTGGTATTGTGGATCGGGATTAATTTTTCTTTTAGGTGCTGGTTTGCCACGCATATAAATTTAATTTCTAATTTCTAATTTTTAAACAATTTCTAATGTTTTAATTTCCAATGTTTCAAGTTTGAAAACTAAAAATTTCTACTTCTTAGGACGTTTAGTACCATAGAGTGAGCGACCCCTCTTTCTCTTATCAACACCTTGGGTGTCATAACGGCCGCGCACAATATGATAACGCACACCAGGCAAATCTTTAACTCTGCCACCACGAATCATCACAATGGAATGTTCTTGAAGGTTATGACCTTCACCAGGAATATAGGCAGTCACCTCTTGACCATTGGACAAACGAACCCTGGCCACCTTACGTAAAGCTGAGTTTGGTTTCTTAGGTGTACGAGTAGTAACCTTAACACAAACACCACGTTTAAAAGGCGAGCCCTTGGCAAGCACGGTAGTTTTTCTTTTTAAAACATCAAAAGTGGTCATCAAGGCCGGCGTCTTTGATTTTTTACCTTTTGATTTTCTAGGATGCTTTACTAATTGATTAATTGTTGGCATGTTAAAAAATAAAAATAAGTAAACTTAAAAAGCTCTTATAAAAAGATTGGCTTTAAAAACATTAGATGGCCAATTTTTACTTTAGTTTGATTATAACGAGTTACCAAAGCTTTGTCAAATTATTTATAATCGATATAAATACAGCTTAGAAACAACCTGATTAACAATATTTAATTCAACTACTTTTTCATAATTAACTTTTGGTATGGGGCTGGAAAGGACACCAACCAGTAAACCAGGCTTACCTTCTTGTATAATTTTCTGCCAAACTTGTTCCAAAACAGCGGGCACAAGAAAAAGATAAATTAGATCGGCATCAGACAAATTCAACTTAAAAAAATCTTGCTGCAAAAATATAGCGGTTGATCTTTTGAAATAAGCCTTAATTTTGGCACACAAAATTAGCAGTGGCGAAAACTCTACTCCAATTAGTCTTTTAATTTTAGTACTATAAGTTTTTTCAAAAGCCCAAATAAAATCACCTGTGCCGCAACCCAAATCATAAATTACTAAATCTTTTTTTTCAACCAGCTCTTGATTTAAAATCGCCACAATATCCGTCAAATATTTTTTTGGTGTGGCAACAAAAGGCACCTTAACCAAATAATAAACAACGATACTATAAATTAAATAACCAAACGGCAAGATGACTAAAGCAAAAAACAAAAACCATAAAATTAAATGGAAAACCCAAAGAAAGGACATAAAATTAACCGATTAGTAAACCAAAAACAAAACGGACGATGGGCATGATAAGACCAAAGCCAAAAAACAGAAAACCAATTAATATTAACGTACCGTAACGTTCTAAATTTTCTTGCAATTGAGTTGAATGCGAAGGTAAAAATGCAAATAAAATTTTAGAACCGTCCAATGGCGGAATAGGCACCAAATTAAAAATTGCCAGCAGGACATTGGCATAGACAATTAAAGACAATACTTGCCCAAAAAGCGTTATTGCTAAAGTAATTGGAATTAATCTTATAATAATTAAACTAAAAACCACGGCCAATAATAAATTAGCCGCTGGGCCAGCCACTGCTACCAAAGCCGGGCCCCACCGGCGGTTGCTTAGATTATATGGATTGTATGGTACTGGTTTGGCATAAGCAAACAAAAAACGCCCACCAGTTGAGAATAATAAAAATAAAGGCAGAATAATGGTGCCCCACACATCAATATGGGCCAAGGGGTTTAAGGTTAAACGACCCATGTGACGCGCAGTGGGGTCGCCCAATTGATCTGCGGCCCAAGCATGCGCATATTCATGTAAAATTGAAGATGGAACAATAATTAGGAAAAAAAACAATATTTGAATTATTTCAGTCATAAAATTGGTAAAAACTTGCTTATTTTATTTTAACATGTTATGCTACAAAGAGCTAATAAATATAAACTACATTTTTAAAAATATGAACACCCTTATTAACCGAACATGTCAGATGTGTGAGCGTGGTTCACTAAAAGGACACCGTGTTTCTCATTCTAACATCAAAACGATTCATCGCCAAGAGATAAATCTACAAACCAAAACTGTAAATGGCAAAAAAATTAAAATTTGTGCTAAATGTATCCGCACACTGAAAAAAAACGCTAAATAAATTTAATTTTTTAAATCTTAGATCAATAAAAAATCCAGGCTAAAAAGCTTGGGTTTTTGTTTGAAGTTAAAAAAGTTTAACTTGGTCGGGGATACCGGACTTGAACCGGTGACCTCATGCACCCCATGCATGCGCGCTAGCCAACTGCGCTAATCCCCGAAAACATAAAATAAATTATTACATGCGCGCGTCGCTAGGGTTTCGCTATGCCTAACGGCATAAAGCTCAACCCGTTGCGCGGTTCGCAAATGAAGCAGCTCATTTGCTTTACACCGCTTAACACTGCGCTAATCCCCGAAAACATAA
>DCVE01000017.1 GCA_002328025.1 Patescibacteria group bacterium UBA2196
ATGGGTGTTTTTTATTTTCTATTTATTTTTATTTTTCTAGAAATTCTGCTTTTGATATAAATTAAAATAAATACCCCTTAATGTCAAAAGATCGGCGTGCTTACCTTGTTCCACCAACCGACCCTTGTCAAAAACCAAAATTTTATCCGCCTTCACAACGGTTGACAGACGATGCGCAATAATAAAAGTTGTGCGTCCGCTAATTAAATTTTTTAACGCCTCCTGCACCAAACTTTCTGAAACCGAATCCAAAGCCGAAGTTGCTTCATCCAAAATTAAAATTTTTGGGTTACGAATAATAGCCCGCGCAATAGCAACGCGTTGTTTTTGACCGGTTGATAGTTTGACGCCCCTTTCACCCACCAATTGATTTAATTTTTTCGGAAAAGCCTCCACAAAATTCCAAGCATTCGCCATCTTTAAAGCACTTTCCATTTCAGCCACCGAAACCCCTGTCTTTGCATAAGAAAGATTTTTCTTTAAGGTATCGTTAAATAAAGAAATTTCCTGTGGCACAATGGCAATTTGATTGCGTAAAAATTCTAAATTCAATTCTTGCACATTTACGCCGTCCAATAAAATTTTGCCTTTTTGTGGCCGATAATAACGAGAGATTAAACTTAACACCGTCGTCTTACCAGTTCCAGACTCACCCACCAAAGCCACTGTCTCTCCCGGTTCTGCAATAAAACTTATGTTGATTAAAATATTTTTATTTTTATTATCTTCATAAGCAAAATTAATATTTTTAAATTCAACTCTACCGTGTACTTGCGACAAACTTTTGCCTGTTTGATAAAGCTCGCTTTCAAAATCAAATAATTTTAAAGCGCGACCGACAGTCACCATACCCTGTTGTACGTGACGGTAATTAGAGGCCAGTTGATTAAAGGGTCTAAAAACCAAACTTACATAACCAATAAAAGTGACCAGCACGCCAGCCGTAATTTCACCGCGCAAAAGAAAAAACAACGCCAGACCAAAAATCATTACAAAACCCAAACCCTGAATATTATTCTGCCAAGCAGATAATGTTCGCCAATGGCCAAAAAACCAGGTCATTTTACCAATCAACACACGAAAATTTTTATCCGCTAATTCTTTTTCCAAATTTTCACGCGCATTGTGTTTGACCACCTCAATGTTACTGGCCGTATCATAAACATTGCCAGCTGTTTTTTCCCATGCTTTACGAATTACTTTTTGTGCCTCTACAATTGGTTTGGTCTTTAAAACTGTTGCCCAAGCATACATCGCCAAAATCAAACACAAGAACAAGGTTAAACGCCACTCACTAAAAAACATTAAACCCAGCGCAATTAGAGTAGTTAAAAAACTTGGCAATAAAGAAAAAACCACCTCACTGACCATATCCCACAAATTATCAGCCGCCCGTTGTAATTTTTCCACCTGCTCGCCAGATTTTTTACTCTTATGAAAACTTAAAGGCAACTGCAACAGATGGGCATACATATCATTAAAAAAATATTGATACACCAACAGACCCAACCTGTCGCCCTGATAACTGATGAAACGCGTCATCCAGTTGGCTAACAGCACAAACACCAGCCACGCCAAAATAATACCGCCAATTAAAATTAAATTTGGTGTGGTTTTAACGGCTTCATCCACCAATTGCCCATAAACCAAAGGAATAACAGCTGAAACCGCCGAAGATAAAGCCGCCAAAAAAATACACCACCACACCATTTTTTTGTGGGGTTTTAGATATTTAATTATAAGTTTAAGTAACTCACTTAAAGTCATAAAAACACATTATTCAGCCACGCGAAAAACTTCATCCACCGATGTAACACCCTGAACCGCTTTTAACAAACCGTCATACACCATGTCTGTCATACCATTTTGTTTGCCAATGTCACGAATTTTATATTCCGAAATTTCTTCTGAAATAATAATTTTTTCTATATCTTTATTCATCAAAAGCATTTCAAAAATACCCACTCGACCCAAGTATCCAATTTGATTACATTCTGCGCAACCAACCGCTTTAAAAAAAGTGAGATTATTTATATCCAATTCTGCCCGTTCGCTAGCTGGCGCTTCTTCTAAAATTTTTCGCACCTTTTCTTCCAAAACCGTTTCTAAAACAAATTCCTGTTTACAAACCGGGCATAAACGACGCACTAAACGTTGAGCAATTATTAAATTTAAAGCCGGTGCCAATAAATATGGCTTTGCGCCCATGGCTAAAAAACGCGGTATAGCACCAGCCGCATCATTAGTATGCAAAGTGGACAAAACCAAATGCCCGGTCAAGGCCGCGTTGAGTCCAATATCAACCGTATCTAGATCGCGCATTTCACCAACCATAATAATGTCTGGATCCTGACGGACAATAGAACGCAAACCTTTAGCAAAAGTATAACCACGTTTTTCATCCACCTGTGATTGATTGATACCAACTAATTCATATTCAATTGGATCCTCAATGGTGATAATTTTAGTTTCCGAAGTATTTAATTCTTTTAAGACAGCATACAACAAAGTTGTTTTTCCAGAACCAGTCGGTCCGGTGGCGATCAACATGCCGTTGGGTCGACTCATTTCTTGCCGTAAAAGTTTGAGCAGACTGGCGCGTAAACCCAAGGCATCAAACTTTAAACTGATTGATTTCGACATCAACAAACGCATCACCACTGATTCGCCATAGGCCGTGGGCAAAGTTGAAACACGCACATCAATCTTTTCAGTTTTAGTAAAAATAGAAAATCTGCCATCCTGCGGTCTATCAATAATATTTAATTTTAATTCTGCCAACAGTTTTAAACGCGCAATAAGTTGCTGCCACGACTCGCGCGCCAAAACCGCCGCCGTATGCAACACACCATCAATACGATAACGCAATTTTACACCATCAACCTCAGTTTCAATGTGAATATCAGAAGCTTTTATTTTTATACCCGCTGCGATAATCAAAGTCACCAGTTCAGTTAAAGAAACATCTTTAATTTTGGCCGCCACGTCCTGCAAAGAATTAATCGCCGCCGAAAACGCATCTAAATCTTTTTCTGTGACTTCCACTCCACGTGCTTGCTCTATAATTTTTGGCACCGCCTGATACTGTTTTTCAGCTGTGACAAAACTTTCCTGACTGGTTAAAAACCACTCAACGGGCACCTTGGTAATTATTTTACCAACTTCATCTCGCAAATGTACCCAATCAGCAATATTTTCTTCTGACACTGCCACCCGTGCCACTTTATGCGGTGCATAATAAAAACAAATAACTTTAAAATTCAAACTTTCTGGCAGAGGAATATTTTGCAGGGCATCCACCGGAATGGGCACACCTCTTAAATTGACATAGCCAATTTGCATTTTTTGGGCACGTTCTCTTAATTCACGCTCTCGGTCTTTATCTTTTATTTCTTTCATTTTTACGGCTAATTCATCCTGGACACCAAAATTTTGTTCTATATAAACCCCCAAATGTTTACCGCCCTCCCCTGTGATTGTTGGGGTTAAAATATTTTCTGCCGATAATTCTTCATCACTTCCTGTTGTTGCTTGGACTGATGTTGGGTTAACCGAAAACACGCCAGTTTTATCAGCTGGCAAATTAGTATTATTACCAAAAGCATTACTATCCATTGGCTGCTGTAACAATTCGTCAATCGACGACATAATTTTATTTCAATAATGCTTTAATTATAACTTTTTAAAAGAAAATAAACAAATAAAAAATCGATTCCCAACCTATCGGGGATCGATTTTCTTATAAAATAAAACTTTTTTTCTAAACTTCACCAACTGGTAAACTGCGTCGGGCAATTAAACGAATAATTTTGGCCAGCACCTTACCCTCGGTCATGCGCACAAAAAGAATTGCCCACGCCACATGTTGAAAAACCGACAACATGGCACCACCCCAAATCATCAAAAAAACCAATAAAATTACTGCCACCAACATGGTCAAATACATCACCCCGGCAAAATTTATCATGCCCAATAAGAAAACCAAAATTGCCAATGGTAACACCAGCACCATGACCGCCAAGATTAGGGCAATCGCTGCCAATAAATTTACAAAAAACATAATGATCACCATTTCAATTGAAACTAACCAATTATCACGAAATAATTGCCAAGCCGCCTGCAGCGCTTCTTTAAAAGTATATTTTTTATTAACTACAAACAAAACCGCATATTTCATCAAAAAAGAAATAAACAAAGCCACCGGTACCCAAATAACAAAAGTTAAAACAATAAAAATATTCCCCACCATCTCGGCTGGTCGACTAAGATACAAAGCCGCCAAAGGCACAGCCACAATCAACCACAACACATAAATTACCAAACGACTTAAAAGATTCAACCATAAAGTTGGCCAAAAATTCTGCCGACCCATGGCAAAAGTATCATTAAAATTAACACTTTGTTTTTTATAAATTTTATATGCCGCCCCAAACAAGCCCGCCTGCGACACCACCGACAACCAAATTAAAAAGAAAAATAATAAAATTAACACCACCAACAAAAGAATACCCCAACCATTAAAACCATTAAAAAAAGTGTTTAAGTTATTACCAGCGTTCACCACCATGCTGTGGTTATAAAAATTTTTTAAACCGTCCAAAAAAGAACTGGCATCAAAAACTTTATAAAAATGATCAATAGCCGAATTAATCTCACCACCGCTGCTTAAAAAGATGGCAAAAATGCCAAAAAACCACAAATACTTACAGCTCCACATTATTTTTAGAGCCTGACGCAAAATGGTGCGATAAATAGAAGTCATATGTTATAAAAATTTCCAAGTTCCAATTACCAATTTTCTTTGGTATTGATATTTTGGAGCCTGGGTATAAATTATTTTAGTTTTTAATTTTTTTACCAACAATTTTTTCAAACTCTTCTTTTTCCAAAGTTTCTTTGACCAAAAGTTCATCGGCAATTTTATCCAAAGTTGTACGCTCTGTTTTTATTATATCACAACTTACCTTATATGCACCACTAATTAACGCGTCAACCTCGTTATCAATGGCTTGAGCGGTTTTTTCGGAATAATCACGCTGCTCGGAAATTTCGCGACCCAAAAAAATTAATTCTTCTTTATTACCAAAGGTTCTGGGGCCCAATTTTTCACTCATACCAAATTCTGTCACCAAACTGCGCGCCAAACTAGTCGCTCGTTTTAAATCTGAAGTAGCTCCAGTGGTCACCTCACCAAACACGGTCTTTTCTGCTGCATGACCGGCCAACAAAACAGATAGTTCTCCAATAAAATATGAACGTGGGTGCATATGACGATCCTCTTCAGGTACTTTTAAGGTATAACCACCAGCTTGTCCACGCGCGATAATGGAAATTTTTTGCACTGGGTCAGTATGTGGCATTTTGTGAGCCAACAAAGCATGGCCTGCTTCATGGTAGGCAGTAATTTTCTTTTCTTCTTCATTTAAAATACGCGATCTTCTTTCTGGACCCAACATGACTTTTTCAATACTTTCAAAAATTTCAGTTTGACTAATTTTTTTCTTATTGCGCTGTGCTGTTAAAATAGCCGCCTCGTTCATTAAGTTGGCCAGATCCGCGCCAGAAAAACCCGGTGTGCGTTCGGCCACGCGTTTTAAATCCACTTCCTTAATCAAAGGTTTGTTGACGCTGTGGACTAATAAAATTTCTAAACGATCATTTAAATCAGGCAAGTCAACTACCACCCGCCGATCAAAACGACCAGGTCGCAATAAAGCCGCGTCCAAAACATCCGGCCGATTAGTGGCTGCCAAAATTACCACTCCAGCATTGGGCTCAAAACCATCCATTTCTACCAAGATTTGATTTAATGTTTGCTCGCGTTCATCATGCGAACCGCCCAATCCAGCGCCTCTTTGTCTGCCAATGGCATCCAGTTCATCAATAAAAATAATGCACGGTGCGTTTTTCTTGGCTTTTTGAAACAAAGACCGCACACGGGAAGCGCCCACGCCCACAAACATCTCCACAAATTCAGAACCTGAAACATTAAAAAATGGCACACCCGCCTCACCCGAAACAGCTTTGGCCAACAAAGTCTTACCTGTTCCAGCCGGACCCACCAACAACACGCCGCGTGGAATTTTGGCACCAACTTCAGTAAATTTTTTTGGATTGCTTAAAAATTCCACCACCTCCACCAATTCCTGTTTGGCTTCTTTAGCGCCAGCCACCTGTTTAAAAGTTATTTTTTCTTTTTTCTCTTTACCACTTTTTTTGTCATCATCCGCGTTTTGACCAAAATTTAGATTGCGACTGTTCACTCCCTGCACCTGACGCGTTAACATCCAAAACAAACCAATGATAAAAAGCAAAGGTAAAAGTGAAGGCAGTAACGACAGCATCCAATTACCAAACGTGGAATTTGATTTAATTTCAATTTTTAAATCTTTCAGTCGCTGTTCAGATAAATTATAATTTTTGAGCAAAGTGGTTAACGACTCGCCCGGTTCTTTGTTGGCGACTAATTTTTCACCATCCACCGATTGAATTTCCAGATTATCACCATTGACCACCACCTTGGAAACTTCACCGTTTTGAACTTTGACCACAAAATCACTCATGCTAATTTCTGTCGGTTTTTGTTGATTATTTTGAAACAGCAACGACACGGCTGCCAAAACCAGAAACACGGCAACAATCAAGGAAAAGTTTTTAAATATATTTTTCATAATTATATTTTTTAATTATACCAATTATACAGCTAAATTTAATTTTTGGCAAATAAAAACAGCAAAAAACTTTTACATCAACTTTAAAAGGCTTGCCCAACAGGCAAGCCTTTTAATCTTTTGATACTTAATTTTCAGTAACTTCAGTCTCGGTTTTATTTTCCTTTGAGGTTTCTTCGGTTTTTTTTTCATGTCCTGGCAAAGCCGCTCGTAAAGATAAACCCAAACGGTGTTCATCCGGATCCAAAGACATAATTATAAAATCATAACTTTCACCAACCTTGACCACCTCTTCTGGATTTTGCACTGCCTGATCAGCCAATTCCGAAATATGTGCCAAACCCTGAATGTTAACATCCAATTCTACAAAAGCACCAAATTTATCAATTTTTAAAATTTTACCATTTACCTTTTCGCCCACCTGATATTTTTCCACTGCTTTTTTCCACGGATCAACAGTTAATTTTTTGATTGACAAAGACACCCGGTCATTATCAATCCCAATAATCTGTGCGCTAACATCTTCATTAACTTTTAAAATATCTTTGGGATGACCAACTCTTTGCCAGGCTAATTCGGAAATATGTACCAAACCCTCCAACTTGTTATCTGGATTAGTTGGTGCATAAAATTCTACAAAAGCCCCAAAATCTACAATGCTGGTTACACGGCCCGTCACAATATCACCAACTTTAAATTGGTTAACCATGGCTTTGCGCGCATCGGCAAACACATCTTTTTCTGACACGATTAATTTATCGTCCTTTTCGTCCACATCCAAAACTTTAACCTTAAATTTCTTACCAATAAAAGATTTGAGTTTTTCCAAAATTTTAATTTTATTACCTCCATCCACGCGCGGATAATTGTCTTGCGATAATTGCGAAACTGGTAAAAAACCCTGCATGTTGCGCAGCTGAACTAATAGACCACCCTTGTTGGCATCCAAAATTTTTACTTCCACAATTTCGCCGGATTTACATAAATCTTCCAATTCCTGCCAAGCCTTAAGATGCCCAGCTGAACGGAAAGAAAGCTCTAAAATACCTTTTTCATTTTCCGCTTCCACCACTGTGGCCAAAACCACATCACCTGGTTTTAAATCAGAAAAACGGCCGGATTCATCTACCAGTTCGCGACCACGCACCATACCAATAAACAAACCATCAATATCCAAATAAACTTCACCTTTGGTGATATTTAAAACTTGCGCCTCTACCAAATCACCCACTTTGGGCATAACTTTGGTGTCCACGTTTTTAAACAAATCATCCAAAACATTTTTTGCATTAATTTTCTTGTCCATATTTTTTACAATAAAAAAATTGCCGTTAACCACAGCTGAAATTATTACCATCCCAGCGGGCTCCCAGGTCTTATGTGTATGCCTCGGATAATTAATAAAAATTATAGATTAAACTCATTCTACCAGACAAAACTTATCTTGACAAGGGCTTGCCACTTGACCGTAAAAATAGTATAATTAATTCATCAAAATTATTAATTTGAAAACATTATGTATCTGCAATGGTTTGGCCAATCTTTTTTTAAACTGACCGTCAAAAATGAAAAAGGTGAAGAGGTTGTTATCGCCATTGATCCTTTTGACAAGGAAACTGGTTTAAAATTACCCAACAAGTTTGGCGCGGATATTACACTCATAACTCACGATCACCATGATCATAATAATTTAGAAGTTATTAAAGGCACTGAACTGTCGCCCGAGTCTTTTATTATCTCTGGACCGGGTGAATATGAAGTCAAAGGCGTCATGATTTATGGCATTGCTTCCTTTCACGATAACCAACAGGGAGAAAAACTCGGCGAAAATACAATCTATCTTTTACAGGCCGAGGAAGTCTGGCTGGCTCATTTGGGCGATTTAGGTCAAAAAACTCTAACCGACACCCAACTTGAACAATTGCAGGGCGTAGATGTGGTTTTAATTCCAATTGGTGGTGAATATACAATTAATGCCCCAGAAGCTTCGGCCATCATTGCCCAACTTGAGCCACGTGTTGTCATCCCCATGCACTATGCCTTAGCTGGTTTAAAAAGCAAACTTGATGATGTGCAAAAATTTATTAAAGAAATGGGTTTAAAAACCACAGAACCACAAGAAAAATTAAAAATTCAGAAAAAAGATTTACCGCAAGAAGAAACTCGGTTAATTTTATTGCAAGCTTAATTATATGAAAAAAAATATCAAAATTTATTTTTTGTTTTTTTTCTGTGTGTTGCTCATTGTGTTGGTCTGGCTTTATACCTTAAAACTTAATCTCACCAAACCGGAAAAAAATAACAACGAAGGCCTATCAAAAATTTTTAACAGCCTAAAAAATATTGATGACAGTTTTAAAAATATTCCTCCCTTACCAAAAAACACCACCAGCTCACAAGATATCATACTGGCTGAAGTATCTGATAAATTATTAGAGCTAACCACCACCTCAACCCCAACTTCCACCGCCGATTGGCAGATTTATAAAAATGAGAATTACAAATTTGAAATTAAAATTCCAACCAATTATATTGCGGAAGAAACTGGAATCAAGGAAATATCCTTTTCTACCAAAGAATTAATAGACGCCGAATTACAAAATATCAAAGATTGCAACGACGATAAAGAAGAAACCGTCTGTGCCCCAGAAATGATTGGTAACCGACTTGAATTTACAGCCTATTTCCAATTTAGCGAAGAAGAAAAAATAAATAAAAAAGTAGAAACGCTAAATGGAGTTTCTTGGCACATATTTGAAGTACCAGGTCTCTATTCAATAACCTACTATGAAACTCAAAAAGACAGTCAACAGTATCATTTCTCGTCAATGACTAGCCAACAAGAAGAGATAAGAAAAATCCTTTCCACTTTTAAATTTATAGAATAACAAAAAATTAATATGCTCAATACAAGTCCGCAACCAAGTGAACCAATGTTTATAGCAGAAAAATCCAAATCAATTTGGCCAGTAATTTTAATCACTGTAGTTATTACCGCTTTACTTGTCGGTGGTGGGGTGTATGCTCTGCAAACAATATCTGCTAATAAAAAAATCAAAAATCTAGAAAAAGAAATAAAGACTTTGCAAGACCAGATTGGACAAAAAACAGATAACAATCAGCAAGATAAAAACAAACAAGACGATCTTTCCAGCTGGCAAACTTATCGAAATGAAACTTATGGCTTTGAAATAAAATTTCCCAGTGGCTGGTTTATTTATAATGACTTAGCTGGCAGCATATTCTTGCAACCAGACAAGGAAATCGAAAGTAAAATCCCTGGCCCTCACGCCAACTCCTTGGAATTAAAAACTGTTGATAAGGGCGGCCAAGATTTTAACACATATATTAATAATTTTTATGGTGATATAAAATTTGTAAAGCAATCAGTTACTTTGGGCGGGCAAAAAGGTTACTTGTCTTATAGCGTCTGTGAAGGAGTCGGTTGCGGTAGCCACGCTTGGTTTGTGGAGTACAATAATAAATTTTATATTTTAAAAGTTATCTTGGGCGATGGTGAGGTATATCAAAAAATAGTGAATACTCTAAAGTTATTCAAACCAACTGTCAATGACCCCACCGCCAATTGGCAAACCTATCACAATGAAGAATTATGGTTTGAGTTTAAATATCCAAATGAATTTTTGGTAAGCAAAGAATATAAAAATTGTTTCTTTATTTCCAATGAAGATAAAAGTGGAAATTTTTGTATTATTATTTGGGATAAAAAATTAGATCCAAACAATATAATCAGTATATACGGGCCAATAGAAAGCAAAAATATTGAAGAAATAATAATAGCTGACAACGTTACAAGTTATAATTACAGCGAAATAGATGCTGGGCACAAAACCTTAAAAACAGTTATCCCTAAAAATAACAAGACAGTTGAGTTAAGTTTTGGCGATTGCGTGTCCGAGGAATGTAAAACAACCCCATATTTTAATATTAGTAATTATAAACCACAAATTATTTCCACCTTTAAATTTACCGACCCCACCGACAATTGGCAAATCTATCGCAACGACGAGTATGGCTTTGAGTTTAAATATCCAAAGGAATATTTTTTAAATGATGCTTCTACTAATGAATTAATTTCTTTTGATTCTGAAGGTCCCGGTGCTGGCTTAAATATAGAAATTAAAAAAGAAAGCCTATCAAACAAGATTAATGAATTCAAACAAACTGAACAAAACTTAATCACAAAAACATTTAATGAAAAAAAATGGACCATATTTTACCATAAAGGGGAGGGTACGGTAACTGGGTCATGGTATACGGCAGTTACCCAATTAGATAATAAAAATATTATAATAATTACATTAAATCGTTCTGGCACTGAAGAATTATTTAATCAAATCCTCTCCACTTTTAAATTTATAGAATAACAAAAAATTAATATGCTCAATACAAGTCCGCAACCAAGTGAACCAATGTTTATAGCAGAAAAATCCAAATCAATTTGGCCAGTAATTTTAATCACTGTAGTTATTACCGCTTTACTTGTCGGTGGTGGGGTGTATGCTCTGCAAACAATATCTGCTAATAAAAAAATCAAAAATCTAGAAAAAGAAATAAAGACTTTGCAAGACCAGATTGGACAAAAAACAGATAACAGCCAGCAAAAAATAGTAGAGGAAAATAACACTGCCAATTGGCAGACGTATAAAAATGGTAATTATGGATTCGAATTTAAATATTCAAAAGAGTTAGAGCCGGTTTCTTTTTCCGACCAAAAATTTTATTTTGGTGGGGCTTTTCCTGGTGTGGATGCCAGCTGGGTTTTAAAAATGGGTAATTTAATGGAAAAAAATTGTTATGACACTCTTGGAAAATATCCTTTTTATATAGATGGTTATTTAATAAATGCGACTCAAAAAACAGACTGGATAAAAAAACTATTAGCTAATGATTTATCAGTTTCTTTAACCACTTCTTTAAAAGATGAAAAAATAAATGACTCCCGGGTTATTTGGTACCGGGAAAGAGGCGAAGGGCAAGAATGCAGTAATTTACACGCTTTAGTTTTTAATAATAATCAAGCAGTACGCTTTACCAGTTTAAATAATGATGAAAGTAAAATCAAAGAATTAATAGAAAATTTTAAATTTTTAGGAAATGAAGGTGATTATGAACCACAGGCATATATTCAAGATGGTAATGTCTATTATGTTAATGAAAGTGGAGAAAAAATAAAAATTACTGAATCAATCACAAATCCAAAAAATCCGGTAGATGTTCAAAATTACAAAACAGTTTTATTATCGCCTAATAATAAATTTATTGCACTGATAAGTTTGGGTTGGGAAATTATTGGTGTCGAGGTTTATGATATTCAAAATAAAAAAATGTATCAGGCCAACGAAGCTGGTAATAATTTAAGCTGGTTGCCAGATAATCGTTTAAAATTAATTGCTGAGTGCGGCATGGGAATTTCTTGTGGAGTTTATGAATCAGAAGACAATTTAAAGCCGTGGATATTTAAAAAAGTAGCTAATATTAATTTTTAGAATAATTTTTTGAAAATTTAAAATTAAGATTTATTTTAAAATTGAAAATTTAATTTTTTTTTACATATAGTTATGTCCAAAGACAAAAAATCAAAAAACACTCCCCCTGTCGAAATTGTTCCGATTGATACATTGGGAAGAATTAAACCCCGCCCCATTTCCGAAGAAATGCGGGAATCATATTTGGATTATGCCATGAGTGTTATTGTTTCGCGCGCTCTGCCTGATGTACGCGATGGTTTAAAACCAGTCCACCGTCGTATTCTTTACGCCATGTGGGATATGGGTTTACGTGCCAGCGGTAAATTTCGTAAATCAGCCACGGTTGTCGGTGAAGTCCTTGGTAAATACCATCCACACGGCGATCAAGCGGTTTATGATTCCATGGTCCGCATGGCGCAAGATTTTAACATGCGCTATCCGCTTGTGCGTGGCCAAGGCAACTTTGGCTCCATGGACGGTGATGGCCCAGCGGCCATGCGTTATACCGAAGCCAAACTGGCTGGTGTGGCTGAAGAAATGCTTTTTGATTTAGAAAAAAACACAGTAGCTTGGCAACCCACTTTTGACGGTTCACAAAAAGAACCCCGCGTCTTACCAGCCAAACTGCCCAATCTTTTACTGGACGGCACCATGGGCATCGCAGTGGGTATGGCCACCAGTATTCCACCCCATAATTTAAATGAATTAGTTGATGGCATCTGCCACCTCATTGATAATCCTGATGCGTCTTTAGAAGATTTAATGCAATTTATTAAAGGACCTGACTTTCCAACCGGCGGCATTATCTACAATATTGAAGACATAAAACAAGCCTATGCCACCGGTCGTGGCGGTGTAGTCATACGCGCCAAAACTGAAATTGTGGAATATTCATCTCGTCCGCGCTCCGAACGCTCACATGGTGACGTGATAGAAAACAGCAAGAGTAATATGTTTGCCATCATTGTTTCTGAGGTCCCCTATCAGATTAATAAGGCCACTCTAATTGAAAAAATTGCCGATCTGGTCAAAGAGAAAAAAATTGAGGGCATTAAAGATTTAAGAGACGAATCCAATAAAGATGGTGTGCGGGTAGTGGTTGAATTAAAAAAAGATTCTTTTCCTAAAAAAATATTGAATCAACTTTTTTCACACACCGAATTACAAACCACTTTTCATTTTAATGTTTTGGCTTTAATTGATGGCATCCAGCCGCGAGTTTTAACTTTAAAAATGGTCTTGGAAGAGTATATTAAACACCGTCAGGAAGTCATCACCAAACGCACACAATTTGATCTGGACAAAAACAAAGATCGGGCACATATTTTGGAAGGTTTAATGTTGGCTTTGGACAAAATTGATGCGGTTATCCAAACCATTAAAAAATCTCGCGATCGTGAAGAAGCCAAAACCAACTTAATTAAAAAATTTCAGCTCACCGAACGCCAAGCCGTGGCCATTTTGGAAATGAAACTCTCACAGTTGGCCAATTTGGAACAGTTAAAAATTGAGACCGAGCTTAAAGAAAAGAAAAAAATAATCGCCGAACTGGAAGATATTTTAAAACACCCCAAAAAAATCTTAAGTATCATTAAAGATGAACTCCAAACCATCAAAGAAAAATTTGGCGATGAAAGAAAAACCCAGATCATGCCTCATGCCGTCAATGAATTCAGCCAAGAGGATTTAATTCCTGACGAAATCACCGTGGTGGTCATCACGCGTGACGGCTACATCAAACGTTTTCCACCCGAAACATTTAAAACTCAAGGTCGCGGCGGCAAAGGCGTCATGGGTTTAACCACCAAGGAAGAAGACGTCGTGGAACACTTGTTTACCACCACCACACACAAAGACCTTCTGTTTTTCACCAATAAAGGCCGCACATTCCAGCTTAAAACTTACGAAGTACCAGTGGCCTCACGCACTGCCAAAGGCCAATCCATTGTCAACTTTTTACAACTTTCACCGCAAGAAAATGTGTCTGCTATTTTGTATCTGGACGGCAAAGAAAAATTTCAATCCATCATGATGGTCACTAAAAGTGGCACCGTTAAAAAAACCGCTTTGGATGAATTTAAAAACATCCGGCGCAGCGGTCTCATTGCCATCAAATTAAAAAATGGCGATATTCTGGATTGGGTCAAACCTGTAATGGCAAAAAACGAAATTCTTATCACCACTGCCAAAGGCCAAGCCATTCGTTTTAAAGAACAAGATGTTCGCGCCATGGGTCGCACAGCATCTGGAGTCAGAGGTATTCGTTTAAAAAATGGCGATGAGGTGGTCAGCATGAATGTGGTGTCAGAAACTGAAATTAAACAAAATATTAAAAGTTTAATTGTAACTGAAAATGGCTTTGGTAAAATGACCGACATTCAAGATTATCGCATTCAAACTCGTGGCGGATCAGGTATTCGCACCGCCAAAGTCACGCCTAAAAACGGCAAGGTTGTTTGGGCCACAACCCTAAATCCCGACCGATTGCCAGACACTGTTTCCGGTGATCTTTTAATCATGTCCGACCACGGCCAAGTAATTCGTTTGCCTTTAAAATCCGTTCCTCATACCGGCCGCGACACCCAAGGTGTACGTTTGATGCGCTTTAAAGAAGATGCCGATCGTGTCGCCAGTGTCACGTTGGTGTAAAAAACAGACCATTTGTAAAAACCGGATCGCCTCCGGTTTTTACAAATTAAAATATTCTCTTTTATCTCCCTTCTTAAAAATAAAAAAAGTTTAAACTAACAACAATAAATAAAATTGGCTAATTCTCTATCCCCTCCTTAAGAAGGAGGGAATAAGGGGAGGTAAATTCGCCGCTAGGCATCCCTTAATAATTCTTACATAAATAATCTATTTGATTTAAAACATTGTTAATATCTTGCAATACTTCTTTACTGTTAAATCTAATCACTTTTATTCCCAATGATTCCAAATATTGTTGTCTTTTTTCATCGTAGACAATCTGTCCACTATAGTCATGAGTTCCGCCGTCTATTTCTATAACTAAATGCAAAGCTGAACAATAAAAATCAACAATATAGTTACCAATACCGAATAATTCGGTTGACATACACAAACACCTATCGGCGAGTTAACCCCTCCTACCTCCCCTTATTAAGGGGAGGATAAATACAATACTATTTTTTAAATTATATCCCCAAGTTCATCCAAAATATCTTCTGGAATTGGCACCTGTCTTTTAGGACTTGTGCCCGGATAGCGCCAGGCAGTAATAATTTTTTTCTCACCTGTTGAATCTAATAAATTATTTATTTTATGGCTTGCTTGGTGGCTTATTTTTTTTTCTTTATACATTACCCAAATTTCTGTTTTTCTTTTATTACCCACAGTTTGCATGGCTGCCACACAACCCGGCGCAACGGCTTCTTCAACACGTTCTGGATGACGCCAAACCCGTCCCACTCTTTGCGCTGAGAGGCCGTAAAATTTCATTTTTTCCTGTACGTGTTTAGTCCAAGTTATTTTTTCCATACACTAGTTGCCCACAAGCGGCATTAATATCATTCCCAAAACGAAAACGAATGGTGGCATCAATTCCCTCTTGCATTAAATAATCATGAAATTCTTTAATTACACTATCTGTCGCGGGTTTAAAAATTCCCGTTGGATTGTAGACAATTAAATTTACAAAAACAAGTTTTTGGTTTTCTGCTTTAAAACTTTTTTTTATTAACCCCACCAGTTCCTGTGCTTGTTCTGGCTGATCATTAAAATCTTTAATCATTATATATTCCAGCATCACCCGTCGATTAGTTTGACTGGCATAAAAATCCATAACCTTTAAAACCTCATTTAGCGCAAATTTTTTATTGATCGGCATAATTTTAGAACGCAATTCATCATTCGGCGCATGCAAAGATAAAGCCAAATTAATTTGTAAGTCTTCTGCGGCTAACTTCTTAATATTTTCAATTATCCCCACCGTGGAAACCGAAATATGTCGCATGCCAATACCCAAAGCCAATGGATCATTAATGGTTTTAATAGCAGCCAAAACTGCGTCATAATTTAACAACGGTTCTCCCATGCCCATAAAGACAACGTTATTAACTCTACAATTTTCCTTTTTTAAAACACGTTGAAAAAACAACACCTGCTCCACAATTTCATCCGCGCTTAAATTACGCTTAAATCCATTTTGTCCTGTGGCACAAAAAGCGCACGCCAAAGCACAACCAACCTGCGAGGAAACGCACACGGTTTGACGACCGGTTTTGTGGCGCATTAAAACTGTTTCAATTTTTAAACCATCAGCCAAAATTAGAATGGCTTTTTGCACATTATTATCAGCCTGACCTTGAACTAATTGGCCATCAATTACTAACGAACACTCTGCGTTTAATTTTTCTCGTAATGCCAATGCTAAATTTGTCACCTGTGACCAATTGGAAATTAAATCAACAAAAACAGCTCTTTTAACCTGTTTTAAACGATAAGCTGGTTCAGTGGCTAAAATTTCAGTTATTTTTTGTAAGTTCATAATTTAATAAATTCTTATTCTTTATCATAACATTTTAATCAAAAACGTAAAAACCGCCCTCAAAAAATTTTACCGGAGAGCGGTTTTTAAATACTTGGTGCTATGTCGTCAGACATATGCTTACTCTTTAGAAAAAGAGTGGTTTTTATCTTAGACTTTTCCTAGTTATTTGCCATCAACTTTTAAATCGCGACTGTGAAATAAATAGGTACTCAACATGGTGCCCAAAGCGCAACCCACGGCGTACAGCAAAACTAATTTCCAGTTACCAATATCATCAACTACAATTCTTAAAACATAATACCAGATGATAATATTAATCACGGTCATAAAACCACTGGCTAAAATTTTAGTTTCGCTGACCAGTTTTGTCCAAGAAGTGACGATTAACATTTCAATTATGCCAATAAAAAATAAAAACATAAATCTATCATGTTAATGGCACTTATGGCCACTTTAATAATAAAAAAGAACGACCTTTTTAGAAAAAACAAGGCCGCTTTTAAACGGCTCCCATATTTTTTCCTTAGGCTAAGGATAGCATATTTTTACCATTTTTGTCAACCAGTCTGTCCTTAAACAACAAAAAACCACGCTGATTATGCGTGATTTTTTTACTGTTGTTTATTTTATTATCTCTTGCCGCGATAGCCAGTTCCAGCCGGAATTAAACGCCCAATAATCACGTTTTCTTTTAATCCTCGTAAATGATCCACCTTGCCAGAAACAGCGGCCTCAATTAATACCTTGGCCGTCTCTTGAAAAGAAGCAGCCGAAAAGAAAGATGATGTTGAAAGTGAAGACTTGGTAATACCCAAAAGCATTTGTTTACCTTTGGCTTCGCGTTCGCCTTTTCCACGGGCTTCCGCGTTACGTTCCAAAAATTCTGACAGTTCCACCACCTCACCCAAAGATAAAATTGTATCACCCGCATCTTCCACACACACCCTTGAAAACATTTGCCGCGTGATAATTTCCACATGCCGATCATTAATTGGTTGGCCCTGCGAGGAATAAACAAATTGAATCTCATTAATGATGTAACGCTGGGTTGCAGCCTTACCTCTTAATTCATACAGTTCGCCCAGATCAATACTGCCCGCGGTCAACCGCTCACCCTTTTCCACCACTGCGCCATCTTGGACTAAAATTGTCTGGTCTTTTGACAAAGCAATTTCTTTATCCACATTACGTGCCGCTTTAATTTTTAACACCCAATCACCGTTGCTGGTTTCTTCCATCTCCACCTTACCAGCTGCACCGGCAATTTCCTGACGTTTTTTAGTTTCAATAATCAAATCGCCTTTTTTGACTTTTTGTCCATCTTTAACCAATAATTCATCAATTTCCGCATTTGATATGTTTATACTTTCCACGTGTTCTTCTTTACCGGAAATAACTAAAACTTTTTCTTTAGTCTCCTCATTAATTTGAATTTTTACCTCACCGGCAATGGGTGAAATAACCGCCTTATGTTTGACCAATGGACGCACTTCAAAAATTTCTTCCACTCTTGGCAGACCCTGAGTAATATCGGCTTCTGAAGCAACACCGCCAGTATGAAAGGTACGCATGGTCAGCTGGGTACCTGGTTCACCAATGCTTTGAGCGGCAATTACACCCACGGCTGTACCTATCTTGACCGGTTGATTATGCCCCAAATCCCAACCATAACATTTTACACACACACCATGATCGGCCTGGCAGGTCAAAACTGATCTGATACGCGCCTTATCCAAATTAATTTTTTCCAATTTACGCGCCAACTCATGATCAATATATTCACCTTTTTTTACCACCACCGCGCCACCCTGTGGATCTTTAATATCAGCCGCAGCCACCCGACCTAATAATCTTTTTGCCAAAGCTGTATTCATAGCTTCAGAATCTTCCTTGGTCATTTCAAAACCAACTTTATCACCACAATCTTCTGCCACAACCACCACATCTTGCGAAACATCCACTAAACGTCGAGTTAAATAACCAGCTTTAGCGGTTTTTAGAGCTGTATCGGCCATACCTTTACGAGCGCCGTGAGTGGAAATAAAATATTCCAAAACATCAATACCCTGTTTAAATGAACCCGTTACTGGCAATTCAATAATCTTACCAGCTGGGTTGGTAACCGAACCTTTCATACCAATCATCTGGATGGTTTGTCCCCATGATCCGCGCGCGCCAGAAGTCATAATTATATTCACGGGGTTGTTAGGCATTAAATTCATTATGCGTTTTGACACAACCGCTACTTCATCCTTGGCATGTTCCCACAGCTCAACAACCTTGGTATATCTTTCGTCGTTAGTCAAAAGTCCTTGTTCATATTGTACGCGCACTTCAGCAACCTTGTCTGCCACCCGATTTAAAATCGCATCTTTTTCTTTTAACTCCGGCAGATCAGCCATACCCCAAGAAATACCAGAAATGGTAACAAAATTTAAAGACAATTCTTTAATTTTATCAACCAATTCAGCAGTTATTTCCTCACCACACATTTCAAAACAACTAGCCACAATTTTCTTTAATACAGATCTATCAATTGTATTATTAAAAAATTTAAGCTTATCTGGCAAAATTTCATTAAAATATAAACGACCCACCGTTGTTTTTACCAACGTCGCGGGTTTAACGCCACATTTTTTACAATAAGCTTCGGATAAACGTACCATGATTAAATCTTGCAAACCAATAGCTTTATAGGTATAGGCCAACAAAGCTTCCGACGGTTCAGAAAAATATTTCAATTTTTTATCATCAATTTCTGTTTTGTCTTTAATATAGGTCATATAATATAGACCCAACAACATGTCCTGTTGCGGCGTGACCACTGGTTCACCGGTGGCTGGTTTTAATAAATTTTTTGATGACAACATAATTTCTGCCGCTTCTCTTTTAGCCTGTTCGGTTAGTAATACATGCACTGCCATTTGGTCACCATCAAAATCGGCATTAAAGGCCGAGCACACCAAAGGATGTAATTGAATGGCTTTACCTTCAATCAAGACTGGTTGAAAAGCCTGAATGCCCAGTCGATGCAGAGTTGGCGCGCGATTAAGCATGACGTGCGCGCCTTTAACAATCTCTTCTAAAATATCAAAAATATCCGTGACATTGCTTTCAATAAACCGGTTGGCACTTCTAACATTGTGTACATATTCACGCTTAATCAATTCGGCAATCACAAAGGGACGAAAAAGTTCCAAAGCCATCATCTTTGGTAAACCACACTGATGTAATTTTAATTTCGGACCAACCACAATTACGCTACGACCAGAATAATCAACCCTCTTACCGAGTAGGTTTGTACGGAAACGACCCTGTTTACCTTTCAATGAATCAGCTAAACTTTTTAACATTCTTTTTTGTCCAGTCGATGAGGTTACTGTTTTACCATGCCGAGCGCTGTTGTCAATCAAAGCATCCACTGCTTCCTGCAGCATTCTTTTTTCATTGCGCACAATCACTTCTGGGGCACTCAAATTACTCAATTTTTTTAAACGATTATTTCGGTTAATCACCCGCCGATAAAGGTCATTTAAATCTGAGGCAGCAAAACGGCCACCCTCCAAAGCCACCATTGGTCTTAAATCTGGCGGTACTACCGGCACAATGGTCATAATCATCCAGGTTGGATTAATACCGCGCTCGTGCAAACTTTTTAAAATTTTTAAACGTTTAATTGCTTTTTTCTTGCGCAAACCAGTTGTTTCTTTTTCTTCTGTTTGCAAAGCTAACATTTCTTGCTTAACATCCACCTGCGCCAAAAGTTGTTGTACGGCTTCCGCGCCAATGGCAGCTTCAAAAACATGGCCATATTTTAATGATAAATCTTGATAAGCGCTTTCAGAAATAATTTGCTTTAAACGTAAATCTTTTAATTCACGTCGCGCAGTCTCCGCCGCTTCACTCAACTCATTTAGTTCAAGATCTCTTTGTTTTACAAACTCTTCAATCTTCAAAACACGCACTTCAGCCGTAACATTATTATTACCATTGGTTTGATTGATCCGATTTTGAGCGTCACCTTCAATTTGTTTTTTCTTGGCTTTTAATTCATCTTCCACCTGTTTTAAAGTTTGCTGTCTTAAATCTTCATCAACTTTGACCACAATAAAATTGGCAAAATAAATTACCTTTTCCAATTCTAAAGGCGACATATCCAACACCAAACCAATTTTTGACGGCACACCACGCAAAAACCAAATGTGTGAAACTGGCGTTGCCAGTTCAATGTGTCCAAAACGCTCACGGCGTACCAAAGAACGCGTGACTTCCACGCCGCATTTATCACAAATGATGCCTTTGTAGCGAATACGTTTGTATTTACCACAATAGCATTCCCAGTCTTTGGTTGGACCAAAAATTTTCTCGCAAAACAAACCGTCTTTTTCTGGTTTTTGTGTGCGATAATTAATGGTTTCTGGTTTGGTTACTTCACCATGCGACCAGTTTTTAATTATTTCCGGTGAAGCCACCCGCAGACGAATGGAATCAAAATCGTTGGGATTATTTATTTCTTGAAGCATATTTTTAAAATATTTAAAATAAAATTATGATGTTTGTTTTTCTTCACCCACCTGTGTTATTTTTTTATCTCTTGTCTCATAAGTGTCTTCACGCACCACGTGTTCCCGTTCACGATGGCTGTTTTCTTCCTGTTCACTGCGATCAATCATGCGCACCGCCTGACCTGCTTTCAATAATTCCACATCCAACCCCAAACCCTTTAATTCACGCACCAAAATATTAAAGGCTTCTGGTAAATTTATTTTATCAATCGCGCGGCCTTTAATAATGGCTTCATAAGCTTTGGAACGACCCTGCACATCATCGGATTTAATGGTTAAAATTTCCTGCAAAATATGCGCGACGCCATAAGCTTCCAAGGCCCAAACTTCCATTTCACCAAAACGTTGACCACCATGTTGGGCTTTACCACCTAAAGGTTGTTGGGTAACTAAAGAATATGGACCAATAGAACGTTGATGAATTTTATCATCAACCATATGAATTAATTTCATCATATACATCACCCCGACTGTGGCTGGATTATCAAATTTTTCACCAGTCCGTCCATCAGATAAAAATATTTTGCCGTCCTCAGGCCAATTAATTTTCTTTAATTCACCACGAATTTGGTCTTCTGTAATTCCCACAAAAGACGGCGTGGCTGCTTTGTAACCCAAAACTCTAGCCACCATACCTAAATGGGTTTCCAAAATTTGTCCCAGGTTCATCCGCGAGGCCACACCCAATGGATTAAGTATTACATCAATCGGTGTGCCATCAGCCAAACACGGCATATCTTCCACAGGTACTATACGCGAAATTACACCCTTATTGCCGTGTCGACCAGCCATCTTGTCACCGACTTGAATTTTGCGTACTTGCGCCACTGAAATTTGAATTTGACGAATAACGCCAGCTGGTAATTTATCACCCTTATCGCGCGTAAATAATTTTATATCCACCACTTTGCCATATTCACCATGCTCCAAATAAAGTGAAGAGTCACGCACATCCTTAGCTTTTTCACCAAAAATTGCGCGTAGTAATCTTTCTTCAGCCGTCAGCTCGGTTTCACCTTTGGGAGTAATTTTGCCAACCAAAATATCGCCGGATTTTACCTCGGCGCCAATTCTAATAATACCTTCTATGTCCAAATCCTTTAATTTTTCTTCGCCCACATTCGGGATATCGCGCGTTACCAATTCTGGGCCCAATTTTGTTTCTCTCACGTCAACCAAATAATCTTCAATGTGAACTGAGGAATATTTATCACTGCGCACCAAATTTTCTGACAATAAAATAGCGTCTTCATAATTACCGCCCTCCCAAGGCAAAAAACCTACCAACACATTTTGTCCTAAAGCCAATTCGCCCTGATCACAGGCAGCTCCGTCAGCCAAAACATCACCTTTTTCAATCTGTTCACCTTTTGATACCACCAAACGTTGGTTTAGACAGGTAGAGTGGGTAGAACGACCAAATTTTACCAAATCATAACGTCTTAAGTTTCCACTTTTCTCTTTAATTAAAATATAATTACCAGAAATTTCTTCCACGCGGCCGCTTTCTTTACAAATCATCACCTGACCAGAGTCTTGCACTGCTCTGGCTTCCATACCTGTACCCACCACCGGCGCTTCTGGTTTAACCAACGGCACAGCCTGCCGTTGCATATTTGAACCCATCAAAGCCCGATTGGCATCATCATGTTCCAAAAAAGGAATTAAAGAAGTGGCAATGGAAATAATTTGCATTGGCGCTACATCCATCAAAGTTATTTCGCTGCTATCAGCTGTCACTGGCTCACCTTCTTTTCTAACTTCAACCCTTGAAACGGTAAAACGATTATCTTTATCACGCGGTGTCGTAAAAGCCGTAATAACTTCTTTTTCTTCAGCAAAAGCATCAAAATAAACCAAATCATTGGTTGCCCGTCCATCTTTCACTTTATAATATGGAGTTTCAATAAAACCATAATCATTAACTTTGGCATACGAAGCCAAATGTCCAATCAAACCAATGTTTGGACCTTCAGAAGTCTGAATAGGACAAATTCTGCCATAGTGTGTGCGGTGTACATCACGTACCTCAAAACCAGCTCGTTCTCTGGACAGACCACCCGGACCCAAAGCTGAAAGCAATCTTTTATGTTCCAATTCAGCCAAAGGATTAATTTGATCCATAAACTGCGCCAACTGTGAAGACATAAAAAATTCTCGCACCGAACTCATCACTGGTCGCGCATTGACCAACTGGGCTGGCATTAAACTAGTAATATCCAACGTGGACATTTTGTCTTTTATGTTACGTTCCATGCGTGCCAAACCTACTCTAAATCGGCTCTGCACCAATTCGCCAATCGCGCGCACCCGCCGATTACCCAAATGATCAATATCATCAGCTTCTTTTTGAGAAATATTGAGTCTAATAATTTCTTTCAGAATGTTAACCAAATCTGACGGTTTTAAAACACGGTTTTCTTGATTGATTTCATGGTCTTCACTAAAACGTTTGTTTAATTTGTAACGTCCAACCGGCGCAAAATCATAACGTTCAAAATTAAAAAACATGGCATGAATTAATTGTTTGGCATTTTCTGTGGTTGCCAGATCACCCGGACGAATTCTTTTATAAACTTCTTTATAGCCTTCGGCTTCGTTATGTGAAGCATCTTTTTCTAAAGTGGCTTTAATATAGCTCACATCCGTATCCACATCCACGTCTTCAAATAACTTAATAATTTCTTCATCAGTTGAATAACCAAAAGCGCGCAATAATGCCGTAACAGTCACTTTTCTTTTGCGGTCAATTTTAACTGTAATAACATTGTTGGAATTGGTTTCAATTTCTAACCACGCGCCGCGGTTGGGAATAATTTTTGCCCCATAATAACTTTTACCTTTGTAATATTGTGAGGAAAAAAATACACCCGCCGAACGAATCAACTGGGAAACCACCACTCTTTCAATACCATTAATAATAAAAGTACCCCGTTCGGTCATCAAAGGGAATTCGCCTAAATAAATTTCCTGCTCTTTAACTTCACCGCTACGCTTGTTAACCAATTTTACCAATACACGTAAAGGTGCCTCAAAAGTAGCATTCCGCGCTTTGGCATGCACCTCATCAAATTTTGGTTCATCCAAATAGTAATCAACAAAATACAGCTCCAGATCACGACCAATAAAATCGCGAATAGGAGAAATTTCTATAAATAACTCTTTTAAACCTTTTTCAAAAAACCAAGCATACGATCTTTTCTGAATTTCAATCAAATCCGGCAAAGGCTGAATTTGATAATTTTCTTTAAAGTATTTGCGCTGATTTTGATGAGACATATTCTAAAATATTTAAAAATTAATTTTTTCTATTTTAAAAAAGTTTTTCAGAACACAAAAAGGCCTCTCCCTTTTTTGTTATCCACCTAGGGAGGGTTGATTTAGAGTCTATTCTCAGCTATTCAGTTGTGGCTGCCCACATAGTTTGTTTTCCTTTTGGATTAGCCAATAAATTGGCCAACCACTTGAGGCAGATATGAGGATTAAAAATTAGATAATTCTAATTCAAGGTTTGTCAAGTAAATTTAGAATAGCACGCAACAAAAGTTATGTCAAATTTTTAGATAGCCGTGCATAAACTCTTGGGCTGTCTGGATTTTTTTGCCTGCCGGCTGCAGTTTTAGCACCTCCAAAACAGTCGCTTCCCCGCACACCACATACAACTTATCTTCAGCCACCAAAAACTCGCCACTTTTTAAATGTTCTTTTTTTAAATCACTCAATTTTAATTCTAAAAATTTTATCATCACCTCACGGTTTTTTATTTTTATTACAGAATATACACCCGGCCACACAACAAAAGCTCGCCACTGATTATAAATTTCTATTGCCGTTTTATGCCAATCAATTTCACCGTCTGTTTTTTTTAACAAATGACACACGCTGGCCTCAGTGTGTTTTTGTTCACACGGTTTAATTTTATCAGCAAAATAATCCAAAATTGTTTTAACTAAAAGCTCAGCACCAATCACCGCCAGCCGATTGGATAAATCCAGATAAGTTTCTTTATCTAAAATTGCCACCGGTGTTTGAGAAAGTATTGGTCCATGGTCCATTAATTTATCCATTAACATAATTGTCACGCCAGTTTCTTTTTCGCCAGCCAATATGGCGCTCTGGATTGGCGAGGCGCCACGATATTTTGGCAACAACGACGGATGAACATTTAAAACGCCTTTTTTGGCCAAATTTAAAAATCTGTCTGGAATAATTTTTCCATACGCTACCACCACAAAAAAATCTGCCTCAAACGCAACCAAGGTGTTATAAAATTCATCATCCAGTTTTTCTGGCTGTAAAACTGTAATGCTTTTTTCGCGCACCAACTTTTTTACTGCCGGTTCAACCAGTTCCTGTTTGCGACCGACCGGCTTATCACTTTCACTCACCACTGCCAAAACTTCAAAATCCTCTCTTGTCAAAAGTTTTGCCAAGATTGTGCTGGCAAATTCTGGTGTGCCAAAAAAAACAAGTTTTATTTTTTTATTAAACATATGTATAAGTATAGCAATTTTAGGTAGAAAATAAAAAATCCGGTTGTCATCAAACAACCAGTTTTTTTATTTTGATTATACAACCCTACTATACCCTAAAATTACTCTTTCACAGCCAAAAGTCAAACATATTTGGTTATATACACAACCAATCATCTTTGACTCTAAGCCTCTTTTATGGAACAATCTACTTATGCATAAATTTAATCTACACTCCACTTTTTCTCCTGCCGGCGACCAACCGCAGGCCATTGAGAAAATAACTAATAATTTAAAAACTGGTAAAAAATACCAGACACTTTTGGGCGTCACCGGCAGTGGCAAGACTTTTACCATGGCCAACGTAATTGCCAAGGTACAAAAGCCAACTTTAATCATTTCCCACAACAAAACTTTGGCAGCCCAACTGGCAGAAGAATTTAAAAACTTTTTCCCCACCAATGCCGTGCATTATTTTGTTTCCTATTATGACTATTATCAACCCGAAGCCTATATTCCACAAACCGGCACCTATATTGAAAAAGAAACTTCCATCAATGAAGAAATTGATCGCTTGCG
>DCVE01000018.1 GCA_002328025.1 Patescibacteria group bacterium UBA2196
TCAATGAAGAAATTGATCGCTTGCGGCACGCCTCCACCCAAAGTTTACTCTCACGACAAGATGTCATTATCGTAGCTTCGGTATCTTGTATTTATGGTTTAGGTTCGCCAGCTGAATATAAAAAAGAAAGTTTTGTTTTACAAACCAATCAACCATTTACAATCAACGAACTGGCTAAAAAATTAGTCAATTTACGTTATACTCGCAATGATTATGAATTAAAACGTGGCACTTTTCGCGTCAAAGGCGACACGCTTGATATTTATCAACCCTACTCTTTGGATGAACTGACGCGTGTGGAATTTTTTGGTAATAAAATAGAAAAAATAAGTTTAGTTAATTTTTTAAACGGCCATAAAATTTCTACCTTTAATGAAGCTCTTATTTTTCCAGCTACACACTATCTGGCCAGTCAAAATTCTTTTAGCCCGGCCATAGACGAAATTCGGCACGATCTAAACTTACGTTTATTGGAATTAAAAAAAGCAGATAAACTGGCTGAAGCGCAACGCTTGGAGCAGCGCACATTATATGATTTGGAAATGTTAACGCACACCGGCTATTGCAATGGTATTGAAAATTATTCGCGCTATTTTGATGGCCGCAATCCCGGCGAACCACCATACACTTTGATTGATTTTTTTCCCAAAAATTTCTTGATGTTTATTGATGAATCACACATGACCATACCGCAAATTGGCAGCATGTTTGCTGGCGACAAAGCGCGCAAACAAAACCTAATTGATTATGGTTTTCGTCTACCAGCTGCCTTTGACAATCGACCGCTTAATTTTAAAGAATTTGAAAAAAAAATTAACCAAGTCGTTTTTGTTTCAGCCACACCCAGCTATTTTGAATTAGAAAAAAGCCAAGAACTTGGTTTGGTTGAACAAATTATTCGTCCCACCGGTCTGCTTGATCCTGCGGTTACAGTCAAACCAACCAAACATCAAATTGACGATTTGATAGAAAAAATACGTCAAAATGCGGCAAAAAACCAACGCACTTTAGTCACCACTTTAACCAAACGTATGGCCGAAGATTTATCTGACTATTTGCAAAAAGCTGGTATTAAAGCTTACTACCTGCACTCTGAAATTAGCACTTTTGAACGCATAGAAATTTTACAAGATTTGCGCTTAGGAAAATATGATGTGGTGGTTGGGATAAACCTTTTACGCGAAGGTTTGGATCTGCCCGAAGTTTCTTTGGTGGCAATCTTGGATGCGGATAAAGAAGGCTATCTGCGTTCTGACACAGCGCTTTTACAAACCATGGGTCGCGCCGCGCGACACGTTGAAGGCCAAGTCATTATGTATGCTGACCACCAGACCAATTCCATGCGACGCGCGCTGGAAGAAACCATTCGTCGTCGCAAAATTCAAACTCAATACAATTTGGAACACAACATCACTCCACAAAGTATTCAAAAAGAAATTAAAAGTTTAACCTTTAAAGCCACGGCCGAAAAAGAAAAAGCAATCAGCCAAAAAGATTTCAAAGAAACCCTCACTTTATCCAAAGAAAACCTGGCCACCTTGGTTAAAGAACTAACTGACCAGATGGATTTGGCTGCCGAAAATTTAGAATTTGAAAAAGCCGCCGCGCTACGCGATAAAATTACTGCTTTAACAAAATAATTTATGTTTCTTTTGATTAATAAACCCAGCGGCCCCACTTCACACGACATGATTAGTTTTTTACGCCGCATTACTAATATAAAAAAAATTGGTCACACCGGCACCCTTGACCCTTTTGCAAGCGGTTTGCTAATTGTTGCTATTGGCCGAGAATCCACCAAAAAAATTGCAGAATTTTCACATTTTTCCAAAGAATACACAGCGCTTTTACAATTAGGCGCCACAAGTGACACATATGATCGGACTGGAAAAATTGAAATCTTAAAAATTACACCACCCACACCAAAAGATATACTTGCCGCTCTGCATAATTCTATTGGTTCGCAAAAACAAATTCCACCCATGTTTTCGGCTAAAAAAATTAATGGCCAAAAACTTTATACCTTAGCCAGACAGGGTATTACTGTCTTGCGTCAGCCCGCCACCGTCATGATTCACGACATTGAAATTTTAAATCTTGATCTCAAAAATCTAACCCTAGAAATTAAAGTTTGCTGTTCCACCGGCACTTATATTCGTTCACTGGCTCATGATATTGGTCAGGCTGTGGGTTGTGGCGCATATTTGCAAACGCTACAGCGCACCAAAATTGGACCATACACAATCAAAAACAGTTTTTTACCAGAACAACTTAATCCCAGTAATTGGCAAAGCTTTATTTTTGAAGCCTAAAAATTAATCTCTTGTTAAATTTAATTATTCGTGTTATGCTATTAATAATCTAAATTAAACTTATATTTTATGCCTCACATGAAAGCTGCCGCTAAATCTTTACGGCAAACAAAAACCAGAACTGCGCGCAATCAAAAAACTCGTGATAACCTTAGTTATTTAATCCGCGCGCTAAAAAAAGCTTTGAAACAAAGCGATAAAGCTAAAGCCGTTGAAGTTTCTCAAAAACTTAAACAAGCTTTGGATAAAGCTGCTCAAAAAAATGTTATCAAAAAAAATACAGCTGCCCGTCGTAAATCACGCTTTGCTAAAAAAATTAACAAGCTTAAATAAATAAAAAAACGCCTCAACTTTGCGGGCGTTTTTTTATTTGTCTATATTTCCAAAATCAATTTTGCTAGCAGTGTTTCTTTGTTAACTTTACTGGATTTTAATTCTAAGTCAGTTTGTTCTAGGAAGTTATAAATTTTTTGTAACTCCAAAAAAGAATATTTTTTTGCCGCCAATAAACTTTTTTGAACCACAAAAGGATGTAACTCTAAAATTTTTGCCAAAGCATAATTATCACCCCCACCCACTCCAGCTTCAAGCGCGCTTTTTATTTGGATTAAAATTCTAAACTGACGTATCAACATGGATAACAAATGAATTTCATTGCTTCCCAGCTCCAGCTGATCCTGCATTAATTTTAATGCAGTTTTTTTGTCACCTCGTGTCAAAACATCGGTTAGTTTAAAAATATCATCTTCGGCCCGGCCGCGTATTAATAATTCTAAATCCTCATCGGCTACTTCACGTCCATTTACATATGCTGCAATTTTTTCCAATTCCATGGCCGCCAACCAAGTATCACCCAAAAATGCGGCTGCCAGTTTTTTTCTTTGTTCCTGCTTTAGTTTTAAATTTAAAGCTGCGGCTTTTTCTTTAATCCAATCTTCCAACTCATCAGCTTTTAAAGGTAAAAATTCAACTACCTGGTCGGCTTTTTTACATAATAATTTAAACAACACTGTGCGACGATCAAACTCCAAATCCGTAAAAATTATTACATCTTCTGTTGATATTTTTATATCCTGTAAATACTTTAAAAAATCTTCTTTAACTTTAAAATTTTTAGCCAGCACACCATTAATTACCAAGAATTTTTGCTCGGCAAATAAAGTATTAGCCTGTAAATAATTTTTTATTTCATCCAAACTTAAATTTGCTGCTTCTAATTTTTCTGTGCCAACCGTTTTAGCACTTTGCAGTTCCAAAGTTTTAATCTTTTCTTTTAGGCGATAAGCATCCGCGCCATAAAAAAAATAAATCATAATTTTATTTTAAAGTAGGAAACAATAATTATTGTTTCCTACTGCTGAACATTCTTAGATTAAAATCGTGGCCGACGCGGGCCTCTATCACGATCACCAAATCCGCCGTTACCACCACGATGTGGATCAGGGCTTTCGGAACGTTTAATTTTTGATGTGTCAAAATTAGTTCCCAACATGGTTAAGTTCATTCTGCCTTGTTCATCAATTTCCTTGACAATCACTGGAATCATATCACCCACCGCCACCACATCTTCCACGCGGCCAACCCTAAAAGGTGCCATTTCAGAAATATGTACCAAGCCTTCCTGTTTGGGCAAGACTTCTACAAAAGCCCCAAAATTCATCAGTCGCGTCACTTTACCATTAAACAATTCGCCTGGTTTTACTTCGCGAGTTAAATTTTTTACCCATTCAATGGCTTTTTCTGCTGCTTCTTTGTTGGGTGAAGTAATAAACACCAAACCAGAATCTTCGATATCAATGGCCACGCCAGTGCTGTCAATAATTTCATTAATCATTTTGCCGCCCGGCCCGATTACATCGCGAATTTTATCTGGATTAATTTGCAAAGTATAAATTCTGGGGGCAAAAGGTGATAAATCTTCTCGCGGAGTGGCAATGGTCTGACTCATGACTGCTAAAATTTTTGCGCGCGCATTTTTAGCGCCAGTCAAAGCTTCATTAATAACATGAGTGGTAATACCGCCTAATTTAATATCCAACTGAATGGCCGTAATACCATCCTCGGTGCCAGCCACTTTAAAATCCATATCACCAGAATGATCTTCAATGCCCTGAATGTCAGTCAAAATTTTATATTTTGATTTATCTGCTGGATCGCTCATCATACCCATGGCAATACCAGCCACTGGTTTTTTAATTGGCACACCCGCGTCCATCAAAGCCAAAGATGAACCACAAGCTGAGGCCTGAGAAGAAGATCCATTGGAAGATAAAACTTCTGACACCACGCGAATGGTATAAGGAAATTCTTCCTTGTTTGGTAAAACTGGCAACAAAGCTTTTTCAGCCAAAGAGCCATGACCAATTTCTCGTCGACCCGGACCACGCATCGGGCCGGTTTCGCCGACTGAAAAACTGGGAAAATTATAATGATGCATATAACGTTTTTTACCCGACTCTTCCATGGTGTCCAAAGTTTGTTCATCTGAGGGTGAACCCAAAGTTACAACTGATAAAACCTGCGTTTCACCGCGCTGAAAAAGACCAGAGCCGTGTGTGCGTGGCAAAATTCCAACTTCAGCCGACAATGGGCGTATTTCATCCAAAGCTCGACCATCAACTCTTCTACCTTTTTCTAATACCAAACGCCGTGCATGTAAATCTAAAAATTTTTCAACCATTTTTATGCCCTGAGTGCGTTCTTCTTTAGAAACTTCACTGTCCGCTTTGAGCACCTCACTGGCATAAGTATTTAATTCTATCATCTTATCATGATATTCTTGCTTGGAGCGACTGCCAAAAATGGCTTCAATTTTTTCTTCCACCAGTTTTCCAACCTTATTTTCCAATTTATTAAGTACAGCCTTTTCTTCATCACTTTCTTCTTTGTCCAATTTTACTTTTGGTAAACCAACCGCCTTAACCGCTTCTTCAATAATGGACAAAATTTTACGTAAATGTTTCATTCCAAACTCAATGGCTTCTTGAATTGTGACTTCAGCTACTTCTTGAGCGCCACCCTCCAACATAACAACTTCATCTTTGGTGCCCGCAATTACCAGATCCAAATCTGATTTTTGTCTGGCTTCGTAAGTTGGGTTCAACACCCACTCAAACTGTCCTGGGTTAGTGCTGGATTCAATTCTTCCAACCCGCACCGCTGCCAAAGGTCCGTTCCAAGGAATATCCGAAATGGCCAGTGCGCAAGAAGCTGCGTTTAAACCCAAAATATCAGCATCGTTTTCGGCATCAAAGGACAAAATGGTTAAAACCAATTGCACATCGTTACGTAATTCTTCGGAAAACAGGGGTCGCATGGCCCGATCAGTCAAACGACCAGACAAAATTGCTTCATCCGAAGCCTTGCCTTCACGTTTAATAAAACGCGAGCCTTTAATTTTGCCAGCCGCATAAAGTTTTTCATCATAATCCACCAACAAAGGAAAAAAATCAATGCCCTCTCTGGGCATTTTTGACATACAGGCTGTTGCCAATACCACAGTCCCACCATACTCAACTGTACAAGCGGCGTTGGTTTGTTGGGCAAAACGGCCAGTTTCAATTTTAAATTCACGTCCACCAATTTCAGCGGAAAAAGTTCTAATGTTCTTTTCCATAAAAATTTCTTCTCTTTGATCGCTGCGCTTTAGACTTCTTTTAAAGAGGTCTACTTGCCCCGCGACCAAAAATTAATTAATTAATATTTTTTCTAATTATACTATACGAAGTAGGGAACAGTTTATTGTCCCCTACTTCAAATATAAAAATTATTCTTCAATACTTTCTTCAATCAAGACTGCTTCTTCGGCCAAGACAGACTCTTCTTTGGGTTCGGCAATCTTTTTAATGTGCAACTTTTTTAATAAATTATCGTAACTGGTTTGATTATCTTTTTCCAAAAATTTAAGTAAGCGGCGGCGTTGTCCAATTTTGCGCAACAAACCACGGCGTGATGAAAAATCTTTCTTGTGCGTTTTTAGGTGTTCCGAAAGTTCTTTGATTTCTTCGGTCAAAATAGCAATCTGCACTTCGGCGGAACCTGTATCTTTTTCATGCACCTTAAACTTCTTAATAATCGCGTCCTTCTTTTTTTTATCTAACATAAATTCCTTTGCCACGACAATCCGAGTTTTTCCTAAATCTGGAAGACCCAGAAAATCGTCATTAAATTATTTTATTTTATTTTATCACAAGATTGTTAAAAAAGCAAGGCTACAAAAGATGTTCTTTTTCATTCCCAGTGCACCTCGCTCTCAAACTTTGCCACCCGGTTTTTAATGACCGCATGCCTAACTAAATCCGGATCAGCTTTAAACAACCCTTCAATTTGCTCTTTGACCTTTTTTATTACCAACCAATCGGTCAACTTGGCAATTTTTAATGAGTCATAAAAACCGGCTTGATGCATACCATAAACTTCGCCCGGACCACGAAATTCCAAATCTTTTTCTGCCAGTTCAAAACCATTTTTAGCCGTCACAAAAGCCTGCATTCTTTTAACAGTGTTTTCCGAATCTGACTCGGTAAACAAAAAACAATAAGATTGATGCTCGGCTCTACCCACTCGACCACGCAATTGATGCAATTGTGCCAAACCAAATCTTTCAGCCGATTCAATCATCATAATGGTGGCATTGGGCACATCGATGCCAACCTCGATAACTGAAGTGGAAACCAAAATTTTAATTTTATTTTCCACAAATTCACGCATAATTTTTTCTTTGGCTGCAGATTTTAAACGCCCATGTAACAGTCCAACTTTTATCTCGCGAAAAACCTCTTTATCCAAACGTTCAAATTCTTCTTTAACCGCCTTGGAGCCCAGCGTATCGGACGGATCAATCAATGGACACGCCACAAAAACTTGGTGATCTTTGGCAATCTCGGAACGGATAAAATCATAAGCACCTTTACGCTCATGCGGCTCAATGACTTTGGTAATGATGACTTTTCTGTTTTTTGGCATTTCATCAATGACTGACAAATCCAAATCGCCATATAAAGTTAAAGCCAGTGAACGTGGAATGGGTGTTGCAGTCATGGATAAAAAATGTGGATAAAAACCTTTTTCCGCGTCATTGTGCGCGGCTTTATCACGTAAAATTTTTCTCTGTCTAACTCCAAAACGATGTTGCTCATCCACAATTACCAAAACCAAATTATAAAAACCAATTTTATCTTGAATTAAGGCGTGTGTGCCAATAATTAAATCTATCTCGCCAGCGTTGGTCATTTTGATAATTTTTTTCTTATCCACTTCTTCTGCGGCACTTGTATTTAAACGCGCTTCATTGGCCGTTAGCAAAGCAATTTTAAAATTGTATTTGGCAAAAATTTTGCTAAAAGCAATAAATTGTTGTTGCGCCAAAATTTCTGTTGGTGCCATATAGGCGGCCTGAAAACCATTTAGCAATACATTATACAAAGCCACGCCAGCTGTAATGGTCTTGCCACTTCCCACGTCGCCTTCCAACAATCTGTTCATGGGGCGCACTTGACCCAAATCTTTGATAATTTCCCAAGCTGCTTTTTTTTGCGCCGGCATTAAAACAAATGGCAAATCTTTAACAAATTTTTGTGTGGCTTTTTCTTGAAAAACAATTTTTTTAGCACGGCTTTTAGCCAGTTCCATTTTGGCTAATTGCGCTCGCGCCTGAATTAAAAAAATCTCATCAAATTTTAAACGCTCTCTAGCCTGTTCCAATTTTTCAAAAGAACTTGGAAAATGAATTTGCTGCACCGCCGCGGCCAAATTAATTAAACCAGCTGATTTTTTAATGCCATCATCCAACCAATCCGGAATATAAGCTGCCAAAGACAAAACTCTTTTCATTAAAAATCTAATTTGTCTTTGTGAAAGTTTTTCTGTGGATGCATAAATCGGCACCAAACGGCCGGTGTGCATGGTAAAATTGTCATATTTATTTATTTTTTCAAAAGTTGGATTGTGCAATTCCAAGCCACTTTCGGTCAACATTGCTTTGCCAGACAAATAAACATCTGTGCCAACGCTTAAAATTTTAGCCAAATAACTTTGATTAAACCAAATTACCTTAATGGAACCTGTTTCATCGGTTACAATTGCTTCGGTTACCAACATTTTGCGATGAAATGAACGTCGCGCATTCAAAAGCTCAATTTTACCAGCCACCGTTAACAACACATTTGGTTCCATGTCCTTAATTTTTAACAAATTGGAATAATCATCATAACGAAAAGGAAAATAAAAAAGCAGGTCATTGATTGTCTCCAGACC
>DCVE01000005.1 GCA_002328025.1 Patescibacteria group bacterium UBA2196
TTATTATACCACTTTTTTATCAACACCAGCAAAACAAGGCCAACAATAATTTCCAGGCTGGCTACAATTTGAAATAAACGCAGACCAAAAATTAGAGGCTGAATATCAAGCCGTAAAAATTCTAAAGTAAAACGTATGCAGCCGTGGCAAATTAAATAAAACCCAAAAATAAGGCCGGGTGCCTTGGTTGACCAGGATTGCTTTAAAAAATAAAGTAATAAAAAAAAGACCACCAGCATGGCCAAACTTTCATACAAAAAAAGCGGATGAAAATATTGAAAATTTTCAAAACCCAGCGGTCGATTAATCAAATCAATGGGTATACCCCACGCTAAATTGGTTGGCGCGCCAAAAAGTTCCTGATTAAACCAATTACCCCAGCGGCCGATGGCTTGCCCAATGGCCACTGCGGGCACAACCGTGTCCAGCAGCAACAAAAGTTTGTTTTTTATTTCATCACCAATAATTATTTTTTTGCTCTGCCAAACAATGGCCGCAGCCCCACCCAAAAACACACCATAAAAAGCAATGCCACCATGCCAAAGAGCCAAAATTTCAACTGGATTCTTTAGATAATAATTTAAAAAAGTTAATACATGCACCAACCGACCGCCAAGCAGAGCAAAAATAACTACATAAAAAAACAGATCAAACAATTTATCTGCGCTTAAAATTCCTTGCCGACGATTTAATTTTTGCGCAACCAAAAATCCACTGGCGATGGCTAAGCACAAGACCAAACCATACCAGTGGATTGAGGCAAAACCCAAATCCAAAAAAACTTTTTCCGGAATGTAGGTATGCAAAAACACTTTATTTATTATTTAAGTAAGCCGTCCACAATTTGTTTCAAAGATTCAAAAGGCACGGCGCCCGGCACAGCTTGATTGTTAACAAAAGAAGTTGGTGTACCACCCACACCAGATTCAATACCCTTTTGATAATCAGCGCTAATTTTGGCACTGTGTGGATTATCTTTAACGCAAGTATTAAACTTGGTTACATCCAAACCCAAGTCTTTGGCAAATTTGGCAAAACTGTCGGCGGTCAAAGTGCTTTGATTGGCAAAAATCATGCTGGTCATTTCCCAAAACTTACCTTGATCAGCCGCGCATTCACCAGCAATGGCACCCGGCATGCCCAAAGGATGTGATTGAATTGGGAATTGTTTAAAAACCCAAGCCACATCATTGGGATAGGCTTTTACCAACTGTTCCATCACGGTATGGAAACGCGCGCAATACGGACATTGCATATCAGAAAACCCAAAGATTTTAACTTTGGCATCTTTATTACCCAAAACATGATCACTGTCAGCAATTTGTAAATCAATTTTGATTTCGGGTTGCTGCTCTGGCTGATCAGCTGGTTTATTGGCCTGCTGTTGCGCTCCGGCCACATTACCTTGGTTGTTTTTTCTTTCCTTAAAATACATCGCGCCAAAAACAGCAGAACCAACCACTGCCAAAACCGCAATGCCAGAGATTAAACCAAAAATAAAACTATTGCCTTTTTGTTTTTCCTTTTTGGACTCAGTCTGGTTATTTTCACTAAGCATATTTTTATTCTCTTCTTAAACTCCAAATTATCAATTTAGAATTTATTATTTATTTATTTTTAATAATTCTTGTAAACGTTCCTGTTGAAAACCGACTAAAACTTCTTGACTGCCATCATCTTGGGTGATTACGATGACCGGCACGCCCATTTGACCCGAAAGCTGCACCATTTCCGTAGTGCGCTCCTTATCCACATCCACATCAACATCTTCGTAAGCAACATTGTTTTCAGTCAAAAAATGTTTGGCCAAACGGCAATAACCGCACGTTGGCGTTGAATAAATAACAACTTTCATAATTCTTCCTTTTGGTCCTTATGGTTAGACAACCATAGAAACACATTAACAATTTATTATATTATATTGAAAATAATCATAACACAAATACTCATAAAAAGGCAAATTTTTAATTTTCCAAAGTCTGACCGACTGCAAAGAGGGTTTCTTCTCCCCACCACGGCCCAATAATCTGTGCGCCAATGGGTAAACCGGTTTTGGTTTTACCAACCGGCACAGACAGGGCTGGCACACCAGCCACATTAATCGGAACTGTAAAAACATCTTCCAAATACATAGACAAAGGATCGCTCATTTTTTCACCCAGTTTAAAAGCTGGGTGTGGAGCCACCGGTGTTATTAATACATCCACCTGATTAAAGACTTCTTTAAAATCCTGTTGAATAAGTGTGCGCACTTTTTGGGCTTGTTTATAATACGCATCATAATAACCAGCTGATAAAATATAGGTACCCAACACAATTCTTCTTTTAACTTCGGCACCAAAATATTGACCGCGTGTTTTTTTATAAACATCAATTAATTTTTCATCCCCATTATCAATGGCCGCCCGTTGACCATAACGAATACCATCAAAGCGCGCCAAATTGGCTGAAGTTTCCGCCGGCTGAATAATATAATAGACGGCCAAAGCTTGCTCGGTGTGCGGTAAACTGACTGGCACAATTTGAGCGCCTAATTTTTCCGCAACATGGATTGTGTTTTTTATAACTTCTTCCACCTCACTATTCATACCAGCTATAAAGTATTCCTTGGGCACACCAATTTTTAAATTAGAAAAGTTTTTTTCTTTATTTATAGGTTTGGCTGGCGTGGAGGTGGCGTCCATTTTGTCTTGACCTTTAATGGCGTTAAAAACAATTTGTGTATCAGCCACGCTGCGTGCCAGTGGTCCAATTTGATCCAAAGATGAGGCCATGGCCATTAAACCGTAACGTGAAACCGCGCCATAGGTTGGTTTCAAACCCACCACACCACAAAAAGAAGCTGGCTGACGAATTGAACCGCCAGTGTCACTGCCCAGAGAATAAACCGACATGTCAGCAGCCACGGCGGCAGCTGAACCACCCGAAGATCCGCCGGGCACACGTGAAATATCAAATGGATTTTTGGCTGGTTGATAAGCTGAGTTTTCGGTTGAGGAACCCATGGCAAACTCATCACAATTGTTTTTGCCAATTAAAACCATGCCCTGCTCTTTTAACTTAGTAATGACTGTGGCATCATAGGGCGCCACATAACTGGCTAAAATTTTTGAAGCGGCTGTGGCGCGCACACCCTCAACCAAAATTATATCTTTAACAGAGGCTGGTACGCCAGCCAACAACGGTAGTTCGGCACCACTCGCAATTAATTGGTCAACATCTTTTGCCTGTTGCAGGGCTTCTGTTTTGGTAATGGTAATAAAAGCATTTAATTCATTATTTTTTTCTGTGGCGCGTTTTAAATAATCCTGTGTTAATTCAAGCGCAGAATATTTTTTGGCCAATAAATTTTGATGAATAGTTTCTATCATGCTTTTAAATAATTTAGAATATTTTTTCCACCTTCACCTGTCCGTTATCTGTTTCGGGTGCCAAAGCAATTAATTGCTTGGCCAAATCCACATCAAAAACATCTTCCGAGGTGGCGTCGGCACGAAAAACATTGGTCAATTCAAAAGTACCACCATCAGCTGGCAAAACACTGGTGACTGGTGTTTTTTTGAGTTTGTCCACATAATCCAAAATCGAAGAAAGCTGACTGGCAAATTTTTCCTGCTCCAAAGCTGTTAGCTCAATGCGAGCCAAATTGGCAATGTGTTCAATTTGTTGGATATCAAGAGACATAAAAAATATAAAAATATAAATACAAAGACACTTTGATTTTAACACTTTTAATCTTTTTAGCCAACCCTTAACAAATATTAGCCGGATCAGTAAAATAGAAAAAATGGCAATGGGCGGTGGCGGTTTGTCACCAAAAAAAACGGGCCGATACGTATTTATAATAAATACGTATGCTTCACACCTGAAAAAGGTAAACCCGAAATGGTGATCTTTAACGCCACAACAAGGCGTGCTGTCACTGCACAGCCTTTTTAAAACACCGTGACCATAGCTTAGTGGTTAGAGCGGCGGCCTTACAAGCCGGAGGTCAGGGGTTCGATTCCCCTTGGTCACACACATATTGGAGGTTTTTTAAAAGCCCAAGCTTACAAAGATGGGCTTTTTATTTTTGAGTTAAAAAAATAGATAAAAAAATGGCTAAACTTAGCCAAAAAAATACGCTTGACAAAAAAATAAAGTAAACTATAATTAAATTACATTAAAGATTATGTGGGGTTCCTTGCCAAGGCACGGCCCCTTCCGGCCGGTAGCCCCCCTCCACTACCCTTGGTGAAGGAACCCCCCCGTTTTATTTAAATACCCGGCTTTCTATCACGTAGAAGCGGGTTTTTTCTTTTGTTGATCTTTACACAAAAAGTTCCAAAAAATCTTTCTCGTTTAAAACTTTAATATCCAAGCTTTGGGCCTTGGATAATTTTGAACCCGGATTTTCACCTACCACCACATAATCTGTTTTTTTGGATACAGTTTCGGAAACCTCCCCGCCCAAAGACCTAATTTTTTCTTTGGCGTCTTCGCGTTCTAGTGTGGCCAGACTACCGGTTAGAACAAAACTTTTTCCAACAAACTTATTATTTTTAATTGATGGTTTATTATTAACTATAATTTCTACTCCATTTACAAAAAGTTTTTCTATTAGTTTTATATTTTTATTATCTTTAAACCAGCTCACCACACTTTCTGCCACAATGGGGCCAACGCCATCAATTGCACTTAACTCAACCACATCTAAAGATTGAGAATTTTTAATAAAATTTTCATTGGGAGCTACCTTTTGCGTTAGCAAAATGGCCGTCTCTTCACCCACATGCCTTATACCCAAAGCATAAATAAATTTAGCTAAACTAATTTTCTTTTTACTTTCGATGGCACTAATAATATTTTGAGCTGATTTTTCTCCCAAGCGCGGTAAATTTTCTAAATCTCCAACTTCTAGACTAAAAATATCAGCCACATCTTCAATTAAATTTTCGTCCAAAAGCAAATCAATAATTTTTGGCCCTAACCCCGGAATATCAAAAGCCCCACGCGAGACAAAATGATAGAGTTTTTCCTTGGTTTGCGCAAAACAGTTTTTATTCGTGCAATAATAAGCCACCTCACCTTCTGGTTGCACAACTTCTGAATTACAGATTGGACACGTTTTTGGCATGCTAAATTTTTTTTCTTTACCAACGCGTAATTTTGTTAAAACTTTTACAATATCTGGAATAACATCGCCGGCTTTTTGAATAATGACTGTGTCACCAATTCTGATATCCGTGCGCATAATTTCATCAGCATTGTGCAGGGTGGCTCTAGAAACTGTGGAACCAGCCACACTAACCGGCCTTAAATGCGCCACTGGGGTTAAAACTCCGGTGCGACCAACTTGCACCTGAATATCTTCCACCACTGTGGTGGCCTGCTCAGCCGCAAATTTATAAGCGCAAGCCCAACGCGCATGTTTGGCTGTTCGGCCTAATTTTTCTTGCCAAGCCAAATTATTAACCTTAATCACAATACCGTCAATTTCAAAATTCAATTTTTCTCTAATCTTTTTTATCTTTTCAAAAAAATCTTTAACTTCAGCAATTTTATTTATTTTTACAAAATGTTTTTCCACTCTAAATCCAAGCTGTTGTAAATTTTGTAACAGTTCGTGTTGTGTTTTAAAGTTGGCATTAGCTAAAGTTAAAAGATAAAAAAAACTTTGCAAATCTCTGCTGGCTGCCACAGCTGGATCAAGCTGACGCACCGTGCCAGCCGCCGCGTTTCTGGGGTTGGCAAATTTTTCCTGACCAATTTTTTCTAATTCCAAATTTATTTTTTCAAAACTTTTTATGGGCAAATAAACTTCGCCACCAACTTCTACATCAATTTCTTGGTTTAATTTTAAAGGCACGGTTTTAATTGTGCGCACGGTATGGGTTACGTCTTCACCGACAATTCCATCACCTCTGGTTATGGCTTTAGAAAAAATTCCTTTTTCATAAACAAAGGACATATTTAAGCCATCAATTTTTAGCTCGCAAGTATATTCAATGTCTTGGTTCTCCGACAATTCTAAAAATCTTTTCACCCGCGCATCAAATTCTAAAACTTCCTCAAAAGAAAAAACGTCTTCCAAAGAATATTTTGGAATTTTATGTTTTATTTTTTCAAACTTACCCAAAGCTTTACCACCAATTCGCTGTGTTGGCGAATCTGGGGTAATAAATTCTGGCCATTCATTTTCCAATTTTATTAATTCATCTTTTAAAGTATCCCAAGCTGCGTCTGAGATAATGGGTTTATCTAAAACATAGTAAGCATAATCAATTTCTCTAAGCTGATTTTTTATTTTCTCTATTCTTATTTTGGCTTCTTGTTTGATCATAAAAAATGAATATTACAGATCAATTATAGCAAATTTATGAAAAAATTAGAATAAAAAACAGACCGTGCTTAAACACAGTCTGAATTAATTTTTAGTATTTATTCTTCTTGCCAATTTGGCGCTCGGTAACAGTAAGAATAATCTTCAACGCCGGTTGACCAGTTGGACCAAGAATTATCATTTCTTTGTTCACGCAAACGGTACCAATATTTTTTAGCAGCTGGCGGATTGACAACATTGACTGGTACAATTTCATTATCAATATAAGAACAATCCGTAGAACTGGATGGACACCTAATCGTATCAGTGGAATATATGGTGGCAATGTTTACATATTTGTTATCCGGACCATCTGACCCATAGCTGCGTTGCAATTGGTAAAGTTTAGCATTTGCATCTTTAGGCCAACTGGCAGTAATTTTTCCACAACTATGACTTAGAGTTACCGTCGAGCTGCCACTAATACCACAGACTGGGGTGGTGGCTGAAAGGGAACACTTAGCACCGCTGGTACCAAAGCCGCCACTACAGACCGGGTTAAGCGTTGAATTATTATAAGCAATTTCAGCAGGAGAAGTGCTTAAATAATATTCGTAGGTTGAATTTTCTTTAACAGTATTATCATCAAAAATAATACTAGCACCCGACTGGGTTTGTAACAAATTCCAGGTGCTACCAGCATCACCCGAACGATATATGTAATAATAGTCTGGGGTATAAGTATAACCAACTGGTCTACTCCACTCAAGACCAATACTATTACAATTATTGGGCGCCACATTAGTTAAATTATAAACGCAAGATTGAGCAGTAGACACATCAACAACTTTTTGTTCGCTGTCGCTATCACCCTCTGCATCAGCCACAGTCAAATTGACATTAAAAGAAGTGCCACCACCTGGCGTAGAAGTATGAGTGTAAGTGGTATAAATTTTAACATCATCAAACACGCCATTAGAGGTGAAAGCACCCTGACCAGAACTCCCAATGGCTGAACCAAAACGTAATTTATCATCCTCTGTAAATTCTAAACTATTATTATAACTACCAGTAGTTAGATTACTATCAACGCCATTTACCGAGATAGTTATTTTACGACTGGGTAAATCCCAACCCACACCCAAAAGCACCCACTGATTAGCTGTCCAGGTGTAATTAGTTATGTTGGCTAGGGTTAAGGTAGATGAACGGCCAGGTGCTTCAACTTTAAAATATAAACCACCTGTATTGGTATGAACAAGTTGTAAAAGCGATTCGTTGTAATATGCTTCCATTAAATAATTGGTTGAATTATTACTAGAATCATAATATGGTTTATACCAAAAAGTAATAAAACCACGATCTTTCATGCTCTCAGTCATTACGACTTCCAACCATTCTGAACTGGAATTAAATTCCAAACCATTGCCAATTTTCCCAGGCACATAAGAGGGAGTACCCCCCAGCGAACCCCCACTCGGTATGGGAGGGGCATCCAAATTGCCACTCCAATAAAGACCGCTCGTTAAATTAATTTGCGGATCACTACTAGAAAAAGTATGGACTGGGTATTGATTAGTACCCGGATAACCGCTTTCAGTACAGTTGCCAGCCGCGGTACAGGTTTCACTATCGCCAAAATTCCAGCTCCAACTACTAATGCGGCTGTCGCCGGCCGAACTGGTGTCATTAAATTGCAAAGTATCGGCACTATATTTACAAAAGGTAAAGTCGGCTGTGGGGCCAATACCAGCCAAAGCCGTGCTGGCGGTGGTAAAGCGACGCGGACCATTTTTAGCTGCTTTAGTAACAGTGGGTGTGGTAGCGGTAACTTGCCAAAGATAACTGGTACCAACGGCTAAGGTTGTGGTTGAGTAAGAGGTGGTTGCTAAATTAATTATTTGCACTGGTGAAGAACAGTTAGCCCAATTACTATCAACAGATGGGCAAAGATATAAGTTATAACTTATGGCGTCAGAAAGCGCGCTCCAACTAAAAGCTGTGGGGCTCAAACTTACACCAGAGGCGTTTGCACCCGGAGTTACTAAATCAAAATCTCCACCTGTCGTCGGAGTACAGGCACGCACCTCAATAGTTTTTCTTAAAACATTGTTGCCTTCGTTGGATTCACTGATACGGCTATCAGCTGGCGCATCAGCAATGGCTACAATTTGATGATTGCCAATAGAAACACCGGTGGTGTTCCAAGCGTCAGTTGTTTTGGTTTGTTCAATACCGGGATTTAATGAATTAATCCAAGTGTCCATTAAATTAGCAATCCCGCCGGCTCCACTATCATCACTATCAATATAAACTTTAGTTTTTGAAGTTTGACCACTTGAAGTGTTACCAATATTTTTTGTGACAATATCCGCATTCATAGTACTGCCCTGACAAACATAATCCGGAGCGCTAATGCTGTCAATAATTAAATCAACTGATAGATTTGAAAGTGTGCTACAGGTTTTGGTGGTGGGAGTATTTTCATCACCGTCACCATTCCTTGTTTTTATGGAAAAAGTATAGGTAGTGGCAGGATTAAGCCCGGTCGCGTCTTTTTGCGAGGCAGTTTGCCAACCATAATAGACATCGGCTTTGGCAAAATTATTTTTTAAATCATAAGTCACACTCGCTGGCGCTGGTGCTGTAAGTGTGCCAACTGTTTCCAAACGTATTGAACTGATTGTTTCGTTGGAACAATTTAGGGTTGGTTGTTCGATGGATGTATAAAAGCCAGCCGGGCCAACAAAAGCTCCCAATCGACCTTCGGAATCAACCGCGGCAACTTTAACTTCGTATTTGGTGTTAGCTAGTAAACCAGACCAAGTAAAAGAAGTGCCGGCAACTGTGTCCAAAAGCACAAAATCAGCCGCATCATATTTGCGACCATAAACTTTATAACTAACAACCGGGCTGCAACCAGCTGTTGGCGCAGTCCAGGTCCAAGTCAGAGAATTGGCTGTGTTACTGTGAGCTAAATTAGTCGGAGCAGTAGGAGCATCATCACAAGTATCACCAATAAGCACTATGTCTTCAGCTGAATCAGGCCCACAGGCAATAGTACCCTGTGTATCAAAATTTGGTCTAACCAACAATTTCACCCGCTGTCCGGGCTGAATATCCGAAAGAACCTGATTATCGGCTGAAAATAAATAAAAAGGACGATTTAAATCAAACACCCCCTCAAAACCAGAGTTATTAATGCGCCAGATATCATCACTGCTGTGGGGTGGTAGACTGCTAGTTTCATAAATATAATAAGAATCTAAACCTTGTATCTCGTCTCTAAAATTACTTGAACCACCAAAATTATAATCTGTGGCAGTTGGATAATTATCCCACTGCCATAATATGGCAAGCTGGCCATTACCAGAATATTGGTGTGAATGAAGACCGGTAACCTTACCCAATCTACCAGAGTAGCCGGATGAAACATCAGAAACAGCTATGGGATTATCATTACTGTCATACTCAGCCACCCAATAATAATATTGGGTATTTGGCGTAACATCTTGATCCACCAAAAAAGATATAAAATCTCCTTGTCCATCATCTCCTGTATATTTTCCATCGGCATTTCTTGTGAGCGTTCGTGTGGCTATAACATTGGCGGAACCAAAATTATTTGTAGTATTTTTATAAAATTTATACACACAACTTTCTGCACTAAAACTACAAAAATACGTAGTCATAACAAGAGTGGCGGGATCTGAATTTATATCTGACATATCATCACAAGTTGAATCAACCAAGCATCTTGGAGTTATTTCGGAACAACTTTCCACACACTTGCCGTCAGCATTAATTTTATCTCCGGGATTATCACAACAAACACTACTTGTCCAAAATTCCCACTGGCAAAAAGTATCTATTTCATATTCGTCACTATCATCACCACAAGCCCCGGG
>DCVE01000009.1 GCA_002328025.1 Patescibacteria group bacterium UBA2196
CCGCCACAGTGCCAGACGCGCCGACAATTGGCACGGCGACTCGTGGTAATGGTGAAGCCACTATTACTTTTTCCGCGCCAGCCAATAATGGTGGCTCGGCCATTACTGGTTATACAGTAACCTCCAGTCCAGGCGGTTTAACCGGTACAGGCGGTTCATCACCAATTGTGGTAACTGGACTTTCCAATGGCACGACTTATACTTTTACAGTCAAAGCGACGAATGATGTCGGCGATAGTATTGCTTCAGCAACTAGTAATTCAGTTGTACCCGCCACAGTGCCAGACGCGCCGACTAGCGTGGTTGCTACTGGCGGAAATAGCCAAGCTTCAGTAGCATTTAATGCGCCCGTCAACAATGGCGGTTCGGTAATTACTAGTTATACAATTACTTCAAGCCCGGGTGGATTTACTGGAGTTGGCAGTTCTTCGCCGATTGTGGTAACTGGACTTTCCAACGGCATGACTTATACTTTTACAGTTAAAGCGACGAATGAAGTCGGCACTAGTGTTTCGTCAACAGCCAGTGAATCTATTACTTTAGCGACCGTGCCAGACGCGCCAACAAATTTAGCTGGTACGGCTGGTGATAATAGTGTGGCATTGACTTGGTCAGCGCCAGCTTTTAACGGTGGTTCGGCAATCACCGATTATGTGGTTGAATATAAGCTGACCAGCGGTGGCGTGTGGTCCATATTTAGTGACGGTGTGGGCACAACGCCTTCGGCTAATGTGATTAACCTGGCCAATGACAATTCTTATGATTTTCGTGTTTATGCTGTTAATGCCGTTGGTCAGGGTTCTGCCTCTTCTGAAATAAGTAAGACACCCGGATCACCAGCCCAAGTTTTAATCCAGAGTTTTAGTGATTTGATTTCACCAAGCATAGCTACGGCCGTGCGTATCACCAACGAGGGCAGCACTGCCTATGAGTATCAATATACTTGGTGTATAACTAATGCTGATACTAATTTATGTGGTGGTGGCGATGATATTTTTAGCGCGACGGCAGCGCGATGGATTGATCCGGAAGAAAATTTTGACACCACTTTAAGTTCTAATGTTTCTGGCGCTGGTAGTTATTGGTTTCATGTTAGAGTGGATTATGGTTCAGATTATTCTTATGCTAGCCAATCATTTACTGCCACGGCTGAAACTACAATTACCCCGTCCGGTGGTGGTGGCGGTGGTGGTGGCGGTGGCGGCTCAACAATTATTCCGACCGTACCAATAACACCAACTATCCCCAAAGCTACAATTAGCGCAGTTGATTTTAATGAAGATAACATAGTTAATTCAGTTGACTTTTCCATTATGTTGGCTTTTTGGAAAACACCTTATCCATTTAAAAATAGTAAGGTGGACGTCAATGGTGACAGGCAGGTCAATTCCGTAGATTTTTCTATTTTACTTTTTCATTGGGGTAAAAGATTAAGTGTTTCTCAAGCCAATTTTGTAAAAATATTGGCGACAGGGACTCAAAAACAACCATATTTAAAACAAGAGTATGTCTAAAAAATTCTTATTATTTTCTAGGTTTGGGACAGTAGCGTTGCTGGTATTTTTGTTGCCACAAACCGTTTTGGCGGCGCAAATATTTTTTAAAACCGTACCCAATCAGGTACCAGATGATAAGGCGGAGGTAGTTGAAGTGAGGATTAATCCCGGCTCAAAAGTTTTGAATGTGGTTGAGGGGGTGATTGGTTTTCGGGGAACAGCGGTTAATAAATTAATTGCGCAGGTGGAAACTGGCGGGTCAATTTTAACACTTTGGCCGACCCCACCACAATATTTTCCTGAAGAAAAAATTATTCGTTTTACGGGTGGCGTACCAAGCGGTTTTAACCAAGAAGGTTTGATTTTCCGTTTGCGCCTGACCTCATCTTTGACTGGAGAAATCACCATCACCTGGATCAGCGGTGCCACCTATTTAAATGATGGCAAGGGTACGGCCGAAGGTGTTTCTAGCCAATCAATAACTATTAATTTAGATCAGCAAAGCTCGGAGATTAATAGTGTTTCGTCAGATAATATGCCACCGATTTTTGATATGCTAGAAATTGGGCAAGACCCATCCGTGTATGATGGCCAATATTTTATCAGTTTTCATGCTAATGACGATGTTTCTGGCGTAGCGCGTTATGAAATTAGAGAAGGACAATTTACAACCAATGTAACAGACGGGGTTTACGTGTTTAAAGATCAAAAGCGAAAAACACCGATCATAATTATTGCTTATGATGTCGCCGGTAATAGCCAATCAACAGAAATTCCAGCTCGCTATGATTGGCAAAAAAATGTTATAATATCATTAGTTATTATTTTTCTCGCGTGTGTTTTTTACTACGGCTATAAAAAAATTATTAAAAAATAAAAAAATATATTACACAGCAATATTTGTGTGCAGTTTTTTATTTTTGGGTGGTTATTATGCTAGTGCGGCCACACTTAGCATTACTTCCGGTTTTGCCGCTTTAGCACCTGGTGATACAGCAACGCTGTATGTTGTTTTGAACTCTGAGGGTGTGGCTGTTAACAATACCGAAGCTGCCATCAAATTTCCTAGTGATTTGGTGGACGTGGTTTCCCTCAGCAAAAGCGGCTCTGTTTTTTCCTTGTGGGTAGAAGAACCATATTTTTCCAATTCGACTGGTATTATTACTTTTAACGGCGGTGTACCCACGCCTGGTTTTAATGGTTCTCGGGGTTCGGTCATTGCTATTGTGGTAAAAGCAAAAAAAGCCGGTCAAGCCGATTTTACTTTTTCTACTGCATCTGTCCGTGCTAACGATGGGCTCGGTACAGACGTTTTAAGCGGCCAGTCAGGCAAGACATTAACCATTATTTCCAAAGACACACCCAACACAACACCGGATACACCAGCAACCACATCCACCCCACCGATTGATAATTTACAAAACACACCAATATCACAAAATCTGTTTTTACAAATTTTATCTCCAACACACCCCAATCAAGATCGCTGGTATAATGATAAAAATCCAATATTTCGCTGGAACATTCCAACCGGGGCAGACGCAGTTCGCACAAGCATTGATAATAATGATTCTGGTACCCCACGAATCACTTATAGTCCAGTTATTAATGAAAAAAAGATTAAAGATTCAGAAGATGGCACTTGGTATTTTAAAGTACGTGCTCGTAAAAATAATACTTGGGGGCCTATCAGTACTTATGTTGTAAAAATAGATACTGTGGCACCGCAAAAGAAAAAAGTAAATTTTTCTTATGATGATAATACAAAAATTCTCAACATTACTGCCGACATTCAAGACGCAACTTCTGGAATTGAACGCTATGAAATATTTATTAATAATACTTTAATAAAAAATATTCCTGCCGAAGAGTTTGTTAATGGAAATTATAAGCTAGAATTTAATACACCTGGAGATAATACAGTAAAATTACTGGCCTTTGATCACGCTGGTAATAGCGTTGATTCATATGATACATTTTATACTACCAGTGTTGTTGCGCCTCAGTTGGAGTCTGTCCCCGCGGTTAATCCTAGCAATGAAAAATTACTCATTACCGGCCTAACTCAAACTTCCGACACAGATATAACTGTGTATGTTAAAAATAATTATGGCGAATTAATTACACTCAAGACAAAGTCTAATTCCGATTTGAACTTTTTTGTTTTGACACCAAAACTAAAATCCGGTGTTTATGATATCTGGGCTGAAACAGGCTCTGGAAATAATATAGTCTCTTCTTTGCATATTTATACAAAGGTAACTCCAAGATTATTAATTACCATAGGCTCATCTACTATTATTGCTTTTTATTTATTTACTTCAACGTTTTTAATTATTATCCTTTTGCTTTTGGGCGCTTACTATTTAGGACACCACTATAGTCGTTTGCAGCACAAGCTCAGAATGCGTACGGCTGTAGTTAAAGGCGATAATCACAGAATACTTCTTTTAATAAGAAAACGTCTAGAAAAGCATTTAGAAATATTACAACACACTCGTCGCGAACGTATTTTAACAAAAGAAGAAAAAGAAATAAAAGAAGCCATTGAGAATGATTTGGATGAAATTGATAAAACACTGAAAGAATAAAAAGTAAAATAAATATGAAAATATTTTTTCTGTCGCTCGTTAATATTTTATTAGTTGGTTTGGTTGACGCATTACTTAAGGGTAATCTCATGGCTTACTATGGTTGGGAAAGGTTGCCGTGGTATTTTAAGGACGTCAACTTTGTTTACCCCGCTTTTATTTTTTTAGTTTTTTTGGCCAGTGGTTTTTTATTCATAAAATTATTTAAACTCCCCAAGATTTATTGGTTGTTTTTGGCAGTCTGGGGATTTTTTGGTTTAGAAAGCCTTGGTTATTGGTTTTGGATTGATAGTTTAAAAATAAATCAAACGCGTATTTGGCTACCAGACAGTTCTTTTTTTGGATTTTATCCTCCAGAAGCACCGTGGCTGAAAACTTTTTTTCCGCATTTACGGTTTCTTTCGGGTGGTGAGACTATTACCAGAGGTGGTTTATTATTGGGCACACTGATTGCTTTAACTATTAATTTATTTTTAAGCTGGTATTTTTATTTTAAACGAAAAATTAAAGAGACAATAAGGTAAAATATGCTCTATGATTTAATTGTAATTGGTGGTGGTCCAGCTGGTATGATGGCGGCGGGCAGAGCTGCAGAAAATGGCGCCCGCGTTTTATTGTTGGAAAAAAATGATCAATTAGGGGTTAAACTTTTAATCACCGGCAAGGGTCGCTGCAACATTACCAATACCGAACCAGAGCTCAAAAAATTTATTGGCCAATATGGACAAAACGGCAAATTTTTATTTACTGCTTTAAATAAATTTAGTCCACAAGATACACTGCTTTTTTTTGACAATTTAGGTGTAGCCACTAAAGTTGAAAGAGGCCAAAGAGTTTTTCCGGCTTCTGATCGCGCAGATGCTGTACTCTCGGCTTTAATTAAATACTTAAAAAAGAATCAAGTTGAGACCAGATTAAATGTTGAAGTGGAAAAAATAGTCACACGATTGAGGGATAAAAATAGTATTGAAAAAATTATTTTAACCAATGGCCAAGAATTAATAGCTAAAAATTATTTAATAGCTACTGGTGGTAAATCTTATCCTGGCACCGGTTCCACTGGTACTGGTTTTGAGTGGCTTAAAAAAATGGGGCATCACATCATTCAACCACAGCCAGCGTTGGTGCCCATTGTGGTGCAAGAACCTTGGATACATGAGCTGGAAGGCTTAAGTTTAAAAAACGTGGCCATTAGTCTTTATCAAAATAATAAAAAAATGGACAGCCGTTTTGGCGAAGCAATTTTTACACACAATGGTTTAAGTGGACCGATTATTTTAGATATGGGCAAAAAAATCGGTGAACTATTGACCAAAGGTGTAGTAAGTTTAAAAATAGATTTTAAACCAGCTTTAGACGAAAAAACTCTCGATCAAAGAATTCAAGAGGATTTTTTAAATTTTAAAGATAAAATGTTTAAAAATTCTCTGGCTTGGCTTTTGCCGCAAAAAATGGTTCCGGTTATTATTAAACTATCTGGCATTGAAACAAATAAAAAAGTTAATATTATTAATAAAATAGAGCGCCAAAAACTACTCGGGCTTTTGAAAAATTTTACTTTGCAAGTTAAAAAAACAGCTGGTTTCGGCGCTGCTATTATTACGGCTGGTGGAGTTGATTTAAAAGAAATTGACCCTCAAACCATGCGTTCTAAAATTATTGATAACCTTTATTTGTCTGGTGAAATTTTGGATTTAGACGGCCCCACAGGCGGTTTTAATTTGCAGGTTTGTTGGAGCACAGGGTATGTGGCAGGTAATGGTATTGTTTAATAAATTGCTTTAATGGCCAGAGCCATTTTTTGTTTTTCATTTTTAATTTTTATTTGCTATAATGAAAGATAATAAGTGGTTTTTTATGGCACGCGTAATTTCTATTGTCAACCAAAAAGGTGGTGTGGGTAAAACCACGACTGCCATCAATTTATCTGTCTATCTGGCAAAACTGGGTCGACGTGTTTTATTAATCGATTTAGATCCGCAGGCCAATGCCACTTCGGGGCTGGGTATTGATTATAACACCATATCTATAGGGCTGTATGAGGTTTTGTTAGGACCAAACTCTTTACGTGATGTGACCAGTCCTGGGCCGACTGAAAACTTATACATTGTGCCCTCCAGTCAAAATTTGGCTGGTGCCAACATTGAACTGGTCGGCCATCCAGAACGCGAATTTCGTCTCCATAATGAAATTTTAAATATCAAACCAGATTTTGACTATATCATCATTGATTCACCACCCTCTTTGGGTTTATTAACCATCAACGGTTTGGTGGCAGCTTCAGAAGTTTTAATTCCGGTGCAATGTGAATATTTTGCTTTGGAAGGTTTGGGACAACTTTTAAATACTATTGGTTTAATTAAAGAACATATTAAAGCTGATATTAATATTTTGGGTGCCACGATGACCATGTATGATGAACGCAATAAACTAACGCGTGATATTTTTGAAGAGTTGTATCGTTATTTTCCACATAAAATTTTTCGGACCGTCATTCCTCGCAATGCTAAATTAGCTGAAGCACCGTCATTTGGTAAATCCATTTGGCACTATGACGCGGCCAGTGTTGGAGCCAAAGCTTATCAAAGATTGGCGCGAGAAATAGACTTTAGATAAATTACCGATGTCAAATTACAAATTTCAAATCAATGTTAAATTCCAATGCCATTGTTTTGTCATTTTACATTAGGATTTTTAAATTAAATTTTTTATGGATAATAAAAATAATCAAGTACTCGGTCGTGGTCTTTCCTCGCTTATTTCTGGTCGACCCTCAACAGGGAACAGTATCCCTGGTAATTTACAGACGCCATATTTCCCTAAGAAGAGTGGTAATTTTTCTAATCAAATTATTTCGGTCAGTCCGGCCAAAATAAAAATTAATCCACACCAACCACGCAAAGAATTTAAAACTAATAATCTCAATGATCTGGCAGCCTCAATTCAGCGCCATGGAATTTTACAACCACTTTTGGTGACCCAAATTTTGGGTGGTGGCTATGAATTGGTGGCCGGTGAGCGTCGTTTACGCGCAGCCCAAATGGCTGGCTTAAATGTTGTACCAGTTATTGTGCGGACGGCTAAAGATTTGGAAAAATTGGAACTATCTTTAGTTGAAAATATCCAACGTGCTGACTTAAATCCTATTGAAAAAGCAGAGGCCTATCGTAAAATGATTGATGAATTTAATTTGACACACGAAGAAGCCGCACAACGTTTGGCTGTTTCACGCCCAACTTTTAGTAATTTTATTCGTTTATTGTCTTTGCCAGTGGATGTTCAAAAAGGCTTGGCGGATAATAAAATTTCTTTAAGTCAAGCCAAGTTAATGCTGGAAGTTAAAGAGCCTGAAAAGCAAGCACAAATTTATAACAAAACTATCAACACTGGTCAGACAGTCTGGGAAACCAAAAGAGAAGTCGATAAGTTTAAAAATAAAAATATCACTACCCGCACAATACAAAAAAATCCGCTTTTTAAAGCGGCTGAAAGACAATTAGAAGAAAGTTTGGGTACTCGCGTACGTTTGCGGCCACGCGGTAGTCAGGGCGGCGTAGTGGAGATAGATTTTTATTCAGCTGAAGATTTGGAAGCGCTGTTATCAAAAGTTGGTTAGCCAGATTTTATCTACTAAAGAAACGAAAAATATTAAGCTTACGTTGTTTATTAAAATATTCTTTAATTCGGTGTCGGGCTTGATATGTTTGCACAAAAGATAACCAACCTTCAGAGGGGCCGAGTTTATTTTTATCAACCATAATTTCTACCACATCACCATTTTTTAAGGCCGTACTAAGGGTGCTAATGGTGTCATTAATTTTTACACCAGCACATTTATGTCCAAGATTGGTGTGGATATAGTAAGCGAAATCAACTGGCGTGGCATTTTCTGGTAGATCAACCACATCGCCTTTGGGTGTAAAGACAAAAATACGATTTTTAAAAAAATCTAATTTTAAAGCTTTTAAATAACGTTTGGGGGATGTTATTTTTTTTTGTTCTTCCAAGAGTTCTTTAATCCATTTTAATTTTTCTGGCGGTATTGGTATACGTGCTTTGGTGTTGGAACTTTCTTTAAATGACCAGTGGGCAACAATACCATACTCAGCTTCCTCATGCATTTTAAGAGTGCGAATTTGAAATTCTACAATACGACCGTCATCACCATAAACAGTGGTGTGTAGGGATTGATAGCCATTGGGTTTGGGTTGAGCAATGTAATCTTTGATACGCCCAGGTACTGGTGTCCAAAGTTTGTGAATGTGTCCTAGAGTGTGGTAACAATCATCAACACCACGAACGATTATTCTGGCGGCCACTAAATCATAAATTTTGTCAATATCACGGTCTTTGGCTAATAACTTTTGATAAAGTGAATAGTAGTGTTTGGCGCGGCCTTCAATTTTATTAATTTTAATTGTTGAATTTTCTTTAAGCTCCCTTTCTATCCGTCGCATAATTTGATTAGTATATTTTTTACGTTCCTCATATTTTTTTTCAGCCACCTCTTTTACCCAAATATACTCTTCTGGATAAACAAAAGGGAAAGATAAATCTTCCAGCTCGCCTTTTAGTTCACCCATACCTAAACGGTTGGCAATGGGAGCATAGATTTCCAAAGTTTCACGCGCGATTCTTTGTTGTTTGACTGGTGGCAGGAAACTTAATGATTTTAGGTTGTCCAAACGGTCTGCAAATTTAATAAACACTACGCGAATGTCTTCGGCCATAGCCACAAACATTTTGCGTAAATTTTCTGCATAGCGTGTTAAACCACGGTATTTTATTTTTCCCAATTTGGTAATACCACTGACAAGCATGGCGATTTCCTCGCCAAAATTTTTTTCAATGTCTTCAAGTGTGCGCTCAGTATCTTCTGGTACGTCGTGCAGAATGCCGGCAATAATGGTCGGCATATCTAGATTCATTTGTGCCAAGTGTAAGGTGGTTGCTAAAGAATGAGTAATATAATCTGTGCCATTCATTCTTTTTTGCCCAGCGTGCGCATTTTCAGCATATTCATAAGCCAACTCTAAAAGTGAGGTGTCAGCCTCGGGATGGTTTTTATGAATAACATCAATAACGTTATTTATGGTCATAGTTACATTCTTTGTCGGAGCATTTTATTTTTTCTTTAGCTGTCTCCACTAACAGTGATTGACATTTTGGGCACAGCATACCAGCACCTTCCGAAGATTTAGGATCAGGTACGGGTTTGTTCCACAGCGCAAAGTCACAGTTTGGGTAAGCCGAACAGCCGTAAAAAATTCTTTTGGATTTTGTTTTACGCATCATGATTTTACCATGTTTGCATTTGGGGCAACAAACACCAGTTGAAAAATTATTCTGAATAAATTTACAGTCTGGATAACCAGAACAGGCCAAAAATTTTCCATAACGGCTTTGTTTAATGACCAGTTCTTTTCCGCACTGTGGACATTTGTCACCACCTTCGGCTTTAAGTTTTTTATTTTCTTCAGCCTCAGCCGCTAGTTGTTCGGCTGTTTGTTGTTTGGGAATATTTTTAATAAAGCGACATTGCGGAAAAGCCGAGCAAGCCAAAAATTTTCCATAACGACCGATTTTTATTAACATGGGCGCCCCACACTTTTCACATTTTTCATCACTTTCTTCATTAACAATGTCTGATTTTTTTATTTCTTTTTCTTTGTTTTTTAAATTTTGAGCAAATGGTTCATAGAATTGTTTTAAGACCGGTTGCCAACGTAGTTGACCGGTGGCAATATCGTCCAACTCATCTTCCATTTTAGCAGTAAAATTATAGTCAGTAATTTGTGGAAAATGCTGTACCAACAAATCAGTCACCAAAAAAGCAATTTCTTGTGGCACAAATTTTTTATCTTCGCGTTGCACATAGCCGCGAGTGATGATGGTGGAAATGGTCGGAGCGTAGGTTGATGGCCGGCCAATACCCAACTCTTCCATTTTTTTAACCAACGATGCGTCATTATAGCGTGCTGGTGGTTCAGTAAAATGTTGCTCTGGTAATATTTTTTTTGCTTCTAATTCATCACCCTCTGTTAATTTTGGTAAATTATTTTCTTCGCTGTAATCGGGATAAATTTTTAAATAGCCGTCAAAAATAATACTGCTGCCAGTGGCGCGTAAAATATATTGTTTGTTTTTTATATCAGCGGTTTGGTGGGCAAAGAGGGCGGGTGTCATCTGACAAGCGACAGCTCTTTTCCAGATTAAATCATAAAGTTTTAATTGTTTTGGTGCCAAAAAATTTTTAATATCTTGTGGCTTTATGGTTACTATGGCTGGGCGAATGGCTTCATGTGCTTCTTGAGCCAATTTAGATTTGGTTTTATAGACGGTGGCTGTTTTGGGCAGATATTGGGTGCCATAATTTTGTTTAATAAAAGCATGAGCGTCAGCTAAAAAATCTTGCGACAGATTTACCGCGTCTGTACGCATATAGGTAATTAAACCCGTGTGACCTTGTGGTCCCAAATCCACACCTTCGTAAAGTTGTTGAGCCAAAGTCATGGTTTCTTTAGCCGAAAAACCATATTTACGCGAGGCTTCTTGCTGCAGGGTTGATGTGGTAAAAGGTGCATTAGGACTTTTTTTAGTTTCTTTTTTTTCCAAACTTTCAATAGTATAGGTCCCGGTTTGCAAGTCTTTGACCAATTTTTCTGCTTGTTCTTTATTTTTTATAAAAAGTTTATCAATAACTTTGTTATCAATTTTATGTAATTTAGCCATAAAAGTTTCTTGAGTATCTTTTTTAGCTAGTTCGGCGCTCACGCTCCAGTACTCATCGCTTTTAAAAGCCTTTATTTCTCGTTCGCGTTCCACCACCAATCGCACAGCCACGGATTGTACGCGGCCAGCCGAAAGTCCCTTAGCCACTTTTTTCCACAAAAAAGGCGATAGTTTATAACCAACCAAACGATCTAAAATCCGTCGTGCCTGTTGGGCATCCACTAAATCTTGATCAATTTCACGTGGATTTTCCAAGGCTTGTTTTACAGCTTTTTCTGTAATTTCGTGGAAAGCAATTCTAAAATAGGGCAGTTTACTGTCAATTAGAGTTTTTAAATGCCACGCAATGGCTTCTCCTTCGCGGTCTTCATCAGTCGCCAGATAAATTGCAGCGGCTTTGGCGGCCGTTGTTTTTAAATCAGTCACGTTTTTTTTGGCTTTTTCCGGAATTACGTATTGTGGTTTAAAATTATCTTCTACATCTACGCCCAATTTTTTTTCCGGCAGATCACGGATATGCCCATAGGATGACATGACTGTAAAATTATTATCTAAAAAACGCGCAATAGTTTTGGCTTTGGTGGGTGATTCTACAATGACTAATTTTTTTTTGTGAGGCATATATATAATTTCTAATTTATTTTATCCCAATTTTTATTGAGCCAGTACATACATCATGACGCCCAAATTTTTTACCTTACCGGTCATTTCCATTAAGGTTAATGTGCTGTTAATTGTTGCACTATCCAAACCTGTTATACGAATTATATCATCAATATGACAAGGCTCAAAAGATAAACAATCCAAAATTAGTTTTTCTTCGTTGTTGGATGCTTTAATTTTTTTGGCCGTTTCCAAACCTGCAATTTTATCATTAAATAAATTTAAAGTTAGTAAAATATCTTGAGCTTCTGAAACCGCGTGAGCGCCCATCTTGATTAGATTATTAGGACCAATCGCATTTTCTGTCAAGATGTTACCCGGTACCGCAAACACTTCGCGATTTTGATCCAAAGCAATTTTTGCGGTTATTAAAGCCCCAGAAGTTACCGGTGCCTCAACTACCAAAGTACCCAACGCCAAACCAGAAACAATTCTATTTCTTTGTGGAAAGAAAAATTTTTGCGGCCCGGTTAGGGGTGGATATTCGGACAAAACCAACCCGCCCTCAGCAATAATTTTTTCTGCCAAATAAAAATTAGATGGTGGATAAAGAACTTTTTTATCCAGTCCGGAGCCAACCACGGCAATGGTGCGACCATGTTCAGCCAGAGTTGCTTCATGTGCCTGTGTATCAATGCCGGTGGATAAGCCAGAAATAATGGCCAGATTGGCACGCACCAAATCCTTGGTTATTTTTTCTGTCACCTGTTTGCCATAGGTTGAAATTTTGCGTGTGCCCACTACAGCCACACTAAAATTATCGCGAATATCTTTTAAAGTACCTTTGGCATATAACAAAAACGGTGCACCATAAATTTCTTTTAAAAGTTTAGAATAATCTGGGTCATCTTTGGTTAACAAAGTAATTTTTTCTTGGTCCAATTTTTCTAGTTCAAGATCCAAATCAATTTTATTTCTTACAGCTGCAATGTCAGTGGCTGTTTTTTCATCCAACCCGGCGGCTAAAAATTCTCCCAGTGAAGCTTGCCAAGCTTGTTCGAGTGTATTAAAATATTCTTGAATACGTTTGAATCTGGCTGGACCCATACTCGGTACGCAAGAAAAAGCAAAATAATATTTTTTATCATTATACGACATAAAAATATGCGAGAAATAATAGATGAGAAAGGTCAGTTTTATTTAGACCTTGAAGGTGATAAAAAAAACGATAACACGCAACCTAATAAAGATGAGAATAACAAAAGTTTAGGTGAGACAGACAAAAAAGGTAGAGAAATTCCTCACTGTCCAAGATGTGGGGGAATTTTGCATGCCGGAGCGCCCTGTGAAAAATAAACAAGGAGGTGCTAGTTGTCGTCGGGAAAAAAGAATAAGCGACACTATGTGTAGCCAACTTACGAGTATGGCTTGCGCGTGCGTGAAGGCACGAGGGTTTTGACCACGACCAGAGCTGTATCAGTTGGTCAGGCCTGGTCCAGCTTTTTGTGGCGGCATAATCACCGAAATGAAATTCCAGAAATCAAAATAGATAGCGATCGAAGGGATTTTGATATTGTGGTGGTTGAAGAGCCGCCCCTACCTACCGAACCGCTGTTTTGAAGGGTATTTTTCAAAAACACCCTTTTAATTTTAGCAAGGACTTTATTATTTGTCTAAAATTTTTTGACAAGTTGTAAAAATTATGCTATACTGATTTTAATAGTTTTATTTTTTATTATCTTAAATAGGGGAGAGTTAAAGGGAGGCTTTTTTATTCTCTAAAAGCATTATTTTCGTCCCCAGATTTCCCTTCGCCAAGCGACGAAAGTGAAGGCATTCCTCCTTACCAGATCGAGTAGTCACAAGTCAAGGGTGCGTAATATTTATTGCGTTACTCTTGCGCTTGGCAAGGGTAGTTTGTGGAAGTATACAAAAACACCTCATTAAAATTTGATCTGTACCCCAAAAAGTGGAC
>DCVE01000014.1:0-163720 GCA_002328025.1 Patescibacteria group bacterium UBA2196
GATTTACGGCATCAAAGAATGATAAAAAACATTGATTTGCGTCATCGAGTGGCTAAAGCCATTAGAGAATTTTTTTATCAAGAAAATTTTTTAGAAATTGAAACACCATATATTTCCAAGTCCACGCCAGAAGGCGCCAGAGATTTTTTAATTCCCTCGCGTCATTACCCGGGTAAATTTTTTGCCCTGCCTCAAAGTCCACAACAATATAAACAGCTTTTAATGGTGGCTGGAATGGAGAAATATTTTCAATTAGCTAGGTGTTTTCGCGATGAAGATTCCAGAGGTGACCGCCAACCAGAATTTACCCAATTGGATATGGAGATGTCTTTTGTGGAGCGTGAAGATGTGATGGCCATAAACGAAGCGGCATTAATTGAGGTTATAAAAAAGTCAGCACCAGAAAAAAAGATTCAAGAAATTCCTTTTCCCAGATTGAGTTACAAAGAAGCTATAGAAAAATATGGTACGGACCGACCAGATTTACGCCAAAACAAAAATGATCCCAATTTATTGGCTTTGTGTTGGATAATTGATTTTCCTTTTTTCGAAAAGTCAGAAGATGGTGGTTGGACTTTTACCCATAATCCTTTTTCTATGCCACAGCCGAAATATTTAGAACAAATGATGAAAAAAGAAAAGGTGGGTGAGATTTTGACCACGCAATACGATGTGGTCATGAACGGCTATGAAATTAGTGGCGGTAGCATTCGTGCCCACCAGCCAGAGATTTTACAAAAAACTTTTGAGATTATGGGTTATGGTGAAGAAGAAATTCAAGCCCAGTTTGGCCATATGCTCCAAGCCTTTAAATTTGGCACACCACCCCATGGGGGCATTGCCTGGGGTTTTGATAGATTGGTTATGCTTTTGGCTAATGAACCAAATATTCGTGAAATAATCGCTTTTCCAAAAACAGCTGACAATCGCGATCCATTGATGGATGGACCAAGCGAGGTAAGTCAAAAACAATTAAAAGAATTAAATATTAATATTAATAATTAAAAAAAACGTATGAAATTAAATTTCAAATCAACAGAACAACAAGAAAAAGAAAAAGAAAAAGAAAAAGATCCAAAGACTATTTTGGAAGAAATGATAAAATTATCCCGTCTTTCCTTAGTTGCAGCCATGTTTCTGCGCGCCGCTATGCCGGCTTTTGGTTTAGAAAATCCAGCAATAAAACCCATGGGACCAATACAACCACGTATGCCAGAAATTAAAAAACAATTGGTGGATGAAAATGAAGAACTAATTAATATAGATGAAGATCCGTTTGGGATATTAGCCGAAATGAAAGTCATGGCCGAAAAATTACCCGCAGAAGATAATCGTTTAAATGAAATATACAAAGATTTTGAAATGCAAAGAAAATTAATGGGTTATGGTCCATACAGACCTGGTTTGATACCAGCTGGACCCGATATTCCAACAATAAAATAGATTAAGAATTTATAAAAATATTTTAAAAATTTAATTTAAAAAATATGTCAGATAAAATAAACACATTAAAAGATTTAATTTTAAACCACCCAACCTTATCAGCCGCAAATAAAGAAGAGCTAGCCAGTCGTGTTGAGGGTTTAAGTGATGAACAGTTGGATTTTATTTTGCCATTAGTGCAGGAAAATCCAGAAAATTTGGAAAAAATTAATGAATTTTTTCAAGCCAAAAAAGATATTTTGGCCACCAATGACCCAGAAAAAATTGAGACTTTTTTGCAAGAGCATTATAAAAAATTATGGGACGATGCTCAAAATGTATAGTTTGTAAATTTATAAATTTGTTTGACAGTTTTGGTTAGAGGAATAAAATTTTTGATAAATTTAAACACTCCACAGTGCTGATTGGAGTGTTTTTAGTTTTTATCGTCTTTAAATTTATGCTATAATCAATTTAAACAAGAGACATGTCGGCCTTGCTCAATTGTCTTTTTAAAGGCATCAATATGCGCTTATCCACGCTCCAAAAATTTATTCTTTTGGAATGCTTAAACTCCACAGCATCGGTTGGTGACGGTAAAATTTCACGTGGTCGTTTGAATAAATTTTATGATAAAATAGACAAGAAACCCAAAGTTGAGATGATGACCAAAATTGTTACCCAAAGTATAGAGCGTTTAATTAGTAAAGATTTTTTAACTGGTTTTGGCGAACGAACAAAATATAAATGGTTTATTAAAGAAATTAAATTAACTCGTCAAGGCAAAAGAGAAGCTAAAAATTTAATGGGGCAACAAATGAAACTACCTTTTCGACATAAAAAATAAATTTTATTTTTATATAAATATATGCCTATCTCCAAAAAACTTCTTAAAATTTTAATTGATAACAAAGTTAAGCACGAAATTATAAAACACAAAAAAGTTTTTACTGCTTATGATGCAGCGGCAACTTTAAAAGTTAAACTTAACACAATTGCCAAAAGTTTATTGATTAAGATGAACAAATCTTTGGAGCATGGTCAAAAACCCTATGCCATTGCCATGGTGCCAGCAGATAAAAATATTGATTTAAAAAAATTAGCCAAAGTCATGACCACCAAAGATACACGTATAACAAAAGTTGAAATTCCCAAAGAAGCGGCCATGAAAGTCCATTTTAAAGTTAAACCGGGCACCATGGGGGCTTTTGGGTCTTTGTATAAATTAAGTGTTTTTGTTGATAAATCTTTAAAAGGCGCAATAATTTTTACCAGCGGTGATTTTACTGAAAGCATTAAAATGAATATAGCGGATTTTATAAAATTAGAAAATGCCAAAACCGGTAATTTTAGTGTGGCAAAGAAAATAAAAAAATCAGTCGTGAAAAAGAAAAAATAGTATGGCTTATAATGTTAAACTAGAAAAATTTGAAGGCCCGCTAGATTTATTGTTGCAACTAATTGAACAAGCCGATTTAGAAATTACCGAATTATCAATTTCGACCGTGGCCGAACAGTTTATGAATTACCTATCTCAGGTGGAGGAAAAGAATTCTGAAGAGCTGGCGGATTTTTTAGTCGTGGCAGCCAAATTATTATTAATAAAATCCAAAGCCCTTTTACCAAGTGTAGATCTGGAATCAGTGGATGACGGCATTGATTTAGCGCAACAACTTAAAATTTATCGCGAATATTATGAGGCATCGCAAAAAATGGCCGCCATTTTGGCCACCCAACAGGTGATGTATTTTCGTGATAAAATTCCTTTGGATTTTAAAGTTGTTTTTAATCCACCCAAAAATATTACTGTTCAAAAACTCAAAGAAATATTTTTAGCTGTTTTAAAAGAAATTGAACCCATTGTCAGATTGCCCAAACGTGCGCTTTTGCGGGCAATTTCCATTAAAGACAAGATAGAAAATATCCGTACCCAAATTTTAACAAGTCTGAGTTTGCGTTTTAAAGAACTGGTTGGTGATTCCAAAAGTAAGACCGAAATTATTGTCACTTTTTTAAGTATTTTGGAACTGGTTAAACAAAAAACGGTCACTGTTACACAAGGCGACGCGTTTGAAGAAATTATTATTGAAAAAATATGCTAAAAAAACAAATTGAAGCGCTGTTATTTTTATCCAACAAACCTTTAAGCACAAAAAAAATTGCCGATCTGGTTGAACGTTCCAAAGCAGAAGTGGAAACTGTTTTGGAGGTTTTAAGGCAGGAATACAATATTGATAGCCGTGGCTTAAGACTCATTTTTAATGCTGATGAGGTGCAGATGGCCACCGCGCCTGAGGTGACTGACATTGTCGAGAAGTTTTTAAAAGAAGAACAAACCGGTGAGATGACTCGTCCACAACTTGAAACCCTAACCATTATTGCCTATCGTGGACCAATTACTAAAATGGAATTGGAACAAATCCGCGGAGTTAACTGCAGTTTAATTTTACGCAATTTAATGATTCGTGGTTTGGTGGAAGAAACAGTTAATAAAAAAATAAAAACCATTGTTTATCAGGTCACTTTGGATTTTATTCGTCACCTGGGTTTGACTTCCACCAAAGATTTGCCAGATTTTGAACGTCTGTCACAGAGTGAAACACTGTTGGATTTGCTTAATCGGGATGAAAAAGAGCCCGCTTCACAGACAGGCAATATTGACGGTCAAGGCACATTTGAAAATGTATAAAAATTTATAATAATTATTCTATGCACAAGATGTCAATTACTGGCATCTTTATGTTTTTACTTGCCAAAAACAATAAAATTTTGTAAGATAAAGGCATTAATACACATTTTTTTATGTTCAACTTACCCGATAAAGAATTAGAGATTTTAAAATTTTGGCAGGAAAAAAATATTTTCAAAAAAACTTTAGCTAAACAATCCAGCCAAGGTAATTTTGTTTTTTTTGAAGGTCCGCCGACTGCCAATGGCAAGCCCGGCATTCATCATGTTGAAGCCCGGGCGTTCAAAGATTTAATTCCACGTTACAAAACCATGCGTGGTTTTAAGGTACAAAGAAAGGCTGGTTGGGATACCCACGGCCTGCCAGTAGAATTGGAAGTGGAAAAAAAATTGGGTTTAAAAAATAAAAAAGAAGTTGAAGATTACGGCATTCAAGAATTTAATCAAAAATGTAAAGAAAGTGTTTGGCAGTATGTGGAAGAATGGGAAAAAATTACTGAACGCATTGGTTTTTGGGTGGACATGCAATCAGCTTATGTAACTTATGATAATGATTATATAGAAACACTGTGGTGGATTATTAAACAGATTTCCGATAGGGGTTTAATGTATAAAGGTTACAAGGTTGTGCCTCAGTGTCCAAGGTGTGGCACTGCCTTATCTTCTCACGAAGTGGCGCAAGGTTATAAAAACATAAAAGAAGAGTCGGTCATAATTGAGTTTCGTTTAGTCAATGAAAAAAATACTTCAATTTTAGCTTGGACAACCACACCGTGGACACTGCCTGGTAATGTGGCGTTGGCTGTTGGTGAAAATATTGACTATGTAAAAATAGAAAAAAAAGACACTGGGGTAGGCGAGTTGGTAAGATTTATTTTGGCCAAGGCCAAGGTTGAAGAAATTTTTGCAAATCAAGAGTATAAAATAATAGAAGAATTTAAAGGCAGAGATTTAGTTGGTTTGGAATACGAACCATTATTTAGCGGAGTAATTACAGAAAAAACAAATAATTATCAAAATGCTTTTAAAGTTTATACGGCTGACTTTGTTTCCACCGAAGATGGCACGGGCGTAGTGCACACAGCTGTTATGTATGGCATTGATGATTATGAGTTGGGTGAAAAAATTGCTTTACCCAAAGTGCACACAGTAAATTTGGACGGTACATTTAATGAGTTAGTACAAAAATGGCAAGGAAAATTTGTTAAAGACGTGCAAGCCGAAATCACCAAAGATTTAGAAGAGCGCGGAATTTTATTTGCCACCGCACCGCACGCTCATGATTATCCATTTTGTTGGCGCTGTGATTCGCCTTTGATTTATTATGCCAAAGATTCATGGTTTTTTAAGATGAGTGAATTAAGAGAACAGTTAATTAAAAATAATTCAGCCATAAATTGGTTTCCCGAACACATCAAAGAAGGCCGTTTTGGTGAATGGCTTAAAGAAGTCAAAGACTGGGCCATTTCACGTGAACGTTATTGGGGTACACCGCTTCCGGTTTGGATATGCGATGATTGTGGAGCACAAAAAGTAATCGGTAACTATCAGGAATTAAATGTTTTTAAGCCACTCAATAATCGTTATTATTTACTGCGTCATGGCGAGGCTGAAAGTAATGTACAAGACATTTTATGTGGTCGCTTGGAAGATGATCATTATCATTTAACTGATTTTGGCAAACAAACCATTCAATCTTTAATACCAGCTTTAAAACAGGCCGGCGTGGATGTGATTATGCATTCACCATTTTTACGTACCACGGAAACTGCCGCTTTGGTTGCCACCAGTCTAAATTTGTCACCAGAGAAAAATGATTTATTGTGCGAGGTACACTTGGGTGAAGCCGAAGGTAAAAGTGGTGGGTGGGTGGAAAAAAATATTGGCTCTTTAAAAAAACGCATAGAAAATGGTTGGCCGCAGGGCGAAACCATGGAACAGTTAAAAACACGTGTTCGTCAATTTGTGGCAGAAATAGAAGAAAAATATGTGGGTAAAAAAATTCTAGTGGTCAGTCATGGAGACACCCTATGTTCTTTAATTAGTTTATTTGACGGTAAAACAGATTTGGAAACCTGGAAAAACAATTATCCTGCCAAAGGTCAGTTAATAGGTTCTTTTGATAAAATGTTTAAAAATAATAATCAGACACACTTTGATCCACACCGTCCGTTTATTGATGAAATTAATTTTCAATGCGAAAAATGTTCTGGCACAATGAAACGCACACCAGAAGTTATGGACTGTTGGTTTGATTCAGGTGCCATGCCTTTGGCACAAACTCATTATCCTTTTGAAAACAAAGATCAGATTGATTCTGGAGCCCAATACCCAGCCAAATATATTTCTGAAGCCATTGATCAGACACGTGGCTGGTTTTATACATTATTAGCCGTGGCTACTTTGTTGGGCAAAGAAGCGCCTTATAAAAATGTTATTTGTTTGGGTCATTTATTGGACAAAAAAGGTCAAAAAATGTCAAAACATATCGGTAATGTTGTTAATCCTTGGGAAATGTTTGAAAAATATGGTGCCGATGTCGTCAGGTGGTATTTATATACAGTCAACCAGCCGGGTGAACCCAAAAGATTTGATGAATCTTTTTTGAAGGAGTCGGCGCGCATGTTTAACACTCTTTTAAACACTTTAACTTTTTATCAAACCTATGTAAACGAAGTTGCCGCGGTTGAGTTTACAGAATTACAACCCAAAAATATTTTAGACAAATGGATCTCAGCTCAGCTTCATTTATTAATTAAAGAGGTTACTCAAAGTTTGGAAAATTATGATATTACTACGGCGGCCAGAAAAATTGAAGAATTTATTAATGAATTATCAATTTGGTATGTGCGTCGGTCACGCGATAGGTTTAAAGGCGATAGCCAAGACGATAAACTGCAAGCTGTTTATGTTTTGGGTAAAGTTTTGTTTGAATTATCAAAATTATTAGCGCCTTTTATTCCGTTTTCAGCTGAATATATTTATCAAGAATTAAGTAAAAATTGTGGTGCGCTAAAAGAATCAGTACACTTAGAAAACTGGCCAGCCTGTCGCGAAGAAATGATTGATCAAAAAGTTTTAGAACAGATGCAATCTGTGCGTCAAGTGGTTGAATTAGGTTTAGCCAAACGCGCCGAAGCTGGCATAAAAATTAGGCAACCACTAAAGCGACTTTCAACTTTTAATTTTATTTTTTTGAATGAATACGTTGAGTTGATAAAAGATGAGTTAAATGTTAAGAGTGTCAGCGTAGAAAAAGATAATAGTGGGGAACTAGGGGTAGAACTTGACACTGCTTTGACTGACGAACTCAAAGCCGAGGGTTTGTTACGTGAACTGGTGCGTGGCATTAATAATTTACGCAAGGAAATGAAGCTGACCATTCAAGATAGAGTAAAAATTTTATATCACACCGACGATGAAATTTTAAAATCGGTTTTTGTTAAATATGCGGTAGAGTTGCAAAAACAAACCTTAGCAGACGATTTAACTTTGTCAGCTGAAGCTGCGGATAAAATAAAAATTAATAATGCCGAAGTTAAAATTAAAATTGTTCAACTTTAAAAGCTAATCATGTATTATAATTTACATGTTATAATTTTAAAGCGCCAGGCTTTTCGCGAAGACGATCTGTTGGTGACGGTTTATTCGGAGGAAAAAGGTAAATTAGTGTTGACGGCGCGTGGTGGTAAAAAAATTTTAAGTAAACTAGCCGGCCATTTAGAGCCGGTCAGTTTATCTTATCTCAATGTCGTTTTTGGCAAAAGCATTGATCAGTTGACTGGCGCGCAGATGCTTAGAAGCTATGCGTCAATAAAAAATGATTTAATCAAAACACAAGCAGCGGGTTGGTTTTTAAACCTATTAGACAGTTTGACCTTAGAAAATCATCAGGATAAAAATATTTTTAAACTAGCCGAAAGATATTTGGATTTTTTAGAGCATAGTGCTTCAGAGTATGAAATAGCCAAAACTGTTGCTTGGGTTAAACTTTTGCATCTTTTGGGTTTAAATCCAGCTCAAAAACAGGAGTCAGGTTTTAAACAACAGTTTAATTTTATCGTTAAAAACAAGATGGGAGAAATTATAAAATTTAAAAATAAATTTGATTTTGATAAAATAAACAATCTTTTGCAGTTTGAAATTGAAAATATTAGTTAAAAAATATTTAATCTGTATGTTAAAAAAAATTATCCACTCAAAAAAATCATCTGCCAGAATTTGTACGGTTGCAACACCACACGGCATTCTTGAAACACCATTTTTTATGCCCGATGCGACCTATGGCGTAGTCAAACACTTAAGTGAACAGGAGTTAGAAAAAATTGGTGTGCCTGCCATGGTGGTTAACACTTATCATCTTTATCTGAATATTGGTGTGGATAGAATTAAAAAATTAGGTGGCATACATAAATTAATGGCTTGCAAAAAACCGCTTTTATCTGATAGTGGTGGTTTTCAAATTTTTTCTTTAATTCATAAAAATAATCAAAAAAATGGAAAAATTTTAGCTGATAAGGTAATTTTTAGTTCACCCCTTGATGGTTCACGGCACGAATTGACGCCAGCAAAATCTATTCAGATTCAGTTTGATTTGGGGACTGATATGATTGTGTGCTTGGATGATTGTCGACCGAATGATACCGATCAACACCAAGCTGTTGAGGCAATTCAGCGCACAGTGGCTTGGGCCAAATTATGTAAACAAGAATACGATCGGCAGATAAAAAAACGCCACCTGAAAGGTAAGCTCAGACCTTTATTATTTGGTGTGGTTCAGGGCGGAATTTTTCCAGCCTTAAGACAAACATGCGCCGCAAGTTTGGCCGCCATTGGTTTTGATGGTTTGGGTTATGGTGCGCGGCCAGTTGATGAAAATGGTGTTTTTTTGAGCGATGTTTTGCGCACCACGGCCGTCAATATTCCAGATAATTATCTAAAATTTGCTTTGGGTGTTGGTACTCCAGAAGATATTTTACGATGTGTTAAATTGGGCTGGGATATGTTTGACTGTGTTATACCAACTCGTGAAGGACGGCATGGGCGTTTGTATCAATTTTCCAATCACATAGTCAGTAAAGATTTTTATAAAGTTTTAAACAGTAACAGTGCCCAGTTTAAAAATAATTTGGAACCCATCAACAAAAAAAGTTCTTTAAAGGAATTGCAGATTTATTCTAAAGCCTACTTACACCATTTATTTAAAATCAAAGAACCTTTGGCTCAACGTTTGGCCACTTTAAATAATTTGGAATTTTACACTAATCTGCTGCAACAAATAAAAGTTAATATCCGCAGTTCAAAAATCTAGGCTTTTTTATTTCTTACACAAGTTGTGGTATAATATTTTTATGATGCGTGAAAATATTATCACCAATACTTTTAAATTCGTAGCCTTTAATGTGGTGGGGGATTTTTTGTATTTTCCAATTTGGTGGTATTCAGGTGGTTTAAAAGCTAGATTTAAATTTTTAATTAAACAGATACGGGCAGCCAATCGTCGATCAGCTCTTTTGTTGTGGTTAAAAAATATGTTTGTGCCCATGTACGGCTATTACGACTTTACTAGTCGTGCTATCAGTTTGGTAATACGTTTGGTAATGTTAGTTTTCAAGGTGACCGTTTTTTTAATTTGGTTTATTTTTCATTTAACCATCTTTTTGATTTATTTTTTGTTACCCCCGGCAATTATTTTCATGGTTTTTAGAAGTTTTTAATTTATGGCCCTTGTGGTGTGTAATTTTTGTCAAGGAAAAAAACAAGATTGTCCGCTTTGTCATGGTTGGCTGGCAGTTTTGGTTTTTGATGGCCGTGTTTTTTATTGGCAAAAACAACTGTCCCGCGTCAGCATCTATAATCAACGTCTATTAAATTTGGTAAAAAAAATAATTGACGGCTTGTCCTATGTTTTTGTCTTAGCTGCTTTGGTGGTAACTTTTTATTTTTTTTATCAATTTGTCTCTACTGGTGGCGAGGCGTGGAAATTTTTTGCCCGTCAGAATATCTTAATGCGACTTTTTTGGCCAGCTTTTTTAGTTGGGTTGTATATTTTTTATCGCATGTCCAGTGAAAAAACAGCTGACGAACTGGTGATTAAAAAATATGTTGATTTTAAATTAGATTTAAATTTTGAAAGTTCTGAAATTTGGCAAACGGAAAATTTATTACCCAAGATAAATGTGGCTAAAGCTTTTCAATATCAAGCTCTGGCCTTAATTGAGCACGCTTATTTAGGAGCTGAAAATTTTGGACAGACCCTAACGCCGGCGCACATTTTTTATGAATTATTAAAAAATAGCGCGGTTTGTGGTTATTTGACACGTCTGGGTATTAATGCGGGCGAACTTAGAGAAAAACTGGAAAAAAATTTGGTTGGTTTAGAAAAAGGCGATGGTCCGTCTTTATCAACCGCCAAGGTTTTTTTACGCGCTTATTGGGAAGCGTTTTTTAGTAATCAAAAAACTGTCACGACCGATGAATTATTAATTGCTTGTGCCAGCGAAGAGGGTTTGATTAAAGAACTACTGGACAGTTTGGAAATTGATGTTGATAAAATACGCAATGTAGTAGAGTGGGCGCGTATTCAAAATCAAATAGCACGTCATTGGAGTGTTTTGCAGGCACGTGCTGGCCAAAAACCAAAGCACGAAATTAATCGTTCTTATACTGCCATGGCCTCGCCTTTTTTGGATCAATTTTCTGAAGATTTAACCCAATTAGCGCGTGCGGGGGCCATTGAACCAACTGTGGGTAAAGAAAACGAGCTAACTGAGTTGCTTAGTTATTTTAATGCTGGCCGCGATGGAGTAATTTTGGTTGGTGAACAAGGAACTGGCAAGTCTTTTGTGGTTGATAGTTTGGCTGAACTAATGGCCGCCGAAGACGTGCCAGCTCTTTTCCAGGATAAAAGATTAGTGCGTTTATCAGTCCCGGCTTTAATCGCCGGTGCTAATGAATCTGGTGCCATTGAATTTCGTCTGATTGCCATTTTAAAAGAGGTGGCTCGGGCTGGTAATATAATTTTAGTTATTGATAACATTGAATCTTTGGTTGGTTTGGGTACCGAATCATCAACCAGTTTAGATTTGGCGCAGGTCTTAGTCGAAGAGTTAGAAAAAGGATATTTTTTATTAATTGCTGTTTCTGATCGTGAAAAATATAATCAACATTTACGTGATTCTTTGTTGGGCGGCTTATTGGCCGTGGTTGAAGTTAAGGAGCCGGATCGCAATGCTGCTATTCGTATTTTGGAAACCAAGGCACCCCTGTTGGAAAATAAACATAAAGTTGTTTTCTCTTACCAAGCTTTAGAAACAGCTGTTGATTTGGCTACAAAATATATTCATCGTCAGTTTTTACCAATCAAAGCCATTACGGTTATGGAACGCGCGGCTGCTTTGGCTAGACAAAACAAAGGCGTAGGTTGTGTTGTTGCTAATGAAGACGTGATGACCGTTGTGTCTGAAATAACCAAAATACCCTTAGAAAAAACTTCGGTTAAAGAAGCAGAAAAACTATTGAATTTGGAAGAAGAAATCCGTCACAAAATTGTGGGGCAAGACGAAGCGGTGGTGGCAGTAGCCGAAGCTTTGCGACGTTCGCGCGCCGAACTGCATCCAGGCAAACGACCAATTGCTTCTTTTTTATTTTTAGGTCCAACCGGTGTTGGCAAGACAGAAATTGCTCGTGTTTTATCAGAAATATATTTTGGTGGTGCGGAGCATTTTATTCGTCTTGATATGTCTGAGTATAGTACTCTTGACGGAGTGGCTAAATTAATTGGTTTTTCTGGGTCAACTACTCGTGGTTATTTAACAGAACGGGTGGCTGATAAACCCTTTGCTTTATTATTATTGGATGAATTTGAAAAAGCCACCGCCGAAGTACACAATCTTTTTTTACAGGTCATGGAAGATGGTCGTTTAACTGATTCTAATGGTGAGACAATTGATTTTACCAACACCATTATTATTGCCACTTCTAACGCTGGTACAGATTTAATTCAACAAGGCTTACGTGATGGTCACACCTTGCCGGTCATTAAACAGGAATTGATAGAAACTAAATTAAATCAATATTTTAAGGTAGAACTTTTAAACCGTTTTGATGGTATTATTATTTTTAAGCCTTTATTAATGCCAGAAGTTTTGGCTATTACTAAGTTATTACTTAATAATCTGGCAGAACTTTTAATCACAAAAAGTATCACCTTGATTTACTCAGAAACCGTGGCGCAAGAAATTTCGCAAGCTGGTTTTGATCAAACCTTGGGTGCCCGGCCTTTAAGACGAGTAATCCAAGATCAAGTGGAAAATAAAATCGCTAACTTAATATTAACCAAGACTGTTTCTCGGCGTGATAAAATTATTTTAAATAGCTTGACCGATATTCAGGTTGAAAAAGCACCACCTCTGTTTGTTTAAAAAAACCAAATATAAACCATTGAGTGTATCTTTATCATCCGTACGTTGGGTGATTTTTAAATTTGCCTTATTCTAGCTTTTATTATAAAATTAAAGCAATATATATAATTAAATTTAAAAATATGCCAAATCCAATGGAAAATCCAACAGAGAAAACCCCCCCAATATAAATTCAATAGAAGATGCTGTAGAATATACTATGAGTAATTGGACTAGCGACATTACACCAGTAATAGATTTTTTAAAAAAACAAAAACCAACAGAAGATGTACCTTCTCCTATAACAGAGTTTTGTTTATCTATAAGGGATAAGTATATCCCTAATGATACAGCATCTAGCCCACCAATTATAGTATTGGCTGTGATTATGGAAAAAATATTGGCAAAATAATAATATGCAAACTAATGATAAACCTGCCTCGTCGGCAGACAAGATGGAAAAAATTGTTTCTCTTTGCAAGAGACGCGGTTTTGTTTTTCCCGGTTCAGAAATTTATGGCGGTTTGCAAGGTTTTTATGATTTTGGCCCACTAGGAGTAGAAATGAAAAACAATTTAAAGCAACTTTGGTGGCAGTGGATGACCAGAGAACATGAAAATATTGTCGGTCTTGATGGCGCTATTATTACTAACCCCAAAGTTTGGGAAGCTTCTGGGCATGTTAAAAGTTTTGTTGACCCTTTAGTTGAGTGCAAAAAATGTCATCATCGTTTTAAAGCTGATGATATTCTCGTTGAAAAATGTCCAGATTGTTATGGTGAATTAACCGAGCCCAGAATTTATAATATTCTAGTGCCCACTGAACTTGGTGTTATTGAAGGTGATAAAACCAGAAGTTATCTCCGTGGTGAAGCTTGCCAAACAATATATTTAGATTATAAAAATGTTTTAAGTTCCACTCGCGGTTTAAAAATTCCTTTTGGCATTTGCCAAATTGGCAAAGCTTTTCGCAATGAAGTTACTCCGGGTAATTTTCTATTTCGTCAAAGAGAATTTGAACAATGGGATTTACAATGGTTTTGTCACGAAAGTGAAATGGATAAATGGTTTGAATTTTGGAAAAACGAAAGAATGAATTGGTATAAATCAATTTTTACTCATCCAGAAAATCTTGGTTTTTATGAACATGAAAAATTAGCTCATTATGCTAAAAAAGCTTTTGATATTGAATACACTGCTTCGCCGGTTGGTAAAGAAATGGAAGGCATTCATTGGCGCGGGGATTGGGATTTGTCCAATCATGCCAAATTTTCTGGCGAGGATTTAAGTTATTTTGACGCTGAAAAAAACGAAAAATTTATTCCGCAAATCGTAGAAACTTCTGGTGGAGTAGACCGTACATTTTTATTTTTAATGCTTGATGCCTACACCGAAGAAGAAGACAGAATTGTTTTAAAATTAAATTATAAAATTGCGCCCTATCAGGTGGCCGTCTTTCCTTTGCTCGCTAATAAACCAGAGTTAGTGGCCAAAGCTAGAGAAATTTATAATAATTTGAAAAAAGAATTTAATGTGGCATGGGATGAACGGGGTAATATTGGCAAAAGATATTATTCGCAAGATGAAATCGGCACGCCATTTTGTGTCACAGTAGATTTTGAAACTCTTGAAGATAAAATGGTCACAGTCCGTAATCGCGATACCATGCAGCAGGAAAGAGTTGAAATTAACGAATTAAAAAAATATTTATTTAATAGTTTAAAATTTTAATATGAATCAGACTGATGTTTTTGGTTTTTTAAGGGGTAAGCTTGTGTCCAGTCGCATTTATCCAGAGTTTTTCCCTTTTAACAAAGAAGACAGGGTGGTTAATATTGGTTGTGGTCAAGGCCCGCAGGCCATTGCTTATGCTGGTCAATATAAAGAGATGATAGGAGTTGATCTGGATGAAAAAAGGTTAGAAAAATCACATGAAGCCATGCGCATGTATGGGGTAAATAATTATAAAACTATTTGTAGCAACGTGGAAGCCATGCCCTTACCAGATCAAAGTTTTGATAAAGCCATTGCCGTTGATATTGTGGAACATGTGCAAAACCCACAAAAACTTTGTTCTGAAGCCAATCGATTATTAAAGCCAACTGGTGAATTATTGGTTACTTTTCCCACCATGCATGATAAATTTACTGATTTTGTTTCTAAGATCGGACGTGTTTTAGGGAGAAAAAATCAAACAGTTAAGTCTACCACTTGGAATCCAGATGAACATAATCAATTTCATTCGCCCAAAGCATGGATTGCTCTTGTTGAAGGCTGTGGTTTTAAGTTGAGTAAATCACGCGCCAGCACACTATTTCCTCCCTTGCACCTTTATGGCCTTCCCAGATTTTGGTACAGCAATAACTTTATTCATGAAATTGATAGTTTTTTTTGCCAGCTGTCGGGTTTAAAAAATTATGGCCAAGCATTGGTCTGTGTATTCAGAAAAATATAAATTTATGAAAAAAGCTTTAATTATTATTGATGTTCAAAAAGGTTTTTTAAACCCTTTAACAAAAATTTTTCCATTTAAAATTAAAAAATATTTAGAGCAAAATAAACGTAAATTTGATTTGGTTCTGTTTACCCAATATCTTAATCGTCAAAACAGTCAGTTTGCCAAGTTGCTTAATTGGTATCGTTTTATAGACAAAAAAGAAAATGATTTATGTGAAGAGATAAAACCATTTGTTAATAAAAATAATTTGTTTAAGAAATATACTTATGGTAGTTTTGTGGATGATAAATTGTTAAAAGTTTTAAAGAAAAATAAAATTGTTGAAGTGTATTTAATGGGTATTGCTACGGAAAATTGTGTTTTAACTTTTGCTAGAGATGCTTTTGATAGGGGATTTAAGGTTATAGTTTTAAAAAAATACTGTCTAAGCGATTCTAATAAAAAATTGCATGAGGCGGCTTTGAAAATCATTAGAAATAATATCGGCGAAGTAAAATAAATTTTATGCAAAAATATACTTTAAAAAACGGCACACGAGTCATTTTAACACCCCTTAAGGGTACTGAAGCGGTGACGATTTTAGTTTTGTATGGCGTGGGTTCGCGCCATGAAACTGAGGACATTGCTGGCATATCTCATTTTTTGGAACACATGATGTTTAAGGGTACCACTAAAAGGCCTAACACTTTGGTTTTATCAAAAGAATTAGACCAAGTTGGCGCGCAGTTTAATGCCTATACCTCAACAGATAATACTGGTTACTGGATTAAGGTTAATAGTGAGCATATAAATTTGGGTTTGGATATGCTTTCTGACATGCTGCATAATTCTAAATTAGAAGAAGAAGAAATTAGTCGTGAAAAGGGGACTATTATTGAAGAAATTAATATGTACGAAGATACACCCAGAAGACAGGTGGAAAATTTATTAATGAACATCGTTTTTAAAGGTAATACTTTGGCTCGGGATATTGCTGGCTCCAAAGAAACAGTTTCTCAAACAACCAGGCAAAAAATGTTAAATTATTGGCAAACAAAATATACGCCTAAAAATTGCATCATTAGTATTGCCGGTAAATTTAATCAAACTCAAGTAGAAAACAATATTGCTAAATATTTTGACAAAGAAGTAAAAGAAAATAAAAAAAATACTTTTATTAAATTTCAGGAATTTCAAACCGTGCCTCAATTAAAATTACACTTTAAAAAAACCGAACAAGTGCATTTGTCTTTTGGTTTTACTGGCCCAAAATTAGCTGACAAAGATTTAATGGCCACGCAACTTTTGGGAATAATTCTGGGCGGTTCCATGAGTTCCAGACTGTTTATTAATATTCGTGAACGGCATGGTCTTTGCTATTATATTCGTGCCACACACGATCCTGTTCAAGACACTGGAATTTTTAGTATTTCAGCAGGTTTGGATAAAAAAAGAATTTTTAAAGCCATCAAATTAATTTTAGAAGAAATAAGAAAAATTAAAAATCAGGGCGTTAGCATTGAGGAATTAAAAAAAGCCCAAGAATTTTTGAAAGGACATTTAATTTTGGAAATGGAAGATTCTTCAAGTGTGGCCGATTGGTATGGTCGGCAGGAGCTAATGTTGGGTAAAACCAAAACGCCAACAGAAAAAATAAAACTAATTATGTCGGTTAAAAAAACTGCTCTTGATGCCGTGGCGCGTAAAATTTTTCAAACCAACAAAATAAATTTGGCATTAATTGGACCATTTAAAAATGAACAAGAATTTTTAAAAATAATTAAAATTTAATTTACATAAAATAAGCCTATGCTTGCAACTAAAAACACAAATTTAATTTCTTACGGTTCAATTTTTAGGGTCGTTATAGTAATTTTGGGCTTGGCGTTTTTGTACGTCATTCGGGATGTGGCTGGTTTGGTTTTTGTGGCTGTGGTGGTAGCCGCGGCTTTGGATCCTTTTGTGGATTATTTGCATAAAAAAAAGATCCCGCGCGCGCTTTCTATTTTAGCCATCTATTTAATTTTGTTCGGCATAGTTAGTTTAATGATTATTTCTTTAGTTCCAGCAGTCTCGGAACAGGCCGGACAACTGGCCAGCAATCTGCCGGATTATTATGAACGGGTTGCTTTGGGTTTTAACCGCTTAAGTGATGGCCAACAGAACGTGCCAGCCACCTTACCACAGGCTCTTTCGGGTCTAAGTTCCAATTTAGCCGGAACCACCAGAGATGTTTTTTCTACCATTACTGGTATTTTTGGCGGTTTAGTTTATTTGGTTTCATTTTTGGTTATTGTGTTTTATTTAGTGGTTCAAGAAAACGGAGTCAAATATTTTTTGCAATTCTTGGTTCCTTTAAAACAACGGACATCAGTCATGCGTTTAGTTGACAAAATCCAAACTAAATTAGGTTTTTGGTTAAGAGGACAATTAATACTTTGTTTGTTGGTTGGGCTAATGGTTTATCTTCTATTGCTAATCATGGGAGTTAAATATGCTTTACTACTAGGTTTAATTGCAGCCGTTACCGAGATCATACCATATGTAGGTCCAATCATTGGCGCTGTGCCGGGTATTTTTATTGCTTTTTCTGATTCTTTTACCAAGGTTTTAATGGTGGCTCTAGTTTATTTAATTGTTCAACAAGTTGAAAATAGTTTGTTGGTGCCAAAAATTATGCAAAAGTCAGTTGGGTTGAATCCAGTTGTGGTCATGGTGGCTATTTTAGTTGGTGGTTCACTGGGCGGCGTGGTGGGTGCACTTTTGGCTGTGCCAGTGGCGGCCATCATTGATGTGGTGGTTGAAGATAAATTTCCGCGTTATAAAGAAGTTCTAGAAGCGACCAGCGAAGAAATTAAAGATGAAAAATAATAATAAACAGTAAGCTTTATGTTATATATTGTTGCCACACCCATTGGAAATTTGGAAGATATAACTTTGCGCGCTTTGCGTATTTTAAAAGAAGTTAATTATATTTTGTGTGAAGATACTCGTGTGTCTAAAAAACTTTTAGATCATTATGAAATAAAAGATAAAAAATTAATTAGTTATCATCATCACTCTAGTGAAAGTAAAATTCAAGAAATTATTGAATTAATAAAAAATAACCAAGTAGCTTTAATTACTGACGCTGGCACACCGGGTATTTCTGATCCGGGAAATATATTGATTAGTAAAATTGTGCAAACAGATTGTAGTTTGCCTATTATATCAATTCCAGGCGCTAGTGCTGTTATAGCGGCTTTGTCAATTTCAGGCCTGCCCACAGATAAATTTATTTTTAAAGGTTTTATTCCGCACAAAAAAGGCCGTGAAACTTTTTTAAAACAAGTTTTAGAAGCTAAAGAAACAGTGGTTTTTTACGAATCGTGTCATCGAATTTTAAAATGTTTGGAACAATTAAATACTGCTTATCAGAATATGACCTCGCCATGTTCAAAACACCTTGTTGTCTGCCGCGAACTTACCAAAAAATTTGAAACCATTTATCGAGGGCCAGCTGAAGAAATCTTAGAAAAAATAAAAAAGGAGTTCCACGCAGGAACCCCAAAAGGTGAATTCGTCTTGTTAATTTAAAATAAAAATTAAGCCAACTAATATTAATAAATAACACAACCCCCGACCATCTATTATTGATGGTCTACCGGATAACTCGGGTTCATTTTGTTCGTTTATTTTGTTTATTATGAGTCCAATAAACCCAAAAATAAAACAAATAATCCCTAGATATTTCATACTTCCTCCATTTTATATTGTATTATGTTAAATAAATTCTATCTTACCACAACCCTGCCCTATGTCAATGCCGAACCGCACATTGGTTTTGCTTTGGAAATAATTCAGGCTGATGTTATTGCGCGCTGGCAAAAACTAAATGGCGCTGAAGTTTTTTTTAATACTGGCACAGATGAGCATGGTTTAAAAATTTATCGCAAAGCTTTAGAGTTGGGTTTAGACCCACAAAAGTATTGTGATGAGTATGCGGCTAAATTTGATAATTTAAAAAGCGCTTTAAATCTAAGTTATAATAATTTTATTCGCACCACAGACGATCATCACATAAAGGCTGCTCAAGAATTTTGGCAACGTTGTGAAAAAGCTGGTGATATTTACAAAAAAAATTATAGCGTCAAATATTGCGTGGGTTGTGAATTGGAAAAAACTGAATCAGAATTAGTTGATAATAAATGTCCGGTCCATCCCAATTTAGAATTAGAATTAATTGCTGAAGAAAATTATTTTTTCCGTTTTTCCAAATATCAAAAACCACTTTTAGAACTATACGAAAAAAATCCAAACTTTGTTGTGCCCGCGCACAGGTTAAATGAAATTAAAAATTTTGTGGAGGCTGGTTTAGAAGATTTTAGTATTTCGCGTCTTAAAGAAAAAATGCCTTGGGGCGTAGAAGTGCCCGGTGATGAAACACAAGTTATGTATGTTTGGTTTGACGCATTGGTTAATTATATTTCTTGTTTAGGTTGGCCAGAAAATTTAGAAAAATTTAATAATTTTTGGCCGGGTATGCAAGTAGCTGGTAAAGACAATTTACGTCAGCAAACTGCCATGTGGCAGGCCATGTTGATGTCGGCAGGACTCCCCAATTCTAAACAAATTTTTATTCATGGTTTTATAACTTCAGGTGGCGAAAAAATGAGTAAATCTCTTGGCAATGTGGTTAATCCTTTTGAATTGGTAGCTAAATTTGGCACTGATGCCTTGCGTTATTATTTACTGGCCAAGATTTCTCCAGCTGAAGACGGTGACTATACTGAAGAAAAATTTAAAGAAGCCTATACTGCTGATCTTTGTAATGGCCTTGGTAATTTAGTATCTAGAGTATCAAACTTGATGGAAAAAAACACCGTTTCTTTGCCATTAGCACACCTCTCTTTGTCATCCCGACGAAAGTCGGGATCCAGTGCTATTAGTGATGACAAATTGTCTAAAGAATTTTCCGAAAAACTCTCCCATTATAAATTCAATGAAGCCTTAGAAATTCTTTGGACCAAACTGCGCGCTTGCGATGAAACCATTACTAAAACTGAACCATGGAAAATTAAAGATCAAGAAAGGCTAAAAGAAATTTTAGAGCCAGTTGCAGAAGATATTTTAAATGTGGCTATTTTGCTTCAACCCTTTATGCCCTCCACGGCTGAAAAAATTATTAAAACATTCACCGCAGAAAAAATTATCAAAGGGGAAATACTTTTCCCCAGAGTATAATTAAATTTATTTTTAAAATTATTTTTCCATTTTTATGGAAAATAAAAATTTATGAAAAAAACATTTTTCTTCTTCTTACTGGCGTGTTTTTTAATGGCACCGGCTATCACCAAGGCCGATAATTTGTCTGATTTTATTATTACTGATATTACCTTAGAAGATTCAGACGGACTCTGGGTTTATTTTCAAAACATTGGTGGTAGTACAGTTTTTGGTAAATTGCCAATTGAAATCGTCGATTTGGATACCAGTGAATCATATTATCAAGAAAATGAACAAATGTATTGGACGAACACGACTTACAAACTTTATCTCGGGATGCTTAAAAACCGCAATCGTAGTAGTTACCGCTTACAGGCCATAATAGATACGCACAATTTTTTTAGTGAATCTAATGAAAATAATAATTCTTTAATTAAAACTTTTTATAAACCAGTGCCGTTTTGTACAGAAACTGATGGCGGTAGAAATTATGATCAAGCGGGTAGTGTTAGCGGCATTGCTGAATGGGGTAAGGGTTCACCATCGTCAAATTTTGTTGATAGTTGTCTTGATAGTTTAAAATTAAACGAAATGTTTTGTGGTGCAGATAAATATGTATATCAGGAAGCTTACACTTGCCCACATGGATGTTCAAATGGTGTTTGTATAAAACTGCCAGAAAATCCACCCGTTGTTGAGGTAAAAAAACCAGATCTTGCCATTCAAAACGTACAAACAATTGATTTAAGAAAAAACCGTGGACAATTTGACTGGCGATTAACATACGAAGCTATTAATTTGGGAGAAACTAATGTCAATAAACCTTTTAAGATTATTGGTAAAAATTTAACTAATAATCAAATTCTGGGCGAGATAACCCCGGATTCTGGTGAATTTAAGCCAAATGTTTTGCTTTCTTCGCCCGGGTATTATTTTGAGGGAAAACTTGGTAAAGAATTTATATACGGGGTAAACAACATAGAAATTTGCATTGATGCTAACAACATCATCTCAGAAAGTAATGAAAATAATAACTGCCTTACAAAGCAGATAGATGCTACTCAATATAATATAGATAGATCGTTTGCTAAAAGATTAGCAGGAAAGTTGCTTTTGGGTGTTGAACAGGGTGGCGCAATCTGGTATGTAGATTTAATTAATAATCAACGTCATTTAGTAACTTGGGACAACGCCATAACTTTATTTCAAAAATTTGCTCTTGGTATTTTGGATCAGGATTTATTGAAAATCCCAGCCGACTTATCCAGCGTTAAAGCGGAATTAGATTCTGATAATGATGGATATAGTGATGTTATTGAGTTGCAGAACAATTATAATCCTTATCTTTTAGGGGGTAATAAATTTAAAATTGACAAAAAATTAGCTTCTCGGTTAAGAGGTAGGTTTTTATTGCAAGTTGATCAACATGGACCAATTTGGTATGTAGCTCCAAATGGTTTTCGATATAATATTCATTGGAATAATTTAATGGATGTTTTTACCAAACTTTCACTGGGTATTAATAATTCTGATTTAAACAAAATAGAAGTAGCACCATAATTTTATAATTTTTAAAAACATGACTCTCACTATTTTAGATTTTGTATTAGTTATAATTTTAGTCGCTTTTGGCGCGGGCGGATTTGCTTTTGGTTTAATTCACGCACTGGGAGCCTTGGTTGGCACAGTTGTGGGTGCTGTGGTGGCGGCCAATTATTTTGACCTCATTTCTGGTATGATTGGTTTACCATTTGGCATGCATCCAAATCTAGTTAAAATCATTAGTTTTGTTTTAATTTTTATTGTGGTGAGCCGTTTGGTTAGTTTGGTTTTTTATCTTTTTGACAAATTTTTTAATGTTTTAACCATTATTCCTTTTTTAAAAATCATTAATCGTTTGGCCGGTGCAATTTTGGGGTTAATTGAAGGCGGATTGGCTTTGGGTATATTATTGGTTTTTGCAGTTAAATTTCCGTTTGCTGGTTTTTTAGAACACACGATTTCTTCTTCCAATATTGCTAAGTTTTTATATTTTTGTGGCCAAACCCTCTTACCGTTGTTACCAGATTTTTTTAGACAGGCCAAAGATATTATTAAAATATGAAATTAATTGATTCGCATACTCACTTAAATTTTCCGGATTTTAAGGATAATTATCAAAAAATTATTGCCGATTGCTTAAAAAAAGGAATCGGCGTTGTTAACATTGGCGCTGATTTTGAAAGTTCAAAAAGAGCTGTCGAAATTGCCAATGAATATCCCGATCAGCCAGTTTATGCTTCCATTGGCATGCATCCAGAAAGTATTAATGAAAATTTTGAGGCTGAAAAATTTCAAAATTTGATTAATAATAAAGTTGTGGCAGTGGGCGAGATTGGTTTAGAATATTATTTTGATAACAATCATGACATAATAGAAAAACAGAAAGAATTATTTAAACAGCAATTAAATTTTGCTATAGAAAACAATTTGCCTGTAATTTTACATGCCAGAGGGAGTAAAGATAATTCCCATGGTGCCTATTTAGATATTGTTGATGGCATCAATCAACTACAAATTGTCGGTGTCGCCCACTGTTTTGGCGCTAACGAGAAAATCGCTCAAAAGTTTTTAGATTTGGGTTTTTATCTTGGTTTTACCGGTATTATAACTTTTAAAAATAAGTCGCTAGAAAGTTTAAGAGAAGTGGTAAAATATTGTCCCTTGGATAGGATTCTAATAGAGACTGATGCGCCGTGGCTCACTCCAGAGCCTCATCGTGGAGAACAAAACTTACCACAATATGTAGAGTTGGTAGCGCAAAAAGTTGCTGAACTAAAAAGTTTAACTTTAGAACAAGTCTGTCAAAAAACCACCAAAAATTGGCAACAACTATTTAAGAAATGGCATGACATATAAATATTGGCAGAAAATAAATTTAAAAAATTTTGATGTCAAAAATATTGTAGAAAAATATAATACCGGTTTTGTATTGACCAGAATTAAAAATGAAATGCATCAAATTAAGAGTTTACGTTTTGGTTTAAAACAGTTTTCTTTATCTTCCGAGAACCGGCGTATTTTGCGAAAAGGTGAAGATTTTCAAATAAAGATACTGGAATTGCCGCTTGGTATGGAAAAGTACGATTGGCACATCCATGCTGTGGGTTCAAAATTTTATTGCGACCGTTTTGGTGCTCACATCTTTAGCGCTAACAAAATTAAAGAACTTATTACTGATCCGCTAAAATCAAATTTCAATCGTTTAATTGTTTTGCAAGATAAAAAAAACAACCGCTCAATCGGTTGGTGCATTGGTTTCGAGGCAGCTGATTTGTTTCATTATAGTTACCCTTTTTATGAGCTGGAATACCTTCAAAAAAATATTGGCATGATTATGCTCTTAAAAACAATTTTATTGATCAAAGATAAAAACATTAGTCAATTTTATCTGGGTTCAATCTGGGATAAAAAAGCTAAATACAAATTACAACTCCAGCCAGCCTATTTTTTTGATGGCAAGTCTTGGCAGACAACAGACAACCTAGAGTTTTGAGAGTTATTTGTCGTTTTCTACCACTTTGACATTGGCGGTGTTGCCATCAATTTCAGTTATCATGACAGTCATGCCACACTCTGGACAGTCTAAAAACGTACCGACAGACACTTCTTCCAATAATTCGTTTAAATTGTTGCATTCGGGGCAAGAATAATTCATAGATTTTTTTTAATATTAAATAAAAGTTTTTACATTTTAATTTTAATTCTTTGTCTAAAACATGTCAAATTATATTTTTAAATCATTATTGCTGTCCAAAAAAAATAATCAAGAAATTTATTTGGTCAACGAAACAATAAATCCAACTGGCTCACATAAAGACAGGTCGTTTTCTGTTTGGATAGCCAAAGAAGTGGCAAGTGGCGCCACTGGTTTTGCCATTTCTTCTTCTGGTAATGCCGCTGCTGCTGCGGCTTATTGGTGTAATAAATTAAAACGGCCATTAGAAATTTTTATTTCTGAAAAAATTAAAAAAGAAAAGTTACGAAAAATTGTATCTTTTTGTCATCCAATAATTAAACATTCAACTAAACAAATCAATCAGAATTTTGGTATCATAAAAATTCATTTAGTAAAAAAACCAATTTTTGAAGCTTTTCAAATGGCTAAAAAAAAAGGTTTTGTTTTTTTACGGGCTTCAATCTCAACTCAAGCACTGGTGGGTTATCAATCTCTGGCTGAAGAAATAAACACAGCTCTACCCAACTTGGGCTCAATTTTTATACCAGCCTCGTCTGGTACTTTGGTGGCTGGTCTCTATCAATATCTCAAGTCTAAACCACAATTTCATGTGGTCCAAACGACTGTGGTTAATACCTTAGTCAAAGATTTTGATCAATATTATACTAAAGAAAGCAAATCCACAGCTGACGCGGTGGTGGATGTGGTGGGGCATCGCAAAAAAGAAGTTGTTGAAATAATTAAAAGTAGTCGCGGGTTTGGTTGGACAATTTCTAATCAAGAGTTAAAATTAGCTCAAGATGAGTTAAATGAAATAAACGTTTATTGTTCTGCTACGTCTGCTTTGGGTCTGGCTGGTTTGTTAAAAGCTAGGCAGGAAAAATTTAAAATAAAAGAACCTCTATTGATTATTATCACTTAATTTTTTATGAGGATAGTCTTTGTCAGTAACGATTTGGAAAAAGTATCTTACTGTGTGGAATCTATTACTGACGCCAAGTTGATAACTTTTGCTGATCAGAAAGACAAACCGTGGCCTAAAAATTGGTCAGTTGTTTTTTTTCATATTTATAAAAATTTTAGCACATTAGCTTTGTTATCTAACCCACGTTTTAAAGATTTTGTTTTTGAAAATAGCATTGTTTTTTTGGCGGTATTTAAAAATAGCTATTTAATTGAATTGACAGCCCAAAAAAACAATCTTAAACTTTTAAATCCACCCAGTTTTTTAATTGAAAAAATTGAAGGTAAAATTTCCCAATTAATTTTTTTTGAAAAACTAAAAAATTATTTTCCACCGTTTATTGTTGCGACGCCAGAAAGCCACACTTTTCAAGATTTAGTAAAAATACTGGGCAATAAAATTATTGCTCAATTTAACACCAGTCATTCTGGTGAAGGCACGTTTTTTTTGGATGCAGATTTATGGCAAAGCTGGTATCACAAATTTCCTCAACGCCCAATACGTTTAAGTCAGTTTATTGGGGGCGAAAATTTAACTCTTAATTTGCTAGTTTTACCGCAGGGAATTTTAAATGGGCAATTAAGTTTGCAATTGACTGGATTAGAAAATTTAACCGATCAAAAGTTTGCCACCGTTGGGAATGCGTGGGTTGATTTTGATAGCGAAGTTTTACAACAAGCCAAACTTTTAAGTATTGAAGTGGGAAATATTTTACGAGGAAATAATTTTTTTGGACCTGCTGGTCTTGATTTTGTTTATGACAAAAATGCTTGTCGGCTGTATTTAATTGAAGTCAACGCTCGTCAGACAGCTTCTTTTAATTTGGAAAATTGGTTACTAAAGCTGGCTGGCGGTCAACCCATGTTTGATTTTTTAATTAATTATTGGCAAGGGAAAATATTAAATAAACTGCCAGAAAATTTTACCAAACTTTCCGGTGGCCAAATTGTTTGGCGTGCGAATAAAGATGATCAGGGTGTTTTAAATCAAGCCCCAGCCACAGGAATTTATACACTCAAAGACGGACAGGTTGTTTATCAAGAAAAGCGTATAATTTTAAAAAATAAAAACGAGTTTTTAGTTTTTGTTAAAACCACCGGTAGATCAATAGTTGCAGGTGAAGAAATTTTAAAAATACAAACGGGTTGTAATTTTTTATCTCACAACAATGATTTGTCGCCAGAAATTAAACTTCTGATTGCTGAGTTGAAAAAAGAGACCAAGTTTGCTAAAATAAAGTAAATCCTTATTATTTTTTTATGTCCACCTTTGAAATTATTTTAATTGTCGTTTGTCTAGGCGGTTTTAGCGCTGTGTTATGGTTGCTGTCGCATAAAGGCGGCCGTGACACCCCGCAAGAACAGCAACTAAAAACAGTTAATGATGAAATGGTTAAAATTAAAGATGAAATGAAAAGCAGTTTGGAAAAAAATCTTGATTTTTTACAAAAACAGTCCTTTGCAACGACTGATATGATGCAAAAACAGTCCAGCGAAACGGCCAAAATAGTGCAAGACGTAACCTCTAAATTAGAAAAATTGGAAGCCACCAACAAACAAGTGGTTGATTTTACTGGTCAATTGCAAAATTTAGAAAAAGTTTTAACCAATTCAAAAAATCGTGGTTCTTTGGGAGAAGCAAGTTTAGAATTAATTTTGAGCAATATTTTGCCGCCCCAGACATATGAAATGCAATATCGTTTTGAAAACGGTGAAGTGGTGGATGCGATAATTAAAATTAAAGATAAAATTTTATCTGTTGACGCTAAGTTTTCGTTAGAAAATTATCGACGTATTATGTCTGAAAAAGACGCCGATGAAAAGAAAAGATTAGAATTGGTTTTTCGTAATGATTTAAAAAAGAGAATTGATGAAACATCTAAATATATTCGGCCGAGCGAAAATACTTTAGACTTTGCTTTTATGTTTATTCCAGCCGAAGGAATTTATTATGATTTATTAATTAATGAGGTGGGAGCAGTTAAAATTGATACCGGTGGTTTGATTGATTATGCTTTTCGGGAAAAGAAAGTGATTATTGTTTCGCCCACCACCTTTGCCGCTTATTTACAAACCGTCTTACAGGGTTTACGAGCTTTACAAATTGAAGAATCAGCCAAGGAAATTCGCAAACGCGTTGAAGATTTGGGTAAGCATCTCATAAATTTTGATGATTTTATGAAAAAACTGGGTAATAATTTGGGTACCACCGTTAATATGTATAACAATGCTTATAGAGAACTAAATAAAATTGATAAAGACGTAGTAAAAATAACAGAAGGTGAAAAAAAAATTGAGCCTTTGGTTTTAGATAAACCACACACAGAATAAAAATTTACTACATATTTGACGTTAGCATGAAATTAATATAAAATATAAACGTAGATCATAGTATAATCTTATCTTAATAAAAACTTCTTTTCTGGAGCTTTTATTTTTTGCATAAAACAAGAAATATGTCCAATAATTATCAAAAAAACATTGCTGCACTAGGCTTAGTTTGGGAATTGCTTTATAATTTAGCCATACCTGTGGTGGTTTTTACGCTTGTTGGTAATTATTTAGACAAAAAATTGGGTTATAACTTTTTATTTATAATAATTGGTGGTATTTTGGGTATTGGGTTAGCCCTTTTTATTGTCTATAAAAAATCAGCCAGTTTAAAAAAACGTTTCTACCCCAAAGAAAAATAATTTAATATTATGCATTTAAGCTTAGCTGCAGAACCAATTTTTTATTTTCTTGGTTTTCCTGTTACTAATTCTATTATTAACACCTGGTTAGCCATTATTTTTTTCTTTGGCATTGGTTTAACTTTAAAAATTAAAGGTATAAAAAAAATACCCCTTGGCCTACAAAATTTTTTAGAGCTTGTTTTAGAAACCATACTAAAATATATTGACGGTGTAACGCATGATCGCAAAAAATCTGAAAGATTTTTACCAATTATTGCTAGTTTGTTTTTATTTATTTTAATTTTAAACTGGATGGGTCAAATTCCAGGTACTGGTTCTGTCGGTTGGTGGGAACACAAAGAAGGCGTAAAGATTTTGGTACCTTTTTTACGGCCCGCTACCAGTGATCTTAATACCACCTTGGCCTTAGCCATTTTTGCAGTTATAAGCACACATGTTTTTGGTATAATTTCTATAGGTTTTTTAAAGCATTTTAATAAATATTTACACTTTGGTGGTCTTTTTAAAGCGATTAAGATATTTAATCCGTTAAAAATTTTTACCGCTTTTATTAATTTTTTTATTGGAATCATTGAATTGTTTTCAGAAGTTGCTAAAACAGTTTCTCTGTCTTTAAGGTTATTTGGTAATGTTTTTGCTGGCGAGGTATTATTAACTGTCATGGCATCTTTGGTGGCCTACTTTATTCCGTTGCCGTTTATGTTTTTAGAGCTTTTGGTCGGTTTGGTTCAGGCAACTATTTTTGCTATGTTGACTTTGGTGTTTATGGAAGTAGCCAGTGCTGAAGCGCATTAATTTTTTTTAATAAATTATTAATAGGACATAAAATATTTTTGGCGTTATCGGCCGTTTCGCCTCGGCCTGTCCTAAAGAAGGTTAATTATGGATGCAGAGATGATAAAAATTGTGGCCAAAAGTTTAACTATGGCCATTGGTGGTATTTTTCCAGCCCTAGCTATTGGAAAAATTGTCTCCAAAGCCATGGAAGCCATCGGGCGTAATCCAGAAGCTGGTGATAAACTTTTTGTGCCCATGCTTTTAGGGGCTGCTTTTTCCGAAGCCATTGCTATTTATGCTTTGGTGGTAGTCTTTACTTTATAATTTTTTAAACCTGCTTTTTTAAGCAGGCAAGGGGTTATGTTTTTAATTCCTTGTTTGTTTATTAAACTTTAAAATCATGTCTTTAATTTTTATTAACACAGTTTGGGCTGCCACTGAGGCTGTTGCCGAAAACCCAGTTGCACAACAGGACTTGTTGGCTGTTTTGGGTATTGATTGGAAAATTTTAATTGCTCAAATTATAAACTTTGCTATTGTGTTGTTAATTTTATGGCGCTGGGTTTATAAACCACTAATTAAGACACTATCAGAACGGACTAAAAAAATAGACACCAGTTTAAAGAATGTTGGTGAAATTGAAACGCGTTTGGCACAGGTTAAGGTTGAACAAGAAAATATTTTAAACACTGCCAGACAAGAGGCAACCTTTATTATTGAAGAGGCACAAAAAAGTGTCTTGATTGAACAGCAGAAAATTGCAGATGAAACTAAAGTACAAATTGAAAAACAGTTAGCTGTGGCTAAAGATAAATTAAAACAGGAAAAAGATCAGGTTTTGTTGGATATAAAAAAAGCCGCAGCTGGTTTAATTGAAATTGGGGCGGCAAAAATTTTAGCTGAAAAAATCGATGCCAAAACTAATAAAAAAATAATAAAAAATAATTTAGATATAAGTTAGTTAATATTATGTATAGTCAATTAGCTTACGCCCAATTGCTTTATTGGTTATCTCAGCATGAGTCCAGCGCCAAAATTGCGGTTGAAAAGTTTTTACTATTTTTAAAAGCTAATGGCGATGAAAAACGTTTAGCCGCTATTGTTAATTTTTTTACACACAACCATCAAATACTTTCTGGTGTGCTAGAGTCGCGAGTGATATCGGCTAATAAATTAGACAAAGAAACCATGACCTGTATAAAAAATTATTTGCGTCGAATAATACCCAGTGCTAAAGATATAATTTTACAGCCAGAGATAGATACCAACCTTTTGGGTGGAGTAAAAATTTTATACAACGATACCTTGTTAGATTTGACTATTAAAAAACAACTCACTAATTTAAAAAATAGCTTGTTAAAAATATGAAAATAAACAAAGAAGAAATTTTAGCAGAATTGAAAACGCAAATTGATGTTTTTCAAAATACTTTTAAACAGGAACATGTGGGGCGTGTGGCGGAAGTTGGTGATGGTATAGTCAAGGTAGTTGGTTTGGATGCCATAAAAATGTCAGAAATGGTGGAGTTTAAAAAAGATGAACAAGTTATTGTTTCTGGTGTGGCCTTAAACCTATTAACTGATGGAGTGGGGATTATTGTTTTGGGTGATAGCACGCTAATTAAAGAAGGTGATTTAGCCTACGCGACAGGAAAAATTTTATCTGTGCCAGTTGGTAATGAACTTCTGGGTCGCGTAGTTAATCCTCTGGGAGAACAGCTTGATGATCAAGGCCCCATAAAAGCGATGACTAATTATCCGGTTGAAAAAATTGCTCCCGGTGTAGTTACTCGTGAGTCAGTCAAAAACCCACTACAAACTGGCATTAAGGCCATTGATTCGGTTATTCCCATTGGTCGTGGTCAGCGCGAGTTAATTATTGGCGATCGTCAAACTGGTAAGACAGCCATTGCTATTGATACCATTATTAATCAAAAAGACACTGATGTTATACCAATCTATGTGGCCATTGGGCAAAAAGAGTCAAAGGTGGCAAAGATTATTGTTGAACTAAAAAAACACAACGTGATGGACAAAACCATTGTGGTGTTAGCTGGCGCTTCTGATCCCGCCGCCTTGTCTTATATTGCACCTTATGCGGGTTGTGCCATGGCAGAATATTTTATGGATCAAGGCAAAGATGTTTTAATTGTTTATGATGATCTATCAAAACACGCTTGGGCCTATCGTGAAATATCATTATTGTTGCGCCGTCCACCAGGTCGCGAAGCCTATCCAGGTGATATTTTTTATTTGCACTCAAGATTGTTGGAAAGATCGGCCAAACTTAGTTCAGATTTTGGCGGTGGTTCCATTACAGCTTTACCAATCATTGAAACTCAAGCTGGCGATGTCTCGGCTTATATTCCAACCAATGTTATTTCTATTACTGATGGTCAAATTTATTTAGAGGCTGATTTATTTTATCAAGGTGTTAGACCGGCTCTAAATGTTGGTTTGTCAGTTTCGCGTGTTGGTTCAGCTGCGCAAATTAAAGCCATGAAACAGGTGGCTGGCAAATTGCGTATTGATTTAGCACAGTTTAGAGAATTGGAAGCTTTTGCTCAATTTAGTTCTGATTTGGATACAGAAACAAAAAAAAGACTAGAACTTGGTAAGCGCTTGTCAGAATTATTAAAACAGGATCAATATGAACCCATGCCGGTTACGGAACAAGTAGCTGTTTTATATGCGGCAGTTAACGGTTTGTTAAATGAAGTGCCGCTTGAAAAAATTAAACTTTGGGAAAAAGGTTTTATTAATTATTTAAAAATTAATGGCCAACAAATTTTGATTGATCTAAGTAAACCCACCGGGCTCACAGCAGAATTGGAAGAGAAACTCAAACAGTCCGTGATTGAATATAGTCAAAGTTTTAAATCTTAAATTTAAGATTATGCCTCAGGCAACCAGAGAAATAAAAAGAAGGCTCAAAAGCATTAAAAGTACTGGCAAAATTACCAAAGCCATGGAATTGGTTTCGGCTGTTAAAATGCGCAAAGCAGTTGATCATATGCAAAAAAGTCGCAACTATGCTGCTGCAGCTTGGCAAATTGTATCGGATTTAATTATTAATGTCAGTCCGGCTTTTAATATTTTATTAACCAGGAGAAAGATACAAAAAATCGGAGTTGTTTTAATTGCTTCCAACCGTGGTTTATGTGGTTCGTTTAATGCGCAGATTATTTCTGCTGCTCTACAGGCCGTGGCTACAGAAAATAAACAGGCACAAAACAAAATTGAATTTGAATTTATAATTTTAGGTAAAAAAGCCCGTGACATTGCTTTAAAATATCAACAGAATATTGTTTTTGAGTTTACAAAAGCCGATTTAACTTTAAAAGCGGAAGAAATTTTTTCCTTATCAAAATTAATTATTGATGATTATATAGCCAATAAATATGATAAAGTTGTTTTGGTTTATACTGATTATAAATCATCTTTAAAACAGACACCACGCGTAATTCAATTATTACCAATTCCACACCACAAAGATCCAGAGCTGGGCGAGGAAGAGACTCTTGCTATAAACATCGGTGAAAAAAAAGAAGAAGAAGCAGAATTTGAAAGTAAATATTTATTTGAACCAAGTGCTAAAAATGTTTTAGATAAAATTTTACCACGTTTAATTGAGACAGAAATTTATCAGGCTGTTTTAGAATCAGAAGCCTCGGAGCACTCAGCGCGCATGTTGGCTATGCAAAATGCCACTGAAGCGGCCCATGATTTAAACAGTGATTTAACTCTGGCCTATAATCAGGCTCGTCAAAATTCAATTACACAGGAAATTGCAGAAATTTCCGGAGCCAAAGCAGCTATGCAAAGTTAATACTTTTTATTTTTTATTTATATATTATGATAAAACAAACAGTCAATAATGTGCACGGCACGATTACTCAAGTCATCGGTCCGGTGGTGGATGTTGAGTTTTCTGAAAATTTACCGGAAATTTATTATGCTTTAAAGGTTAAAAACGAGGACAACCCAGTTACTTTAGAAGTTCAACAGCACATTGGTCGTGGTGTGGTGCGTACCATCGCCATGGGTTCGACTGATGGTTTAGCGCGCGGTATGCAGGTCGAAAATATTGGTACACCAATATTAGTGCCTGTTGGCACAGAAACTTCTGGGCGCATGTTTAATGTTTTGGGTGAGACCATTGACGGGCTTGAGGAAAAGATAAAAACCACCACCCAAAGCTCTATTCATCGACCAGCGCCAAAATTTACCGATCAATCAACCAAAACAGAAATTTTTGAAACAGGTATCAAGGTTATTGATTTAATTGCACCAATTGTTAAGGGTGGTAAAGTCGGTCTTTTTGGTGGCGCCGGAGTTGGTAAGACAGTCGTCATTCAAGAATTAATTCGTAATATTGCTCAAGAGCACGGAGGTCGTTCGGTTTTTGCCGGGGTTGGTGAACGTTCACGAGAAGGTAATGATTTGTATCACGAGATGAAGGCCTCGGGTGTTTTAGAAAAAACCACCATGGTATTTGGCCAAATGAACGAACCGCCAGGTTGTCGTGCGCGCGTGGCCTTAACCGCCTTAACTATGGCCGAATATTTTCGTGATGTTGAAGGTCAGGACGTGTTATTATTTATTGATAATATTTTTCGTTTCACTCAAGCCGGTTCCGAGGTTTCGGCTTTGTTAGGTCGTATTCCTTCAGCTGTGGGTTATCAGCCGACATTGGCAACCGAAATGGGTGAGTTACAAGAAAGGATTACTTCTACCACCAATGGTTCTATTACTTCAGTCCAGGCGGTTTATGTACCAGCCGATGATTTAACTGATCCTTCACCGGCCACCACTTTTTCACATCTCGACTCCACGGTTGTTTTGACACGTTCTTTGGCCGAGTTGGGAATTTATCCAGCTGTTGATCCTTTGGATTCTACGTCTACCATCTTAGATCCAAAAATTGTCGGAGTTGAGCACTATACTGTTGCGCGCGCTGTTCAACAGGTTTTACAACGCTATAAGGATTTACAGGATATAATTGCTATTTTGGGTATGGAAGAATTATCAGAACATGATAAAGCCATTGTTTCGCGTGCCAGAAAAATTCAGCGCTTTTTATCGCAGCCGCTTTTTGTGGCCGAAAGTTTTACTGGCGTGCCTGGTAAATACATACCTTTAAAAGAAACAATCAGAGCTTTTAGTGAGATTTTATCTGGTCAGCATGACGCTAAGCCAGAGCAATCTTTTTTTATGAAAGGCGGTATTGAAGAAGTAAAATAATTTCAGTTTTAAAATATGTTGCCAAAAATTAAATTTCAAATAACCACTCCAGAGAGAATAGTTTTTCAGGACGAGGTTGAAGCGGTTAGTTTGCCAACTGAAAATGGTGAGATAACTGTTTTAGCGCACCATATCCCCTTGGTGACTAATTTAGTCGCGGGTGAAATTATTATTAAAAAAAGCGGTGAAAAAATAAGCCTAGCTGTGTCTGGTGGTTTGGTGCGGGTTAATGCAACTTCAGAGGTTTTGGTCTTGGCCGACACAGCTGAACATGCTTTAGAAATTGATTTGCAAAGAGCCGAAGAAGCACGACTACGTGCCCAAGAAATGTTGGATGAAAAAAAAGAGGATGCCGAGGATTACGCCTTATTAAGCGCCAAGTTGCAAAAAGAATTAGTACGTCTTAAGGTGGCTAAAAAACATCACAGCAAAAAAATAAATTTTAATGATTAATTTTAAACTGTTTTAATAAAAGTAACATTGTTATATTAAAAAAACGTGTTTTTTAAAACACGGTTTTTTATTTTATATTTTTATGCTAAAGTTTAGTTAATATGTCAACTCATGATTTAAATGAACAACAAAAACAGGCAGTTACTCATGGTAGTGGGCCGCTTTTAATTGTGGCTGGCGCTGGAACTGGTAAAACCACAGTTATTACCGAGCGGGTGGCGTGGTTGATTGAACAAGGTTTGGCACAAGCTGATGAAATTTTAGCTCTGACGTTTACCGATAAGGCAGCGAGCGAGATGGAAGAAAGAGTAGATCGTTTGTTACCATATGGCTATGTTGATTTGTGGATTATGACTTTTCATGCTTTTGCTGAACGTTTGTTGCAGCAACATGGTTTGGATATTGGTTTATCAACCAATTTTAAATTATTAAATCAAACCGAACAATGGCTTTTGGTGCGTCAAAATTTGGATCGTTTTAATTTGGATTATTATCAGCCTTTGGGTAATCCGACCAAGTTTATTCATGCTCTAATTAAACATTTTTCTCGTTGTAAAGATGAAGAAATTTGGCCGGAAGACTATTTAAAATATGCTGAGAATTTAAAAATTAATTTGGATAGTATGGAGGCAAGTGGAGGAGTTATGTTAAAACATGAAAATATTAAAACATTAAAACCAGACCCCCTCCGCCCTGCGGGGCGACTCCCCCTTATCAAAGGGGAGATGGCCGAAGCTCCCCTCCTTTATAAGGAGGGGGTGGGGGGAGGTAGTGAAGAAATAGACACTTCAGAAATTAAAAGAGTGGAAGAAATTGCTAATGCCTATCATCTTTATCAACAATTGTTATTAGAAAACAGCTCTTTGGATTTTGGTGATCTCATTAATTACACCTTAAAACTTTTGCGTACCCGGCCGCACATCTTAAAACTCTATCAAGAAAAATTTAAATATATTTTGGTGGACGAATTTCAAGATACAAATTTTGCTCAGTATGAGCTAATTAAGCTTTTGGCCAGTGGCCACGGCAATTTAACCGTGGTGGGCGATGATGATCAATCAATTTATAAATTTCGCGGTGCTTCGGTGGCCAACATTTTACAATTTAAGGATGATTTTAAAAATGCTCATGAAATTTATTTAATTCACAACTATCGTTCTTGTCAAAATATTTTGGATTTAGCCTATAATTTCATTCAACTCAACAATCCCGAACGTTTGGAAGTTAAACTCAAACAAATTTCTGACAATGTTTCAAATTTAAGCAAAAAACTTTTTGCCCAGTCAGTAGAAACAGGCAGCATTGAACTTTTGCAAGCCGAAGATGCTGGTGCTGAAGCTGTCATGGTGGTAGAAAAAATTTTAGCTTTAAAGGCGAGTGATCCAACCCTCACTTGGAATGATTTTGCTGTTTTAGTGCGTGCCAATTCGCAAGCGGAAACGTTTTTGTTAGCTTTACGTATGCAAGATTTGCCGCATACGTTTGTGGCGTCCAAGGGGTTGTATCAAAAAGAAGTAATTATGGACGTGTTGGCCTATCTAAAATTATTAGATAATTATCATGAATCATTGGCTTTGTGGCGTGTGTTAAATTTACCAACACTAAACATTGTCACTGAAGATCTAATGGAAATTAGTCGTTTTGCTACTCGTAAAGCCTGGTCGTTATTTGAATGTTTAAAACAAATTAATTTAGTTATTGCTATTTCTGAAGACACCAAGCAAAAAGTCACTAAAATTTTAGGTTTGCTAAATAAACACACCGCTCTGGCCAAAGAAAAAAGCGTGCGGCATGTTGTTCTGGCTTTTTTACAAGATTTTAATTACAGTCAATATTTGCTCAAAAAAAATGATGTGCAATCTTTTAGTTATTTAAATCAATTGGGAAAAAAGATTGATGATTTTTCTGCCCGAGGTGGAGATCAATCATTTGATGAACGCAGTGTAAAAAATTTTATCAATTTAATTAGTCTAGAGCTGGAAGCCGGCGAAGAGGGTAGTTTGATTCCAGAATCTGATGAGGGGCCAGAAGCCATAAAAGTTATGACCGTACATGCAGCCAAGGGTTTGGAATTTAAATATGTTTTTGTGGTTGGTTTGGTGGATAAAAGATTTCCTTCGCTAGAAAGAAAAGAATCCATTGAATTACCCATAGAATTAATAAAAGAAAAAATTCCAACCGGCGATATTCATTTGCAAGAGGAAAGACGACTTTTTTATGTCGCTATGACGCGTGCCAAACAAGGTTTATTTTTTACAGTGGCTGAAAATTATGGTGGCAAAGAACGTAAAAAATTATCGCGTTTTTTGTTTGAAATTGATTTGGCCGTGCCAGAAACCATAAAAATTAAAAGCAAAAAAAATATTTTAGATGACGACTTAAATTTAAAGCCGGCCATGGCAGTTTCTAAAAACCCAACCACCAAGACAACACCTTCGATTGAAAACAGTCATTTTTCTTTTTCACAACTCAAAGCTTTTGCTATGTGCCCTTATCAATATTATTTAAGTTTTGTGGTTAAGGTGCCGGTCATGGGTAAAGCCAGTTTTAGTTATGGCAAGACCATGCACTCTACTTTACAAAAGTTTTTTACGTTAATTAAAGATAGTAATATTTCTACGCAAAACGAACTTTTTGCTGGCACTCAAAAATCGATAGTTAATAATAAAACTAAAAAAATTCCAACCTGGGAACAGGTGTTAAATTTTTATAACGAATCTTGGATAGATGATTGGTATGTTGATAAAAAACAAAAAGACGAATACAGAAAATTAGGTGAAAAATCTTTAAGAAAATTATATACCCAGTTGCAGGAATTTGGTATTCCCGAGACGCAATTTTTGGAAATTGGTTTTAATTTCAAATTAGCAACTCGCACCATTAAGGGTTTTATTGATCGAGTGGACAAGCTGCCCGGTGGTGGATTTGAAATAATAGATTATAAAACCGGCGCGTCCAAAAATGAAAAAACTTTAGAAAAAGATCAATTGTTAATTTATCAAATTGCAGCTGTTGAGAATTTACATTGGCCAGTAGAAAAATTAACTTTTTATTATCTTGATGATGGCACGGCGGTTTCTTTTTTAGGCACCGCTAAGGAAGTTGATAAGATGAAAGAAAAAATTATAGTCATTACTGATAAAATTATGCAGGCTGATTTTTCTGCCACACCATCAGTCTTTAATTGTCATTATTGTGATTTTAAAGAAATCTGCCAATATCGCGAATTATAATTATGTTTTTCTATGTCTTTTACTCAAATTTACAATATTTTAAATAAACAAGTAGTTAGTAAAGGCTTGACGCATCAAATTACTGCCGCGTTATTATGTGAGGAATTTGATAAAATGGTGGTTGAAAAATGGGGGATTGAGATGCAGAACAAAGCCAAGGCCTTGTACTGGAAAGATAAAATTTTAACCGTGGCTTGTTTGTCATCCACCATGGCGCAGGAGATCAAGTTAAATGAGGGTCAAATTTTGGATGTTTTAAACAAAAAATTTAACTCTTTGGTGGTGGAAAAAATTAGATATGTTTTGTAGTTAAGATTAGCCAAAAAAAGCGTTTATTTACATTTGCCGTTATTTTTCTTTTTTGGTATAATAAAAACACTTACTTTAAGGTCTAAAACAACCAAAAAGCCATGACTTTAGCCCGTTATTTATTTTTTATGACTGTGGCGACTTTGTTGTGTTGGGGCGCATTAGCGCTGGTTGTGTTTTTTGTTGATCCAAACGAATCTGGTCTAATTGGTATTATAATTTTCTACGCAGCCGAATTTTTTGCTGTCATTGGCACAGCTTCTTTGGTTGGTTTTTTATGTCGTTATTATTTTCAACCCAGAGAATTTTCTCACATTCAAGTTAGAAATTCTTTTCGTCAGGCAGTGTGGTTGGGTTTTTTAATTACTGGCGCCTTGATTTTACAAAGTTTAAATCTGGTCACTTGGTGGATTTTATTAATTTTGGTTTTGATTTTAACTGTGTTGGAAATGCTTGTTCTATCACTTAAAAAACAATAATTTTTTTGTTTATGCAAGATTTATTAAAAAATTTAAAAGACGAAATTGAAAATAAAATAAAAGCTGTTAAAGACGATGTGGTTTTGGAAAATTTACGCGTGGAATATTTGGGTCGTAAAGGTAAATTTACTGAAGCCTTAAAAAGTATTAAAAAATTGCAAGCCGAAGAAAAACCGCTGATTGGCAAGCTAGCGAATGAAATTAAATTAGAAATTGAACACATTTTTAATGAAACCAAAAATATTTTGGCTGGTGCTGGCCAAGAGAAAAATAATAAAATTTATGATACCAGTTTGCCTGGTCAGCCCGTGACACTATCTGGGTTGCATCCCATTACAAAAATTATTTATGATTTAAACGATGTTTTTCGTTCTTTAAATTTCGAAATTTACGAAGGCAATGAGTTGTCAAATGAAAAAGAAGTCTTTGATGATTTAAATTTTCCACCAGGTCATCCAGCCAGAGAATCCATGGATACTTATTGGTTAAAACAGTCAGAAAAAAATTGTGGGGTTGATAGATTGTGTCTACGACCACATTTAACCGGTGCCAGCGTACAATACATGCGCACGCACCAGCCACCGTTCCAGTTTGTCTATCCGGGGCGGGTTTTTCGTCTTGAGGCTACGGATGCTGGACATGAGCGTTGTTTTTATCAATACGAAGCTTTGATTGTGAATAAGGATTTTGCTTTTTCAGCTGGTAAAATTATGATTAACACCATTTTGGAGCGTGTTTTTGGCCATCCCATAGAGACACGTATGCGCGCCGGTTTTTTTCCTTTTGTAGAACCCGGATTTGAAATTGATATGCAATGCCAAGTTTGTCATGGTCACGGTTGTAGTGTGTGCAAACACAACGGTTGGTTGGAGGTTATGCCGGGTGGAGCTCCGCACCCCAATGTTTTAAAAGCCGGCGGTTTGGATCCAAAAGTTTGGCAAGGTTTTTATATCAACGTAGGGCTTGATCGTTTGGCTATGATGAAATATGGTATTGATGATGTACGTTTAATGCATAGTGGGGATCTTCGATTTTTAAAACAGTTTTAAAATCAATTTATGTCAGTTGCAAAAATTTTTATTCTAACAGTCTTGGCTTTCGTGGGCGCCTTTTGGTGGGCGCCAATTTTGGCACGCTTTTTAACCAAGCACAAAATGTGGAAAGAAGCGCGTCAGCTTACCACCGATGGTCGGGTGTTGGTGACATTTCAAAAAATAGAAAAAGATCATAAAATTAAAACTCCTCGTGGAGGCGGTCTTTTAATTTGGGTTACAATTTTATTTTTGGCACTTTTGATGTCTGTGCTTGATAATTTTTTTCCCGGAGTTTTTAGTAATTTAGAATTTTTATCACGTTCCGAAACATGGTTGCCACTTGGAATTTTGGTTTTGGCTGGAGTGCTTGGTTTTGCTGATGATATTTTAACAGCCAAAGGCAAAGGTAAATATTTGGGTGGTGGTATGAGTTTAAAACGCCGCATTGTTATGGTTTTTGTAATTGGTTTGGTTGGCGCCTTGTGGTTTCATTTTAAACTTGGTTGGGACACCATCCACCTTCCATTTTTTGGTGATTTTTATATTAATGGTTTTTATATTCCTCTGTTTGCTATTACCATGGTGGCGGTTTTTTCTTCAGGTGTTATTGATGGCATTGATGGTCTTTCGGGGGGAGTTTTTGCTCCGCTTTTTGCCACCTATGGTGTGATTGCGTTTTTGCGTGGCCAAACTGATTTAGCTGCTTTTTGTGCCATGATCGCCAGCACGCTGGCAGTATTTTTGTGGTTTAATGCTCCGCCAGCACGTTTTTATATTGGTGAAACAGGTATTTTGGCTTTGACTACAACTTTAACTGTGGTTGCTTTTATGACCAACGCTGTTTTGTTATTGCCGTTGGCTGGTGTTATGTTGGTCATCACCACCGCTTCGGATATTATTCAACTTACGCATCGTAAAATTAAAGGTCATAAATTGTTTCCTGCGGCACCCATTCATCACACCTTTCAACTGCAAGGTATAAAAGATGAAACCATTGTTATGCGTTATTGGATTATTACTGGCATGGCTTGCATTACCGCAATTATGATTTATTTATTGGATAAAGGATTATAGTTATGTATCAAATTAAAGAATTATTGAAATATAAAGACTTACAGCATGCCACTTCAACATTAGAAGACGGAAATATGAGTTTTAAGTTTGATGATGAAAAAACGGTTTTTAATAACAGAAAAAAAATTTTTTAAAAAAATAAAAATAAATTCCAAAGATGTTATTGATATGGGGCCTGTGGTTGACAAAGCAAATAAGGTGGTTTTTGTAAAAAAAAAAGACGGTTTGAATTCTTTGGATCAGAAAATTGAGCCAGTTTGGGGTGATGCCTTAATAACAAACAGAAAAAAATATTATTTAGCCATGAGTTTTGCTGATTGCTTTGGAATAATTTTTTATACACCTAAAAAAAATGTTTTAGCCCTGGCCCATGCTGGTTACGTTCCAATCAGTGCTGGTATTATTGCTAGGACATTATCTAAATTGAAAAAGGATTTTAAAATAAACGCAGAAGATTTGTTTTGTGTGGTAACTCCGGGAGCACAAGATTGTTGTTTAAAATATAAAAAAGTTTTTAAATCGGTTTTACAGACAAAAAAAGCCACAGAGCATATTTATAGACGACAAGGTTATTATCATCTTGATCTTTTAAAATGGATACTGGATGATTTAAAAGATGGGGGTATCAACGAGGTGGTGATAAGTAATTTTTGCTCCGCGTGTGGTAATAAGAATGTTTTTTATTCAAAAGAAAAACAAAATAAAGGTCTGCAAAAGAAAGGTAGAAATATGTTAATTGTTGGTATGAGATAAAAATTTATGGAAAATTTATTTTATAAAATTAAATATTATTTTGGCACTATTTATCGCGGATTAATCGGTCGTTTTCATAATATTTTTGATAAAGCGCCAGCAATTAAAAGCGGGGCTGAATGGTATTCTTTGGGCGATTCAACTCAGGGTCGCAATATTCGGTGTTATAAATTTGGACAAGGTGAAAAAAAAATATTACTAATGGGTGGAATTCATGGCAATGAAGTTGGCACGGTTAAACTTGCGCATAATTTAATTAATTGGTTATGTGGCAACCAATTAAGATTTTCCAATCTAACAATTTTTGTTGTGCCGTGTTTAAACCCAGATGGAGCTGAAGTTGCCAGACAATTTCCAGACTATAAGCATCGTGGTCGGATTGGTCGTCTCAATGCGCGCGATGTGGATTTAAACCGCAACTTTCCAACAACTGATTTTATGAGCCAGACAACTTGGAAAACCGGTCGCAATTATCATGATGAAACCATCGCGGTTTTTGGGGGAGACTTTGCTGGCTCTGAAGCAGAAACAAAAATAATTATGGACCTAATTAAAAAAGAAAACATCAAAAATATCATCGCATTTCACAATATGGGCAGTGATGTTATGCCGGTGAGTGGTGATGCGGTGGCAGAAACTTGGGCTCAGATTTATTTTAAAAAAGCCAAATTTAAAATCAGATATAATGTCAATTTGTCCGGTAGCTTGTCCAGTTGGGCCAAAGAAAATAATATTCATTATTTAACCGTCGAAGGTAGTTCACGCTGGGGAAGTGATTGGCATCGACAGTATAAGGCCATAGAGGAAATATTGGCTTCCATGTAGAATATAGAGATATTACTTTTATCATTTACATGTAGGCGTGAATGATAAAACAACAACACAACATATTTATGCGCAAAAAAGAAAATAATTACGCTTTCATTGATAGTCAAAATTTGAATTTAGGTGTGCAAAACTTAGGTTGGAAATTGGATTATAAAAGATTCATGATTTATCTAAAAGATAAGTATGGAGTTTTGGTTGCTTATTTGTTTATTGGTTATTTGCCAGAAAATCAAGATTTATATTCATCTCTTCAAAGAGCTGGTTATTATTTGGTTTTTAAACCCACTCTGCCGGATAAAGACGGGGAGATAAAAGGTAATGTTGATGCGGATCTGGTTTTACAAACAATGCTTGATTATGATAAGTTTGATAAAGCAATTATTGTTTCAAGTGATGGAGATTTTTATTCTCTGGTTAAATATTTATATAAACAAAATAAACTTAAATGTGTTTTGAGTCCTTATGTTAAAACTTGCTCGGTTTTATTAAAAAGAACTGCTCGGGAAAAAATTGTTTTTATGAATAATTTAAGGCAAAAATTAGAATATAAAAGAAAAACACCGCTAAGGGACAGAACCACTTAGAGGTATTTTTCGTATGTATACTGGTTTAAGAATAACATGGTATATAAAAAAAGTCAAACACAAAGCTGTGGATAAATTGTAGAATAAATAATTATTAAACTATATGTTTCTTTCACTAAACTGGCTTAAAACTTACGTTAATTTACCCAAAGGCCTGACAGTCAAACAACTGGCGCACGATTTAACCATGTCCACCGTGGAAGTGGAGGGCGTGGAAAATCAAGCTGAAAAGTTTGAGAATATTGTAATTGGAAAAATTGTGGAAATAAAAGCTCATCCCAATGCTGACAAATTAAAAATTGTCATGCTTGATATTGGCAAAAAAGATTTAGTGCGAGTTGTTTGTGGTGGTACAAACTTGACAGTCAACATGTTGGTGGCCGTGGCTTTACCTGGCGCCAAAGTCCGCTGGCATGGGGAAGGGAATTTGGTAGAACTGCAAGCCACAGAAATTCGTGGGGAAAAATCTTTTGGCATGATTTGTTCGGCTAATGAAATTGGTTTAGAAAAAATCTTACCCTGTGGAGAAAAAGAAATTGTGGATTTGAGTGGTTTTTATCCCCTCCTTACGAAGGAGGGGCGCCTCGACGGAGTCGGGCGGGGAGGTTTAAAACCCGGTCAAAATTTGGCCGAAGCCCTTGGTTTGGATGACACCATTGTTGAATTAGATAATAAATCCATTACGCATCGGTCTGATTTATGGAATCATTATGGTGTGGCCAGAGAATTGGCAGTTATTTATAAAACCAATCTTAAACCGTTGGTTTTAAGTCAAGCTAAACAAAATAATAATAAAAAAATAAAAATTAGCATTGAAGACAAAAAATCCTGTGATCGTTACATGGGTTGTGTTATAAAAAATATTAAAATTGCGCCTTCGCCAGATTGGCTGGTAAAAAGTCTGGAAGCAGTAGGTTTGCGTTCAATTAATAACATTGTGGACATTACCAATTATGTAATGTTGGATGTGGGCGAACCTATGCACGCGTTTGATATGACCAAATTAAATCAACCACAGATTATTATTCGTAAGGCTCAAAAAAATGAGAAAATTCTAGCTTTGGATGGTGTGGAGAGAAAGTTAGACGAGTCAATGTTAGTTATTGCGGATAATAAAAACCCTATTGCCATTGCTGGTGTGATGGGCGGAAGTGAGTCTGCGGTGGATGAAAAAACTACCACCATAATTTTGGAAGCAGCACATTTTGATGCCGTGACCGTACGTCGCGCAACACAAAAACTAGATTTAAGAACAGATGCTTCTAATCGTTTTGAAAAAAGTTTGGACCCATGTCTGGTTGAAACTGGTATGCAGAGGGCTTTGACTTTGATTAAAGCAGTAATTCCAAACACTGAAGTTGAAAGTTTGGTGGATGTTAATTATGTAAAAAAAGAAAAAATAACTATTACCGCCGAACATGCATATTTAGAAAAAAAAATTGGCCAAAAATTTGAATCGCAAGAAATAGTTAAAATTTTAGAACGCCTAGGGTTTGTTGTCAGTAAAAAAACAAAATCAAAAGAAATTGTTTATACTTTGGAAGTCCCCACCTGGCGTTCTAATGGCGACATAAAATACCCGGAAGATATCGTGGAAGAAGTGGCCAGAATTTACGGCTATGATAATTTACCAGCGCAAACGCAAACCATTGCAATGCATAAAGCTGTCTGGCAGCCAGCCAAGGAATTAGAACGTCAAATTAAGGTTTTTTTGGCTAATAATGCGGGCATGCAAGAGGTGTTTTGCTATCCGTGGGCTGATACAAAAACCTTGAATGCCTTGGGTTTTTATGGTAAAATTAGAAAGACAGAAAGTGCTGGCGCAGGTGACAGTAGTTGTCTTGAAACCAGTTTAATTCCCAATCTTCTAAAAGCCACTGAAGATAATTTGCGTTATTTTAGTGAGTTTAAAATTTTTGAAGTTGCCAAGATTTTTCCAGCTTCCGGTAGCGAAAAAAAAATGTTAGCTTGTGCGATTGCGACTGAAAAAAATAAAGATGCTTTTTTAATCATCAAAGGTATTCTGGAAAGTTTGTTAAAAGATTTAAGAATCAAGATTTATGATTTAAAAAATGGAGAAACACCAACTTATATTAGCAAAGAAAAAAAATTAAATATTTTTTTAAAAGACAAGAACAGTGGTTGGTTGGGAATGCTGGAAAAAAATATTTATCAGAAATTTAATTTTAAAAACAGAGAAATTTGTTTGGTTGAAATAGATTTGGAAGAATTGATTGTAAGTGCTCTTGTGGCGCCAGAAAAAAAATATGCAGTCCTGCCACAATTTCCTAGTGTGCAAAGAGATTTGTCGTTTGAATTGGAATGGTCAACAAAATGGGAAAACATAAAAGATGAGATCCTGCGACTCGCTCCGTCTGCCCAAGATAAATTAATACAAACAATAGAATTTTTATCAGAATTTGATGCGGGTGAAAAAAAATCTATTGCTTTACGCACTGTTTATCAAGCCAATCGGACATTAAAAGATGAAGAAGTAGAAGTAATTCAAAATAAAATAATAAAATTAATGCAAGAAAAATTTAATGGGAAATTGAGAGTCTAACCGTTAAACTAAAAATATCATTATATTTATGTCAAGCACAAAAACAAAAAATTCAGCCGTTGAATATAAAGCCGACCAAATTACTGTTTTGGAAGGTTTGGAACCAGTCAGACGCCGTCCTGGTATGTATATTGGCTCCACCGGTCCTTCGGGTCTGCATCATTTGGTTTGGGAAGTGGTGGATAATTCCATTGACGAAGCCATGGCCGGTTATGCCACCGAAGTCGCCATCTCTTTGCTGGCTGATAATATGGTTGAAGTTTCCGATAATGGTCGCGGTATTCCGGTTGATATACATAAACAATACAAAGTTTCGGCTCTGGAATTGGCTTTAACCAAATTGCATGCTGGTGGAAAATTTGGCGGCGGTGGTTATAAAGTTTCCAGCGGTTTGCACGGCGTGGGTGTTTCAGTTGTTAATGCACTGTCAACTTATTTAAAAGCCGAGGTCAAACGTGATGGCCAGTTGTGGATGCAAGAATACAAACGTGGTGTGCCACTCAAAAAAGTCAAAGCCGTGGGCAAGGCCAAAGGCACCGGCACCACTATAACTTTTCAGGCTGATAAAGATATTTTTGAAACCACCGAATTTGATTGGTCAATCATTATTGATCATTTACGTAATCAAGCTTATCTTTCCAAAGGCATCAAGATTAATGTTTTTGATGAAAGAATAAAAAATAAATTTCGATCCTACGAATTTTATTTTGAAGGCGGTGTAAAATCCTATGTTAAGCATTTAAATTCCAACAACGATCCCAAACATTCTTCTGTTTTTTATGTGGAAAAAGAAATTGTACCAGTTAAAGATAATAATAAAGAAGACGGCGCTGTCGAAGGGCAGGGCGAACACAAAAGCGAAGAACATTATAAAAACACCAACCCAGTTTTAGTGGAGGTTGCTTTACAATATGTGGATGATTATCGTGAGTCGGTTTTAGCTTTTGCCAATCATGTTTATAACCCAGAAGGCGGCATGCACGTGGTTGGTTTTCGCACTGCTTTAACCAGAACTTTAAACAATTACGCGCGCAAAGCTAACATTTTAAAAGAAAAGGATGAAAATATTACCGGCGAAGATGCGCGTGAAGGTTTGACCGCGGTTATCTCTGTAAAAGTCCGTGAGCCACAATTTGAAGGTCAAACCAAAACCAAACTTGGTAATCCAGAAGTTAGAGCAGCAGTGGATTCGGTTTTTGGTGAATATTTTTATGTCTTTTTAGAAGAACATCCGCGTGAAGCTGAGGCTATTATTGGTAAGTGTTTATTGGCAGCACAAGCGCGCCGAGCAGCCAAACAGGCGCGCGAAACAGTTTTACGCAAAGGTGCTTTGGATGGTTTTGCTTTACCAGGTAAACTGGCCGACTGCTCTTCCAAAGATCCTAAAAATTCTGAGCTCTATATTGTTGAGGGTGATTCAGCCGGTGGCAGCGCCAAGCAGGGTCGTGATCGTGAAACGCAAGCCATTTTGCCACTTCGTGGTAAAATTTTAAACGTGGAACGCGCGCGGCTTGATAAAATGTTAGCCAACAACGAAGTCAAATCTTTAATCATTGCCATGGGTACAAACATTGGTGAACAGTTTGATATTGAAGAATTGCGTTACGACAGAATTATTATCATGACCGATGCTGATGTGGACGGTGCGCATATTCGTACTTTGCTTTTAACTTTATTCTATCGTTATTTTCCAGAAATTATTCGTCAAAACCACTTATACATTGCGCAACCGCCTTTGTATCAATTAAAAAAAGGCGCTCAGATTCATTATGTTTATTCGGATGAAGAAAAAGAAAAAGTTTTGGCTGAAATGCAAAAAATATCAGATGATAAAAAAACAAAAAATTTAGTTAAAAAAGATGAATCGATTTCAACAAAAAAAGAAATTATAGATCCAGATTCAGAATCAGTCACTGATGAGGGTGGTGAAGAATCGGCAGTGGGTGAAGAAGAAAAATCCACTGGCATCAGAATTCAACGTTACAAAGGTTTGGGTGAAATGAATCCTGACCAACTCTGGGAAACCACCATGAATCCGGCCAACCGAGTTTTATTGCGTGTTTCAATTACCGACGCAGTCAAAGCTGACGAAACCTTTGATATTTTAATGGGCGCTGAAGTTGCACCGCGCAAGAAATTTATTCAAACCCACGCCAAGAGCGTTAAAAATTTGGATATTTAAAATAAAATTTTTTAAATAATAAACATTTGACAATAAATTGGGGTTTATGTTAATATATGTACATAAGCCCAAAAGGGCTTTTTAAAATAGAATTATTCAAACTAAATAAGGTGTCATTCCGACCGAAGCGATCCGCCAGTTGGCGGAGAGCGAAGTGGAGGAATCTTTTATACTAATATTAAATTAGTCAAAGAGATCCCTCGACTCCTAACGGCCTTCAAGGCCGCTCGGGATGACAAGCAATTATTATGCCTAATAAACTAATCCAATACCTCAAGGACTCTAAAGTGGAACTAAAAAAAGTCGTTTGGCCCACCAAAAAACAGGTCTTAAATCACACTTTGTTAGTGATTGGTTTTTCTTTGAGTGCGGCTATTTTTTTAGGCGCAATTGACCTTGGTCTTATTAAGTTGGTGGAAAAAATTATCGCTTGGTAAATTTAATAAGTTATTTTTTATGCCCAGACAAAATGAAAATCAAGGCCGGCGTTGGTATGCCATTCATACCTATTCGGGGTATGAGGAAAGCGTGGCCCATAATTTAAAACAAAGAATCGATTCTTTGGACATGCAAGATAAAATTTATCAGGTTTTGGTGCCCAAAGAAAAGAAGATAAAAATTAAAAATGGCAAACGTTCAACAATTGAAGAAAAAATTTATCCAGGTTATGTGTTGGTAGAAATGTCAGTCACCGACGCCTCGTGGTACGTGGTCCGCAACACTCCCAATGTCACTGGCTTTATTGGTACCGGCACCACCCCAACCCCCATGTCAGATAAAGAAGTGGAAGAACTGCAGAAACGCATGGGTGTGGAAGAGCCAAAATATAAAATTGATATCAGTGTTGGTTCGGCCGTGCGTATGGTGGATGGTCCGTTTAAAGAAATGGAAGGTAAAATTTCTGAAATTGATGAAGGCCGTGGTCGGGTCAAGGTTTTGGTTTCTATGTTTGGCCGCGAAACACCAGTTGATCTGGATTTTTTACAGATTAAAAAGATTTAATATCTGCGTTTATTTATTGATTGGCTTCATCTTGCTTCTGGATGGAGCTTTAATCACTTAAAATAAACCAACAAAATAATAAATAATAATATGGCTAGAGAGATAAAAACAATATTAAAATTGCAAATTAAAGCCGGAGCTGCTAATCCAGCGCCACCCATTGGCCCAGCTTTGGGTCAACATGGTTTAAATATCCAGGAATTTTGTACTAAGTTTAATGAAGCCACTAAAGATAAAGCTGGTGATGTTATTCCAGCCGAAATTACTGTTTATACTGATCGGACTTTTACTTTCAAACTTAAAACTCCGCCAGCCGCTGAATTATTAAAAAAAGCCGCCAAGGTTGAAAAGGGTTCTGGCAAACCTTTGGTTGAAAAAATTGGCAAAGTGACCAAAGCTCAAATACGTGAAATCGCCGAAGTTAAAATGGTGGACTTAAACACCGAAAACATTGAAGCCGCCATGCGCATTATTGAAGGCACAGCCAGACAAATGGGAATTACGGTTGAATAAGTTTTAAAATTCAAATTATAAATTTTTATGAAAAAAATAACTAAGCAGCCAAAAACATTAGTGATGGTTTTGATTATGGCCATTGCACTGGCTTTATTAGTTTTTGATATAGTTTGGATTTATACCCAGGTGAAAAAAGCATATTTGACACAGGGTTCAGGAGTGGAACTTAATAATGTTGAGCTTAATAGCACTGAGAAAGTTAGCAATGATAAAAACGATAAACAGAGTTTTACCTTACGTGGTTTTTTTATTAATAAAGATGTTTCTGCGTGCGGGTACTATAGTGATGGAAAAAATATTTTTTTTGAAGATAATATAATAGAAAACGCAGATTTGGAAACTTTTGATATAGTTGGACTAACCAATGATTCTTATCTAAGTTGTTTTAAAGAGGAATACACGAGAGATAAAAATTTTGTTTATTCGTTTGGAAGAAAAATTGAAGGTGCTGATCAAAATACATTCGAATTGCTGAATCGTGTCTATGCTAAGGATAAAAATTTTGTTTATTCGTTTGGAAGAAAAATTGACGGAGCCGATTCTGATACGTTTAAAGTGTTGGGTGATTATTATGCTAAAGATAAAAACAGTGCTTATTGTGATCGGAAGAAAATGGATCCCAGTGTAGATATTAATTCTTTCCAGTCTTTAGATTATAATTATGCAAAAGATAAAAACAGTGTTTATAAACATGGTTTAAAAATTGATAGGGATGTAGATTCATTCATAATTATCAATAGTATGTATTCTAAGGACAATCTTGGGGTTTATTTTGAAGCAGATTTTGTGCCATTAGAAAAAATTGAAGGAGCTGATCCACACACATTCGAAGTTGTCTATCAAAAAAATTCTAATGGCTACATTATAAATGAATATGCAAAAGATAAAAACAATGTTTATAGAGATGGTCAATTAATTGAAGGCGCAGATCCAAAGACATACAAACCGTAAAAGCTATACGAATAAAAAAAATATAATGAAGCTGTTTCTACATTTAAATTTATAAAGTAACAAAATAATTTTTGTGGGAGATCCGCCAGTCCCGGATCGTTGACCACACAACATTTAATACTATGAAAAAGCAAATTGTAAAGAAGAAAGAGAAAAAAGTTGATTCTAAAATTGAAAAAGGCAAAGCTTATTCAATTGAAGAAGGAATTAAACTTTTAAAAGAAAGTGTTAAAGCCAAGTTTGACGAATCCGTGGAGCTGCATTTGCATTTAGGAACCAATCCAGCCAAGGGTGAACAACAGGTTCGTTCCACCGTGGTTTTACCACATGGAACTGGCAAGACAAAAAAAATAGTTGTCTTTACTGAAAATGACAAAGAAGCTTTGGAAGCCGGCGCTGATTTGGCGGGTGGCAAAGAATTGATTGATAAAATTAAAGCCACTGGTGTTGTTGATTTTGAAGTGGCAGTGTCCACACCAGCCATGATGAAAGAGTTGGCTCAAATTGCAAAAATTTTAGGTCCTCGAGGTTTAATGCCCAGTCCAAAAAACGAAACCGTTACGACCAATATCAAAAAAGTGGTGGCTGAATTAAAAGGTGGCAAAGTGGCTTTTAAAAGTGATGAAACTTCCAATATTCATCAAATGATTGGCAAGGTTTCTTGGTCAGAAGATAAAATTAAAGAAAACATTCAATTTTTTACAGAAGCTGTAAAAAAGGCCAAGCCGGCCGGCGTAAAAGGTGATTATATAAAAAACGTGGTTTTGTGTTCCACCATGGGACCTGGCATCAAGCTTGATATTAGATAAAATATATTTTTTATTAAAAAACTGTTTCGTGATAATTGCGGAGCGGTTTTTTATTTGTTATACTTAAGTCATGAGGAAGGTAATTTTAATTTGTTTCGCTATTATACTTGTTTTTACTGCGGTATTTTTTTGGTCTGCAAAAACCAAGGCTGTTGTTGAAAACTCGGTCATTAAAATTTTTAGTACCAAGACCGGCGCATTAGAAAGCGCCATCGCCATTAAAGATATTCGTCCCAACTATTCTTTTGCTTTGGTTGATTTGGGTGGCGACGGACAAAAAGAAATTTTAATTGGTGCTGGCACTGATATGGAACCAGTTGTAAAAATCTATCGGGCTGATGGCTCGTTAATCAATAGTTTTTTGGCTTATGCCCAAAATTTTAAAGGCGGTGTCAATGTTTCGGCTTGTAATTTTGATAATGATAATTTGGATGAAATTTTAACCAGTCCGTTTCGCAACGGTTCGGCACATATCAGAATTTTTGATGGCTATGGTCATCCAAAGATTAATGCTGGTTTTTTTGCTTTTGATAAAAAAGAAACCACCGGCGCTCAAAGCGTGTGTGCTGATGTAAATGGCGACAAAATTGATGAGATTATTGTGGTGGGGGTTGAAAAGAATGTTCGTGAGATTAGAGTTTTTGATGTCAGTGGTAAATTATTAAGTAAAAATAAAATAGATTTTATCGGTAACGATATCAGTTTGGCCAGCCTTGATTTGGGCGGCGATGGTATTGAAGAAATACTCGTCGCTGGTGGACGTGGTGACCAACCGTTAATAAAAATATTTCGTGGCGACTTAAGTTTGGTTAATGAATTTTTGGGCTATGAAGATAAAAATTTTAAGATGGGGTTGTCTGTTTTTGGCGCTGATGTTGACAATGATGGCAAAGGAGAAATTATAGTCACCCCGGGTGTTGGTGGTAAAGCACAAATTAAAATTTTTGATGGTTATGGTAATTTAAAAAATACTAATCTGGACATTATTTTTGCGGATAAATTTTTAGGTGGTTTAAAGGTGGCAGTCGGCGATTTGGATGGTGATTTGGAGTTGGAATTTATCACTGTACCCAAAAGTTTGCCAGTTGGTAAAACAGATCTTTATAAATATATTGATGTTGATGTCAGTGAACAACGTTTTCGATATTATCAAAACGGTTATTTGGTTGATGATTTACAAACTTCCACCGGCAAACCATCTACACCCACCAGATTGGGAGAATTTACAGCTTTTTCAAAATATGAAATGGCTTATGGTGGAGCCGACGGACAAAGATGGGGTATGCCATATTTTATTGGTTTTTATAAATCCGGTTCACTGGAAAATGGTATTCATGAGCTGCCCTTTCTTGGTGGACGACGCGAAGGTGAGCGCAGTTTGGGTATCGCGGTTTCGCATGGTTGTGTGCGTTTGGGTATTGGCCGAGCCAGAGAAGTTTATGATTGGTTAGAAATTAATAAAACTAAAGTTTTTGTTCATAAATAAAATATTAAAATATGTTAAATAAAAAATTTATCCAGAAATTAAAAAAAGATTATGAAAAACAAGAAGGCGAGCGACGGCAGATAATCGCTTTGTCTAATGATGTTTTGCATGCTTCAAAAAGAGTTATTTTTTCTTTACATCGTTTTGAAATACAACCAGCCGGGGAGAGTTTAAAAAACATTGAAAAAACTTTTTTAGCTTTAAAAAAGAAATTTGGTTTGGAAAGGTTAAACGTGGAAGGTTCTTACAAAGCCGGAGTGGAAGAATATGTGGAGGCCAAAATGTTTTATTTATTTATGACTGGTGCTAAGATTGATGCTATTAAGGGCCTAGATTTGAGCCTAGAAGGCTATTTGGGCGGCATTTGTGACCTAACTGGTGAATTAGTTCGTTTGGCCACCAATCTGGCAGCTGACGGCAAAATTGTGGAAGCCAAGAAAATTAAGTCCACCATTGTTGCGGTCCTAGCTGAACTGGTGGGTTTTGATCTAACCGGCTATTTACGCACTAAATATGATCAAGCCAAAACTAATTTGCGCAAAATTGAACAGATTAATTACGAACTAAGTTTAAGAAAATAAATTTTAAATAATATGACAGAAGAACGTCAACATTATCGACCCTCTTGGGATGATTATTTTATGGCCATCGCTAAAATTATTGCAAGTCGCGGCACTTGCGATCGTCTTTATTCTGGTGCGGTGCTTGTGAAAAACAATCGAATTATTTCCACTGGTTATAATGGTTCTCCGCCAAATTTGCCACACTGCCATGACGTGGGTCATTTATTAGAAGACGCACACTGTGTGCGTACAATTCATGGTGAACACAATGCATTATTGCAAGCAGCGGTTCAAGGCGGAACAAGCACCACCGATTCCACACTTTATACCAAATATAGCCCTTGTATTCATTGTGCTAAATATATTGTAGCTTGTGGAATTAAGCGTGTGGTAATGGCTAGAGTTTATCGTAATAATCAAGCGGTAGATTATCTAAAAAGTGTTGGTATCCAGGTGGATATTTATCAGGAAAATATAAAATGGCACGACGAAATTATTCAAATTTTTGATGAAGATATTCCAGAAAGAGTTAATGAAGGAACTGTTAAATTAGAAATCAACTAAAATATGAATGATAATAAACAAATTATTATTGGCATTACCGGTACACTTGGTGCTGGTAAGGGTACTGTTGTTGATTATTTAAAGACAAAAGGTTTTAAACATTATTCAGTTAGAAATTTTTTAATGGAAGAAATAAAAAAAAGAAACTTACCGATTAATCGAGACAGTATGGTAATAGTAGCCAATGATTTAAGAGAAAAAAAATATCCAGGCTATATTGTAGAGTGTCTTTATCAAAAAGCCAAAGAAAATTATGATAATGCAATTATTGAAAGTATTAGAAATTTGGGTGAAATAGAAACTCTTAAAAACAAAGGAAATTTTTATTTATTCGCAGTAGACGCTGATCCAAAAATCAGATATTCTAGAATTGTCGGTAGAAAAAGCGAGACTGATAAAATCAGTTTTGAAAAATTTTTAGAAGATGAAAAAAAAGAAATAAACAACACAGAGGCACACACACAAAATTTGAGTGCTTGTATAAAAAAAGCTGATTTTTTATTAGATAATAATACTACTCTTGACGACTTGCATATACAAATTGAAAAAATATTAGAAAAAATAATTGCAGATTAAATCAAAAGAAAGTTATGAGAAAAAATATTTTAATCACAGGTATGCCAAGAAGTGGTAAATCCACAATTCTAAAAAAAATAATTAAAAAATATGATAGAAAGGTTGGTTTTGTTACTGATGAAGTTCGAGAAAATGGAGAAAGAGTTGGGTTTCAAATAGAAACACATACTGGAGAAAAAACCATGCTTGCAAATATAAATTTTAAAACCAACTTTAAAGTTTCAAGATATTTTGTTGATGTTAATAATCTTGATCAGGTAATCCCAAAAGTTTCTGTGTTTAATAATGATGATTTATTATTTCTTGATGAAATCGGTCAAATGGAATTATTTTCAGAAAAATTTAAAAATCTTGTTTACGAGTATCTAGATTCTTCAAATGTTTGTATCGCAACTTTATCTAAGATATTTAGTGATGCATTTACTGAAAAAATAAAAAACAGAGATGATGTAATTATTGTTGAAATAAATGAAGAGACTCGTGATGTGAAAGAAAAGTATCTTGAAATCTTATTAACAAAAATTTTAAAGGCAAAAAGATACATTTCCGATTTAGAAAGATTTATGGTTAACCAAAATGAGGCAAACATGGTTACAGATCATGGAACTAGAAAATTAACAAAACAAAAAGAAGGATGGATTTGTGATTGTGATTTTTTTCTAGAAAATGATATCTGTAGTCATGTTATTGCACTCAACGAATATCAAAAAATCATCAATGAACCTCAAAATTAAAAAAATCTATTCCGACGCACACCTGCCAACTTATGGCCGACCTGGCGATGCTGGTATGGATTTATATTCTTATGAAGAAAAAGAATTATTGCCTGGCGAAAGATACACCTTTAAAACCGGTGTGGCAATTGAAGTTCCAACTGGTTTTGTAATGTTAATTTGGGACAGATCTGGGTTGCCCATTAAACACGGTTTAACAACTCTGGCCGGTGTGATTGATTCAAATTTTAGGGGTGAAATTGGTGTCTGTATTTTAAACACTGGCCAAGAAAAATATTTTGTCCACAAAAACGATCGCATTGCGCAGTTTTTAATTCAAAAAATTGAACCACTAGAAATCATTGAAGTTAATGAATTATCCACTACTGATAGGGGAGAAAATTGGCAGGCTTCCAGTGGCTATTGATAATTTTTTAAAATAGATTAAGATAAAACAAAACAAACTCACAATTTAAGGCTGGAGGGAAAGAAAGTGCGCAGAAAAAATATTGACCTAGATGTGGGGAGCGCAAACTTAGAGTTGAGAAACAGGTTTGTGCTAACCACGATTGGTTTCAGGTGGCATACATCTGCTTGTCAGGAGGGTATTTTTCCCGTCATTTTTTTCAACCCGAAAAGCATACTCTTATGCCTTTCATTTTTTTTTCATTATGTTAAAATATAAATATATGAAAAATCAAAATTATCAACCCACCATTGGCCTAGAAATCCATGTTGAATTAAAAACCAAAACTAAAATGTTTTGCGCTTGTTTAAATGAAACCTGGAAAATTGGTCAAGAAGAACTTTTGCCCAATAAAAATATTTGTCCGGTTTGTATGGGTCATCCCGGCACCTTGCCAGCCATTAATAAAGAAGCTGTAAAAATGGTCATCAAAACTGGTCTGGCTTTAAATTCCACTATTGCGGAAAAATCCAAATTTGATCGTAAACAATATTTTTATCCTGATTTACCCAAGGGTTATCAAATTTCTCAATATGACCAACCTTTGTGTAGCGGTGGCGAATTAGAAATTAATGGCAAAAAAATTGGTATCACCCGCATTCACTTAGAAGAAGATACTGGCAAGCTTTCACACAGCACTGCTGCCACATTAATTGATTATAATCGGGCTGGCGTGCCATTAATGGAATTGGTCACCGAGCCGGACATTAACTCGGCTCTGGAAGCCAAAGAATTTTGTCAGGAATTGCAGCTCATTTTAAGAGAGCTGGAAGTTTCCGACGCTGATATGGAAAAAGGGCAGATGCGCTGTGAAGTCAACATTTCTTTAAGTGCAACCAAAGAGCTGGGCACCAAAGTTGAAATTAAAAATTTAAATTCTTTTCGATCTGTAGAAAGAGCTGTTAATTACGAAATTGAAAGACAGACAAAAGCCTTGGAGAGCGGGGAAAAAATTATGCAGGAAACGCGTGGTTGGAATGATACAAAACAAGAAACTTACACACAACGCGTTAAAGAAGGCTCGGCTGACTATCGCTATTTTCCAGAACCCGATTTGCCGCCTTTGGATTTTTCACAAGATTCTGAAATTGATTTAGCGGCTCTAAAAAATAGTTTACCCGAATTGCCGGCTCAAAAACGAGCGCGTTTTATGAACGCCGAAACTGGTTTTAATGCGGCTGATGCCAAAATTTTAATGAGTGATCCGCTGTTGGCTGATTATGTGGAGCAGGTGATTTCTGAACTAAAAATTTGGTTAAAAGACTCAGGTGTTTTTGAAGGTACGGAAGAAGAAATTTGGCTTGAAAATAAAGATAAAGTTAATAAATTGGTGACCGGTTGGTTGTTTAGTAAATTGGGTGGTTTATTGACCGCTCGTAAATTGGGCTGGAATCAAAACACCATCAGCGCTGAAAATTTTGCCGAATTTATTACCATGCTTTTTACTCGTCAGGTCTCCACCAAAAACGCCAATCTGTTATTGGAAAGAATGTTGGAAACCGGTGGCGATCCGTCTAATATTTTGGTAGATGAAAACTTAAATCAAAGTGATGACTTTAATTTAGCAGCAGTTGTGGACGGTGTTATAAACACCAATCCAGCGCAAGTACAAGAATTTAAAGCCGGCAAAAGTGTTTTAATTAAATTTTTTCTAGGTGCCGTGATGAAAGAATCCAAAGGCCAAGCCGATCCAGTTGAAGCCGAAAATATGCTTTTACAAAAACTGAGTTAAAATTATAAAAATTTTTTGACCGTCTTTTCTGCCGCGCCATAATTTTTTATCCACTTAATATTTTTATTGCGAGAAAACCAGGTCATCTGACGTTTGGCAAATTGGTGAGTATGAATTTTTATTAGTTCTGCGGCTTGTTCCAAAGTCGTTTTTTTGTTTAAGTGGTCAACCATTTCTTTATAGCCAATGGTTTCTAAAGGCACGGCAGTTAAGCCGTATTTTTTAATTATTTTTTTTGTTTCTTCAACCAAACCGTCTTTTAACATTTGATCTACCCGCTGGTTTATTCTTTCTTTTATTAGCTGTCTTTCAATTTTAATTCCAATTTGCAAGACATTAAATATTGATTCTTTTTTTTGTCTTAATTCTGAAAATTTATAACCAGCCAAACAAACTTCTAATGCTCGGTCAACTCGGCGCGGATTTTTTAAATCCATAAATTGTAAACTGGCTGGATCCATTTTTTTTAATAATTTTACTTTGTCTACCAGAGTCATGCTGGTCATTTTTTTTCTGACTTTAAAATCTGGTTTAATTTTTGGGATGTCATAATTATCAACAATAGCTGAAATATATAGGCCAGTGCCACCAACCACAATGGGTAGTTTGCCGCGTTTCAAAATACCTTGGATTGTTTTTAGGGCTAATTTTTTATACTTGGCCACATTAAATTTTTGATTTGGATTTATAACATCAATTAGGTGATGGGGGATAGTTATTTTATTTTGTTGGTAATCTTTTAAATCTTTGCCAGTTCCAATATCCATTTCACGATAAACCTGCCGACTGTCAGCTGAAATTATTTCACCATTAAACCGCTGAGCCAGTTTAACTGCCAATTTGGTTTTTCCACTGGCCGTTGGCCCCACAATAACGACTATTTTGGCTAATTTGTGCTTGTTTTTAGTTAAACTTGACATAACTGTTTTAGGTTTGTGGGCTTGTCAGTCACACTGGCAAGCTTTTTTTATTTTTAAATTATTTCTCCCTCCAGATTCCAAACATTAGCTTTGGTAATTTTTACTTTAACAAAATTGCCCATTAACTTTTTACTATTATCTTTGGTGCTACCATTAATTTTAATTCTTTTAAAGTTTTTGGTTTTACCAAAAATTAACGCGTTGTCTTTTATTGTGTCTATCAGAACTTCGGTTTCTTGCCCCAACATTTTTTGGTTATTTTTCAAAGTGGTCTTTTTTAAAATTTCATTTAAAATATTTTTACGTTGTTCTTTTTCTTGTTTACTAATATTGTCTTTTAGTTTTGACGCCGCGGTGTGTGGACGCGCTGAGTAGGCGGCCAAATAGGCCATATCAAATTTTATTTTTTCCATGGCTTTAATTGTGGCTAAAAAATCTTTTTTTGTTTCGTTCGGAAAGCCGCTAATTATGTCGGTTGAAATGGTTAGATGCGGATTAACAAAATTATTTTTTCGAATTTTTTTTATCAATTTTTCATAATGCGCCACAGTATATTTTCTGTTCATCATTTTTAAAATTTTATTAGAGCCGGACTGCAAAGGCAGGTGTAAATAGGGAACCAGGTGTTTACATTCAGCAAAACAATTTATTAATTCATCTGACATGTCTTTGGGGTGCGAGGTTAAAAAAGATAGCCAGTAGTTGCCAGGAATTTTATCAATCTTTTTTAGGAGCTGAACAAAATTTATTTTTTTTGTTTTTTGTCGGCCGTCATAAGAATTTACGTTTTGACCTAATAAAATTATTTCTTTAACTCCTTGAACAATTAATTTGTTCACCTCACATAAAATTTCTTTTGCTGGTCTAGAATATTCTCGTCCGCGCGTAAAGGGCACGGCGCAATAAGTACAAAAATTATTACAACCCGTCATGATTGGCACACAAGCTGAAAACTTGGAGGTATAATTTGGTAAAATAGAAAAATAATCTTTTGGTTTTTTTATGCTTATTTTTTTATTTTTTTGAATTTTTTGTGGCCAGTTGGTCAAGTCTTTGATATCTAAAATTAAATATTTTTTTTCATTAAATTTTTTCTTGTCTTTTGGTAAAATGCAGCCGGTTAAAATAACGGTTTTATCTTTCGTTTTTCTCAACATTCCCCACACGCGATCAACGGCTGTTTGTCTAACCGAACACAAATTAAAAATTAAAAAATCGGCTTTGTTTTGATCAGCATTTTTTAAACCCATCTCGTTCATTACAGAAGCGATGCGCTCTGAATCAGAGATGTTCATTTGGCAGCCAAAAGTGGTAATGTTGTAAGTCATAAGATTAAAATAATCTTAACATATTGGCTTAAAAAAACAAAAACACTTCGTTTTTTCAGAAGTGCTTTGATTTTTGTTTTGGTTTTTTTTAAAGAGCAGGGGACTAACTATATTAAATAGTTTTTATGGGGTAACACAATTATTTTAGACGCCTTGTGTGTGGCGTTTTAATGACCCCCAAAAAACTTAATTACTCAATAAAAAAACAGTCGACACCAGAAAAATTGCGACTGCCACATAAAAATAAGACTTTATTAGTTTATCGGTTCTTTTGTCAATAAAAAAACCTGAATTGCTGGTTTCTTGTTTATACATATTTTTATTTTTGTTTTTATTTTAACTAACAAATTAAGTATAGCACACTTTTTTACAAAAGTCAATCAAAATAGGTAATTTTTATGCACATTACCCTTTTCTATTGACAAGAATTAGTTTTTGTAATACACTTTTTAAATAAAATTTAAAAAATACCTTTAAAAGCACAGAATATAAATAATAAAGATAAAGGGTATTATTAGTTGGAGGTTACAGATGGACAGACAAGATATTCTCACTCGGGCAAAAAAAATATGCCCGGCAGATTTAGAGCCAAGCACAATTGCTCGACGCCTCAATAGGGAATTTGAACTTGAACTGGCTGCAGCTCAAGGCATCATGTTCCGATTGAAACCGGATCTTTTTGCGGGAATAAAAAATGTTCAACAAGTTATCGTGATATTGCTCGATCTGCTTGATGTCGAGTTAACCCACGACAAGCCAGGTTGGCCATAAATCAGAATAGGAGGGGAGTATGGAATCTCAGTTTAATGTGCCAGTGCCAGTGCATACCGTTCTGAAAGTTTCGGAAAGGTGTAATCTGGGTTGTGTCGGGTGCTATTATAAAAGACACATGAGAAATAGACCGAGCACTATAGACCCAGTAACCACTACGTTACTTTTGGCCAAGAAAATAAAAAAATACAACGATAGCTTCCAGAAACCTTCGGACATCATTCTGCATGGCGGAGAACCAGGGTTGATTGGTCTTGGCCAGCTAGAAGAGATCGTTGACGGTATTCATCAGGCCGGAGCGGCCGTCAGTTTTGTCACCAACCTGGCCTTTGCCCGGCTCAATGATCGTTGGCTTGCATTATTAGCCAGGTTCGATCATTTTGGCGTTTCTTTGAATGGGGACGAGAGGGGCAATGCCGGACGAGCATTTAAGAATGGTCGAGCTTCTTTCCCGCTTGTCACTCGAAACCTGAGGGCACTAAGAGAAGCTAAGGTTCAAAACTATGGCATTATCTGCACTGTCACCAGAGACAATGTCGGACGTGGTTTTGACACAGCCATTTTTCTGCATAGCCTATGCACAGATGTAAAAATCCTACCCATGGATCAGCCAAATTTTAAGCCGATGGAGCTCGCCACTTTTTTAGAGGAGTCTCTTCGGGCGTTTTTGGTGCTTGATGATCCGGAATTTCGTCTGTCATCCGTAGATGAGGGGCTACGCCTTTTAAAGGGGATAGATCCATTGAGCTGCACATTAAGCAGACAGTTCGCCTGTAAGTATAATATTACAGTAAAGTTGAACGGCGACGTATTGCCATGTGACTCAGTCGGGGTGGACCTATTCCAGATCGGTGGGAATCTTTTCCAAACAGAAATGGATGAGATTCTATCTGGTCCAAAGTGGTCAGGCTTGATGCACCAATTTGAAAGCGCAAAAAAAAGTCAATTCCATTGCGCTTGTACCAATGGTGTTTACCTTGAGGCGTGGCAAAAATACGTGAATACCCTTAAGGAAACACTTGGAAGTTAACCAACTGAAAGGAGATTAGTATGACAGCGCTCAACGCTGCAGTGTTGCGTGTCATCGCCGAAAGCACCCACCCTCGCACGTGCCAAATTACTACCCATGACAAGGGATGGGACAAAGATTGGGGCAAAAAGAAATAGGCGAGGAACACCATAGCACGAGGGCACTAAACAAATCACAAAAAAGATTTGTCCCTGGTGTCCTTTTTAATTAAATATAAAAAATAAATTATAGCAAAAAAATATAGCAGGGTCTCTCATAGAGTACCCTGTATTTTTTTGACAGTTTTAAATTTGCATTCCTTTACAACTCAACTGTTTTATCATCAACCACCTTCTTGATATGCTCCATAAATTTTTCTTTTTCAAATTCCACGGTTTCTTTTTCCCCGCGTTTTCGGATTTGTAGTTTATCCGAGCCCATTTCTTTATCGCCGATCACCAGCATATAAGGAATTTTTTCTGCTACGGCTTTACGGATTTTATTGCCCACGGTTTCATTTTCATCCCAAACCTCCACCCTGATATTTTCATTTTTAAATTCTTGAGCTAATTTTTGGCAATGTGCGGCATGTGCTTCAGCGACAGAAATTATTACCACCTGTGTTGGAGAAAGCCATACAGGAAACGCCCCAGCATAACGTTCAATTAAGAACGCCATTGTTCTTTCTAGACAACCAATTGAAGAACGATGAATAACTATCGGTCTTTCTTGCTCTCCGTTTTTATTAGTAAAAAACAAGTCAAATCTTTCCGGCATCACAAAATCATATTGTACAGTAAAGGCAGTTTCTTCATTGCCAGAAATTTTTTTCATTTGAATATCAATTTTTGGTCCATAAAATGCAGCTTCGTTGGCAGCTTCATAAAATGGCGCCTTAACTTCAGTCAAAACTTCTCGCAACACATTTTCGGCGTAATTCCAAGCCTCGTCATCTTTATAATATTTTTTAGTATCTGATCGATCGCCCAGTGAAAGGCGATAGCGATAATCAACACCTTTTACCAATCCCAAAGTTCCATTAATAAAATCTATTAATTCTAAAACCTCTTTAATAACTTGTTTAGCCTGATCTTTGGCCGAGATAATATGAGCATCAGCTAGACAAAACATTCTTACACGAGTTAATCCAGACAACTCACCACTTTTTTCGTAACGATATTGGTGAGCAATTTCACCAATACGATAGGGTAAATCACGATAACTGTGCATTTCAGATTTATAAAACATAAAATGGTGAGGACAAGTCATTGGCTTTAGAATCAATTCCTCATCGTCTATTTTCATAACTGGGTACATAGTGTCCTTATAGTAAGGATAGTGTCCAGATTTTTTATAAAGATCAACTTTTGCCAAATCAGGAGTGACCACATGATGATAGCCGTGTTTTATTTCTTCATCAATGGTGAATCTCTCTAGCTCTCTTTTAATAGTGGCCCCCTTTGGTCCAAACGTTGGTAAGCCTTTGCCTACTAAATCAGAAAATACGAAAAGTCCCAAATCTTTGCCCACAACTCTGTGGTCTCTTTTTTTTGCTTCTTCTATATTTTTTAAATATTCACCAAGTTCTTTTTTAGATTCAAAAGCCGTGCCATAAATTCTAGTTAACATTTTATTTTTCTCATCTCCATGCCAATAAGCGCCAGCAATTTTTAATAATTTAAAAGCTTTAATTTCGCCAGTTGAATTGACATGTGGCCCGGCGCACAAATCAACAAATTCATTACCAACCCAATACACAGTAGCTTTTTCTCCCCGCGTTTCTATTTCATCCAGCCATTCTTCTTTATATTCATTGCTCTTAAATAACTCTCGCGCTTCGGCAACGGAAATTTCTTTTTTTGTAATTGGTAAATTTTCCGCAATAATTTTTTGCATTTCCGCTTCAATTTTTGGAAAATTTTCCTCGGAAATTTTTGTTGCTGAATCAAAATCAAAATAAAAGCCCTCGTCAGTAGCCGGCCCCATCGCCATTTTTATACTAGGATAAAGCTTGAGCATGGCCATTGTCAGCACATGCTCGGCGCTATGGCGTAGTGCCCACAAACTGTCTTTGTGTTGTTCTTTAGACATATTATTATATTTTTAATTTATTAAAAATTTAAAAAACCCTCCAACCCAAAAATACTAAAATTAGTATCTATGGGACGGAAGGCTTTATTTTTTATTTAATAATTTATACCTTTCGCGGTTCCACCCAACTTCTCGCCTCATCGGCGAACACTTTTTAAAATTGTTTTGAGGCTTAGGGAATTTTTCCACCCATGTTTGGATGCAAGCTTGGTGAACCTGCCAATCACCTCATTTTGTACTTATAAAATAATACAGCTGTTTTTGCCACTTGTCAATTTTTTACTTCAATCACTATATGATCGGCCATGCTGGGTACTGCCTTAACCCAAAATGGCCAGAACTTTACTTCTACATTTTTTATATTGTCATATTGATCAAAAAAATATTTGACACCATCTTTGTCCAGACCATAAAGTTTTTCTTTTTCAATTGTCTGCGGATTAAGCTCCTTTAAATTATAGGCCGAAAGTGAAGTTGTAACCCGTGCGGTCGTATCCACTAGATTATCCAACGTGTATTTAAAAGAATCTAAATTATAACTTATTAAAGTAGTTTGGCTGGGCATTTGTTTTTTGTACTCATCTTTGGTTAGGCTGAGTAATTTTTCTTTATCCAAAGAAACAACAGTGACTTGTGCTTTAATTGTAATGGTATATTTTTCCACTTCGTCGCCCTCTTTATTAGATATATTTTCTTCTAAAATTTTTTTATCCAAAAAAATTATATTTTGTTCGCTGTCTTGAATGCCTAATTTTTCTTTTATATCTTTATCCAAATCAGTTAAGGTCGTCTTTTGGGCAGCGGTTATTTCTTCTGTGCTAAGGCGACCAATTTTTTTAACGCCGCCGTTCATGACTGTGGTGGTTTTGCCATAAATCTTACTTTGTAAGGTTTCGCTCAGGCCCGGAATGGTAAAACTCGTTGGCGCGATGTCATATTTATCACCGCTTTGGTCAGCCTCAACGGTGGCGGTTATTTCCTGCTTGGCCGGCACTGTCACGTTTTCTTGCAGACGAAAAATTAGACCATTGGGTGCCAAAAATCTGGTGGTGGCAATCAATGTCTGGCTTTTATCATTATCATTTGTAATTGTCATTATACCCGTGGCTTTGCCGGGTTCAGTTTTAAAGTTTTGCACCTCAAAGTTTTTAACTATTTCTACTTCCTGGGTTGTAAGTGTACCGTTCAAGACCACCTCAGTTGAAGTTGTATTTAATGGGATATTAAAAGTAAAGCTTTTTGCCTCGGGGGCTTCTTTGGGTTCCAAAGTGATAACAGCTTTAGAAAGAGTAAAGTAAACAATTATCAAGGTTAAAAGGGAGGTCAAAACGATAAATGAAAGCGCTATTTTTTTATACGGTCTGTCGGGTAAAGAAAACTGTTCTTCTTGCCCGATCTCTTTGTTTTGTTTTGACATATTTTTAATTTATTATTTACGTAAAAAATTTTAATTCAACACTATTTATGCCGATCATCTTTTCCAGTGTCATTTTTATGTTTTCATTATAACTTATTTTATAATTTGTTTCAATTTTGCGACAGGTACCATTATGATTAACAATAATATTGACCTGCGTTTCGCCTGGCGAATTTAAGAAGACCTCCTTAATTTGATTGTGTATGATTGAATCAAAAAAACGTGGCAGTGTCACTTGAAGATATTGTTGCAATGGTTGTTTAGCTATTGGTTGATTATGATGTGTGGGGTTAGTATTATAAAATTGTCGTTGTACGTGGGAGTTGTTGTAGGAGTTTGAATTTTGTATTTTTTGAATGGCGGCAGGTGTTTCTTCAACAGTAAAATTACAACCATGTTCAACAATTATTTTTACTTCCTCGTCGCGATTGGAGATTCTTCCGTTTATAGCAATAAACTTTTCTGCTTCCCAAACTGATTCATTTTTTTTAAGCACACTTGGAAATACAATTAGTTCTATGCTGGTGGTCATGTCCTCAATGGTGACAAAAAGCATCAGCTCGTTTTTTTTGGTGAATATTTTTTTAACGTTGCTTATTAAGCCCAAACTCAAAATTTTTTCATCATCACTTTTGTTTTTGATTTCGGTCAAGGTGGAAACCGTGCCATTAATTTGTAAAGCCACGGCGCTAAAAGGATGTGATGAAACATATAGACCCAAAAGTTCTTTTTCCCACGCTAATTTGTTTTGATCATTAGCTGCTGTGACTGGTTTTAAATTTAGTGGCGGCATTTTTTTTGGTCCGCTATTTTGATCATTAAAATTAAAAAGAGAAAATTGTTTACTGTCTTGATCTTTTTTGCCGTTTTTTATGTAATTTAAAATTTGATCAATATTTTCTACCACCATATTTCTTTCAATCAAAGAATCCAATGCGCCACTTTTTGCCAACGCCTCCAAAGATTTTTTATTTAAATTACGTGAATGCACACGATTTAGTAAATCTTCCAAGCTTACAAAATTACCATTTTCTTGCCGTTCTTTGATTAAAAAAGTAATAATATCGCTGCCTAAGTTTTTGATTGCTAAAAGTCCAAAGCGGATGGTTTGATCAGAAACATAGGTAAAACTATGAAAGGATTGATTTATATCGGGTGGTAGCACCTGAATACCCATTTTTTTAGCTTCATGAACCGTGGCTGCAATTTTTTCTGGTTCATCAAATTGCATTGTCAAAACAGCAGTCAAAAATTCAGCTGGCCAATGGGCTTTTAGATAAGCAGTTTGATAAGCCACCAGACCATAAGAGGCGGCGTGAGCTTTATTAAAACCATAGGCGGCAAACGGAGTGATGAGTTGCCAAAGTTCATTTGTTTTTTCTTGGGATAAATTATTTTTTTGACAACCATTTTTAAATTTTTCTTCCTGGGCTGCCATTTCGGCTGGAATTTTTTTACCCATGGCTTTTCTAAATTTATCAGCTTCTTCCCAAGTGTAGCCGGCCAGATTGATGGCGATCAAAAGCACGTCGTCTTGATAGGTGATAATACCATAAGACATATCCAAAATATCTTTAAGCCGTGGATCAAGATAGGTTATGGAGCTTGGGTTGTGTTTACGACGAATGAATTCGGGAATAGATTCCATTGGTCCTGGGCGGTATAAAGCCACCATGGCCATGATGTCAAAAATATTGGTTGGTTTTAAATCTATTAAATATTTAGTCATGGCCGAACCGCCCAACTGAAAAAGTCCAATAGTTTGGCCACGTGCCAAAAGAGCAAAAGTGTTTTTATCATCAAGTGGAATATTATTAATATCCACCTCAACGTTTTTTATTTTTTTTATTAGTTTTACCGCTTCGCCCAAAATTGAAAGATTGGTAATACCCAAAAAATCAAATTTTAATAAACCAGCTGCTTCGGAAGATTTCATTTCATATTGAGTTATTTTTTTGCGTCCGGCTGGATCTCTTTGCAAGGGCACAAAATTAGTTATTTTGCTTGGTGCGATTAAAGTTCCGGCCGCATGTACAGAAGAATGGCGTGCACAGCCTTCAATTTTTTGTGCCAAATCCAGTACCTGTTTGGCCCGTGGGTCGTTTTGATAAATATTTTTTAATTCCTGATTCATTTCCAGGGCTTTTTTTATTGTCATAGGAAAACCCTGCGAACCAAAGGGGATTAATTTTGATAAGCGATCGCCAAATTCATATGGCAAGCCCAAAACCCGCGTCACATCACGCACTGAACCGCGCGCCATCATGGTGCCAAAAGTACAAATTTGTGCCACCTTGTCGTCGCCATATTTCTGTTTGGCGTATTCAAATAATTCTTCGCGCCGATTATCGGCAAAATCCATATCAATATCCGGCGGTGTCGGACGAAAAGGATTTAAGAATCTTTCAAAGGGTAATTTAAATTTTAATGGGTCAATGGTAATAATTCCAATACAATAACTAACCAATGATCCAGCGGCCGAACCACGAGTGGTAACTACAATACCCTGTGTGCGCGCCCAATTAATTAGGTCTGCCACAGTCAAAAAATATGGAGAATAACCCTTGCTTTTAATAACTTCTAATTCGTAGTTCAATCTGTCTTTATAAACTTGGCTTGGGGTTGAAATTTTTTCTTGTAATCCATTTTCAGCCTGTGTTCGTAATTCTTCGTCAGCAGTCTTGCCGCTGGGAATTTCTATAGTTGGAAAGTTCCATTTACCCAGATCCAATTCTAAATTACACAGGTTGGCTATTTTTTGTGTATTGGCAATTGCTTCTGGTATGTGTTTGAATTTTTCTTCCATTACTTCTGGGCTGCTAAAAGAACAGTCAAATTCACGCATCGTCAAACGTTTGGGATCACTTAAAGTCGTACCAGTGTTGATGCACAAAAGCACTTCTTGTGCCTCAGCGTCTTCTTTATCTATATAGTGGGCATCTTTGGTAACTATTAAAGGCGTTGCTGTTTTTTTGCCCAAGGCAATAATTTTTTCAAAAAGTTCTTCTTGACCATTTATATTTTCACCCAGATAGACCATTTCCAAATAAAAATTTTCTACTCCAAAAATATCTTTGTATTCCAAGGTTAATTTTTCAGCTAAATTTATGTCACTACTCCTTAAAGCGCGAGCAATTTCGCCGGCCCAGCAGGCTGAAGTAGCAATTAATCCGCCAGAATATTTTTTTAAAACCTCTTTATCCAAACGTGGTTTATAATAAAAACCATCAAGCTGGGCAATGGTAGCTAGTTCGATTAGATTGTGGTAACCAACCATGTCTTTAGCCAGAAGTATTAAATGTGCTGGCTTGTCATCAATTTTTGTTTTTTTATAAATCAATTTTCTGGGTGCTATATAAGTTTCTATGCCAATGATGGGTTTTATGTTGGCCTCTTTGGCTTTTTGATAAAATTCAATAGCGCCATACATTGCGCCATGATCAGTTAAAGCCATGGCCGGCATTTTATATTCCACACATTTTTTTATATATTCCTTAATTTTTGGCAAACCATCTAAAAGGGAATAATGTGAATGATTATGAAGATGGATGAACATAATTTTGGTTATTTTTTATCTTTATCAACTATATCTTATCAGACTAAAAAATGATTGACAAATAAAAAAACACACACCCAAAAGGGGAGTGTTTTTATATTTAAAATTAAAGCTAATTTTAAGGGTTATTTTTTATTTTTTACGGCTTTATCTGTTTTTTGTATCACGTTGCCATTATTATTTTTTTCATTTTTAAAATAACCAACTATTTTACTAATACCTTCAGCCGCCAGATTGATATACAAAGCTGTGTTTTCCAGTTTATCTTTGGCAGACTTTGTTAAATCGTCAAGCATTTTTAATTTTTTCTTAATACTTGTCGTGATTTGATATGCGCGGCGCATAATCATAATAACATAAAAAAGCCACCAACTGGTAAAGATGGTCAGCCACAAGACGCAGAAAGCAATTATGATATAAAGTAGATCAAGCGAAGTTTCTAGCATATTTTTATTTTTTAAATTAAGTTTAATGTGGTGGATAAATTATACCATTTTATTTTATTTTAACAAAATTTGTGTTATAATAATTATTATTAAATTAATTTTTCCCCATGTCCGAAATATTTTCCAAATGGTATTTAAGAATAGCTTATTTTTTTATTGCTAATCAGGTTGTTATTAAACGGGCAATTATTTTTATTTTTATATTTAGTAATATGCTTTTGTGGGGTTGGAGTATCGTGGCTTGGACTAACTATCTCACCAATACCGCGATACACAATAACACCATCGCGCTTATGCGTGAAAATTTAGTTAACTATGCCAGTTTTAAAGCCACCCACACTCCCTTAGAACCAGAGATTTTAGTTGCTTCAGCTGTGCCCAATGGTTTGGGTAAATATGATTTTTTGGCTAAAGTAAGAAATTTAAACATGAATTGGGCCATGACAAAAATTAAATATCGTTTTATTTATGCTAGTGGGGTAACTAGTGTTAGAGAAAACTTTTTATTGCCGGGCCAGGAAAAATATCTTTTTGAATTTTTAGAAAATATTTCTGGAGCAGTGGGTGAAGCACATTTAGAGATAATGGAAATAAATTGGTGGCGAGTTAATCAGACAGAAGCCGATAAGATAACCGCCATTCTTAATGATCTTACCTTTACGGAAGAGAAATTTCAAACCGTCGCAGAAAATTCTGTTGTTTCTTTTAAGGCCAAAAATAATACGCCATACAGTTTCTGGGAAACTGGGTATCAGGTTGTTTTATATAATGGTTCGCGACCTATGGCCATAAATTATCTTTTGGCCACCAATTTTAAGTCTGCCACAGAACAGCAATTGCAGGCTACTTGGTTTTCTGCGCTCCCAAGTCCCAGTCGTATCGAAATTATTAGTGATGCGAATTTATTAAACTCCCAAAGTTACATGTCCACTTATGATAATTTAATGAGACCACCCGGCCTTGAATGAAATTTTAATTTGAGCTAGTATTGGTATATTATGATTTTTAATTTTTCCAGATTAAAGAATTTTGATTGGTCTTTACTGTTAATAATTACACTTTTAGTTTGTATGGGTTTGGCTGTTATTTATAGTGTCACCTTAAGTCAGGAAAAACCGGATTATAGTTTGCTTAATAAGCAAACTATTTTTTTTGTGCTTGGTATTTTTTTATTATTTGTTTTTGCTTTTTTTGACTACCGTGTTTTGGGTTCACTAAGCTTAATAGTTTATATTTTTTCATTATTACTTTTGTTGGCCGTGCTTTTTTTTGGGAGTACTTTTAAGGGTACTCAGGGTTGGTTTAGTTTGTTTGGTTTTGGTTTTCAGCCAGTCGAATTTGCTAAATTGGCTTTAATAATTTTTTTGGCGAAGATTTTGAGTGACAATACTGAGGAGCATTTGTCTTTAAAATTCATGCTATTGGTTCTATTGTTGACCATTTTACCGGTCAGTCTTGTTATTTTGCAGCCGGATTTTGGTTCAGCCATGGTACTTTTAGTTTGTTCTGTAGGTTTATTGTGGTTTGCTGGGTTGCCTAAAAAATACTTATATATTTTATTTGTCGTTTTGGTAAGTGTGCTGATTGTGAGTTGGTTTTTTTTCATGATGCCTTACCAAAAAGACAGAATTACGACTTTTTTAAATCCAATGCGTGATCCCCTAGATCAAGGCTATAATGTCAGGCAATCCATAATTGCCATTGGTTCTGGTGAATTTTTGGGGCGTGGATTGGGTTTGGGTCCACAAAGTCAACTTAAGTTTTTACCAGAAACAGCCGCTGATTTTATTTTTGCTTCATTGGGTGAAGAGTTGGGTTTTGTTGGAGTCTTTTTAATTTTTGGTCTTTATTTTTTATTTCTGTGGCGCATTTATAAAATAATAAAAACCACGCGCGATAATTTTTCCATGCTTTTAATTTTGGGTATTACCAGTATGTTTTTTTTACAAATCATTATTAATATTGGTATGTCTTTGGGGTTATTGCCAGTTACTGGCTTACCTCTGCCATTCATTAGTTCGGGCGGTAGCTTTTTAATTATCAGTTTAGTGGCAGTGGGTATTTTAGAAAGTATTTTAATGCGCAATAAGGGCGTAATCTAGAAATTTTGTAATTTGACATTTATCTAGTTTACGCTTATAATATTTATAATCAGTTATAAATATTTTTTATGCAGAAAAAAATTGAATTACGAGCAGTCGCCAGAGTCGCTTTGGGCAAAGATAATGGTGGTTTAAGAACTGACAATTTAGTGCCGGCAGTTATTTATGGTCATGATTTTGCCAATCAAAACATTGCGGTGAAATATAGTGATTTAGAAAAAGCTTACGCCGAGGGCGGTGAGTCTGTTTTGCTTGATTTAATAGTGGATGATGGTGTTAGTCATAAGGTTATCATTCATGCTATAGCCCGTGATCCTTTAAAGGAACGTTTTATACACGTGGATTTTTATAAAGTCAAAATGGATGAAAAAATTAAAACCGATGTGGCCTTGGAATTCGTTGGTGAAGCCCCAGCTGTCAAAGAGTTAGGTGGATCTTTGATTAAGGCCATGGATCATATAGAAATAGAATGTTTGCCTGGTGATTTAATACAAACTTTGGTTATTGATTTATCCAAGTTGAAAAATTTTGGTGATTCAATTCGAGTCGCCGATCTTGATATCCCAGCCAACATCACCTTGTTATCAGCTAAAGACGCAACTATTGTTTTAGTTGAAGAAACCAAAGCAGCCACTCTTGAGGAAACTTCTACACCAACAGCTGCTCCGACAGGGGGTGAAAAAGTTGATGCTGTGGAAGAAGAAAAAAATAAAGAAAATTAATTTTTATATCTTTTATTTTAGCTCACCCATCTTATGTTGTTTGACAATAAAAAAAAATCCCGAGGGTTTACTCTAATTGAACTTTTGGTGGTTATTTCTATTATGGGCTTGTTGTCTGTATTGGCCATGGCGGCTTTACAAAATGCACGACAAAAAAGTCGTGATGCACGCCGTTTGGGCGACATGAAACAAATTAAAACTGCTATTGAGCTTTATTTTGATGCCAATGGTTTTTATCCTCAATGTGCTGGCAACAGTCTCTGCACCAGTACTGGCTATCAGGGAAATATTCAAGCGTTGGCCATAAGTCCTACCTATATGTTAAACATACCAATTGATCCAAAAAACAGCAGTACTGTTTATGGTTATTATTATGCTCGTGGTTATAAACAAACTGGCGCCACTTCTTTACAAGCCACAGGTTTAATTACAGATTATGTATTAGCCACTCGTCTGGAAATTCCAAACAGCGCTGCCACATTAATTCCAAATAATATTTGGGATAATGCTAGTCTAAATTTTTTGTTGGGAAATTAAAATAAAAATCAATGTCATTACAAGAACAAAACCGGTTAGCCGGTTTTAGGTTGCAGAAAGTTTTTGTTGCAGTAGTGATTGTCTTCCTAATGGTTTTATCAACCGCTTCTTTTGATGTTATACAAGCCAAAGTTCGAGATCAAAAACGTAAAGCTGATTTACAACAAATCAGTCTGGCTTTACAGCTCTATTTTGATAATTATCAAAAATTTCCACCAGTTGAAGATAATGATTGGTCTGGTTGGGACTTAAGTTTTGAGTTTGATGGCTCCAAACAAACATTTTTAAGCAAACTTTCACAAACTGGTTACATTGATCGTGTTCCTGTTGACCCACTAAATAATTCCAGCTATCTCTATCGTTATAATTATTATCCGGCTGGTTCTTTTGGGTGTAGTAAAGCTTTTTTTATTTTGCAGGCGCTTAATTTTGAAGGAAGTGAAAAAAAACACGGTTCTGGTTTTTGTCCCGAGTATAATTTTGTTGACATGGCTTTTAATGGCTATACCATTCAAATCTTTGAATGATTTATAAGATAATGAAAAATAATATTTTTAAAAACAAAAAAAATATATTTGCCAGTCTTGGGCTGGTTTTTTTAATTTTAATTGGTGGAATTTTATTTTTTTATAATTTAAAACAAAAAACAACAGTCAACTTTGAAGTTTTAACCACGCAAAATAATGACGCAAAAGACTGTCAGATTAAAAATCAACTTAACGGAGTTTGTTGGTTGGAAGAACAAAAAAATCAATGGCCGGTGGCCATTATGATCGATAATCATCCTGACGCTTGGCCACAGTTTGGGCTAAGTAAGGCGTCCTTGGTTTACAGCACACTAGTTGAAGGTGGCGCCACTCGCATTATGGCGGTTTTTTCTGTCACTGATGCCTTAAAAATTGGACCAGTTAGAAGCGCACGACCTTATTTTTTAACTTGGGCCAAAGAAATTGATGCTCTTTACGGTCATTCTGGCGGTTCCTTTGAGGCTATTGAAAAAATAAAAAAATATGAAATTATTAATTTAGAAGAAGTCAGTAGTTATGGCCCTCTTTATTTTTATCGAGATAAAAGTAAGACTGCCCCACACAATCTTTTTACAACCGCTAAAAATTTATATCTGGCGCTAAGTGATTTTAGTTTAGCCAGTTCCACACCGAGTTTTGTGGCCTGGAAATTTTTAACCGACGCCAATATGACTACACAGCCGACGTCAAATATTAATCTTGATTATTCCGCTCTAGATTTGTTTGATGTTGCTTATAGTTACAACACCACGACTGATATGTATCTGCGTTTTCAAAATAAAAAACCACACCTTGATGCTTTGAATGACAAACAAATTGCGGCTCAAACAGTTATCGTTCAGTTTGTACCAGAAGAAATACACCTGGATGCGGCTGACCGATTACAAATTGATACATTGGGAGAGGGCCGAGCTTTAATTTTTTATCACGGGAAACAATTGGTTGCTCGTTGGAATAAAAAAACAGTTATTGATCGTACAATTTTTTATACCGAAAACAATACAGAAGTTGTTTTTCCACCGGGTAATATTTGGGTGGAAGTTGTACCAGGAAAAAGAGATGTCCGGGTGGATTAAAAATCATTTTATTTTCACGATAATTCAATCATTGCCAGTCTTGTATGACCGGCCAGGTCAGGATAAAAGGAAAGTTTGGTTTGGCGAGTAGAAAAATTACGGCGGATAATTTTAAGCAGGCCGTTTTTTTGTTGAAAGCCAATTTCGCACAAAATAGTTTTTTTGTAGTTAGGAATTTTTTTTAACTGAGCAAATAATTGCTGATAAGCTTTTAACCCATCTTTACCGGCAAATAATGCTGTTTTTGGTTCAAATTTTAAACCAATTTCTTCTGGTCGCGCAGTTATTTTTTTGTCGGGTAAATAGGGTAAGTTGGCAGTAATTAATAGCTCCTCATTATTTGTCGTGGGGCTGGGGCGTATATATTTTATATTTTTTATTATCGGCCTTAAAAGATCACCTTTTAAAAATTTTATTTTTTTTTCAACTTTATGCAGTTTAGAATTTTTTTTAGCCACTTTTAAAGCTTGGTTAGAAATATCAACAGCATAAATTAGTAATCCGAGATCGTTTTTATATTTTTGTATGTTTTTTAAAATAGCAATTGGAATACAACCAGAGCCAGTTCCCAAATCAATTAAAGTATATTTTTTAGCTGGATTATTTTTAATAATTTCCAAAGTTTTTTCCACTAAAAGTTCTGTTTCGGGGCGGGGGATTAAAACATTTTTATTTACCAAAAAATCAAGGCCATAAAATTTTTTATGACCAATCAAATAGGCAACCGGTTCGCCTTTAATTCGACGTCTAAGTAAGGCATAAAATTTTTTTATTTGATCGTAAGTGGGTTTATTTTCTGGATGGGTAAAAATAAAAATTTTATCTTTTCTTAGGACAAAAGCTAAAATAACTTCAACATCCAGCATTGAAAATTTATAACCAATTTTTTCTTCGATATTCAATAGAACGTCAGCAATCGTCATGTCTGGATTTTTTTTAATTCTTCAATTATTTTTTCTAAATTTCCATCCATAATGGTGGCGATATTGTGCCAGCTTTGCTTAATTCGATGATCAGTGACGCGATCTTGGGGAAAGTTATAGGTACGGATTTTTTCACTTCTGTCACCACTACCGACCTGCGTTTTTCTTTCTGCGGATAAGGTTTGATGTTTTTTTTCTTCGTCTGCTGCCAAAATACGGGCGCGCAAAACTTGCATGGCTTTATCTTTATTTTGTCCTTGTGAACGTTCGTCTTGACACGAGACAACAATACCGGTTGGAATATGTGTAATGCGCACCGCCGAATGGGTTGTATTGACGCTCTGTCCGCCATGTCCGCCGGCGCAAAAAGTATCAATTTTTAAGTCTTTGATTTCAATTTTAACATCCACCTCCTCAGCTTCAGGCATGACCGCGACCGTGACAGCTGAAGTATGAATGCGACCGGCTTTTTCTGTTTCCGGCACTCTTTGTACACGGTGAGTGCCACTTTCATATTTTAACCAACCATAAACATTTTGGCCCTTAACTTCAAATATAACTTCTTTAAAACCGCCAATGCAAATGCGATTGGCGGTTATGATGTCGGTTTTCCAATTCATTTTTTCTGCAAATCTGGCATACAGGCGAAACATTTCCGCCGCAAACAAAGCTGATTCATCACCACCAGTCCCAGCTCTAATTTCCATAATGACATCTTTTTTGTCGAGTGGATTTTTAGGATTTAAACACTCTTCAATTGTTTGGCGCAGGCTTTCATTTTCAAGTTCAAATTTTGAGTTTTCTTTTATGGCCAGATCTTTTAATTCAAGTTCATCACTATTAATGATGTGGTTGTTTTCTTCTATACTAATAGTATTTTTTTCCAGTTGATTAATTTTTTCTATCACTTCTTTCATCTCAGAAAGTTTTTTTATGGTGTTAATATAGTTTTTTTGATCAGCTAAAACAGCCAGGTCATTAATGGCTCGTTCTAAATCTGCATATGTATCTCGTATTGGTTGATAGGGAGACAGCATAATTTCTAATCTTCAATTTTTAATTTCTAAACAATGTATTAATTATCAAATTTATAAATTTGAAACATTAAAAATTAGGAATTGAGAATTAAATAAAAACCCTGCTTGATATTAATTATAGCAGAATTTTTTGGATAAATTAAAACAGTTATTTTTTGGTAGCCTTTTTTGTTGTTTTAATTACTTCGACATCTTTGGCTTTCTTGGCTTTTAAAGCCTGTCTTTTAGCTGTTTTACCTTTACTTTTACCGACCAGACTTTGAGTTTTAACAGATTTTTCTTTGAATTTTTCTACCCGTCTGGCTGTGTCAATTAATTTTTGATGACCAGTAAAAAAAGGATGACAAGCCGAACACAGCTCAACTTTAATTTCTTTTTGGGTGGAGCCAGTTTTAAAAGTATTGCCGCAAGCACAGACCACTACGGCGTCTTTATAATAGGTTGGATGAATGTCTTTTTTCATAAATAAAATAATTTTAACTATTTTTAATTATCATTAGTTTAACATGCTTTTTTAATCTTGACAAGAGGTGACTTTAAATGTTAGTGTTAATAAGTTAAAAAATTATTAATAAATCACACACTTAAGTTTTTTATCTTGGTTGTCCTGCCAAAATTAACCCAGATAATTTTTAGGCTTGAGTGGCGGAAAAAGGACACAATTATGAAAAATGTTGAGCTAAAAAGCTTGATGCAAGCGGGTGTTCATTTTGGACACAAATCTGTTAACTGGAACCCTAAAATGGGCCCGTTTTTATATGGCACCAAAGCTGGCGTCCATATTTTTAATTTGGAAAAAACAAAGTCACATTTAGAAGAGGCTTATGAGTTTATAAAAACAACGGTGGCTAATGGTGGTAATGTGTTATTTGTTGGCACCAAACCGCAAGCCAAGGACATTGTCAGAAAATATGCCGAAGAGGCCGGCATGCCATTTGTAACTGAGCGTTGGTTAGGTGGTACTTTGACCAATTTTGCGGAAATTAATAAATTGGTTAAAAAATTAAGCCATCTCATTCAAAACTCAAATCATGAAGATTATGATCAAAAGTACACCAAAAAAGAACGTTTAATTTTTAGCGAAGAAATGATTGCGCTAGAAAAAACAATTGGTGGCATTGTAACTTTAGTAAAGTTACCAGACGTAATTTTTATTGCCAGTGTAAAGGCGGATAAAATTGCGGTTATTGAAGCCATAAAAACCAATGTTAAAATTGTAGGTATTTGTGATTCCAATACCAACCCCGACCGAGTTGATTATGTGGTGCCAGCCAATGATGATGCACTTAAATCTATTGAACTCTTGGCAGCTTATTTTGCCGCCGCAGTTAAAGAAGGCAAAGAAGAAGCCTCACAAAAAAAACAAGAAGTTCAAATAGAAAACAAGAATGTTGAATAAAAAAATAGTTTTAAAATTTTAAAATTAACAACAAAAAAATATGCCGATTGATTCCAAAATTATTCAAAAATTAAGAGCCGATACTGGCGCTGGTATTATGGATGTAAAAAAGGCCTTGGAAGAAGTGGCCGGTGACGAACAAAAAGCTTTGGAAATTTTAAGAATTAAAGGACAAAGGATTGCTGTTAAAAAACAGGAAGAGCGTGTAGCAAAAGAAGGGACCATCGCCTCTTATGTACACGCTAACGGTAAGGTGGCTACTTTGATCATGTTGGCCTGTGAAACTGATTTCGTGGCCAGAAATGAAGAATTTAAAAATTTGGCTCATGATATTGCCATGCAGGTGGCGGCCATGAATCCGCAATTTTTGACGGCCGATAAAGTGCCACAAGATGTCGTGGAAAAAGAAAAAGAAATTATGCGTGCTAGCTTACAAGATGAAAAGAAGCCCACCGCGGTTTTAGAAAAGATCTTAGCTGGCAAGATGCAGAAATTTTTTGAGGAAGTTTGTCTTTTGGAACAAAAATTTATCAAAGATGATACTAAAACTATTGCTGATTTAATTAATGAACAAACCGCTAAGTTGGGTGAAAAGATTGAAGTTAAAAAAATTGCTCGTTTAAGCTTATAATTTTTTGTCTATGTTGGTTGCTGAAGTCCAATTTACACCTTGGGATAAAGTTTATTGGTTTAATCCCGCTGGTTCTGATTTGTGTGTTGGTGATTATGCTGTTGTAAATACTGATTTGGGTATGGAATTGGGTGCAGTGATCAGTTTAAAAGAATTAACCGAAAGTGAAATTGTTACGCGCGAAATTAAAAATATTGTTCGCAAAGCCAATTTATCAGATTTGGATAAGGCTAAAGAAAGAAATACACACAAAAAAGAAGTTTTAGACACCTGTCGTCTGGCAGCGCAAAAAAATAATCTGGATATGAAATTAGTAGATGTGCATTTTTCCTTTGATGGCGGTCGCGTTACTTTTGCTTTTATTGCTGGTTCACGCTTGGATTTTCGTGGCTTAGTCAAGGATTTAACACATACTTTCCAAAAATCAATTCGCATGCAACAATTGGGTGTGCGTGATGAGGCTAAATATTTAGGTAGTTGGGGCCCGTGTGGTCGCGGCCTGTGTTGTCAAAATTTTTTAAAAGACTTAGGTCAAGTTTCAGCCGAATACGTAGAGATTCAACAATTAATGCATCGTGGTAGTGATCGTCTGTCTGGTATATGTGGACGTTTGCGCTGCTGTTTGCGTTATGAAAAAGAAACCTATGAAAAATTAACTGCCAGTTTACCAGCTATTGGCACCAAGGTGCGGACGGATCATGGTCGGGGTGTTATTATTGCACATAACATTTTACGTCAAAGTGTTAACGTGCAATTGGAGGGTGAGAGCGGTGCAAATGTTGAAATTCTAATTAAAGAAAATAACTCAAAAGAAGAAGCAAAAAAAGATGGTTAAAACCCATCTTCTTGCTTTTTTAACAGGCATGGTATAATAAAAATAATAAAAATTAAAATTATATTCTATGCTCAATGATAAAAAGTTAGTTAAAAAATATAAGCACATTAAAATCGCTATTAATGGTTTTGGCCGCATTGGACGTCAATCTTTTAAAATTGCTCTAAAAAATAAAAAAGTTGAAGTTGTGGCAATAAATGATTTAGGCAGTATTGAAAGTTTGGCTTATTTATTAAAACATGATTCGGTTTATGGTTATTACCAGGAACAAATTTCTTTTGATAGTCAACACTTGATAGTTAATGGCAAAAAAATCATTGTCCTAAATGAAAAGGAACCCACAAAGCTTCCTTGGAAAAAAATGCAAGTGGATGTGGTTTTAGAATGCACTGGTTTTTTTACTGATGCGGTTGGAGCTGGACAACACCTTAAGGCTGGTGCTAAAAAGGTAGTTATTTCAGCACCGGGCAAGGATGATGTTGAGCACACTTATGTTTTAGGAACGCTAGAAACGCAGAAAAAAATTAAGCAAGGTAATATAATTTCCAATGCTTCTTGCACGACCAACTGTGTTGCACCAGTCATTCAGATTTTAGAAGATGTTTTTGGCATAGAAAAAGCCTTATTAAATACCTCGCATGCCTACACTGCTAGCCAAGGTTTGGTGGATGGTCCCAGTAGAAAAGATTTACGCGAAGGCAGGGCGGCAGCTATAAATCAAGTACCAGCGGCCACTGGAGCTGCTAAAGCCACAGCCAAGGTCATTCCTGCTTTGAAGGGACTTTTTGACGGTATCGCTATTCGGGTGCCTGTGCTGTGTGGTTCAATTTCAGATATAACTTGTGTGCTTAAAAAAGAGGTCACAGTTGAACAAATTAATAATGCTTTTCGTCAAGCAACAAAAAAACCATTATTTAAAGATATTTTAGCAGTTTCTGAAGAACCATTGGTTTCAACAGATATTCTTGGTGACACACACTCTGCTATTGTGGATTTGTCTTTAACCCGAGTGGTCGGTGGTAATTTAGTTAAAGTTATGGCTTGGTACGATAATGAATGGGGTTATTCTTGTCGTTTGGTTGAAATGGCGATTGCGGTGATGGGGAAGTAATAAATTAAAAATAAAGCGGCTGGGATTAAAATACCAGCCGCTTATTAATTTTTTATTTTTTTAAATTAAATTCGCAGCCCCAATAATTTTGTTGGTAGAAGTTATAATTTTTGGCCAATTGGTTAGCTAAACTTGAGCCGTTATTTTGTTTCTAATCAAAATCATAAAATTTAACCTTTTTATTTTTTAAGGTAATAAATCGCTAAACCGGTCACAGTTCCCACGCCATCCACTAGCCAGTCTAAAATACTGACCGAACGATTGGGAACAAAAGATTGATGCCATTCATCAGACAGAGCAAACACAAGGCAAAAGGTCAGCACCACGAGCATTTTTTTAAAACTGTATTTTCCACCGGCTGCCATCAATAAATAACTTAAAATTAAAAACTCAAAAAAGTGCGCGATTGAGCCGTAGTCAAACGCTTCTTTGGGATACTGGTCGCCAGGAATGGTGGACAGTAAAAAAATTATCAGCATCCAAATTATGGCCGGTAGAATTTTGGTAATGAATTTTCCATTTTTAAACATAGTGTTTTTAAGGTTAACACGTTTTCTACTCTTTTCAAAGTCTTTTAAAAATGCTATCTTTAATTTAAAGGTTAAAAATATTAATTCAATTTAACATAAAATTTATGGAAGAACAAAATTTAAGTTGCTGTGTTGAGTGGAAAAAACCAAAATTTATTCTTATGCTGGTTGGTATTTTGGTTTTAGGTGGGGTGATCATCGTTTCCATTCTACGCGATCGCATTGTCAATCAAAACATGAACCAAATTACCATTATAGGTCAGGCCAAGGTGGCTTACCAGCCTGATATTGCCATGGTTAATTTGGGCGTGCAAATTGATAAGGCAGACAAGGCCGAAAACGCATTGTCGCAATTGAATGAGAAAGTTACCAAAATTATTACTGCCATCAAAGCAGTTGGTGTTGCCGAAGTCGATATCCAAACGCAAAATTATTCGCTCTATCCGCAGTATGATTATCAGGATAATGTTTCCCGGGTGTCGGGTTACAGTGCCAATCAACAATTGGTAATTAAGGTGCGTGGCATTGATAAAAATACGCAGCTAGTTAACAAGGTCATTGCCGATGCCAGTAAGGCCGGCGCCAATCAAATCAACGGCATAACTTTTGATGTTGCCAATGTGGATGATTTAAAACAGCAGGCTCGTTTAAAGGCCATTACTGATGCGCGTGTTAAAAGTGCAGATTTGGCCGCGGCTGCGGGCGTAACTTTAAAAGAAGTCGTTGGTTGGTATGAAAATATGTTGCAGGCTCCCACCAGTTATGATGCCGCTTATTATGGTGGTAAGGGCGGTGCCAGCGCTGGTGCCACGCCGCAAGTTACTGTGGGCAATCAGGAAATTATTGTAGAAATCGGGCTGAACTATAAAGTGCGGTAAGTTTTAGAATCAAAAAAAATTAAATAATTTAAATGACTTCAAATCTTTTTGAGGTCATTTTTGTTTTTGACTAATTTAAAATAAAAAAGTATAATAAATTCATAAAATTATGCTAAAAGAAGGACCATACAACCCACAAGACCATGAAGAAAAAATTTACCAACTTTGGGAGCAAGGTGGTTTTTTTACACCAAGCATTGATCAAGATAAAAAATCTTATAGTATTGTTTTGCCGCCACCTAACGTGACTGGTACTTTGCATATTGGACACGCCTTGATGTTGGCCATTGAAGATATTTTAATTCGTTATCACCGCATGCAAGGTCTTAGAACTTTGTGGTTACCAGGCACAGATCACGCGGCCATTGCCACCCAAAGCAAAGTGGAAAAAAAGATTTATAAAGAAGAGGGTAAGTCTCGTTATGATTTAGGTCGCGAAGATTTTTTAAAAAGAGTAGAAAAGTTTGCCCAGGAAAGTCATGATACAATTGTGCAACAAACTAAAAGAATGGGCGCGTCTTTGGATTGGAGCCGAGAGGCTTATACTTTGGATGAAGCGCGCAACAGAGCGGTGAATATGGCTTTTAAAACCATGCATGATGATGGATTAATTTATCAGGGCGACAGAGTAATTAATTGGGATCCTAAAGGACAGACTACAATTTCGGATGATGAAGTTGTGCATGTAGAAAGAGAAGCTGCGCTTTACACTTTTAAATATAGCTCAGATTTTCCTTTTGCTATTGCCACCACTCGTCCAGAAACAAAATTAGGTGATACAGCAGTGGCAGTGCACCCCAATGATGAAAGGTATAAAAAATTTATTGGCCAAGAATATGATTTAGAATTTTGCAAAGAAAAATTGCATATAAAAATTATTGCTGATGAATCTGTTGATCCAGAATTTGGTACAGGAGCTCTTGGGGTTACACCAGCTCATAGTCATATTGATTGGGAAATTGCCCAAAGACATAATTTATCTTTAAAACAAATAATTGATGAGAAGACACGGATAATTTCTGTTAATGAAAATCTGCAGGGCAAAAAAGTTGAAGAAGCCAGATCCATTATTGTTGAGTGGTTAAAAGAAAATAATCTTTTAATAAAAGAAGAACCAATAAAACAAAATGTGGCCACCGCTGAAAGAACAGGAGCTTTAGTTGAACCATTGCCCAAAAAGCAATGGTTTGTGGCCGTGAATAAAGAATTTGTGATGAAAGAATCTAAATTAAAAAATATAAAAACCGGTGAAAAGGTGACTTTAAAAAAGTTAATGCGTTCGGTGGTGGAATCTAGTGAAATAAAAATAATGCCCGAGCAGTTTGAAAAAATATATTTTCACTGGATTGATAATTTGCGTGACTGGTGTATATCAAGGCAAATTTGGTATGGACACCGGGTACCGGTTTACTATAAAGATCAAGAAATTTGTGTTGGTGCAGAAGCGCCGGTGGGCGACGGTTGGGAACAAGACCCTGACACTTTGGATACTTGGTTTTCTTCTGGCCTATGGACTTTTTCCACTTTGGGCTGGCCGATTAATGAAGTGCGTCATTTTCACGAATCATTGGTTGATTTAATTATTAAAGGTGAAAAAGTAAAAACATATCGCTTTGATGATGAAAGTTACTGTGTTGGTCAGGTTTGGCAATTAGAAAATTCTCAAACACAAGAAAAGTTTGGCTATGCCAAAATCACTAAAGTCAGCCAAGCTAGATTTGGAGATATTGGATATGGCGCTGAAGGACATGAAAAATACGCTTCCCAAGAAGATATGTATGAAACTTTTAAAAGATACTACCCTGAGAAAGAAATTACGGCCGATTCACTCACCTGGATTTATGAATTTGAGTATCAACAAAAGTCTGATTTAGAAACTTTTCACCCCACTGATGTTTTGGAAACCGGTTATGATATTTTATTTTTCTGGGTGGCCAGGATGATTTTGATGACAACGTATTTATTGGGTGACATTCCTTTTAAAACAGTTTATTTGCATGGCTTAATTCGCGATGCGGAAAGACAAAAAATGAGTAAATCCAAAGACAATGCCGTGGACCCGCTTAGTGTAATTGATGAGCAGGGCGCGGATGCTTTGCGTATGGCCATGGTTTTTGGCACTGGTCAAGGCAATGATGTGGTTATGACACCAGATAAAATTGTGGCGCAGAAAAAATTTGCCAATAAAATTTGGAATGCCAGCAAGTTTATTTTAAACAATTTAGGCCAAGAATTTAAACCCGCAGTGGTGAACATTGATCTGTTTAAAAATAGTGATGATAAAGACATTTTAGAAAAATTAGCAGCCACCGTTAAACAAACTGCCATCAATCTTGATAATTTTATGTTTCATGAGGCAGCTCAGGATATTTATCAATTTTTCTGGCATGATTTGTGTGATGTTTATTTAGAGTCGGTCAAATCCAGATTGTATGACGAAGAAGGGGAGAGCCAAGAAAATGCGCGCCAAGTTTTATACCACGTTTTGTTAAACAGTTTAAAACTTTTGCATCCATTTATGCCGTTTATAACAGAAGTGGTTTATCAAGAATTACCTTATAAAAATAAACAAAGCTTGATTATTGAAGATTGGCCAGTGAATGTATAAAAAATAAAAATCCCCGCCCTGAAATAAAACTCAGAAACGGGGACAAAGCAGGAGCAAATCCTCAGCCCTTGCGTCCTGCAATGTTAAGGACGAGGTTTCTGCGCCGCGATCCCGGTGGCAGAAAAAACTCCAGTACCATCATGCAGAACTCCCAGATCCAGTATTTCTTCTGGTACTGGTCTGGGCTGGAAAAGGTAAAAGTGTACCAGCCGTCTTTGTTTTCGGCTTTCCACTTTCTCTTTAGACGCAAGACCAAATGTGGCTTTAACGCCACAACGGTTAATTTTTTGAAGCCTCTTTCGCGGCATATGCGGTTGGCCTCCGCAATTTCGTCCGCCGAGTCACGGGCGGCCATGTCCGCCCCCACTATAATTTTCACGTCGTAGTCCAGATTCATCATCCGCAGGGCCTCTTTTTTGTATATTTGGGCCTCAGACCGTGTGTCAGACGGGACAGTCCGCCCCACGGTCATGATAAGCGGACAGTAGCATTTCGTCCGGGCTTTTTTAATGCCCCAACGAAGCACATCAAGGCCTCTTGCTGGGACAATTGAGTCCTTTGGGCAATAGGTGTGCACCATAACCGCCTCGGTTACTCTCTTCATGTGATCCTCCCGGGCTTTTTTGCCTGATTTTCAAAATTCAATGTTCACAATTTATAACGCGATTATAGCTTATTATTATTATTATGTCAATGTTTAATAGGTTTTTTTTGCTATAATTAGCTTAATTAATCTTTTAGCCTGAAAATATAATTAGCACTCTTGACACGAGAGTGCTAATTTTTGTATAATTAAAACAATAATCTAAATCTGTATATAAATGGTTCTAAAAATATAAACCTGGTATATAAAATTTAGTTATATTTATTGCTAATATTAGCCAAAATATGTTATCGCGGCAGGATGAATTATTAAAAAGTATTGTTGAAGAATATCTAAAAACCGCTCAACCTGTGGGGTCCAAATTAATTGTGGATAAGTATTTAACTGATTTTTCTTCAGCCACAGTTAGAAATGATATGGTTGAATTGGAGGAATTGGGCTTAATCTGTCAGCCGCACACTTCAGCCGGCCGTATCCCAACCGCCGAGGGTTATAAAAAATTTGTGGAAAATTATGTTGATTTTAACCAAGCTTTAAACATCAAAGAACAAGAAAAAATATTTACTTTGCTTTCTGCTAAAGAAGGTGAAGATAAAATTAAACTCTTGGCCAAAATTTTGGCGGAAAAATCGGGTTTAGCGGTTTTTGTGGGTTTTAGCGCCAGTGATGTTTATTACACGGGTTTATCAAACATTTTTTCACAAAGCGAATTTAAAGATTTAAATTTGATTTATCACATTTCAACAGTGGTGGATCACCTTGATGAAGTTCTGCAGAAAATTTATAATAATAAGGGCGCGCCAGTTGAAATAAAAATTGGACATGAAAATCCCTTTGCGCGCGATTGCTCAACGGTTTTTGCTAAAATAAAAAATATTTTATTAGGTATTGTGGGACCCATGCGTATGGATTATCAAAAAAATGTCGAACTAATTAATTTTACTAGAAATATAATATAATTTTTTATGACGGATAATAAAAAAGAGGAACAAGAAAAAAAAAATAAGATTGTTACAGATTTGAAATTACAGGCTGAAGAAAATTTAAATGGTTGGAAAAGAGCTCGCGCTGATTATGACAATCTAAAAAAAGAAACCCAAAAAGAAAGAGAAGAATTTGTTAAATTTGCCAATTTAAATTTAGTCATTGGCCTAATTCCGGTTTATGATAATTTAAAACTTTCTTTTCAGCACTTGCCAGAAGAATTAACTGACAATAGTTGGGTCAAAGGCATTTTGCACATTAAAAATCAATTTAAAGAAGTTTTAAATTTTAATGCTGTGGAAGAAATTATACCAAAAATAGGTGACGATTTTAACCCAGAGTTGCACGAAGCGGTTGATAAGCAGGTAACTGAAATAACCGAAAAAAATAGCAATAAAATTAAAGAAATTTTAAGCGATGGCTACAAGTTAAATGGTCGTGTTTTTAAACCAGCCCGAGTGATAGTAGAATAATTTTTAATTTTCAATTTCTAATTCTCAAACAATGTCTTAATTATTCAATTTTTAATGATTGAAACATTAAAAATTAAGTTATTGGAAATTATTTAGAAATTAAAAATTAGAGATTTATAATTAATTAATCTCTCCGAGTGGTCACATTATGACATCGGTGAGGTTCAAAGAATATATATATATGTCACTAGTTAAATGGACACCAATTTTACCAGATTCATTTGAAGATATGAATCATTGGTTTGACTGGCCAACCTCAAAAATGTCTCTTAATTACGCACCAGCTATTGATATTTGGCAAGATCAAGACAATATCTATGCTGAATGTCCTTTGGTTGGAATTAATCCCGCAGATGTATCAATCTCAATTGAAAACGATGTTTTAACCATCGAAGGTCAAAGTGAGAAAAAAAGTGAAGTTGATGAAAGAAATTATTATCGCAAAGAAGTACGCTATGGTTCTTTTCACCGTGTGGTGTCTTTGCCGGCAGCGGTTAATAGTGAACAGGCCAAGGCCGAGTACGAAAATGGTGTGTTAAAAGTTTCTATTCCTAAGGAAGCCAAAGCTAAACCCAAGACAGTCAAGGTAGAAGTCAAATGATAAATTGAAAATAAAATATTTTAATTTTACCATCCCGCAGTGTGATTATTTAGTGTGGCTGTGGGATGGTAAGTGCCTTTTATGTCTAAAAAAAATATTACTGAATATGCATTAAAGTTAATAAAAAACTGTCCAGCCTGTGGAGTAGATTATAAAATAGAAAACATTAACACAGTGGAAGAAAATGATGAAGATTTTTTGGTTTGTTTTTCCTGCTCGGCCTGTCAAAGCTCGCTTTTATCCCGAGTGATGACCATGCCTTTTGGGTTGGTTGGCTCAGCCATTTTGACCGATTTAAAAGCTGAAGAGATTAATAAGTTTAAAGACAGTGAGCCAGTTACAGCTAATGATGTTTTAAGCATATATGAAAGACTTGAGTTTGGACGCAAAAAAAATAATAATTACAAAATAAACAGTTAATCATATAAATAATTAATTAAAAATAACTTTATGTCAAAAATTCTCGGTATTGATCTTGGCACCACTAATTCCTGTATGGCCATTATGGAAGGTGGCGCGCCAAAAATTTTAGAAAATAAAGAAGGCAATCGCACCACGCCTTCCATTGTGGCCATTAATAAAGCCAATGAAAGACTGGTTGGTTTGTTAGCTAAACGTCAAGCAGTGACTAATCCAACCAACACATTATTTTCCATTAAACGTTTAATTGGCCGACGTTTTGAGGATGAAGAAGTGCAAAGAGATTTAAAAAACATGCCTTTTAAAATCAAACAAGCTGGGGCGGGTGTTAAAATTGAGATGAGCGGCAAAGACTATACTCCACAAGAGATCTCAGCTATGGTTTTAGGAAAACTAAAAGCTGATGCGGAAGAAAAGTTAGGTGAAAAAATTATTGAAGCAGTGATTACTGTGCCAGCCTATTTTGATGATGCCCAAAGACAAGCCACCAAAGAAGCTGGCGAAATTGCTGGTTTGACTGTCAAGAGAATTATTAATGAGCCGACAGCTGCGGCATTGGCTTATGGCTTTGATAAAAAGAAAGGTCAGCAAATCGCTGTCTATGATTTGGGTGGTGGAACTTTTGATATTTCCATATTAGATATTTCCGCTGATACTGTAGAAGTTAAATCAACCAATGGCGACACGCATTTGGGTGGTGACGATTTTGACCAAAGAATTATGACTTGGATTTTGGATGAATTTAAAAAACAAGAGGGCATTGATATTTCTAAAGATCCGATGGCTTTACAAAGAGTTAAAGAAGCAGCAGAAAAAGCCAAGATTGAGCTGTCCACTGCTGGTGATACTGAAATTAACCAACCATTTATTACTTCTGGTGCCGAAGGGCCAAAACATTTATTATTAAAAATGTCTCGCGCTAAACTTGAAGAATTAGTCGGCGATTTGGTGCAGAGTACTTTAGAGCCAACAAAAAAAGCCTTGGCTGACGCAGGTTTGAAAGTTTCAGATATTGAAGAAGTGGTCATGGTTGGTGGAATGACTAGAATGCCTTTGGTCCAGCAAACAGTAGAAAAGTTTTTTGGCAAAAAACCCAACATGACTGTTAATCCTGATGAAGTGGTGGCAGCTGGCGCCGCTGTACAAGCCGGTGTTTTACAAGGCGATGTTAAGGACGTTTTACTTTTAGACGTGACGCCCTTAACTTTAGGTATTGAAACTTTGGGTGGCGTGGCTACACCCTTGATTGATAGAAATACCACCATTCCAACTTCAAAATCGCAAGTCTTTTCCACTGCTGCTGATAATCAACCTAGTGTTGAAATTCATATTTTACAAGGTGAGCGTCCTATGGCCACGGATAATAAAACTTTGGGTAGATTTATTTTAGATGGTATTCCACCAGCTCCACGTGGCATTCCACAGGTGGAAGTTAGTTTTGATATTGATGCTAATGGTATTTTAAATGTCAAAGCTAAAGATAAAGCGACTGGTAAAGAACAAAAAATTACCATCACTGCTTCCACTGGACTTTCAAAAGATGAAGTGGAAAGAATGAAAAAGGAAGCTGAGTCACACGCCGAAGAAGACAAAAAAAAGAAAGAACAGATTGAAATTAAAAATATGGCGGAAACTCTTTACTACACCACAGAAAAAACACTAAAAGACAATGCAGATAAAATTGATACCAACATCAAAAAAGATGTGGAAGAAAAATTAGAAGTTTTAAAAAAAATCAAAGATACTGATGATGTAGAAGCAATTAAAAAAGCCACCGAAGAATTATCTACCTCTGCGCAAAAAATTGGGGAAGCCATGTATAAAGCTTCGCAAGCCGGCTCAAACCCAGAGGGTCAGCCAGCGGGTGATGAAGAACCCGCCTCCTCAGCTGATAAAAAGCCAGAAGAAGCTCAGTATGAAGAAGTTAAAAAATAATTTATAATTTGAATTTTAGGGACAGGTTTTAAACCTGTCCTTATAATCATAATAAAATAAAATTTATGTCAAACCCAACCCCACAAGAAATCAAAATTCAAGACAATTTTCCTGGTGGCGAATATGCCAATGCTATGCAAGTTTCTCATAACAAAGAGGAATTTATTTTAACGTTTTTAAATATTTTACCGCCCTCTGGCCGCGTGGCTGGAAAAATTATTACCAATCCAGGCCACATGAAAAGAATGGTCGCCGCTTTAAAAGAAAATTTAGAAAAATATGAAACGCAATTTGGAAAAATTGAAGAAGCTCAAGCACCGGAAAAAGAGCTTGGATTTAAGGGATAGGTAAAATTTTAAAATCCAAATTTTAAATTTTAAAATAAATCCAAAATCAAAATTTTAAAATCCAAGACAATGATATGTAAATAAACGTAGATTAATTAGGTTGTCTTTAAATTTAAAATTGAATATTTAAAATTATTTTAAAATTTGAGTTTTAAAATTTAAAATTAAAGCGTTTATATGCCCAACAAAGACTACTACGAATTACTTGGCGTTTCCAAATCTGCTTCTCAAGAAGAAATCAAAAAAGCATTTCGTAAGCTGGCCCATGAACATCATCCAGATAAAAAATCTGGCGATGAAGCCAAGTTTAAAGAAATCAACGAAGCTTATCAAGTTATAGGCAGTGAAGAAAAAAGAAAACAATATGATCAATTTGGTTCGGCTTATAATTCTGCCGGCGGTTTTAATGCTGGCCAAGGTTTTGGCGGAGGATTTAACTGGCAAGATTTTGCGCGTCAAAATTCTAGTGGAGGATTTTCTTTTAATAGTGAAGATATAGATTTAGGCGATATTTTTGGTGATGTTTTTGGTTTTGGTGGGGGGCGCAGTCGTGCTGGTCGCGCCAGAACTTCGGTGGGTGAGGATATTGAAATTGTTTTAACCATTGACTTTAAAGAAGCGATTTTTGGCGCGGAAAAATTAATTTATTTAGAAAAAAATGATACTTGTGACGGTTGTCAGGGCTCTGGTGCCGAAGCAGGCAGTAAAATTTCCACTTGTCCAGAATGTAAAGGAGCTGGCCAAATTCGCCAAACGCAAAGAACAATTTTTGGCAATATTGCCACCAATGTGGTTTGTGGAACTTGTCATGGTGCAGGAGAAAAACCAGAAAAATTTTGTTCCAAATGCCACGGTTCTGGCCGTGTAAAAAATAAAAAAGAAATTAAAATTTCCATTCCAGCTGGTATTGATGAAAATCAACAAATAAAAATTTCCGGCGCCGGTCACGCAGGTGAGAAAAAAATTAGAGCCGGGGATTTGTATGTTTCTTTTAAAATTAATCCTGATAAGAAATTTGTGCGTCAAGGTCAAAATATTTTAACCAAATTAAGTATTGATTTTGTCCAAGCTGCTTTGGGTGATAAAATTGAAATTGAAACTTTAGATGGAGTGGTTAGTTTAAAAATTCCTGAAGGCACGCAAACAGGCAAGGTTTTATCTTTAAGTAATAAAGGTGTACCAGAATTAAATCGACCCAATCGTCGTGGAGATATGTTGGTAGAAGTTGTTGTTAAAACTCCAGAAAGAATTTCTCGTCAGGGTAAAAAATTACTAGAAGAATTAAAAAATGAATTATAAAAAAAATAATAGCTGCACATTTGTGCAGTTATTATAAATTAAAAATAAAATTATTTTTTTAAATCCATTTTTTGTGTTTAAAATAAGATATCATACCTAGCATGGCCAGGATCATAATAGCTATAATAAACCAAAAGCCGTAAGGGCTATTAATAAACGGCATGGAATCAATGGTGTTCATTCCAAACACGGAGGCAAAAAGCGTTAATGGAAAAACCACCACCGAAAAAATTGTTAAAGTTTTAATAATTTGATTTAGGTGTTGTGAAACCAATGACTCGTGCGTTTCGTGCAAAGCATTAATGGTGTCTTTATAATTTTCTAAAAAATCCCAGATATCTTTGGTGTGATTGACTAAATTATTATAATAAACCTGTAATTTGTGGGTGGCGAAAAGTTTTTCAGAGCGATTGATCAATTTTTGAATAATACTTTTGTGGGCCTGCATGGCTTTACGAAAATAAACAATATTGTGCTTGATGCGCATAATTTCGCGAATGATGTCAATTTTGTTGTGATCAATATTAAAAATTCGTGTTTCAACCGCATCAATGTCTTGATTGATGTGATTAAGTATTGGGAAACAATAATGTAATAAATCGTTAAGTATCTCGTATAAAAGCACAGCTGGGTGTTCGCCTAAGTGATTGCCCGTTTCTTTTTTCTTTTTGGCGTTGTATTTGCGGAATAATTCATTAATGGGCGGTAGTTGATTATTATGAACTGTAATTAAAAAATTACGTCCAATAAAGAAATCAATTTCTGAAGCTTCAATTTCGCCCGTTGCACTACTGTAGTGTGGAAATTGTAAGATCATAAAAATGTAATCATCATATTCTGTCAATTTTGGCCGTTGACTGGACGGCAAACAATCAGTTAAATCCAATTCATTGAAAGCAAAGTTTTGTTTTAGCCAGTCAATTTGTTTTTGTTCTGTGGCATCAATACACACCCACCTTAGGCCGGTGACAAAATCAATATTTTTTATATGTTTTTCTGCTGGCATATTTTTATATTTGTGTGGATAATTATATTGTATCATTTTTTTGTCTTTTCTACAAAAAAATAGTATAATAGTATAAGTTATGTCCTTAACTTTATTTATGCCCCCTTTTATTCAACGCAATCCAACTGAAATTAATCCTAGTGATAAATTGGAACATGATTTAGCTGGCATCGAAACAACCACCGTTTTAACTCCAGAAACCAATCAATTAGAGCCAACCACGCAAAGTGACCAGGTTTTAGTATCGGCTGTTTCTGATATAAATGATGTTCAAAATCAATCTGGAGTTAGTTATAATAAAGATCCTTTACATGTGGCGGTGGAAGATATTTTGGAAGAAAATTTAGCCAACCTGTATGTGTCTTTAAGTCCAGCTGAACAAATTAATTTTAAAAAGAAAGGTGATGAGACGGCTGGTAAAATTATAAATCTTTTAGCCACCACCCAGGCCACCTTTAAAAAGATTTTTAATTTTATTCTAATGTGGCTTAAAACAATTCCGGGTGTTAATAAATTTTTTTTGGAACAAGAAGCCAAGATCAAGGCTGATAAAATTATGCAACTAAAAATAAACTAATTTTTATGTCTCCCTATGTTCCAAACTCACCATTAGAATTAGCTGGTCAGAGTTTTTTTAATAGTCCATCTTTTTATGTTGGGCTTTTTTTAATGGCTTTTGTTTTTTTAGCTGTGGTTTTTCTTTTTATTTATCGCGCCCATGCAAGACGTAATTATAAATTACCAGCCAAGTACCATCAGGTGGTTTTGTTGGTTTCAATGCCCAAGGAAGCGTTGTCTGATAAAGAGGGTGGCAATGTAAATTCTATTGAAAAAATCCGTGAACAAATTTCTTGGGCAGAAAATTTATGGGCACAGGTGGGTGGTTTAAAAGCAGAAAAGGGATTCAAAGTTTGGTTGTATGGCCGCCATGACCACATATCTTTAGAAATTGTAGCGCATCAAAAAGTAATTTATTTTTATATCGCAGTACCAAAATATTTGCAAGCCTATCTTGAACAGCAACTACAAGCGCAATACTCATATGCTCAAGTTGAAGAAGTTCCTGATTACAATATTTTTTCGCCCGCTGCAACCGTTGTCTGTGCCAGTGTTAAACTTGAAAAACAAAACATGCTTCAAATTAAAACCTATAAGGAATTTGACGCTGATCCATTAAATTCATTAACTAACATTTTAAGTAAACTTGGGTCTGATGACAGTGCTGCCATTCAGTTTGTGGTGCGTTCGGCCCATAAAAAATGGCGTACAGTCGGACTAAAAATTGCCGCAGCCATGCAGCAGGGTAAATCTTTAAGAGATGCTTTAAAAGCTAATAATAAAGATTTATTAACAATTTTAAGTAAGGGATATAATGCGGTGTTTAGTCAAGAAGACGATAAAAAAAAAGATCAGGATAAAAAAGACGGTTTAACCCCAGGCAGTTATCGTCTTTCGGCCAAAGAAGAAGAGTTAGTCAAAAAAATTCAAGAAAAAAGCTCCAAAGCTGGTTTAGATGTTAACATCCGTGTGGTTATTACTGCGCAAAATTTACCACTAGCTGATGCCTACTTAGCCAATGTTTTAAATTCTTTTGCCCAATATAATGTTTATGAATTTGGCAACGCTTTTAAGGTAGCTAAAAATAGCGGTGATGATAAAAATATTTCCGCCTTTATTCATCGAATTTTTAATGATAAAAATGGTTTTGTTTTAAATACTGAAGAATTGGCCTCGGTTTTTCATTTTCCATTACCTTCTTGTGAAACACCCAATATTCACTGGTTGGGTGCACGTAAGGCTGCGGCACCGATTAATATTCCGACCGAAGGTATTGTAATTGGTAAAAACATTTTTCGTGGTGGTGAAACACTCATCCGCATGAAACAGGAAGATCGTATGCGTCATACATATATCATTGGTATGACCGGTGCTGGCAAATCAGTTTTAATGGAAGAAATGGCCAAACAAGACATTGCGGCTGGTCGGGGAGTTTGTTTTATTGATCCGCACGGTACAGCCATCGATCGCATCATGCCTTGTATTCCCAAAGAAAGGCTTGAGGATGTTATATACCTTGATCCCTCTGATACAGAACGGCCAATCGGTTTAAATATGTTGGAAGCCAAAACTCAGCAGGAAATGGATTTTGCCACTTCAGAAATGATTAGTATTTTTTACAAACTTTTACCCGATCCGGCCATGGCTGGACCAATGTTTGAACATTATATGCGCAATGCCTTGTTGGCTTTAATGGCCGATCAAGATGATCCCGGAACTTTGGTGGAATTGGGACGCATTTTTACTGATGAAGATTATCGTAAGAAAAAGTTACATTATGTGCGGGATATTTTGGTGAAAGATTTTTGGGAAAGAGAATATACAGCTTCTCAGCGCGGCTCTATGGCTTCAGATATGCTTTCGTATGTCATTTCAAAAACGGGTCGTTTTGTTGAAAATGAAATGATGCGTAACATTATTGGTCAATCTATTTCCGGTTTTAACTTTCGCCAAGTCATGGATGAGGGTAAAATTTTGCTAGTCAATTTATCCAAGGGTAAGATTGGTGAAACCAACAGTAGTCTTTTGGGTCTAATCATTGTTTCAAAATTACAGATGGCCGCCATGGCACGAGCTGATTTACCGGAAGAAAAAAGAAAAGATTTTATGTTATATATTGATGAGTTTCAAAATTATACCACTGATTCCATGGCCATTATTTTGGCTGAAGCCAGAAAATACCGTTTGGCGCTGATCATGGCCCACCAGTATATTACGCAATTAGTCAAAGGTCAAGACACTTCCATTCGAGACGCTGTTTTTGGTAATGTTGGCAGCATGATTATTTTCCGTATTGGCGTAGAAGATGCGGAAGTGATTGCCAAACAATTTGCGCCAGTCTTTAATCAACAAGATTTAATTAATATTGAAAAACGCAATGCCTATGTTAGACTCTTGATTGATGGTACGGTCAGTCGTCCGTTTAACATGGAGTCCATGCCTTGGACATTTGGTGATGAAAAAATTGTAACTGCCATACGCGAACTTTCTCGTCTAAAATATGGTCGTCCCAAAAATGGGGTTGAAGCGGAAATCATCCGACGGTCTAAAATAGGTGCTTTAAGTAAGGCTGCACTACACAATAATGCCGAATAATAAAATATATTCTTATGTTAGAAAAACTTTTTGGTTCTCGAACTAGAATAAAACTTCTGAAACTTTTTTTAACGGACAAAAATAGTAAATTTTTTGTACGTGAAATTACACGACTGACTGGTGAAAAAATAAATTCAATTCGTCGAGAATTAGAAAATTTATCAGAACTTGGTTTACTTGAGGTGGTTGAAGAAATTCCACTTGATAAAAAAGAAGAAAATAAAAAATTTTATCGTGTTAATAATAATTTTCCTTTATTGTCAGCTTTGCAAGAAATTTTGCTTAAATCTAGACTTTTGGTGGAAAAAGGTTTAGCAGTCAAGATTGATAAAATAGGTTATGTAAAGTTTTTGGCGCTAAGTGGTTTTTTTGTGAACGATCCACAGGCTCCCACTGATTTTTTAATTGTTGGGCAGGTGGATAAAAAAAAATTAGCACGTCTGATCAATCAAATTTCCAAAGAGTTTGGACAGGAATTACGCTATACCTGTTTTTCAACTCAAGAATTTAATTATCGTAATAAAATAACGGATAAATTTTTATTTGAAGTTTTGGAGGGTAAAAAAATAGTTGTGCTTGATATTTTGAGTAAAGAGTAGCAAAATTATGTTGGAAAGGATACAAAAAATTTTATCACGTCACGGTATAGCTTCTCGTCGTCGGGCCGAGGAGCTAATTTTAGCTGGAGCTGTTTTTGTTAATGGGCAGGTTGTTAAATTGGGTGATAAGGCTGATGAAGAAAGTGATAGTATAGTGGTTAGGGGTAAAAAAATAACAATAGCGGAAAAAAATAATTTTGTTTACTATCTTTTAAATAAACCCATAGGTTACGAGTGTTCCCTAAAGGGTCACAATAAAAATACTCAACTGGCAGTTGATTTGGTGCCCAAAAATCCTCGCGTGTGGACCGTGGGACGTTTGGATAAAGACTCTTCTGGACTTCTGGTTTTGACCAACGATGGACAGTTGACCAATCAATTAACTCATCCTAAATTTAAACATGAAAAAGAATATCTTGTTAAAGTCAATAAAAAAATAGAGCCAACTTTTTTAATGGGCTTAAAAAAAGGCGTACACTTGACTGAAGGTTTGGCCAAAGCGGATGAGGTGCGTCAGGTCACTAAAGATTCTTTTAGTATAATTTTACACCAGGGTTGGAAACGACAAATTAGACGCATGTGTTATGCTTTGGGTTACAACGTTCTAACTTTAAACAGGATTAGAATTGGACACTGGCAGTTGGGAAATTTAAAAGTGGGGGAGTATAGGATAATTTCAAATTTATAATTTTCTTTTTTTAAAACTATATGTATCTTTACTTAAACACAGCTGACTATAAATTTATGACTTTAGGTTTGATTAATATTCAGGGCCAGGTTTTATATTTAGAAAAAATAAAAGCTGAGTATCAACAAGCAGAAAAATTATTACTCAATTTGGAGAAAATACTTTTAAATCAAGACAAAAAATGGCGTCTAAGTCTTAAGGGCGTTATTGCGGTTTTGGGTCCGGGTGGTTTTACATCACTCCGAATTGGTATTGCCACTGCCAATGCTCTGGCTTGGTCTTTGCAAATCCCCATCTGCGGTGTTAAATTAAAATTTAAAGAAGGCATTATGCCAGAGAAATTACAAGACGGACAATTAATAGGTATAGGTGTTACTAAGTTAAAAAAAATAAAAAAGTTTAAACAAATACTGCCGTTTTATGGCAGTGGGCCGCATATAACCATAAAAAAACGTCTTGACACACAATCGTTATAGCGATAAAATAAGTATAAATTAATTTAAAAGTATTTTTATGAGTTTATCAACCAAATCACAGAACCGCTATAAGTTGGCTGGTATTATTGTTTTAGCCATTTTTTGCGCGCTGATTGTTTATCCAAAAGTTCCCACCAGTACTCCATTGGAAAGTTTTTGGAATAAGTTTAAATTTCGTTTAGGCCTTGACTTGCAGGGCGGAGCGCATTTGGTCTATCAGGCTGACACCAGCCAGGTTGATGGGCGCGATCAAGCTTCAGCCGTGGCTGGTGTACGCGATGTTATTGAAAGACGTGTGAATGCTTTTGGGGTTTCTGAGCCAGTGGTGCAAACAAACATGGTTGGTAATGATTACCGTGTAATTGTAGAATTGGCTGGTGTTAAAGATGTTGATCAAGCTATTCAGATGATTGGTGAAACACCTCTTTTAGAATTTAAAACTCAAAATCCAAACTATTCCGACGAGTTGACGAATACTCAAAAAACAGAATTAGAAAAATATAATAGTGCACAAAAAAACAAAGCCGAAGAAGTTTTAAAAGAAGCTCTGGTAAAAAATGTTAACTTTGAAAATTTAGCTAAACAATATTCTGAAGATCCAGGCTCAAAAGATCAGGGCGGTGATTTGGGTTGGGCCAAAAGAGGCATGTTTGTTAAGGAATTTGAAGATGAAATTTTTGATATTTTACAACCTGGTCAAACCTCACAAATTTTAGTTAAAACCAGTTTTGGTTATCATGTTATTAAGAAAATTGCAGTGCGCGGCGAGGGTGCGGATTTAGAAGTTCATGCGCAACATATTTTATTTAAAACACGAAATGAAGCCGATATTGTTTCTGTTGCTAATCAGTGGCTTAATACTCAACTATCAGGCAAGAACTTAACGCGCGCTCAGGTGCAGTTTGATACGCAATCCGGCGAACCTCAGGTAGGCCTAGAATTTAATGATGAGGGTAAAACATTGTTTGCCGAAATTACCGAACAAAATGTTGGCAAACCTGTGGCTATTTTTTTGGATGGCCAGCCCATTTCTGTGCCCAGAGTTGACGAGCCCATTAAAGAAGGCAAAGCGGTTATTAGTGGCCGTTTTAATATTAAAGAAGCCAAACAATTGGTGGAACGTTTAAATGCCGGTGCTTTACCAGTCCCAATCACTTTGATTTCGCAAGAAACAGTTGGTGCCTCGCTGGGGCAGGAATCTTTGGATAAAAGCTTATTTGCTGGTGTTGTTGGTTTAATTGCCGTGGCCTTGTTTATGCTATTTTTTTATCGTCTGCCTGGCTTAATTTCAGTGTTTGCCTTAATTATTTATGCTTTAATTAACTTAACGCTTTATAAAACCTTATCTCTAACCCTAACTTTGGCTGGTATCGCTGGCTTTATTCTGTCAGTTGGAATGGCAGTTGATGCTAACGTGTTAATTTTTGAACGTCTAAAAGAAGAGTTAAAAGCCGGTCGCGAAGTTGCCTCAGCGGTTGATGAGGGTTTTAAAAGAGCTTGGACTTCCATTCGTGATTCAAATATTTCATCGCTCATAACTTGTGTTATTTTGTATTGGATAGGTACTTCAATGGTTAAGGGTTTTGCTTTAACCTTGGCATTGGGTGTTTTAATTTCTTTATTTTCTGCCATTACTGTCACCAGAACCTTTTTAAAACTTTTCTTAATTAAATCTTTTAAAGATAAAAAATGGCTTTTCGGCTAAATTTTTGTACTAAAGAAAAAATAAATTAAAAATTGTTTACTATGAATTTACACATCGTTAAAAATCGCAATTATTTTTTCATTTTTTCCGGAATTATTGTATTTGCCAGTTTGTTAAGTTTATATTTTTGGGGTTTAAAACCAGGTATTGATTTTACGGGTGGTTCTTTTTTAGAAATTAAATTAAACAATCAAAATCAAGTTAATGCTCAAGAAATGGCCGCTCAAATTCAGAGTACCCTGCCAGATATTGGTGAGGTGCGTATACAGTCGACCACCAATGGTTTTATCGCGCGTTCTCGTCACCTAACAGAAACCCAGCATCAAACCATATTAGCCATTGTGGCTAAATTATATCCACCTAACGAGAAAGATAACGTGCAGGTTTGGGAAGAAACAAGATTTGAATCAGTTGGACCCATGATTGGGGTTGAATTAAAAAACAAAGCCATCTGGGCATTGGCGTTAGCCATGGTGGCTATAATTTTATACATCGCTTGGTCATTCCGCAAGGTGTCGCGACCGGTGGCTTCTTGGAAATACGGCGTTGGTGCGGTGATCGCTCTGATGCACGATTTAATAATTGTGGCCGGTGCGTTTGCTATTTTTGGACATTTTTTTGGCTATGAAATTGATTTATTATTTGTTTCAGCTCTGCTCACCATCCTTGGCTTTTCCGTGCATGATACAATTGTGGTGTATGATCGTACGCGCGAAAATTTGATTTATAGTCCACAAAAAACTTTTGATGAAACTTTAAATAAAGCCATAAATGAAACCATACATCGTTCTATTAATACCTCTTTAACCGTGTTTTTGGTGCTTCTATCCCTTTATATTTTAGGTGGCGTGTCAACACAAAATTTTGTTTTAGCTTTAATGATTGGTGTGATTATTGGTACTTACTCGTCAATTTTTGTCGCTTCAAATTTATTGATTGTTTGGCAGCGTTTGGGAAGTCAAAAAAATTAATTATATTAAATTTTTTGAGTTGGGCTTGTTTAAATAAGCTAAGTGGTGGGCAGGTTTTATACCTGCCCACCTTGTTTATTTGACATACTAAAATAAATCTGTTATACTAATTTTATAATCTTAAATTTTAAATAAAATTAGCTAAAATAAGTAAAAATATGACTGATATTTTGGATAAAGTTATCTCTTCAGCCGATTTTAAAGAGAAAACAGCCATTTCGTGGATAGAGGTTGTAAATTCTTTATTGGCTTTAATTAAGGCGCGTGAGGCCGAAATTTTGCGTTTACGTTCTGGGTTATATGAAAACAAAGAACATACATTGGAAGAAATCGGACGTAAAATGAATTTGACTCGCGAACGAGTGCGTCAATTGGAGAAAAACGCCAAGGAAGACATTAAAGCGCATAAAAATTTTGATGGTATTATAGCACCGGCTAAAAATGCGGTAGAACGGGCTTTAAATGAACATGGTGGTCTCTCCACCAAAGAAAGGATTTTACAGACTGTTCTTATTAATTATGAAATAGAGGACAATAAAAAGTTTTTGCAATTTTTAATTGATAATTTTATTGATAAAGCGCAAGATGTTAAAAATGATCAGTTTGGTGAGGGGTGGCATTTAAATGCACAATATTTAAATTTGGCAGCCGAAGTTTTGGAGCAGATTAAAATTTTAATCGAAACTAAAAATAATTTAGTGCAAGAAGATGAATTGCTGGAAAATTTTCAAAAAACAGATTTTTATAAAAATAATCAAGATAAATTTTTAAATTTTTTAAGCAAAAACGGTAATGATTTAAGAAAGGTTTTAACTTCTTATTTGGATTTATCGCATGAATTTGACAAGACCCCCTTTAAACAGTGGGGCAAAGCTGATTGGCGTACTATCACTCCACGCAGAATTAATGATAAAATTTATTCAATTTTGGATTGGTATAAACAACCAATGCATTTTCGTGATATTGCTGACAAAATTAATGCCGCCAAGTTTGATAAAAAAATCGCACATTCGGCCACCATTCATAATGACCTAATTGCTGACGAACGTTTTGTTTTAATTGGACGCGGTGTCTATGCGTTAAAAGATTGGGGTTATAAAAGCGGTGTGGTGGCTGATTTAATTGAACAGATTATTGAAAATGCTGAACAGCCTTTAAATAAAGAAGAAATTGTTGCTGAGGTTTTAAAACAAAGAGACGTTAAAGCTAACACTGTTTTATTAGCGCTTAATAAAGACGGTCGTTTTGAAAAGACTATTACTGGCGGATTTAAGATAAAGGCATAATTTTTTAAAAACACCCACTCCAATAATTATTGGGGTAGGTGTTTTTATTTTGTATATTTTATGATATTATGTATTATATATATTCTTTATCCAATTTATAATATAATTCATATTATATATGGAATTTATTTTGAGTTTATTTAATTTAGACATTGTTAGCCTATCTGCTTTGGGTGCGCATAATCCTTTTTATCTAATTTGGTTTTTCTTTATTCACGGCGGTTGGGTGCTTTTTATTATCACTTTTATATTTCTTAGCCCAGTTCTATGGATGGACTGGCGTCAGGGATTGTATGCCAAGACCATTAAGTGGGTTTTTTTAGCCATTGATGTTCCAAGAAATAACGAACAATCACCCAAGGCAATAGAACAAATTTTTAATCAAATTTGGGGCTCTATAACCGATTATACACTTTGGGCTAAGTTATGGCAGGGTAAATTTATGCCAAGTTTCAGTCTGGAATTAGTTTCTATTGATGGTTATATACAATATATTATTCGTACACCCAAACAGTGGCGTGATTTAATTGAGTCAGCTGTCTATGCGCAATATCCAGACGCTGAAATAGCCGAAATTGAAGATTATACCAAAGACTTTACACCAAATAATTTTATAGAAAAAGGTTATGATTTGTGGGGTACGCAATTGCAATTGACCAATCTGGAATACTATCCCATTCGAACCTATCCTTTTTTTGAACATTCCATTGCCAAAAAAATAGTTGATCCTATGTCGGCTTTACTCGAAATGATGAGCAAATTAGGTCGCGGCGAACAATTGTGGTACCAGATTATAATTAAACCGGTTGGTGATGATGTCTGGAAAATCAATGCTGAAAAATTAGTTAAGAAATTAATTGGTGCCGAAACCAAAGAAGAAGCCCAGACTATTCTGGATAATATTTTTAGCCGGCTTTATAATACCACTAATTTTTTATTACCCTTGCAAAGCACCGAACAAAAAAAAGAACAAAAATTACCTTCCAAAGTTCTTTACATGTCGAAGGGTGAGTTGGAAACGGTGGCGGCCATTGAGATGAAAGCTTCCAAGACCGGTTTTAAGACCAAAATGCGCATGATTTATATTGGCAAAAAAGACGCATTTTTTAAACCACGTGGTTTGTCACCGTTTTTTGGTGCTTTGCGACAATATGCCGGAACTAACGGTTTTAAACCAGCCGGTAAAACAGCCACCAAAGCTGAGTATTTTTTTATTAAACCGCGCCTGTTGTATAAACAAAAGAGAATTTTGAAGCACTATAAATCACGAGCATTAGATGCGGGGGTCAAAGAAGACGGTTATCTCTTAAATGTGGAAGAATTAGCTTCTGTCTACCACTTTCCTAGTATTGAAGTACCAACCAAGATGGTGCACACTTCTTTAAGTAAAAAGGTTCAAGCACCCATGAACATTCCTTTTGATGATTTTTCCGAACCAGAAATTTTTATTAAAAAAGAACCCCAGTCTCCAGAGAATGATACAAATAATACTGGATCAACCATGGCTCCGCCTCCAAATTTACCCATTTAATTTTTTTGTATGATTGTCTACGACCACGATCATGATCGTGAAATAACATATTTCGCTGCCACAAATTTCCGCAATCAAATGCTAAAATTTGGCATAAAAACCGAAGATCGTCGGAGGCATGTTTATATTCTTGGTAAAACCGGCAGTGGTAAAACGACTCTGGAAGCCAATATGGCTCTGCAAGATATTGAGCGCGGTCATGGCATGTGTTTGGTGGATCCACATGGTGATGTTTTAAATTCTGTTTTGGATTACATTCCATCTCATCGTGTTAATGATGTAATCTATTTTAATCCATCCGATACTGCTTACCCCATTGCTTTTAATATTTTAGAAAACATCAATCCTGAACATAAGCATTTGGTGGCTTCTGGTTTAATGAGCGTCTTTAAAAAGATTTGGGCCAATCTGTGGTCGGCGCGTATGGAATATATTTTAAATAATTGTATTTTGGCTCTTTTAGATTCACCCGGCAATACATTATTAGGCATTATGCGCATACTTACAGATAAAGATTTCCGTCGTAAAATTGTGGATAACATTAAAGATCCAGTGGTTAAATCTTTTTGGGTCAATGAATATGCTAATTATCAGGATCGATTTCGTCAGGAAGCTATTGCGCCAATTCAAAATAAAGTTGGACAATTTTTATCTTCGGCTGTCATTCGTAACATTGTTGGCCAAACCAAATCTACCATTGAACCCAGAAAAATAATTGATGAGGGAAAAATTTTACTGCTTGACTTAGCTAAGGGTAAGATTGGTGAAGACAATTCTTCTTTGTTAGGAGCCATGATGATTACTAAGATTTGGTTGGCTGCCATGTCACGTGTGGATGTGCCGGAAAGTGAACGGCTTGATTTTTATTTATACGTGGATGAATTTCAGAATTTTGCCACTGAATCTTTTGCTGACATTTTGTCTGAAGCCAGAAAATATCGTTTAAATTTAACTGTGGCGCATCAATATATTGCTCAACTTGTTTCGCCAGATTCCACCCGTGTTAAAGATGCGGTTTTTGGCAACGTGGGTACTATAATTTGTTTTCGTGTTGGCGGCGGCGACGCTAAAGAGTTAATTAAAGAATTTGAACCGACTTTTTTGGAAGAAGATCTAGTTAATATTGGTAAACACGAAATATTTTTAAAACTAATGATTGATGGTATGGCCTCGGCGCCTTTTAGCGCCAAAACTTTACCGCCACTTTCCACTGGTCGTGAAAATAAAAATCGTGAAAAAATTGTTCGTATTTCGCGTGAACGTTATTCTAACACCAAAGAAGAAGTTGAAGAAAAAATTATGCGTTGGTCGGGTGTAGAAGAAATGTTTAAAGAAACTGCCAAAGCCGAATATGTGGATGAAGAAAAGATGGTCTATAAAGAAGCTGAAATTAAAACCAATAATTCAAGTAATATAAAAAAAATAGCTGAAACAAAATCTGCGGCAGTACGGGAAGTTCAGACAGATGACAAAAAATATTTGGATGCTTTTTGTGACAATTGCGGTCAACCAACTCGCATTAACTTTTTACCAGATTTAAGTAAAGCAATTTTTTGCCGCAATTGCTTGAAAGAATTTAAAAAAGGCAGTATTGATCCACATAAATTAAAATCTAAGAACAGTCATCTTTTGGACACCGTTAAACAACAACAGATGGGTGCAGCGACAACCTTAATACCCCCAGAAGTGACTATTTTATCCACTCAAAACACAAAAGTCTTGGAAAAAAGTTTGGTATCTGCTAAAGTTATAACATCCATATCACCTGATCAGGTTTTAACAGCTAAAACCAAAAAGGCAAAAATAAACTTTTTGGACAGTCTAAAATATAAGCCGGAAGAAAAAAGTCAACCAACCGTTGACTTAGATGCTTTAAAAGATATAAATCAAGTGGTGCCTTTTAATAAATTTGGAACAAAAAAGGAACCTCAAAAGATTAATCCCGGGCAGGTGATAAGGTTTTAAATCGTAGTATGCCCAACCTTTTTGTCATTGAAGAAAAACCGCAAAAAATTAAAAATAACAAACTTGGTTTTTATAATCAGCAAATAAGCAGTGAATCTTTTGATTTTGATTCAAAAAAAGAAGCACTTAAAGTAACCATTAATCAGACCAGAGTGGTTATTTTTTTTGTTTTTATTATTTTGTTTTTATTAATTTTTATTTATAGAGCTTTTTATTTACAGATTTTAAAAGGGGATTATTGGTATGGTGTCGCCGAGGGTAATAGAATAAGAATTGAAAAACAAGTGCCGCCGCGGGGTGTAATTTTTGATCGCAATTTAAAATCCCTAGTTAATAATTCGCCAGATTTTATTTTATCTTTCGTGCCTTTTGATTTGGTTAATGATGCGACAGAAATTAGTCGGATAGTGACTTTTTTACAACAAGAAAAAATAATTTTTTCTGTTGACGAGTTGTATGAAAAGATAAAAAAAACTGACCACCAATCCATTGAGCCAGTTGAAATTATTGATCAGATTAGTTACGAACAAGCCTTAAAATTAATGATGCAAATAGAAAATTTTCCAGCTTTACGTTTGAATTATATTAATAAACGTAATTATATTGATGCACGTTATGGCCTGGCGCACGTTTTGGGTTATATGGGTAAAATGGATGAAAACTCTTGGCGAAGCATGCAAAAAAAAGATTATCTTTTAATTGATTGGATTGGTAAAAGCGGTTTGGAAAAAGTTTACGAAGAAAAATTACGTGGTGTGGTTGGAAGAAAAGAAGTTGAAGTTAACGCACGCGGCGAAATCAAAAAAAACATTAGCAATAAAAAAATAGTCAAGGGTAGTAGTTTAATTTTAGGTGTTGATGCAGATTTTAATGCTTTTTTGGCTGATAAACTGTGTACAGCGGCCAATTTTTACAGTGCTAAGGCCGCTGCTTTGGCCACTAATCCACAAAATGGCGAGATATTGGCTCTGGTGTCCTGTCCTATATATAATAATAATTATTTTAATAATACATTACTTTACAAAGCAGAAATTGAAAATTTATTAGGAGATAAAAAACAGCCGCTTTTTAATCGCGCAGTACAGGGCAAATATCCAGCTGGTTCAATTTTTAAATTAGCGATGGCTGCGGCTGGTTTACAAGAAAAAATAATTACTAAAGACACAAAAATAAATTCTACGGGTGGTCTTAGTATTGGACAGTGGTTTTTTCCAGACTGGAAAGCCGGTGGTCACGGCCCAACAAATGTTACCAAGGCTATTGCTGAATCTGTAAATACCTTTTTTTATTATGTGGGTGGAGGCTTTGGTGACGAATTTGCTGGTTTGGGGTTAGAAAGAATAGTTAGTTATGCCAATAAATTTTATTTTAATCATACATTAGGCATCGATTTGCCGGCTGAAGCCAGTGGTTTTTTACCCAGCCAAGAGTGGAAAAAGAAAAATACTGGTGAAGATTGGTATATTGGCGATACCTACCATCTTTCTATTGGTCAAGGTGATTTAACCGTTACGCCTTTACAAATTTTGGCATTGACCAGTTATTTTGCCAACGGCGGTACATTGTACCAACCACACCTTTTAAAAGGTTTGATCGATGGTAAAAACATTACCACCTATGTGGAAGCAAAAGTTTTAGCAAAAAATATTATTGATAGCAATAATATTGAACTTGTGCGTCAGGGTATGCGCCAGGCAGTCTTATCCGGTTCGGCCAGCTCATTACAAGATTTACCCGTGACCTCCGCTGCTAAAACTGGGACTGCTCAATCTGGTAATAACCAACAACCGCATGCTTGGTTTACTGTTTTTGCACCTTTTGAAAATCCAGAAATAGCCATTACAATTTTGATTGAAAATGGCGTGGAGGGTAGTACCACGGCTTTACCAATCGCCAAAGATGCCTTAAGCTGGTATTTTACGCGACCAAAATAAATTTTTATATTTAATTTCACAAATAAAAATTGCGATTTTTTAAGTTGGTGTGCTATAATAAAAGCAAATAATGGTTATTTTTTATGTCAAAATTAAAACAAGAACCAAAAAATAAAACTTTAAAATTTCCCAAAGAGTTTTTATGGGGTACAGCCACCGCCGCTCATCAAATTGAGGGCATTAATATCAATTCTGACTGGTGGCACTGGGAAGAAATTGGCGTCATAAAACACAAATCTGGTCAGGCTTGTGATAGTTATCAACGCTACCTAGATGATCACGAAATAATTGAGAAAATAAATAACAACGCATATCGTTTTTCCATTGAGTGGGCGCGTATAGAACCAGTTTGTGGGCACTTTGATCGTGAGGTTATGCAACATTATTTAGCGGTTGTAGCGGATCTAAAAAAAAGAGGTATTAAAATAATGCTGACCTTGCATCATTTTACCAATCCCGAGTGGTTTGCAAATAAGGGAGGGTGGACAAGTATAAAAAGTGCTTGGTATTTTAAACGTTATGTTACCTTTGTGGCTGAAAATCTTGGTGGTTTGGTTGATTTTTGGGTTACCATTAACGAGCCAGAGGTTTATGCCGACATGTGTTATCATAAAGCCGTTTGGCCGCCACAAGAAAAAAATAATAAAAAAGCCTTACGAACTTATTTGAATATGGCTTTGGCCCATCGGTTGGTGTATAATTTTTTACATAAAAAATTAAAAAATCCCCAGGTGGGTTTTGCTATGAATGTCATATCATTTGCTTCTTATCGTAAGCATCGTCTTTTGGAACTTCTTTATGTGCATTTGGCGGATCGTTTTTTTAATCATTCTTTTTATGATTTGACAAAAAATAAACATGACTTTTTAGGTATTAATTATTATTTTCGTGTCCGTTTAAAACAAAGAGATGATAGTTGGTTGCCGGAAACTGAAGGCATTACGGAAGGTGAGCGCGATAAATCTGATGTGGGTTGGGTTATTTATCCGCACGGTATTTTTGATGTCTTGATGGATCTATCAGATTTTAATCTTCCAATTTATATCACTGAAAACGGCGTGGCTGCCCAAGACGATCGCAAACGTGAAAAATTTATCGTCGACCACTTGGTTGAAATTTACCATGCTCTAAAAGCCGGAGTGGATGTCAGGGGTTATTTTCACTGGTCACTTTTGGATAATTTTGAATGGGAAAAGGGCTTTGAAGCAAAATTTGGATTGGTTGATGTCGATTTAAAAAATTTTAAAAGAACAATTAAACCCAGTGGTGAGCTGTATGCTAAAATTGCCAAAAACAATGCCGTCCTGGGTGAAATGAGAGAGCTGTTTGAGTAGAAATTGAAAATTAGAAATTAAATTTTTATGACTTGGCTAATAGTTGCTTTGGTGGCTTATTTTTTAAATGCCATCGCCATGGTTATTGATAAGACTTTGTTAAAAAAAGGCGGGATTGAAAGTCCGGTTGTCTATACTTTTTATATTGCCGCGCTAGGCTCAGTGTTAATGCTGTTTGTTATTCCTTTTGGTTTTAGCGTGCCTGCGCCTTTCGTGGTATTAGTTTCTTTAATTGCCGGCGCGGTTTTTGTGTGGGCGCTTATTTTACAGTTTAAAGCTTTAGCTAAGGATGATGCTACGCGTGTCATTTCTTCTATCGGTGGTCTGGTGCCAGTGTTTGTTTTTATCTTAGCTTGGTTTGTTTTGGAAGAAAATTTTTCTAGGTATGAATTTTGTGGTGGCATTCTTTTGGTCGCCGGTTCATTTCTAATCTCTTTGGATTTTCACGAACGTGGTGGTGCCTGGACCTGGTTAAAGAAAAAAATGGGCTATACAAAATTTGCTCTCCCACACATTCGTCAGACTTTATGGCTAGCTTTGCCTTCCGCATTGCTTTATGCCATTTCCAGCATCTTGACGAAATTTGTTTATAACAATACAACTTTTTTGAATGGTTTTATTTGGACGCGGCTAGGTTCTTTATTGGCAGTTTTATCACTTTTGTTAATTGCTAAAAATCGTCACGACATCAAAAGCAGCTTGCAGAAAGGTAAGCAAAACAATAGCAATCAAAAAAATCAACGTTTTCGTTTTCTATTCGGTCAAGCCTGTGGTGGATCTTCGGCGCTTCTGCAACAGTATGCCATTTTTTTGGGCTCGGTAGTTTTAGTCAATGCTTTGCAAGGCACTCAGTATGCTTTTGTTTTTGTGTTAGTTATTATCTTAACTTTATTCGCGCCAAAATTGCTAAAAGAAAAAATTACCCAAGAAATTGTTATCCAAAAAATTATTTCTATTATTTTAATTGCAGTTGGTTTGTATTTAGTGACAGTCTAGGTTTTATTTCTTATGAACTATCAAAATCCAAAGACCTCAATTATTATTAGAACTAGAAATGAAGATAATACTTTTGAAGAAGTTTTGTCTTGTATAGAAAAACAAACGTATCAAGATTTTGAAATTATTGTTGTAGATGATAATTCAACGGATAAAACACAGCAAATTGCTAAAGAACACGACTGTAAAATTGTGCTGATACCAGAAGGAAAATTTTCACACCCATACTCATGCAACTTGGGCGCTCAAAATGCACAAGGTAAATATCTGGTGTATCTTAATGGTCACGCACTGCCAATTTCTGACACCTGGTTGGCTGATGGTTTAAAAAATTTTAAAGATAAAAAAATAGCTGGCATCTATGCTTTTGTTATAGCCAGAAAAAATAGTACTTTAGCTGATAAGATACTTTATGATGTTGTGGGTAGAACCATTGGTGCATTAAAATTTAAAGCCAATAAAAAAATGACTGGTGTTCTAGGCACAACCAACGCCATTATTAGGAAAGATTTATGGAATCAATATCATTTCAATGAAAAATTTAATAGCGGTTGGGGCGGTGAAGACACAAATTGGGCCCGATATTTTATGGAACGTGGATATTGTATAGTTCACGAACCAAAGTTTAGAGTTAGGCATTCACACAATTTAAGCTGGAAAGATTTTTTTTGGCAATTAAAAAATTGGCTAAAAATGGCTTATCCGGTTCTTGGTATTCCTGAGAAACAAAGAAAGAATGTATAAAAAGCAATGAAAATTCACTACAAAATTTTTATTGGTGTGCTAATTATTTTTACTATTTTTTTAATAATAGCCAATTTTAATTTTGGTTCTGATAATAAAATAATTTGGGGTGCTACATTTTCTAAACTGCAAGCCGAAGAATTGGGCATAAACTGGGTAATTGCCTATGGCGCCATGATTGATGAATTAAATTTAAAAACTGTCCGTTTGCCAGTCTATTGGCCGGATGTAGAAAAAAGCCCAGGAGTTTTTGATTTTTCAGCCTATGATTGGATGATTGAAAAGGCTTTAAAAAATGATGTTGAAATAGTGCCGGTATTGGGTCGGCGCGTGCCGCGTTGGCCAGAATGTCATACGCCAGAGATGTATAAAAATCTAACCGCAGATGAAATAAAAATAAAAATTTTCGCTTTGCTTAAAGCTGAGGTGGAACATTTTAAAAAATATTCCAATATCAAAAAATGGCAGCTTGATAATGAACCGTTTGCCGATTTTTTTGGTCAGTGTCCTTTGGGCGAAGAAAGCTTGGTACGCGAAGAAGTGGCCTTGGTGCGTTCGCTTGATAAGCGTCCAGTTATGATTACCGAATCTGGTGAACTTTCCTTATGGTTTAAAGGTGCAAAAATTGGTGATTTTTTAGGTGTTTCCATGTATCGACAAACTTGGAATAAAAGGTGGGGCTGGTTTAACTATCCTTTGCCACCAGCTTTTTATTATTTTAAAGCCAAAATAGTAAAACTTTTTACACCCGTTAAAAAAATTATCAACACTGAGCTGCAAGTGGAGCCCTGGGCCATTGATAATAATTTAACAAAGATGGACTTATTTGATCAATTTTATTCCATGGATTTAGCTCAAGTAAAAAGCAATGTCAAGTTTGCCCGCTCTGCTGGATTGGATGAAATTTATCTTTGGGGTGTGGAATGGTGGTGGTGGTTGGGTGAAAAAAAGGGGGATTGGAGTTTTTGGGAATATGGTAAAACAATAAGTTCAGATAATTTTTAATTAAATAGATAAAATAATTACATAATACGGGACAAAAATAAAACACCCCCGAAAAGATTGATGGGGGTGTCGTTGTTTTATGGTTAGAACGGAACGGGTAGTTGTAGCTACATCATTGGGTTTGCCCAGCCAGTGATTTCAACCTTCCAGCCGTGTAGTTCTATAACGACTGGAAACTTCTTTTGAAAACCCTCGGGCGTGGTGTAAGCAAAGTAATTGCTATACACCTCCAATATCACCAGACTCTCTGTGAGCCGGTGGACGTTGGCATAGTCACGGGCCACCAGATGCCCGTTTTTCAAAATATTCACCATACCGCTGCCGTCACAACAGGCGGTGACTGGCACAGGGACCTCCATGGTGATGTACCACCCTATATTAACGTGGAGACTGAGCTCATTGAACCCAGCCTTAGTAATCGGGGTGGTGGCAGTGGTTTGGGCATTGGGGGCGGCCACGAATAGAGCCAGCAGCAGAACACACAACAATGCGAATTTTTTCATGACATCCTCCGAACAAATAGATTATGCAACGATTCCACGAATTATCTTTAGAATAACAGAGAGAGAGATTTGTCAAGAGTAGTTGGTAATGTGCACACACAATTGAGATTTTGTGTAAAATTAGATAAATTTTGGATATTGGTGATGTTTTAAAAACACATAAAACTAGTTTGTTTTTTTTAATAAATTAAGGTAAAATTTAAAGGTAAATTAACGGGATATAGCGCAGTTGGCTAGCGCGCGTCGTTCGGGACGACGAGGTCGCCGGTTCGAGTCCGGCTATCCCGATAAAACTGTTTAATATAATTAATCTTGCTAAAAATATTTTTTAAATTTTTTGGCAAGAACAAAGATACATATGGAAGATGAACAAAAAAAATGCACAGCCTGTGGTACCATAATTACTGACGAAACAAAATGCACCTGTAGTGAAAACTTGTGCGCTGGTTGTTGCACTTGTGACCCAGATTGCGCTTGTGGTTGTCAGGATAAATAGATTTCTATGGATCTTTTTGACGAACACTATCAAAAAGACTTAGCCGCAAAAGCGCCGCTGGCCGATCGTCTTCGTCCAGCGGCGCTAGTTGATTATGTGGGTCAAGAGGAAATTGTCGGTCCAGGTTCTTTGTTGCGGCAAGCCATAGAAAACGACGAATTACCATCCATGATTTTGTGGGGCCCGCCCGGCAGCGGCAAAACCACCCTGGCGCGTATCATTGCTCAATTTACCAACTCTTTTTTTGTAGAAATTTCTGCTGTTACTTCTGGTGTTAAAGATTTGCGCGAAATAATTACTCAAGCAACTAATAAACGTAAACTTAATAATCAACGCACCATTCTTTTTGTTGATGAAATCCATCGCTGGAACAAGGCTCAGCAAGATGGGCTTTTGCCCTTGGTAGAGAAGGGAATTATTACTTTAATTGGCGCCACCACTGAAAACCCATCTTTTGAAGTCATTGCACCTTTATTATCACGCTCACGAGTATATGTATTAAAGCCACTATCAATACCCAATCTGCAAACAATTATTAAACGGGCTTTAAGTAATTCAGAAAAAGGATTGGCCGAGTATCAAGCACAGTTGGATCCGCAAGCTGAAGTATTTTTATTGCAATCCAGTAATGGTGATGCGCGTGTTATTTTAAATGCTTTAGAAATTGCTGTTAAAAATACCAACCCCAATTCTCAAGGAAAAAGACTAGTTAATAAAAAAATAATCGCTGAAGCATTACAGCAGCAAACCATGCTCTATGACCGTGCGGGCGAAGAACACTACAATATTATTTCTGCTTTACATAAATCCATGCGCGGCAATAATCCGCACGCAGCTGTTTATTGGTTAGCTAGAATGTTAGAAGCTGGGGAAGATCCATTATATATCGCACGGCGTTTGGTGCGTTTTGCTGCCGAAGATGTGGGATTGGCTGACAATTTTGCTGTCGTTTTAGCCAACGCTATTTTTGATGCTTGTCATAAACTGGGTATGCCAGAATGTAATGTTCATCTCACTCAGTTGGTTATTTATTTAGCACAAGCTAAAAAAAGCATCACAACTTATCAAGCTTATGGCGCTGCACAAAAGGACGTCAAAGAATTAGGCTATTTGCCCGTGCCACTGCATTTGCGCAATGCTCCAACCAAACTAATGAAAGACCTAAATTACGGTAAAGATTATAAATATACCCCCCTGGAAAATTCACCAGACCAAGAGTATTTCCCAGAAGAATTAAAGGGTAGAAAATATTACAGTGAATAATTTTTGAATTAAAAGGACAATATTAAGGGATAAAATGGCTTTAAAAGGCTGTTTTTTGTTTCTACAACCCATGTGGATAAGTATCATTGACATAATTAGCTATATGTGATATTATTTTATATTACTAATTATAAATAATAATAATTCATTAGCATATGTTAAAAATCGCTTATATTGGTCAAAAAGGTATTCTTAACCCTTCTGGTGGAGGTGTAGAAACTCATGTGGAAGAACTTAGCGTACGTATGGCTAAGAAGGGTTTTGATGTCTTTTTATATACTCGACCGCACTACACACCCAAAGAATACAAAAAATATGAAGGCGTTAATTTAATTAGCTTACCTTCTATATACACCAAACACCTGGACGCTGGTTCGCATACTTTTTTAGCTATTTTGCATGCTATAAAAAATAAAGTTGATATAATTCATATTCACGGTATTGGACCGGCTTGGCTTTGTTTTATTCCCAGAATAATTGCTCCCAAAATTAAAGTTATAGTCACTGCTCACAGTGAAGATTGGGAACATAAAAAATGGGGTGTTTTTGCTCAGTTTATGCTTAAGTTTGGCGCGCTGATGTCGGCTGTTTTTGCCCACGAAGTTATTACTGTTTCCAAAAAATTGCAAAAAAGATATCTAACATTATATAAACGTTCCATAACTTTAATTCCCAACGGTGTGACTACGCGTCAAAACAGCGATATAGATGATCGTTTAATTAAACAATTCAATTTAACCAGAGAAAAATATATTTTGACAGTTTCGCGTCTGGTGAGACACAAGGGTATCCACTATTTAGTTGAGGCTTTTAAAAAAGTTAAACTTAATCCCGAATTTGCTGATTTTAAATTAGTCATTGTTGGTCAAACCTCTTTTACAGATGATTATTACGAATTTTTAAAAAGTTTAGTTAATGGTCGCAATGACATAATTTTTACCGGTGGCCAACGTGGTGAAATGTTGGAACAATTGTATACTCATAGCTACATGTATGTTTCTCCATCTCAATCTGAGGGCCTTTCCATCTCTCTTTTGGAAGCTATGGCTTATGCTAAACCAGTTTTAGTATCTGATATCTCAGCCAATGCTGATTTGGTGGCTGGTGATGCTAGTTTGGGTGGGGTGGGTTTTATTTTTCGCAACACGGATATTAATGATTTAACTTATAAAATGGTTTTACTTTTAACGCACGCACAGGTGGCTAGAAAGGTTGGCAAGAAAGCTAGAAGTTATGTTAAAACTTATTATAATTGGGAAGATGTTGTGGATAGAATTACCAAGATTTACAAAAGCTTGGTTTTAATTAAAGATAAAACCAAAAAGATAAAATCCGTCAGTTCTGAAAAGGTAGCCTGGGCTTAATGTATTAATTTGTATTTTTTCTAAAAAATAACCACTTATTTTATGTGGTTATTTTTTTATTTTATATTAGACAAAAAAGTATCTTAGTGCTAAACTTTAGGTACTAAAATAGTCATTATTATTATGTTTAAAGCTGTTTTTGTTAAGTTTTCACACGATCTAGGAATTGATTTAGGCACTACTAATACCCTGGTTTATGTGCGTGGTAAAGGCATTATTATTAATCAACCCTCAGTGGTTGCCATTAACACTAAAACAGATAGAATTTTAGCGGTTGGTGATGAGGCTAGAAAAATGTTAGGTAAAACCCCACCGCACATCATTGTTTCCAAACCCCTGGTTAATGGAATTATTTCTGATTTTGAAGTAACAGAAAAGATGCTCAAATATTTTATTGATCAGGTGCATCGCCAAGCCTATAGTGTTTTATCACGCCCCCGTGTAGTAATAGGTATTCCGCTTGAAATTACCGAAGTTGAAAAAAAAGCTGTTGAAGATGCGGCACTTTCAGCTGGAGCCAGAGAGGTTTTTTTAGTCGAAGAGCCAATGGCGGCTGCCATTGGCGCTCGTTTGCCCATTCAAGAGGCCGTGGGGAATATGGTGGTTGATATTGGTGGCGGCACCACACAAATTGCCGTCATGTCTTTGGGTGGGGTAGTCGCCAGCAAGTCTTTACCCATTGGTGGTGATGAGTTTAATGTTGATATTATTCAATATGTGCGCGATAAGTTTAATTTATACATCGGTGAGATGACGGCTGAAGAAATAAAAATTAAAATTGGCTCGGTAATTTATGAAGATCGTGGTTTAGAAATGGAAGTTCGGGGTCGCGACGTACTTTCTGGCTTGCCACGTATCAATAAAATTTCCAGTGCTCATATTCGTGAAGCTATTTTTAAACCCATTCGTACAATTATTGAAAACATCAAATACACAGTCGAAAACACACCCCCAGAATTGGTTTCGGAAATCTATGAGCGGGGTATTCTTTTAACTGGCGGTGGAGCTCTTTTTCGCGGGTTACCAGATTTAATTAAAGAAGAAACAAAAATTCCAACCCAAGTTTTGGATGATCCCCTAACTTCAGTGGTGCGTGGCGCTGGAATTATTTTGGAAGATCTTGAGGGTTTATCCAATATTTTGGTACCCACAATGAAGGATTAAAATATGGCTCAAAAGTTTTATAAAAAAAGTTTTTTCTTTTTGGTGGTAATATTTTTTTTTATCCTGTTGTATTATATTGGGTTATTTAAACCGCTCAGAACCACCACTGGTCAAATTTTAAAACATCCTTTAAGTTGGTCCTATTCGGTTGGTCGGCGAGTTTCTTCTTTTTTTGATATTTTTAAGAATAATTCCTCTTTAATTAAAAACAACCAAGCATTGAGTGATAAGTTGGTTATTTTAGAACAAGAAAATATTGACTTAAAAAAAATTATTGAGCAAAAATACGTTAGTGATGAGGAGTTGGCATATTTGAGTCAACAAAATATTAAAGCTGTGACTGCCAAAATTATTTCTCGGGGTATATCTGGTAATATTAACACCATAATTATAAACAGAGGCCAAGCTGATGGTTTGCAAGCGGGGATGGTAATCACAGCAAAAAATGGCTTGGTTTTAGGTAAAATAATAAAAGTTGAAGATAAGCTGGCACATGTATTACTTCTAACCGATTCAAATTCGCGTCTCAGCGCGGCCAGTAATAGTGATAAAACATTGGTTGGTATAATCCGTGGTAATTTTGATTTAAGTTTAAAATTAGAATACATTTTAAGGGATAAAAACATTGCAGTCAATGATTTAATCATCACTTCTGGCCAAGAAGAATTGGTTCCATCTGGTCTTATTATTGGTACTGTGGATGAGATTTTTGAAGATTCTCGTGAACTTTTTAAAACAGCACGTATTGTGCAACCGGAAACTATTTCTAATATTGATATTGTGAATGTAATTGTGCCTTAAAAACTATGTTTAAAAAAATATTTATTAACATTATTTTAATTTTAATTGTTTATTTTTTTTGTGTTTCTTTTTTATCATCTTTTTGGCCGTTCACTAACTTGTTTTTACCGCTATTGGTTTTTGTGTTAATGTTTTTTGAAAATCGTTTAGCCATACTGTGGTCATGCGGAGCTGGATTTTTATTAGACGTGATTTCACCCCTTCCGTTTGGTTCATATTTGTTATTTTTTTGTTTAATTTATTTAATTTTAAAATATCTAAATCAAAATTTTTTTACCAATCAGTCTCTGAATACTTTTTTTGTCCTTACTCTAGTGGGTAATACTTTTTTATTATTTTTTTTATTTTTAGAAAAAAATATTTTAGCGCTTTTCGATAATAATTTTTTTATTGTTTTTTATTTTTGGCAAATAGCCATGCAACTAGTTTTAAATTTTTTAGTTTGTATCATCTTATTTTTTACTCTTCGTTTTTTTACCAATCGCTTACGTCTCGATTTATTACCGCGTTAATCTATGTTGAATAAACAACAAAAAATTTTAGTTGCTATGTCTGGCGGAGTTGATTCGGCTGTTGCTGCCGCACTACTAAAACAACAAGGCTTTGACGTTACGGGTGTTTTTATGATTAATTGGCATGAAAAAAACGAATTAATACCAATCGGCACTTGCGCATGGGAACAAGATCAGGCTGATGTCCGTCGAGTGGCTGAAATTTTGGGTATCAAGATTTATACCTGGGATTTTAGTGTGGCCTATCAAAAATATATTTTCTCATATTTCTTGCAGGCTTATGAGCAAGGATTAACTCCCAATCCAGATACTTTATGCAATAAATATATTAAATTTGGTTTATTTTTAGAACAAGCCAAACAATTGGGTTTTGATAAAATTGCCACCGGACATTATGCCAAAATAATTAAAAAAAACGACTACAAACTAATAACTGCTAAAGACAAAAATAAAGATCAAACCTATTTTCTTTATGAATTGGGCCAAAAAGAATTAGCCCAAGTTATGTTTCCACTAGCTGATTTAAAAAAAGAAAAAGTTCGTCGCTTAGCACGGAATTTAAATTTGCCGGTGTGTTATAAAAAAGATAGTTATGGTATTTGTTATATTGGTGAAAAAAAAATGAAAGATTTTTTAGCCCCATTTATTAAAGAAAATCCAGGTGAGATTGTCGATGAAAACAACCATCTTTTAGGCCAGCATACTGGTTTGTTTAATTATACTCTGGGCCAACGGCAGGGCATCGGTGTTGGTGGTGGTAGGGGTCCATTTTTTGTCTTAAAAAAGGACCAACTAAATAATCGTTTGATAGTTACTAATAATACTCACCACCCCGATTTTTATACTTGTCATATTAAACTTAAGCAGGTAAACTGGATAATCGGTTTTCAACCAACTTTACCTTTAAGGTGTTGGGGACGTTTTCGTCATTTACAGAGCTTGTTCCCCTTAACTATAGAGGAAAATAAAAACGCAAACTTGGTGGTTAAATTCAAACAACCACAAAAGGCTGTCGCAAGTGGGCAGGTTTTGGTTTTTTATCAACCACTCAATCTGTGGCGCAGAAATTATCAGGTTATGGGTGGTGGCATAATAGCCTGACCGTGTGATTGATATTATAAATTTATTACTATGTTAACAACGACAAAATATCGTCTCTTAGAGATTATTCCTGGCGCAACATTGTGGCTAAGTTTTTTATTAGTTATTAGTTTGTCTTTTGTCAAGCCTTTGTGGATTATCTATTTTATCTTGGTTTATGATTTGTATTGGTTTATTAGGATTGCCTATTTTGTGCTCTATTTGTTTATTTCTCTAAGACGTTATCGCGCGGTTAATAAAATTAACTGGCTGGATGAAGTAAAAAAAATTGGTAATTATGAAAAATATTATCATGTAGTTATTATGGCTACTTACAGAGAAAATTATAAAGTTTTACATACCACCATGCAGGGTTTGGTTAATTCAAATTATGATACCAAAAAATTAATAATTATTTTTACTAGAGAATGTGGGCAACGTGCCGGGCAGGCTTTTGAAGAAGAATTTCATCAATCAATGCGCAAGATAAAACAAGAATTTGATGGCAAATTTTATAATATTTTAGGCTATATTCATCCTTTACCTCCTCCAGATGAATTACAAGGAAAGGGTTCTAACTGCACTTGGGCTATGAAAAAATTTAAAGCAGAAGTGGTTGATGCAGAAAATATTCCTGTAGAAGATATCGTTGTTTCCAATTTTGATTCAGATACTTATATTTATCCACAATATTTTGCCAGATTAACCTATCTTTGGCTAACCGCGGATAATCCCCATAAACATTCCTATCAACCATTAACTTTATACAATAATAATATTTGGGATGCGCCGTCTTTTGCCAGGGTTGTGGCTAGCTCTACCACCTTTTGGCTTATGGCTGATAAAGCCAGGCCTGAAAGGTTGTTTACATTTTCTTCCCACTCCATGAGTTTTAAAACTTTAATAGAGGTTGGCTATTGGGAAACAAATATTGTAACAGAAGATTCACGGATTTTTTTACAGTGTTTTGTGCATTTTAATGGTGATTATTCCACCATTCCTATGCACGTGCCAATTTCTATGGATACAGTTATGGGCGAAACTTTGTGGCAGACAATAAAGGGACAATATAAACAAATGCGCCGTTGGGCTTGGTCAGTAGAACATTTTCCTTGGATGATCACTAGATTTTTTAATAATAAAAACATTCCTTGGTTAAAAAAATTTAGATATTTATTTAATCAAACTGAGGGGCAATTTTCTTGGGCGACCGGTCCAATATTTATGTTAGTTTTGGGACGCCTGCCTTTGTATGTTGCTTCATATAGACACATGGAAAGTGCTTTAGTACAAAACGCGCCTTTTATTATGGAATTTATTATGGTCCTAGCTATGGCGGGCGTGGTTTTTTCCGCGGTTATTAATGTTTTTTTTCTACCAGACAGACCGGCAAAATATAAAAAAATAAAATGGCTAGCCATGATTTTGCAATGGTTCCTTCTACCTATAACCATGATTGCTTTTGGCTCTATTCCAGCCACCGATGCTCAAACTCGTTTAATGTTGGGTGGTAAATTTAGATTGGGGTTTGATGTTACTCAAAAACACAGAAGATAAAAAATAAAACTTGAATTTAAAGTAAAAAAGAGCTAGAATTATAATTAATAAAACAAAAAGTAAAACGGGTATTATGTGGGCCCAATTTGTTTTGATGGATTGGTTTATTTAATCCTAGCCATTGGCGCTGAACTTGGTGGTTGGCTAGTAAAATGGTACGGTTTTAATATGGTTTTCTTAATTATGGCCATCCTTTCTTTTTTAGCCGGATTTTTTATTTTATTTTTACCTAGAAAGGTACTTTAATATATATGTCAATTTTAACTAAAATTTTTGGTGATGCCAATGAGCGCGTTATTAAAAATTTAAAAAATACAGTTTTAGTGGTTAATGATTTAGAGTCCAAGGTCAAACTTTTTAGTATTGATGATTTTAAAAATAAAACCATTCTTTACAAAAAAAAGCTAGCCGATAAAACTTTTGCAGAACAACAAATAATTTTAAATGAAATTTTACCAGAAGCTTTTGCTTTGGTGCGTGAGGCAGCGCACAGAACTTTGGGACAACGCCATTATGATGTCCAGCTTTTGGCCAGCATGGTTTTACACCAAGGTAATATAGCTGAAATGCGGACTGGTGAAGGTAAAACTTTGGCTGCTACGTCTGCGGTTTATTTAAATGCCTTAACTGGTCGTGGAGTGCATGTCATTACAGTTAATGACTATTTATCTCGTCGTGATGCTATCTGGATGGGACAAGTCTATAATTATTTAGGTCTGTCAACTGGGTGTTTAAACCATGAGACGGCTTTTTTATATGACAGCAATTATCATGAATTGGGTAATCTTGATAATGAACGTGATAATGTTGGTTCTTTTAAAATATTAGATAAATTTTTACGACCGGTGTCACGCCAAGAAGCCTATTTGGCTGATATAACTTATGGCACCAATAATGAATTTGGTTTTGATTATTTGCGTGATAATATGGTGCAAAGTTTAAATGAAAAGGTGCAGCGCGAATTGCATTATGCCGTGGTGGATGAAGTGGATTCAATTTTAATTGATGAAGCGCGTACGCCTCTCATTATTTCCGCGCCCGACATGGAATCCACCGACAAATATCGTCAATTTGCTGAATTGGTTGAACGATTGCGGGAAAACGAAGATTACAATATTGATGAAAAAATGAAGGCCTCAACCTTAACCGAAGCTGGAATTGCTAAAATGGAAAAATGGTTAAATGTTGAAAATATTTATACCGATCGTGGTGTGCGTGATGTACATCACATTGAGCAAGCATTGCGTGCTAAAGTTTTATTTAAAAAAGACAAAGATTATGTAATTAAAGATGGAGAAATTCTCATTGTTGATGAATTTACTGGTCGACTTATGGTTGGACGTCGTTATTCAGATGGTTTGCATCAAGCCATTGAGGCCAAAGAAAACGTGGCAGTTAAACAAGAATCAGTTACCATGGCCACCATCACTTTTCAAAATTATTTTCGCATGTATCAAAAACTAGCCGGCATGACTGGTACGGCCGCGACCGAAGCTGAAGAGTTGTCCAAAATTTATCAACTAGATGTGGTTGTGGTGCCAACCAATAAAAACATGATTCGTCATGATTTATCCGATGTTATTTTTAAAACTGAACAGGAAAAATACACAGCCATTGTTAAAGAAATTAAAACCCGACACAAGCTTGGTCAACCGCTTTTAGTAGGCACCATATCTATTCAAAATAATGAACATTTATCGCAACTTTTATCTTTGCAGGGCATTGAACATAAAGTTTTAAATGCCAAATTTCACGAACAAGAAGCTGAAATAATTGCTCAGGCTGGTCGCGAAAACGCAGTGACTATTGCCACCAATATGGCTGGTCGTGGCGTGGATATTATTTTGGGTGGCAATCCGCCAGATACTGCTAGCCAGGAAGCTGTTAAAAAAACCGGCGGTTTACATGTTATTGGTACTGAACGCCACGAATCACGTCGTATTGATAATCAATTACGTGGTCGTGCTGGACGCCAAGGTGATCCTGGTTCATCACAATTTTTTGTTTCCATGGAAGATGATTTAATGCGTATTTTTGGTGGTGAAAAAATGAAAAATATGTTAAACACGCTGGGTTTACCAGATAATGAACCCATTGAAACAAAAATTATTTCCAGTGCTATTGAAAAAGCCCAAAGAAAAGTTGAAGGTCATAATTTTGATATCAGAAAACACCTAGTTGAATATGACGACGTAATCAACAAACACCGTGAAGTTATTTACAAAAAAAGAAATGAGATTTTGGCTGCCAACAACAGCGGTCAAGACATGCAAAACGTCATCTTAGATTTTTTACAAGCAGAGTTAGAAACTGTGGTTAATTTTCATACACAAAACGAGGATGAAAATCAATGGAATCTTGATGAAATTTATGAAGTCGTGGATACTATTTTTCCAGCGCCACTCCCGGTGCGTATTAAAATTGAAGATATCAAAGACACGGCCGGTGACATAAAACAAGATTTTTTGGCTCGAGAGCAACTCGTTAACTATCTCTTTACTTTGGGTAAAGCTGCCTACCAAGACTTAGAAGAAAAAATAAATTCTGACGAAAAAATAAAAGCCCAGCTAGCCAGCGAACTGGAACCCATGCGCGCCGTGGAACGTGCTATGTTATTACGTTCCATTGACACTTTGTGGGTTGAACACATTGACGCCATGGATCACATGCGTGAGGGTATTGGTTTAACCGGTTATGGCCAAAAAGATCCATTGGTAGAATATAAAAAAGAAGCTCATCGTATGTTTTCTGAACTTATGGCTAATATCCGTAAACAGGTTGTTTATACAATTTTTAAAATTGGTTTTGTAAATACTGGCAGTCAAACAACCTCTCAGACCAACCCCAGTTTAATAATTAAAAACCAGTCAGAAAGTACCTACATCGGTTCTGAAAAAGATAAATCCACTTATAATAAAGAAAAAATTGGCCGCAATGATTTTTGTCCCTGCGGTAGTGGTTTAAAATTTAAAAAATGTCACGGGAAATAAATATATAAATATTATGACTAAGAATGATTTTTTTCAACAAGTCAGAGATTTGAATTTACCATTAGGCAAGTATGCAATATTTGGCAGTGCGCCAATGGTGGTTAGAGGATTAAAAGAATATCGTGACATAGATATGGTTGTTTCTGAAGATATTTGGGAAGAACTTAGTAAAAAAGGCTGGCCTATTAAATATTCTGAATTTGGCAATCCATTTCTTTGTTATAAAGAAATGGAAATAGGCAAAGATTTTTGGCAGCCTGGCGTCTGGAATATGAGAGAATTAATTAATGAGGCAGATGTTATTGAAGGCTTGCCATTTGTTAAATTAGAGAGAGTGTTGGAATATAAAAAAATGCTTGGCAGAGAAAAAGATTTGGAAGATGTAAAAAAAATAGAAAATTTTTTACAAGCGCAGAATTTAATTAATAAATAAAAAGCCTGCTAGGCAGGCTTAAGCGGGTGGTGGAACATTTTAAATCAATCCCAACCTTTGGGCAGCGACTTCCCATTCCCGCGGTGTCGGTTTAGACTTTTTTGCCATAATTCCTCCACATTAATGGGATGGAATTTAGAGTAATCTCAATTGATACTCCAATTGCAAAAAGCCTGCTTGGAAAAAAAGTTTATGAGGACGTAGAAATTAAAATTCCGAGCAGTAATTATTTTGTTAAAATTATTGAAATTAATTAATTTTATGATGAATATTGTTTTATTAGGTACTGGTGCGGCTTATCCAGACGCAGATAGAAATGCGCCGGCTTTTGTATTACAGCATGAAAATGAAAATTATTTAATTGATTGTGGGGGGGTGTTGTTCATCAGTTAATGAAATATGGTATTCATCCATCAAAACTAAAGTATATTTTTTTAACCCATATCCACATTGATCACTGTGTTGAATTACCCGCATTGATTTTTGGAGCATATCTTACAGGTAAGGAGGGTGAATTTTGTGTCTTCGGTCCGCAAGGGATAAAACACCTTACCGATAGTATTTTTGATACAACTTATGATTTTGCGAGAGAAATGATGTTTAAATTAAGAAAAAAGACAATTGACATCAACGCAACAACAATTGACAAGGGCGAGATATTAAAAAATAATGGTTTGGTGATTGAGACAATTCCCGTAGAACATGGTTTTCCAACCAATGCCTTTGTTTTTAAAGCTGATGGAAAGAAGATTGTTTTTAGTGGAGACACGGCACCTTGTAAGAATATAATTGATATTTCTACTGACGCTGATTTGCTAGTTATTGAGTGTTCTTTTCCAGAAGAATTTGGTCCAATACCAGGACACTTAATTCCCTCACAGGTGGCTCAAATAGCGCAAGAAGCGCAGGCTAAAAAGATTATTTTAGTTCACTTATTTCCAATGTGTAAGGGGAAGGAGATTGAAATTTTAGAAGAAATTAAAAAAATATATTCTGGTGATGTTCAAATAGAATATGATCTACAAGAAATTAAAGTATAACCGCTAACTATTGTATATTAGCCAAGCTTTAAAAAAACAGGTAAAATAAAGGCATGAATAATAATAAAAAAATTCTAGTTTTTCCCGGTGCGTTTCAGGTAGCGAATAAATACGGAGACTATGAAGGTGTAGACATTTGGTTAAAAGCAAACTCTGAACAAGAAATTCCCGCCGGTGATTATTTGATTGGGCATAGTTTAGGCGCCAGTTTTGCCCTTGCGCATTATAATTCTAATCAAAATTGTAAATTTATTTTAATCAATCCTTTGGTTAAAAAAAGAAGTGCTCTAATTTTTTGGCGCTGGCTTAAATTTATTATTTTTGAAAGAATAAAGACAGAAAAAATAATTCCGAAAAGTGATTGGTTATATGCATTCAAAAAAGCAATTAAATTACTTAATGTTGATATATTAAATGTTATTCAAAAAATACCTAAAGAAAATTTAATTATTATTAGAGGCAAGCAAGATATTTTTTTCTGCGATAGCGAAGCAGTAAAAGTTATTCAAGAAAATAATATTGCCTTAGTTGAAGTAGAAGCAGGGCACGATTGGAATGATAAAATTGCCAACACCGTTAAAGAAATAATAAAATAAAAAATAATATTATGAAAAAGATAAAAATTCCAGTTGAAGTTTCTGCGCGTCACATACACTTGAGTCAAAAAGATTTGGATAAACTTTTTGGTAAAAATTATACTTTACATAAATTAAAAGATTTATCGCAGGTGGGGGATTTTGCTGCTAAAGAAAAAGTTGCCTTGGTTAAAACAAACACATGCGTGCATGGTTTAAGAATTGTTGGGCCAACGCGGACTGAAAGCCAAATTGAACTATCTTTTACCGATGCTGTGCATTTAGGAATAGATGCTCCAGTGGTGTTATCTGGCAAACTGGAAAATGTAAAAACTTTTTTGGAAGTTAAGGGACCCAAAGGAAAAACCAAAGTTAAGGTTATCGTGCCTGAACGTCATTTGCATTGTTCACCACAAGAAGCTAAAAAATATAATCTTAAAAATGGACAAAAGGTTGGTGTAGAAATTATTGGTAATAGGGGATTGATTTTTAATAATATAAATGTACGAATTGGTGCCGATTTTAAAATGGCTTGTCATCTTGATACCGACGAAGCCAATGCCTGCGGATTAAATAAAGTTTGTGGTGTGGGGATGTTAATTTTATAAAATAAAATTATAAATTTTATGTCCACAATTTTAATTTTAAATATCGGTTCCACTTCATTTAAATACGAATTTTTTAATACAAAAAATTTAGACTCCCTTCACAAAGGCGAGTTTAAAATTTTAGAACACAAAAAAGATGACTTAGAAGAAAACATTAAACATCTTTTTCGTAATATGGTTAGAGAAATTGGTAATCTTGATGAATTAGTCGCCATTGGACACCGTGTCGTACACGGTGGTGAAAAATTTAAAGCTACCCGTCAAATAACAGCTCAGGAGATTTTTGAATTAGAACAATCCAACGGTTTGGCTCCTCTACATAATCCATACAATTTGGCTGGTATCAAGGCGGCTTTAGAATATTTTCCAGCCGTTGCTAATTATGCTGTTTTTGATACAGCTTTCTTTAGTGCTCTACCAACTGCGGCTAAAACCTATCCCATTCCATATCAATATTATGAAGAATTTGGCATCAAAAAATATGGCTTTCACGGAATTTCGCATCGCTATGCTTTAGAAGAAACAGCGCGTTTAATTAAAAAACCAATCACAGAGATTAACGTTATTACCGTGCATTTGGGTGGTGGCTGTTCCGTAACTGCCGTGCGCCAAGGTCAACCCATTGATACTTCCATGGGCTACACTCCGCTTGAAGGTTTGATGATGCAAACCAGAAGTGGAGATCTTGATCCTGGTGTCATAATGCAAATACTTACCAACTTATCGGTTACACACACCACCACACCTTCGCTATTAGAAAAATTAAACCAAATTTTAAATTTTGAATCAGGCTTAAAAGGCATCGCTGGAAAAAGTGATTATTTAGAACTTTTACAGGCCATGGAATGGGGTGAAGAAAAAGCAGTTCTGGCTTTTGAAATGTTTACTAATCGTATTAAAAAATATATTGGTGCCTATTTATTTTTGCTTGATCGTGTCGACGCCATAACCTTTACAGGAAAAATTGGAGCTGGTAATCCTGTGACGCGCAAGAAAATTTGTGCTAAAATGAATTTGTTAAAAAACATTCCTATTTTGAGCGTTGAAACACACGAAGAGTTAGCCATAGCTAGGGAAGTAAAAACGGTTTTAAATTTTTAATTTATGGATAAATTGACTATAAAAATAGTTGGTCCGGCCGGCTTTGGTATAAAAGTCACTGGCATGATGTTGGCCAAATACTTTTTAAGAAGTGACTGTTTTGTATTTGCCTATACCGAATATCCATCTTTAATTCGTGGTGGTCACAACACCTTTCAAGTTGATATAGCAAAAAAAGAAATCAATTCCGCGGCTGAAAAATGCAATGTCTTAATTGCTTTAAACAAAGACAGTTTAATTCAAGAATTAAAAAATATTAATACCAATGCTTTGGTTATTTATGATGAACAAATAGAAAATAATTTTTCTTTACCAAAAAATATAAATCTTTTACCAGCCCCTTTAATGGAAATTGCCAAAAACAATGGCGGCGATTTAATGAAAAACACAGTTGCTTTAGGAGTTCTATTAGGAGCTTTGGATTTATCTTTGGAGGTTTTGAATAAAATTTTAGCCGAAACATTTGGACACAAGGGTTCAATGGCAGAACAAAACAAAAAAGCTCTTCAGACTGGTTTTGAGTGGATAAAAAATAAGCAAATTAGTTCAAAAAACATTATACAATTTACAGGGCTAATAAATAGCCAAGGTCCCAAACAAGATAATATGTTTATCTCTGGCAATCAAGCCTGTGCTTTGGGGGCCATAGCCGCTGATTGTCAGCTTTATTCAGCCTATCCCATGACCCCAGCCAGTGAAATTTTGCATTATTTGGTCTCTAAACAGCAGGAAAGCGGTATGTTGGTCCATCAGCCAGAAGATGAAATTGCAGCCGTCCACGTGGCTCTGGGAGCCTCATTTGCGGGTATTAGGGCTGCCTGTGGCACTTCTGGCGGCGGTTTTGCTCTTATGAACGAAGGTTTATCACTTTCTGGTATGTTAGAGTTGCCACTGGTAATTTTTGAAGTCATGCGTCCAGCTCCAGCGACTGGTTTGCCTACCTGGACTGAACAGGGCGATTTAATGTATGTGGTTCATGGTGGTCATGGCGATTTTCCGCGTCTTGTATTGGCGCCCGGAAATCCATCCGAGTGTTTTTCATTAACTCAGCAAGCTTTTAATCTGGCTGATAAATATCAAATTCCAGCCATTGTTTTGTTTGATAAATTTTTAGCCGAATCAACTTATACAGTTGAAAAAAATATATTTTCTAAAATAAAAAAGAAATCGCGCGGAAAAATTTTAATGCTAAATCAAAAACAACTAACTGAAAATAAAACTTTATTTGCGCGTTATAAAAACGAAAAAGACGGGGTTTCGTTGCGTCCTATCCCCGGAATTTTAAATGGAGAATACGTTGCCAATTCTGATGAGCATGATGAGTTTGGTCTAACTAATGAATCAGCCATTAGCCGAACTGAGCAGATGAAAAAAAGAATGTGTAAGATGACTAATTTAAAAAAAGAAATTCCTTTACCAAAAATTTATGGCCCTAAAAAAGCCCCTGTCACTCTGGTTTGTTGGGGTTCAACGTTAGGCCCGGCTTTGGATGCTATGTATGAAATTAATAAAGCCAAAACACAAATAAATTTAATTCATTTTAGTTATCTTTGGCCACTGCCTTTGGGTTTGGATAAATTTTTAAAACAATTTAAAAAATTAATTTTAGTAGAAAATAATTTTTCTGCCCAACTTGGTAATCTTATTCGTCAAGAAACCGGCATTGAAATAAAAGATAAAATTTTAAAATACGACGGTCGTCCCTTTTGGCAAGAAGAAATAATAAAAGCCATAAAAAAATAAATTATGTCAGATTCAAATAAAATTACTCTCGCATCTTTTAATACCAACTACCAACCCACTTGGTGCCCGGGTTGTGGTGATTTTGGTATTTGGACAGCTTTAAAAATGGCTTTGGTTGATTTACAAATTCCAACTCACCAGTTAGCCATTGTCTATGGCATCGGCTGTGGTGGTAATATGGCTTCAACTATAAAATGTTATGGTTTTCATTCTTTGCACGGTCGAACACTGCCGGTTGCTTTGGGAATCAAATTGGCTAATAAAAATTTAACAGTCATCGCCATTACTGGTGATGGAGATCAATACAGTGAAGGCACCAATCACTTAATTCATTTGGCGCGTTATAATGCCAATCTAACTTTAATTGTTTGCAATAATCAACTTTTTTCTTTAACCACCGGTCAAACCTCGCCAACCTCTGATCAAGGAATTATTTCCAAAACAACCCCCAAAGGCGAGGTAAAACAACCCCTCAATCCTTTGGCCTTATCATTAATTTCTGGCGCCACTTTTGTGGCACGTGGTGCGGCTTTTGAAATTCAACAATTAAAAGAATTGATTAAAAAAGCCATCATGCATCAGGGTTTTGCTCATCTTGACGTTCTACAACAGTGTGTAACTTTTAATAAAATTAATACTGTTGATTGGTATAAAGAAAAAATATATTCTTTGGAACAAGCCAAACACCCAACAAGTGATTTTAAAATGGCTATAGAAAAAAGCCAAGAACACGCAAAGTTACCACTTGGAATTTTTTATCAAACACAAAAGCCAACTTACGAAAAAGAGATAACTAACGTACCAATAGTTTTTGATTTTAAAAAAGCACTGGCTGAATTTATTTAATTTTTATAAAGTGAAAGATAAATCTTTAGTTCATCAAAAAAAATGGCGTCTAAAGTCGCCATGCCCAAAAGAATTTATTGAAAATTTTCCCGCCTACAGTGGGATTGTTTTGCAATTACTTTACGATCGTGGTTTAGATACACAAGAAAAGATTGATGAGTTTTTTAATCCGGATTATAGTCAAGGCATTCATGACCCGTTTTTATTTTTGGACATGCAAAAAGCCGTAACTCGTATTGAGGCTGCTATAAAAAATAAAGAAAAAATTTTAATTCACGGCGATTATGACGCAGACGGCGTAACCGCCACTGTGGTTTTAGAAAAAACTTTAAAAAAGTTAGGTGCCAAAAATGTTTATTTTTTCATTCCACATCGCGACATTGATGGTTATGGATTAAGTATAAAAAACGCGGAAAACTTTATCGCTCAAGGAATAAATTTAGTCATTACTGTTGATTGTGGTATTACAAATTTTGAACCCATAAAATTCTTAAAAGAAAAAAATATTGATACCATAATTGTCGATCATCATTTGGAGCTGGAAAATTTACCAGACGCCTATGCAATTTTAAATTGTTCCCTAAAAAGAGAAATTTACCCTTATAAAAAATTAGCTGGTGTGGGGATGGTGTTTAAATTAGCTCAGGCACTATTTTTACAGCAAAAAGACCCCGAGCAGTACGCGGCTTTTGAAAAATGGCTCTTGGACTTAGTGACCATTGGTACCATTGGTGATGTTTCGCCAATTTTGGGTGAAAACAGAACTTTGGTCAAATACGGTTTAATGGTTCTAAACAAAACACCACGCAGAGGTTTACAAGAATTAATTAGTGTTGCCAGTCTTTCAAGTGGTGAAGAATTAAAAGGCCTGCCTTTGGGTAGTGATTTATATAATTTAAATGTCCGTAATATCAGTTTTCAAATTGTGCCGCGTTTAAATGCTGCTGGCCGTATTGACCACGCCAGCTTGGCGTATAATCTTTTAACCACCGAAGATGAGATGACTGCCATTGCCTTAGCTCAAGATATTCAAAATAAAAATCTTAAACGACAAAAAATTGCTGAACAGATGCTAACAGAAGCTAAGCAACAGTTTGATAAAGTAAACGATAAAAATAAAATATTGATTGCTTGTCAAGAAAATTGGACGCCTGGTTTGGTTGGTTTGGTGGCCGGTAAACTTAAAGATGAATTTTTTCGACCAGTAATCTTGTTTGCTCGTCAAAAAGATGGTTATGTTGGTTCTGGACGCAGTATCAGTGAATTTAACATTACTGAAGCCCTGCAAACCACCAGCGCTTTTTTAGAGCGTTTTGGAGGGCATTCGCAGGCCTGTGGGCTATCAATTAAAGGTGAAAAAAATTATCAAAATTTTTTAAAAAAAATAATTTTAGAAGCCAATAAAAAATTAGAAAACATTGATTTAAAACCAGCCATTGATGTTGATGTCGAAGTAAAACTGGCTGATCTAAACTGGGAACTTTATGATCAACTCGAGCAGTTTGAACCTTTTGCTGAAGCTAATCCTATGCCATTATTTTTAATTAAAAAACTAAAGATAGAGCAGGTAGAATTAGTTGGAAAAGATAATAAACATTTACGTTTTTATTTATCACAGAATAATTTGAGTCGCAAAGCCATTTCTTTTGGTATGGCTGAAGAATGGGGAGGTGTGTTAAAAATTGGCGATTTTATTGATGCAGTGGTAGAATTTGGAATTAATGAATGGAATGGTAATCGCGAGCTGCAACTAAAAATCATAGATATAAGAACAAACTCTTAATCTTTATGTACAAAAAAATAATAATTTTTACCGATGGGGGAGCCAGAAACAATCCAGGTCCAGCCGGGATTGGAGTGGTATTTTTTATTGCCGAAAATTTAACTAAACCCTTGGCAACTCATAAAAAATATATTGGTTTAACCACCAATAATCAAGCTGAATATAAAGCTGTGGTGTTGGCCTTAGAGGAAGCTAAAAAAATAAAAGCTCAGGAAATCGAAGTAAGACTTGATTCGGAATTGGTTTGCAATCAAATTAATGGTCAATTTAAATTAAAAAATAAAGATTTCCAGGATAGTTTTATTAAAATATGGAATTTAAGACAAGGCTTTAAAAAATCAATTTTTAAACATATTCCACGTGAACAAAATAAGTTAGCTGATAAACTGGTCAACCAAGCCATTGATGAAGCTAATATAAATTATTGACAAAAAAATATATTCACTGTATTCTATACAATATTAATTTTTATTTATTTATATGTCTGGTAAACAAACCTACATCACTCTTGAGGGTTTAGAAAGACTTAAACAAGAACTTATAACCCTAAAAAATACCAAGCGCAAAGACGTTCTTGAGCGTATTCAAATTGCCAAAGAATATGGCGATTTATCAGAAAATGCCGAATATACTGATGCTAGAGACGAACAAGCTTTTGTTGAGGGTCGTATTGCCGAACTGGAAGAATTCATGAAAAATGCCATTATTATCAAAGAACAAAATAAAAATATTGGTGTTAATATTGGTAATATTGTAAAAATAAAGGACAAGAGTAATAAGACAGTCAAAGAATATGAAATTGTTGGTTCACAAGAGTCCGATCCAATGTCTGGAAAAATATCAAACGAATCACCTTTAGGTAAGGCTTTTTTAGGCCACAAAGTTGGAGAAACCATAACAGTTAGTTTGCCTAAAGGCGTGATAGAATATGAAATAGTTGAAATAAAATAAAATTTTAAACATAAAAATACAGGGACTTCCAACCTGTATTTTTATTTGCCGTCTTTATCAAATAATATTATAATTTAGAGACGAAAAAAAAATTTAAATATTTTTTAAAAAGGTGGTATAATATATTTATCCACAGATTAAAATTAATTTAAAAAAATATGTCTAAAAAACTCTTTCTTTTCTCATTTGTGCTGGCCATAATATTTGCTGGCGCTCTACTTATCTCGAATGTTCACGCCGCTACTACTGTGGGCGCTAATATAAATACCGGTGGCACCCTGACCGTAACTGGCAATATTCTGCAAGGCGCCAATAGTGCTATTTATCAAAATGATTTGCAAGTCTTTGTGGCTAGTTCGACCAATTATTCTGTCTTAGTCGGGACAGAAGCAGGTAAGAATTTAACTAATACAGGCACGTACAATGTTTTTATGGGTTATCAGGCTGGTTATACTGCAACCAGTAGTGTGAATTCTAATGTGGCAATTGGTTATCAGTCCATGTATGACGCCGGCAGCAATGGTGGGTGGGATTATGCTTTAAGTAATGTAGCGATTGGTTACAAAAGTCTTCATTCTGGGGTGTATCCTTTTTCTAATGTTGCTATTGGATATGAATCAATGTATTCTAATACAACTGGTTATGAAAACACAGCGGTGGGCAGTTATTCATTGCATAGTAATATCACTGGTAATTATAATACAGTTGTTGGGGATTATGCTGGCCAAGGTATTACTACCGGCGAATATAATGTTGCTTTGGGTTATCAGAGTAATTATTATAATACCTCGGGTTCTGAAAATACAACGGTTGGTAGCGGTTCGTTTGGATATTCAACAGAAGGATCTTGGAATTCAATATTAGGTTCGTCCGCTTATAATAAAGCCGTTAGATCGTTTGCCAACACAGCGGTTGGTTATCAAGCTGGTTATGGTGGCTCTAGTCCTAGTAATGCTTCCAGTACCTGGATTGGTTACCAAGCTGGCAAAGCCGTGACCTCGGGTAGTAGTAATATTGGCGTTGGTTATAAAGCAGGTGATAATCTTACTACTGGCTCAAATAATATTGTGATTGGCTATGATATTGACGCTCCTTCAGCTACTGGCTCGAACAACATGACCATTGGTAATATTTTATTTGGTCGAAATATTGATGGCACAGGCACTTCAATTTCGAGTGGGGCGATTGGTATTGCCACCACCACACCTGGCGGTTGGTACGGTGAAAGATTGACAGTTGTTGGTAATACCTATATCCGCGGTACAGCCACCACCACTGGTAATTTTATCATTGGTGATGGCAATCCTACGGCCACTTCGACATTAGAAATTGGTGATATAGATACAGCCGGTTGTTTAAAAATTCGTGATGCTGACGCTGATGCTTGGACATACTGTTATACAGATGATGGCACACTGGTCTGCACCGCTACTGATGTTTGCGGCAAATAGTTAAAACAAATTATATTTTTAATTCCCCTTGTCTTGTTTGCAAGATAGGGGGTTTTGTTTTATAATAACTGTATATGGAATACCAAAACGAATATCAAACAAGACAACAAAAATTAGCTAAAATTAAAGAGCTGGGCATTAATCCTTATCCAGCTAGGTTTGCTAAAAAAAATCAAGTTTCTGATATAAAAAATTTGACTGATGGAGGGAAAATAGTTACGGCTGGCCGGATTTTAACCATTCGTATCATGGGTAAATTAGCTTTTGCACATCTGCAAGATTGGTCTGGCAAGGCACAAGTGGCTATTAAATCTGATGAAGTTGGCGAAGAACAATTTAAATTATTTCAAGATTTGTTTGATATGGGGGATTTTATTGGGGTGACAGGCGAAGTTTTTACCACGCATAAAGGTGAAAAAACATTATTAGTTAAAAAATTTGAATTTTTAGGTAAAGCTTTAAGGCCTTTACCAGAAAAATGGCATGGACTTAAAGATGAAGAAGCTTGTTATCGCCAAAGATATTTAGATTTGATTGCCAGTGAGGAAACTCGCCAAAGATTTAAATTTAGAAGTAATTTTATCAAAGCACTGCGGGAATTTTATTGGCAGGAAGGTTTTACTGAAGTGGAAACACAAACCTTGATGCATTCTCCCACAGGGGCTTCAGCCAAACCCTATAAAACTCATAATAATGGGCTGGATATTGATGTCTTTTTGCGCATTTCTCTCGAGTTGCCCTTAAAAGAGTTAATCGTCGGCGGGTATGAAAAAGTTTTTGAATTGGGCAAAGTTTTTCGCAATGAAGGTTTTGATCCGTCACATTTGCCAGAACATATGAGTTTGGAGCATTACAGCGCCTATTGGAATTTTGAAGATAATATGACTTTTGCTGAAAAAATGTTTGATTATTTGTTTGCCACATTAAAATTAAATAAAAAAATAAATATTATTGGTAAAGATGGTAAAGAGAGAGAGGTCAATTTTCAGACACCCTGGAAAAGAGTAGATTTTGTGGAAATGATCAAAAAAGATGCGGGTATTGATATTGAAAAAATAAAAGAAGTGAAGGAGCTAAAAAAAGAAATCAAGAATAAAAAAATAGAAATTGAAGAAATAGAACATATGGGTTATGGCAGTTTGGTGGATGCGCTTTTTAAGAAAATTTCTCGGTCAAATATTGTTGGGCCAGTATTTTTGTATAATTATCCAGTGGAACTGCAACCGCTGGCGAGGAGAAGTGATGTTGACCAAAGCAAAGTAGAACAGTTTCAATTACTAATAAATGGTTGGGAAATCGTCAAGGCGTATTCAGAGCTTGTTGATCCGGCCGATCAAGCGGAAAGATTTAAAGAACAAGCTGAAGCGGCCAAAAAAGGCGATGAAGAAGCCCAAGCTGGCGATGATGACTATATTTTGGCTATGGAATATGGTATGCCACCAATTTCCGGCTTTGGGTTGGGTGTGGAAAGATTAATTACGCTTTTGACTGGGCAGACCAATTTGCGGAATGTGGTTTTGTTTCCGTTGATGAGACCGCAAGAAAAAGTATAACAAACAACAAATAACAAAGTATTTAAATAAATATTTTTTATGTCACTTAATAAAGAAGAAATTAAAAAAAGAACTTTTATTTATTTTTTTATTTTTGGTTTAATACTTTTTTTAATCACCGTTTTTAACAATACGTTGTTTACTGAGCATGGCCCCAGACAAGGCGAGGTTGTAAGTACCTTTTTAACACCGATAGCTTTTTTTTTACTTAAAACCAATTTACCAGTTGTAGTAATTTTTTTAATATTACTTTTATCGTCTTTTATTATAGCTTCTGCACTGTGTTTAGTTCTTTTTATGATTTTTAAAGTTAAGATTGGTGAATTTTTTAAATTAATTTTTATCGATTTTAAATCATTGTCTTTAATTAAAAAAATTAAAATAATAATTTTTGTATTATGCGGTTCTTACTTGGCATGGCTAATGTTTAACCTTTTTTTATACGATAGTTCCCCAAAATATTTAAACTCAATGAGTAATGGTTTTATAACCAGCTTAGAAAATATGGGCGTATTAAGATAGTTTTTATGTTTTTATCTGTTTTAAATATTTCTCGTGAGACGTGTTTGAAGCTAGTAGAAAAATATGTCAGTCCGGAAGGGCAGAAGCATTTGTTTAACGTGGAGGTGGCGATGAGGGCGCTGGCCAAATATTTTAATGAGATAAAGCCGGGAAGCGAAGACGAGCACACTTGGGCGATGTGTGGATTGTTACACGATATTGATTATGAACAAATTACTGGTAAAGAAAATATGGAGGCACACATGCAAGAACATAGTGGACCGCTAACGCAAAAATTTTTGAAAGAAATAGATTTTCCAGATGATTTGATTCGCGCCATTCAATCGCACAATGAAGTGCAAAATATTCCGAGGGATTCACAATTGGCCAAAGCGTTATTTGCAGTTGATGGCTTGACGGGTTTTATTGTGGCCGTGTCTAAGGTCATGCCGGATAAAAAAGTGGCTTCAGTAAAAATTGAATCAGTTTTAAAAAGATTTAAAGAAGCGCGCTTTGCCGCGGCAGTGAATCGAGAAAACATTTTTACCTGCGAGAGTGAACTTGGGATTTCGAGGGAGAAGTTTGTGGAGATCGTTTTAGAGAGCATGAAGAAGATTTAAGATCTAAGAATTATTTAAAAATTAGCAATTATAAATTATAAATTAATTACAAACATATGTGGTATCCAATTATCGTGATCGTCATGCTCCTTGTTCTGTCTAGTCTGCGCCAGGTCAATCAATACGAGCGCGGAGTAATGTTTACTATGGGTCGTTATGTGGGGATGAAAAATCCGGGCTGGAGAATTGTCTGGCCGGTTTTCCAATCTATGAAAAAAGTGGACATTCGCGTCAAAGCCGTGGATGTGCCAGACCAAGAAGCAATCACCAAGGATAATATCTCGGTCAAGGTTAACGCGGTAATTTATTACAAAGTATCTGACGCGGCCAAAGCAGTAATTGAAGTGGAAAATTTTTATTATGCTGTTTCACAATTGGCCCAAACCACCATGAGAAACGCAGTGGGTGAAGTTGATTTGGATCAACTGTTGTCTAATCGTGACGAGGTGTCAAAAAGAATTCAGATGGTGGTGGACGCGGCCACTGATCCATGGGGCGTTAAAGTTGATTCAGTGGAATTGAAAGATATTAATTTGCCAGAAGATATGAAACGAGTGATTGCCAAGCAAGCAGAAGCAGAAAGAGAAAGAAGGGCGGTGATTATTAAAGCCGAAGGCGAAGTCATTGCCGCGGATAATATGGCTAAAGCAGCGACTATTTTGGCCAGTTCTCAAGGTGCCCTGCATTTGCGTACTTTGCAAACCATTAATGATGTTTCTTCGGATCAATCAAATACTTTGGTGTTCGCGATACCGCTTGAAGTGTTGAGGGCGTTTGAGGGGATGAGGAAAGTATAATGGGAGATTGTATAATGTATTATGGAATATTTAAAAAATTCTTACAAAACCTTAAAACATTTAATTGCCATACCACTGGTTAGTAGTTTAATAATTCCGTTATTAATAGCAGATATTTGGGTAGAAATTTATCATCGAATTTGTTTTCCATTATACAAGATTCCTTGCATAAAAAGAAAGGCATACATAAAAATAATTGACCGAGCTAAATTAAAATATTTAAATTTTTGGCAAAAAATATATTGTATGTACTGTGGTTATGGTAATGGCGTTGTAAATTATTGGACAAAAATTGCTGATGAAACAGAAAGATATTGGTGTGGTATAAAACACGAAAAAGATAATAATTTTATAGAATCAGAGAGTCAGAAAGATTTTGCAGAATATAATGATGAAGAAAGTTTTAATAAGAAATATAAAATATAAATATATGTTAGATATCCAAAAAATTCGCAATCAAAAGGAAGGGGTCGAAAAGGCCCTGCTCAAGAGAATGGAGAAGGGGAGTTTTAGTTTAGATGAGATAATTAAGTTGGACGATGAGCGCAAGGAATTAATTCAAAAATGTGATGAATTAAAAGCAGAAAGAAATAAATTTTCTAAGACCAAACCTACGCCGGAAATTATTGCCGAGATGAAAAAAGTAGGGGAGAGCATTAAAGAACTGGATGAAAAGTTGGCGAAAACAGAAGAAGAGCTGAAAGAAAAATTATCAGCTTTGCCAAATATGCCGGCTGATGATGTGGTGGCTGGCGGTAAAGAAAATAATAAAGTGATTAGAAGCTTTGGGGAAAAGCCCCGCCTCTTCGGCGGACAAGCAAAAGACCACGTGGAACTCGCCACGAGCTTAGGTTTGATTGATTATGAACGCGCGGCCAAGATGAGTGGCGCCGGGTTTTGGTGCTATACGGGCGATGGTGCGCTTTTGGAATGGGCTTTGTTAAATTATTTTGTAGACTTTCACAAAAAAAATAATTATGAATTTTTATTGTTGCCATATTTGTTAAATGAAGAATCAGCCTATGCTTCAGGCCATTTGCCAAAATTTAGAGAAGATTTGTTTTGGACATCGGACAATTTATGTCTGGATGCTACATCAGAGATGATGTTATTAAACTATCATCGTGATGATTTATTGGAAAATAATAAATTACCAAGAAAATATTATTCTTATTCCACTTGCTTTAGAAGAGAAGCGGGTAGTTATCGTAAAGAAGAAAGAGGCATGGTGCGAGGACATCAATTTAACAAAATTGAAATGTTCCAATTTACTAAACCAGAAGATTCGTGGGTGGCGTTTGACGAATTAATCAAAAATGCTGAAGAATTGGTCAATGGTCTGGGACTTAATTTTCAAACAGTGCAGTTGGCGGCCGAGGATGCTTCAGCGGCTATGGCCAAGACGATTGATATTGAGGTCTGGATTCCGTCAATGGAGACCTTTAAAGAAGTATCTTCAGTTTCTAATGCTTTAGATTATCAGGCTAGACGGGCCAATATTCGTTATCGTGCAGAAGGTGGCAATCAATTTGTGCATACATTAAATGGCTCGGGATTGGCCACATCAAGATTAATTCCAGCGATTTTAGAACAATTTCAAAATGAAGATGGGAGTGTCAACGTGCCAGAAGTGTTGCAGGGAATGGTGGGGAAGAAGAAATTGGAAATTAAGAAATAAAGAAAACAAAAATGCCTTTCTGGGAAAACAGAATAGATAGTTGAATTTAATTTTTAGCTAATATTAGCCAAAATGTTTTTAACTTTTCATTCTAATTATAATATAATTTTAATATATCTTTACAGCCGACTTATTGGTTTAGATTTTAATTTAAGTTTATTTTTATCAGCTGGCGTTTGCGGTTTTTTACCAGATCTTGATAACATTAAAGAGTTATTGGGTTTGTTAAGAAAAGATAAAATTGGTATTTATGATCATATTATTTTTGATGGTTTATATGATGACGAAGGAATTAAGTGGTTGTGGCCATTAAACAATAAATTTGCGCCGGTGTTGATAAAAGTTAAATTCCATAAATGGTCTGATTATTTTAAAAAGCCCGGAGTTTTATTTTTTGAATTTATAGGCCTGGCCATCGCCTTATTTATTTTGTCTAAAACCATTTAATTTTTTAGAAATGAAAAAAAAAGATTACAGCCAACATCACAGTCACGAAGGAATAAAACATACTTCGTCCGGTTGTTTTAAAGGTAAAAAAAACAGCAATCCTAAACTGTATTTTATTTTATTTATAATTATTATTCTAGGCGTTATCTTGGGTATATTTTTTTTCTCTCCTTTTTTTAAAATTAAAAAGATAACTCTATCCGGCACCAGTAGTGTAGAACTTTTAAACCAGGTAGAAAAAAAGGCTTTCCAATTTATTAACGAAAATAATTATAAATACGCCTTATTCTTGAATGACAAAAAATTATCCGCCTATCTAATGGGTAGCGCGTCGTTGGATACCGTCAGTATTAAAAAACAGCTGCCTAACAAAATTGTTATCACCATTGCACCAAAAATTCCTGTTTGTTTGTGGCAGGAGGGTGCAAGCTATTATTTAATTAATAACTTTGGTGTACCAGAAACACCCATTCTTTTATCTCAAGTGCCCTGGGATTTGCCAATTGTTTCTGCAGCCACCACCACACAGGTTATTTTACATCAGCCATTATTAAACGAATACATTGTTAATTTTATTAAAAACTTTTTTAAAGAATATAAAAAAAGCAATCCAAATACAGAAATCAGCAAATATATCATTCCTAACCTAAACGGTGGGGAAGTTAGGGCGTTTACCAAGTCGGGTTGGTATTTTATACTAAACATTGATAATGGGATTGATACCACGATTACTACAATAAAAAATATTATGGAAAATAAATTTAAGGACACGTCTCCCAAAGAATATATTGATTTACGAATTGGTGATCGCATATTTTATAAATAACATTCTACAAAAGGGAAGCCCGCCTAAAGAATGTTTTTAGAATGATATAAATGTCGTATAATATAGGTTAAACGACTATTAAGAGATGGCTTGTTCTACATAGCCAGCACCACTGTGGTAACTTTAGCCAGTATTGGTTAATTATTTCACTCACAACACTCAATAAAATATAATTTATCTGTCTTTTAGCCCGACTTCTCTAACTGAATAGGTTTGCACAGATTAGCCCAAAAACAGGGCTTTTAAATGATTTTTAAGGCCTAGTTAATTTTAAAGCTGATACTTATTACCTTCAAAATATAAACACAGTCAGTCTTTTTTAAAAAATTTCAGTTTTAGTAAAATCTTTCTATTTTTTACCATTCCTTATAGATATACATAAAGATTAAGGGTAAAAAATTTTCATAATCTAAAATAATTATTTTTTTATTATTTTTTAAAAAATATGACTTCTCTCTTATGTTTTGAGTTGGCTTCTTATCATGTGTCGCTTAATATATACTATCAATAATTTACATAACTTTATTTTTCAACCAAAATATCATATAATATTAATACATGAACAAATCAAATAAACCAATTCAAAAGCATCTAGTTGATTTTTTAGAATGGTGCGAAGTAGAAAAAGGCCTTTCTTCTAAAACACAGGAAAACTATTCAAATTTTTTAAAAAAATTTGTTGAATTTTTAAAAATAAAAAATAAACTTGAGTTAAAACCACACGACTTAACCAATGATGATATTTGGCAATATCGTTTATTTTTGGCTCGCCAAAAAGATAGCCGTAGTGGTAAAGAATTACAGAAAACCACCCAAAATTATTATTTAATCGCCCTACGTTCACTTCTTAACTATTTTGCCGAGCGTGATATTACTTCCCTACCAGCTGAAAAAATAAAACTCGCCCGCGATGCACAAAAAGAACGCGGCATTCATTTTTTAAATCTGGAACAAATTGAAAAATTATTACTTACACCCGATACTTCCACAATTCAAGGTATTCGTGATCGATCAATTTTAGAAACTCTCTTCTCCACTGGTTTACGTGTGGCCGAATTGGTGGCTCTAAACCGTGAACAATTCAATAATTTAAACAACAAAAATGAATTAGAGCTGCAAATTATTGGTAAAGGACAAAAAACGCGCACTATTTATTTTTCTACCCGCGCTTTGGAGTGGATTAAAAAATATCTTTTCTTGAGAAAAGACGCTGACAAAGCTCTTTTTATCAACTATCGCGCCAGAACTCAAGAATCACGTCGCCTAACTGTGCGTTCTATGGAAAGATTGGTAAAAAAATACGCCAAACTGGTTGGTTTGCCTTTTTTTACTTCGCCGCATACTTTAAGACACTCGTATGCCACTGATTTGTTAGAACAAGGCGTGGATTTACGTATTATTCAAGAATTTTTGGGTCACGCCAATGTATCTACCACTCAAATTTATACGCACGTGACCAATAAAAAACTTAAAGATATCCATAAAAAATTTCATTCTCTTGGTTAACCTATAAAGGCTAGTTTTTACTTTTTAATTTAGCATATTTAGCATAAAACAATAGTCCGAGAGTATTCATTAAAACATCACCCAATACATTTAACCAACTCTCGGCGGCAAAAACATAAGATGGAAACAAAAAGAAAACCTTATCAAAAACAAGACGATAATTAGCTTTTAAAAATCTTAACACCACTTCCAAATCCTCCCACCAAATTGCACACGCAATCCCGATTACGAAATAACTAAATAAATTAAAACGCACTTTCAAAATTATCATTACACGTAAAATTAAAACACCGACTATAAAGCCAGTTAAAAAATGTCCCAACGAAATATAATCAAAGAGACTAATATCACGCACACCAAACAAAGAGTAACCCATAGTCTTTAGAGCAAATAATTAAGCGGGTCTACCGGAATGCCGTTTTTTCTGATTTCAAAATGTAAATGTGGACCAGTTGTCATTCCACCCGCACCTGGTGTTCCGGGCATACCTCCAGAAAGTCCAATAATCTCACCCTGATTCACAAACTGATCTTCTTTTACATAAATTTTGGAAACATGGCCATAAACAGTGGAAAATCCGTCATTATGGATAATCATAATGTAGCTATAACCCTTGCCCGCATCACGCGCCCGACCAATGTAGCCAGGGGCGGCGGCACGAATAGGCGTGCCTTGTTTGGCTCTTAAATCAATCGCGGGGTGTTCAAAAACATATTTAAATGGATAATCTGGATCATGAAAATAGGCTGTCACGCCATTATTGGTGACCGGCCAATTAAATTTTGCGTCACCTAGTGCCTTTAATCTATCAATTTTACCACCCGATAGTTTTTCACGTAATTTTTTTTCTAACGACGCCACGTCGGCATTGGCACTCGCCTGCTCTGCGCGTACTTGAGACAATAAACTTTGAAATTTATTTTCTGAACTTTTTGTTTGACTCAAAATATTTTGCTTGGTTAGTTGTTGTTCCAATAAACTTTCTTTGTTTTTTTCTAATTTATCTTTTAAGGCCTTAAGAGTAGCTTTTCTATCTTCCAAGTTTGTCATTAAAACTGCTAAATTATCTTTTAATTGTTTTAATTCCGTTAATGATTCTTTGGTTTTGTTTCGCAAAATACTTAAACTTCTCAACTCATTATAATAACCAGAAATTGAATCGTTGGCCAAAATTATTTCCAGTTCAGAATTTTGGTCTTTTTTATACATTTCCTGAATAAATTCTCTTAAACGTTTTTTGTTTTCTTCAATATTACTTTCATTTTGTTTAATTTTGTTTTCTGTATCTTGCACCTGTAAAGAATTTTCTGAAATTTGATTTTCAGTCAACTCTATTTCTGCTTCCGCTTTATCAATCCGCGCAGTTAAATACTGAATTTGACTTGCCAAATTTACAGATTGACTGCGGTATTGCTTAATTGAATCATTATAAGTATTAATTTTTGCTGTTAACTCTTCAATCTTTTTTTGCTTAGTTTTTATTTCTTCAGCAATGTTTGTAATTTCAGCATTGTCTCCCCCATTATAAACAGTTTCAGCTTTTAAATAAAATGGTAAAAATAAAAAAATAACCAAAATAATGGCTAATATTAGTTTATTTTTTGATTGTGGAAAATTTTTATTTTGGTGTATTTTGAACATGCTTACATTATAGCATACTTTTAAACAATTTTAAAAATTATTTCTGCAACTTTTTTAGCAACTTCCTGCGGATTTAATTCTGTTGTACCTACTATGGAACAGTCGTGTTTTTCAAATTCATTTTCTTCAATCAAAAAATCCACTAACATTTTATAATCGCTATCTCCAGCAATAAGAACTATTTTATCAAATGGTTTTTTTTATACATTCTTTTCATAATATCAAAAACAATATCGGTATCAACATCGCCTTTTTTCTTGCTCATCATGGCAGAATTATGTTCTCTAAATTTTAAAATAAAACCAGCCTCTTGAATACTGTCATATAATTCTTGATTGTCTTCATTAACAAAACCTAAAAAGTAATAGGCTCTTTGCACAGAATATTTTTTAATTAGATATTGAAGAAATTTTGTTAGATCAACTTGCCAAGCTGGATTTTCTGAATTTGTGCCTAAATACAAATTTTGTCCGTCAACAAAAGCCAAATTGTTTTTCATATTTTTTATAACATTTTTATCTCTTTTTTAATTCTCTGGAGTAACTTGAGGGAGTATGAGGAAAGATTTTGATTTTCTATTGTAGGACTTAATTTCTTTAGCTTTGATGTGTTTGTTTTTTTCTAAAAATTCATTAAATGATTTATATTCGCCTGTTCCTTTAATATCCATATCATAAAGTTTCCAATCGTCAAGACAGAAGATTGCGGGTTCGGTCATTAATGGGGCAAGAAAATCAAAGACTGCTTTTGAGGAGCTGTAAGTATCGCAATCAATAAAGACAAGGCCAATTTTAGGGTAACCAACTTTTTTAAAGATTTCATCATTTAAGGTTTGTTGGTAGACGCCTTTTATCCAAATAACATCATCGGGGTTGACCCCTCTTTTTTGGAGACATTCTTTGGTTTTCTCAAAGGGACAACAATAAAATCCTTTTTGTAAAATGTCATGTTCTTCATCAGTGCCAGCTGGTAAGCCTTCAAAAGAATCAAAACCGAAAAATTTCATGGTATTAAGATGGAAATTTTGGGCAGTTAGATAAGCACTTCCCATGGAAGATCCATTAAAAACACCAAATTCAAGATAGTCCCCTATTTCTTGCCCTTTAATTTTTTGGAGAATTTTTATACAATCAGCAAAAAAAGTTTTGAGGGTTTCTGGCGGGACTAAATTAATTTGACAGAGATCGTCAACATGGCCTTTGGTCCACGGAGAACCGGGAATGGGATAAAATTGGCGATAAAGAGTTATTAGCCATTTTTTAATAGGATTATAGCGAAAGTTCATAAGTTTTAATTAGTTATCTAAATTATTTTAATAGCATTTTTAATTCTTCCTAAACTTTTTTCTTTGCCCAAAACCTCGGCGAGTTCAAATGGTCCAGGAGAATTTTTTCTGCCAGAAAGAGCCACACGCATTGGCCAAAGCACAGCGCCAGTGTCCAGTTTTTCTGCTTCAATTAGGCCTTTGATAAGTTGTTCTAAAGCCGAGCGTGTGAAGTTTTCGTTGGGTACTTTTTGTAATTCAGTTAATAAAAATTCTAATTTGTTTTTAGCGTCATTTAAATCAGCTTTGCGCCATTGCAATAATTCTTTTTCATAAATTGGTTCAGTAAAAAAATATTCTGTGGCTTCTTTTATATCTGAAAGTTTTTTTAATCTTTCCTGTTCTAGGGCAACAATTTTTGACAGGTAGACACGGGATCCCTCGGCTTCGCTCCACTTCGTTGCGCTACGCTCGGGATGACATATAGTTAAATAAGGTAGACACAAATCAGTTAATTCGTCTAAACTTTTTTGACGAATGTAGTGGCCATTAAACCAATTTAATTTTTCAATATCAAAAATGGCCCCAGCTTTTTGAACTCTATCCAAAGAAAATTCATACTCTAAATTTTCCAAAGAAAAAATTTCTTTGTCACTACCAGGATTCCAACCCAAAAGAGCAATATAGTTAACAACAGCTTCGGGCAGATAACCTAAATTTTTAAATTCCATAACTGAGGTGGCGCCGTGACGTTTGGAAAGTTTGGATTTATCCGGTGCCAAAATCATAGAAAGATGCGCAAATTCTGGTGGCGTCCAGCTAAACATTTGATAAAGAATTAAATGTTTTGGCGTAGAAGGTAACCACTCTTCAGCTCTAATCACATGCGTAATATTCATTTCATGATCATCAACAACATTGGCCAAGTGATAAGTTGGAAAACCATCAGATTTTATTAAAACTTGGTCATCAATGTTAGCATTATCAATTTCTATTTGACCACGAATAAGATCTGTAAGTTTTGTTTGACCAGCTGGAATTTTTAAACGAATAACATACGGTTCGCCAGCCTGTAACTTTTTAGCTATCTCTTCATTAGATAAATTTAAACAACGACGATCATACATTGGGGCTTGTTTTTTGACTTCCTGTTCTTTACGCATTTCATCCAAAGTTTCAGCTGAACAAAAACAATAATAAGCATGGCCATTGTTAATTAATTCTTTGGCATATTTTTGATAAATTTCTGTGCGTTTGGATTGATAAGTAATTTCGCCGTCATGATTTATGCCAGCCCAAAAAAGACCTTGTAAAATTGAATCCACACTCCCCTCTTTATAACGGGTTTGGTCTGTATCTTCAATGCGCAAAACAAACTCACCATGATTTTTTTTGGCAAATAAATAGGCAAAAAGCGCGGTGCGTAAACCGCCAATATGTAAATCACCGGTGGGGCTGGGAGCAAATCTTGTTTTGAACATAATATTAGTTATTTTAGCTAAAATTTGATTTAAATACAAACCAAGGAAATTTTATAACCGCAGTGTAGATACGTTTAAAGCGTCGCGGTTGGGTAAATAAACGATAGAGCCATTCAAAGCCTTGCAGACATTGTGGGGCTCTTTTTATTTGACCAGAAATATAATCAAATGCGCCACCCACACCAACGGCCAACTTTACACTTGGTATTTGGATTAAATTGGCATCAATCCATTTTTGAGCCCGCGGGTGATTTAAAGCTACAAACAAAATAGAAGGTGCAAAAGAATTTATTTTTTCAATAATATTATCTGTTTCAAATGTGGAATATCTAAATTCCACGGGATTCCTCGACTTCGTTTCGCTCCGCTCTACTCCGCTCGGAATGACAACTTTGGAAAGGCGTTCTGCAGTGAGACGAGATATTTCTCCAAAACCGCCTAATAAAAAAACTTTTTTATTCATAATTCCAGATTCACAATTCATAATTCTAACTATTTCTGGAACCAAATCTGTGCCAGTAATTGTTTCGGGGACAATATTTAATTTTTTATTATTTCTTGCAATCCCCCACCAGGCAATTTTTAAGCCAAGTAATAAGTTATTTTTTTTATTATTTTTTATTAAATCTAAATATTTTGCTGCCAGTCTTATACCATAACCATCAACCACAGAAAGCCAAGCATTATTAATAATATTTTTAAATTCTAAATCTTCTTGCGCCGCCATGATAAATTCTGGATTGGTGGTTACAAGTTGTTGTTGCGAAGAATCTGGTTTGATAAGTAAGTTTTTGATTAAATCTAAAACTTCGGCTTTGTTTAAAGCATTGATTTTGACATCTAAAATTTTGATTTCTTCTAAAGCCATATACGTAAATTTTAGCAATTTAAGCACCTAAAAGCAAAATTTGACTAACAAGACGCTTTATGCTACACTTATTTTGTAAGTTCTCTTCCAAGCTCGTTCTCATAGTCTCACTTGTCCCCACAAGGACAAAGGTCAACTATCAACAGCCCAAAGAACAAGGTCGGTCTTACAATTTTTATTAACAATTCTTAGTATCTCTATGACTAACAAGTTATACATTGGCAATTTGCCATACAACATCACTGAAGATGAATTAAAAGAATTCTTTGCTTCAGCTGGTAATGTGACTTCGGTTGCCATTATCAAAGACAAAATGACCGGTAAATCTAAGGGCTTTGGTTTTGTAGAATATTCTACTCCAGAAGAAGCACAAAACGCCATCAGTACTCTTAACGGTAAAGAAATTGATGGTCGCGCTATCACTGTTGACGAAGCAAGACCTCCAAAAGATTTTTCTGACCGCAGAAACGATAATCGTGGCGGAAGCAGATGGTAAATTAAAATCTTACCTAACCAAAAAACAGCTTTTAAAAGGCTGTTTTTTGATTTTAATTTTTTATGCTATAATAAAATATGTATAAATAAAGATTAATAAAATATTTTTTATGTTAAAAAAAGCCTCAATATTTGCTTGTCTTAGCATTTTATTGTTTAATTCCACCCCGGTATTAGCTCAATTTAATCCACATTTTATTTTATCTAATAATGATTTAACTGATTACACTGCCATGTCCATGGAAGATATCAACAGTTTCTTAAAAAATAAAGGTGGAGTTTTAAGTACATACATTGATCCTAATGTACGAATGACCACCGCTCAAGTAATCTACGATTCAGCTTGGGTGCACCAAATTAATCCAAAATATATTTTAACTTTATTACAAAAAGAACAAAGCTTAGTTACTGATGCCTCTCCGGTTCAAGGTCAGTTTGATTGGGCAACTGGTTATGGCGTCTGCGACAGTTGTTCGATTAATGATCCAGCGGTCCAAAAATACAAAGGTCTGGCTAATCAAATTGATTGGGGTGCGGGTGCAGCCAGATTTTATTTGGATAATCCACAAAAATTTAAATATCAAACCGGTGGCACTTATTTTATTGATGGTCAAGAGATTACCATTGCTAATGACGCCACCAGGGCTCTATATATCTACACTCCACATCTGCACGGCAATGAAAATTTATATAAAATTTGGAACAATTGGTTTTCACAAACTTACCCCGATGGTGCTCTTTTACAAAATTCAAAGGATGGCAGTATTTGGCTTATACAAAACGGCATGCGTAGACTTTTTAAAACCAAAACTGCTCTAATTTCACGCTATTCATTAAAACAGGTGGTGGAGGCTTCACCCACTGAAATAGAAAAATATCCACTTGGCCAAGTCATTAAATATCCCAACTATTCGCTTTTACGCATTCCAACTGGCGGCGTCTATTTACTCGACAATGATCTAGTGCGACCCATTACTTCACAAAAAGCCTTTAAATTATTGGGATTCAATCCCGAAGAAATTATTAATATAACCGTAGATGAATTAAAAAATTATTCTTTGGGTGAAGCCATAACTGTTCAAAGCTCCTACCCTAATGGTGCACTTTTACAAGATAAAACCACTGGTGGTGTTTATTATGTTCAAGACGGAGAAAAACATCCTCTAATTGATAGATTGTTCATAACTTTATATTTTAAAGATTACAAAATAAGTAAGGTTACTGCCAAAGAACTAGAAAATTACCCAAAAGTTGAGCCCATCAAACTAAAAGACGGCGAACTGATTAAACTCGCCACTAATCCGACGGTCTATTTCATTTCTAATGGTGCTAAAAGACCAATTAATTCGGAACAAACTTTAAAAAATTTAGGTTATACAGCCAGAAGTATAATTACCGTTACTCAAAAAGTACTTGATCTTCATCCATTGGGAGAAGAACTTACGAGTAATAAGTAACTATTACTATAATTTATGTTTATCTTTTCCGCCATCACCCCCCACTCCCCACTATTAATTCCATCAATCGGCAAGGAAAATCTACCTGTTTTAAAAAAAACGCAGACAGCTATGAAAAAAATATCTGCTGACCTTTACAGTCTTAAACCAGATGTCATTATAATTATTTCTCCACATGGTCAGCTGGATGAAAAAAAAAATACCATTAATCAAGCCCCGTTTTTTAAAAGTAACTTTAATCAGTTTGGTGATTTAATTACCAACTTAGAATGGACGGGCGATATTGGTTTGGCTTATAAGATTTACCAAGAATTTGAAACCACGGAACTACTACGGCTTATACAAGAAGAAAAAATAGACCACGGTGTTAGTGTTCCTTTGTTTTACTTAACTCAAAATTTAAAAAATATTCGTATTATACCCATCAATTATTCTTTAGCTAGTGTGCAACAACATTTTGCGTTTGGAGTTAAATTAGCCGAAGTATTAAAAAAATTTAACGAAAGAATAGCTATAGTTGCTTCGGGTGATCTATCCCACTGCTTAATAAAAAACTCCCCCTCTGGTTATGTCCCTGAAGGTAAAAAATTTGATAAAATTATTATTGATTCATTAAAAGAAAAAAACTACCAAAACATAATTAACATTGATCCACAAATTGCCCAAAAAGCCGACCAATGTGGTTGGCATTCGATTGTTTTTTTGTTGGGTATCTTGAATGAAATAAACTTGGAGCCTAACATCGTATCTTATGAAGGACCTTTCGGTGTTGGTCATTTGGTGGCTGAATTTGTTTAAATGACAAAAAAACAGCCGCCTATCTTTCCTTGGCTAATACCTAGGAATTTATTTTTTAAAAATATAAAAATTAGGTTATGTATATTGAAATTATTCCAGCTTTAAAATTACCACGTAGCCTACCGGTTTCTTTTAGTTACGCTGTACCACCAGATTTAATGCGTCAAATTAAGGTTGGACAAATTGTAGTTATTAATTTTAACAACCGTTTAACAACCGGTCTGGTGGTAAACATAAAAAAAAATAAACCAACCACACAAAAATTAAAAAATATTATTAAAATTTTATACCCACACAAACTGGTTACTGATGAACAAATTAAACTCATCAAACAAACTGCTGTTTATTACGGCTCATCCATAAATATTTTGGTAAAATCATTACTACCAAAAATATCCGCCAAAATAAAAAATAATCCACTACAGGTTGTTAAAATAAAAAATAAAAAAATTAAAAATAAAAAAAGTGTTATAAAATTATTCTGGTGGAATAATATGGCGCACTACAATAAATTCTACAAAAAAATAATTACTCAAAACAAAAACAAGCAACTACTCATTTTAACACCAGAAATAGCCTTAGCCCAAAAAATACTTACTAATTTAAACCTAGAAAATGAAGCGATAATTTTTCATTCTGGCCTTAAAACCACTCAGACTTTTAAACTCTGGCAAGAACTTCTTGCTGGACACAAAAAAATTATTATTGGCACCAAAATTTCTGTTCTATTACCTTTCACTAATTTAAGTGCCGTCATCGTTGATGAAGAACAAAATTGGAATCACAAACAATCTGATATTAATCCACGCTATGATGCGCGTTTATTGGCCACCTGGTTAGCACAAAATCACCATATCCCTATATACTTATCTACTGCCGCCCCGTCTTTAGAAACTTTTTTTCATCAAAAAATAAATAACATATTACCCAAACCTGTTTTGCAACCAACTAATATAAACCTAGTGGATTTAAAACAGGAACGTGAAAGTGGTAATTATTCTTTTATTTCCACCGCGCTTGCAGAAGGTATAGAAAAAAACCTGCAAACTCATAAAAAAGCTTTTCTACTACATAATCGTAAAGGACTGGCTAATTTTGTCATTTGTCAAGATTGTAATTATATTTTTATCTGTTCCACCTGTCAGACAACTTTAATTTATTATGAAAAAACTGGCCAACTACACTGTCATCAATGCGGTTTTAGTATCGAGACTCCCCCACTTTGTCCACAGTGTTCTGGTCCACACATAAAATTTAAAGGGGGTGGTATAGAAAAGGTTTGTCAACAAATAAAAGAAAAATTTTCATCAATCAATATAAAAACATATTCTAAAAATGACCCACAAAAAGAATTAACTGCTGGGGGGAGCATTATTATTGGTACAGAATATATTTTTAATAAACTGAATTGGTCAGAAATTGGCCTCTTGGGCATCATTAATTTTGATCATTTTGTAAGTCAACCTGATTTTCGCGCCCAAGAAAAAGCTTTTCAAACTCTAATGCTGGCTGTGGCTCGCCTGGATAACACATCTAAAATTATTATTCAAACCTCAAATTCCAATGATTTGGTCTTAAAAAGCTTAGTCAATAATAATGCCACACTATTTTATCAAAGCGAAATAGAAACTAGACAAAAATTTAACTATCCGCCTTTCAGCCAAATTGCTAAAATAATTAGTCAAGATAAATCGCAGTCTAAAGCTTATTATCTTTTAGATCAATTAGCCAAAAAAATAAAAAATGAATTTAAAGATCTAGAAATTTCTGCAATTTTACCAGCTTTTCCCAGAAAAACACGTAATGTCTTTAAATATAACCTTATCCTTAAAATAAATGACCCACGGCTAAAAGATAGGCTTTTTAAACTAATACCAGATAATTTTCTTATTGATTTTGAACCGGAAAGGTTGACATAAAAAAATTTTTCTATTATCATCACCTATATGCTTAAAATTATCACTCATCCCAATCCAAATTTAAGAAAAAAATCATTACCTGTTGAAAATCAGCAAATTCTAACTTCTGAATTTCAAAAACTGCTCAATCAAATGAGCTATCTTATGTTTAAGTATGACGGCGCTGGCCTAGCCGCACCACAAATTGATAAACAATACAGAGTCGTGGTTGTTAATATCAAAGGCCAAAGCCAAGCTTTTATTAATCCCAAAATAACAAAAAAAAGCTTGCTCAAAAAAACTCTAGAAGAAGGTTGTCTATCCATACCAGGTGTTTTTGGTTGGGTTAAAAGACCGAAAAAAGTTACCATAAAATATCAGGATAAAAATGCTATTTGGCAGAAAGAAAAATGTGATGAATACTTATCACGCGTCATTCAACACGAAATTGATCACCTAGATGGTGTACTCTTTATAGATAAAATAATTAAAAAATAGTTGTGCTGGCATTAAGATAAAACAAAAAACACTTTTTAGTTTAATAAGTGTTTTTTGTTTTACTCATTTCTTAAATTAGATAAAGTATCACCCCTCATTATTTGGCAGGAGTGGAAGGAATCGAACCCTCATCATCGGTTTTGGAGACCGATGTTCTACCATTGAACTACACTCCCATCAAATAATGAAGGGGGTTGAAAATCAAAAATTTATTTTACTTTTGTTTCTTTGTGCGGTGTATGTTTTTTACAAAATTTACAAAATTTACTAAGTTGTAATTTTTCTTTAATAGTTTTTTTATTTTTTTTACTATAATAGGTAATTCGTTTACAAGTCGTGCACTCAAAACCTATTAGTTTTTCCTTGTATTTTGTAGCCATATTATTATAAATTTAATTTTTAATAAATCAATTTAAACCATTCATTGTATTTCTTAGCCGGTGATCAGATTCGAACTGATGACCTACAGTTTACAAAACTGTTGCTCTACCAACTGAGCTACACCGGCAAAAATGCCATTTATAGCTAAAAGATACTTTATCAAAAGATACAAGTAGGTCATACTAAGAGCCAGTTTGGGTGGGGTAGGATTCGGACCTACGAAGCCCGAAGGCAACAGATTTACAGTCTGTCCCGTTTGACCACTTCGGTACCCACCCAGTGCGACTAGCCGTTGCCCAGATTTGAACTGGGGACCTACTCCTTACCATGGAGTTGCTCTACCAACTGAGCTACAACGGCAACAATAATAACTCCAAAACAAATTATAAAGCCTGCTTAATGCTTTATAATTCTTCTATTCTTTTTTTGAATTCATCCAATTTGTTATTCTCGGGATTAGCTTCCTTAAGACGATCTAAGACTTTATAAGCTAAATATTTTTTCCTATTAATTATACTGGCTTCCAATAAATAGTCAAGGTATCGCGGATCGTTTGGCTTTAAGGTTAGTGCTTTTTGATAAGCCTCCAAAGATAGCTCCAACTCACCAATTTTTTCTAAAACCAACCCATAATCACAGTAGTATTCTGGGTCATCACCCCTTAGTTGAATAATTTTTTCGTAAACTTCTTTAGCGCTTTGCCAATCATTTTCTTTAATTGCTAGTTCGGCTAAGCCAGCCAAGGCCTTATCGTTATCAGTATTAATTTTTAAAATATGTTGATATGTTTCTTTTGCGTGTAGCAAGTCGTTTATAGAAAAATATATCTTTGCTAAACCCAAAAAAGCTTCTATGTTTTTAGGATCCATCGCTACAATGTCAATATATATTTCTTCGGCCGCTGTGTTATTGGCCTGTAAAAAATGTTCTTGAGCCAGATTTAGCTTACTTTTTATCAAATTATTCTTCTCTTCCCAATCCAAGTTAACTACTGTTTTTTTATGTATTTCTCTCTTATAATATTTTTCTAAATTTAATGCGGTGTGGTAAGTATTTTTGATTTTTTTACCAACTTTATTTAAAATTGGTGAAACATATTTTTGTGCTGTTAAGTTTGTAAAAGTATTTAATTTGCGTCGCAGACGATATTCAATTAAACCGGTTTTTATATTGGCTGTTTTTTCTTGTGGTAAATTTTTTAAATCAATCGCCGTTAAGTGTGTAAAATGTTTAAACAAAATAAAAATAATAATTCCCAACGCAATTATTATTATAATAATAAAAATAATGGTTAACATAATTTTAAGACTTTCCTGCTGAGCCAAACATTCTAATTTTTTCTTCTACAACCCTTTGTAAAATATCAGTCGCTGGAGCAAAAATCTGTCTCGGATCATAAATTGAAGAATCCCTTTCTAAAATTTGTCGCATAGCGTTGGAAAATGCCAAACGCAGTTCTGTATCAATATTGATAATTCTAACACCAAACTCAACAGATTGTTCAAGCTGTTTTTCTAAAACCCCAGAAGCCCCATGTAAAACAATCGGGATATTAGATATTTTTTTATGAATCATTTCTAATCTTTTTAAGTCTAAGTCCGGTACACCAATATCACGAAATTTCTTAATTCCATGCATGTTACCTATTGATACCGCCAAAGTATCAATGCCGGTTTTGACCACAAATTCAGCGGCTTGATCTGGATCAGTAAAAAATGGCGCCATATCTTCAGGCACCTGAGCTTTGTCCTCCACGCCACGTAAAATTCCTAACTCTCCTTGTGCCCACACATTGTGTTTATGTGCATAATCAACCGCCTGTTTGGTTAATATTATGTTTTCTTCAAAAGGTATGTCTGATGCATCAATGTGAATTGAAGAAAAACCAACCTTAATACACTCAGCCACTGAACGAAAACTTTTACCATGATCAAGATGTAAGGCCACAGGAATTTTAACTGCTTCATTTTTAGCCACACTTTCCACAATTTGCGTAATCGGTTTTAAACCAGCGTATTCAATGGTCGTTTCGGAAACCTGCACAATTACCGGCGCGCCCATTTTTACCGCGGCACGCACCACGCCCAAAGTGGTTTCTAAATTAAAAACATTAAAGGCACCAACCGCATAGTTGCCTTTTTGGGCTTTTTTAATTAAATCTTTAATGTGAACTAACATGTTTTATGTTATTAATTTTTTTATTAAAGGTACAAACTTGTCCATTGTTAAACTGGCCCCACCCACCAAAGCACCACACACCATATCGTTTTCCAAAAAACTATTTACATTTTGCGCATCAACCGAACCACCATAAATAAATTTTATTTTCTTTTCAAAAATTCCATCACCATAAATATCCCTAACTAATTGTCTAATTAGTTGTGTCATTTCATCAACCTCTTGGGGGGTTGCCGGTGGTGCGGGACTAATCGCCCAAACCGGTTCGTATGTCAAAAAAATTCTTCGCTCACCCGACAAATCCACGTCTTCTAAGGCTTTCGTTAATTGTCTAATTATGGTTACTTCGGCTTTTTTCTCTAACCTTTCTTCAGGTGTCTCACCCAAACACACAATTGGCGTTAAACCTTGCTCTAAAACTACTTTTATTTTCCTATTCACACTGTCATCGTTTTCCCCACAATATTTTCGTCTTTCCGAGTGACCAACTATAACATATTCGACGCCCAAATCTTTTAGTTGTGTTGATGAGACCTCGCCAGTATATTGACCAGATTCATGATAAAAAGCGTTTTGTGCACCCAATTTGATATTTGAATCCCTAATCGCCTCACTCACGGCAACCAGAGCTGTAAAAGAGGGACACAAAACCAACTCCAAATTCTGCCCAATTAAACTCGGCTTATAATTTTTTAGACTTAATGCTAAATCTGCCGCTCCTTGATTAGAAAGCTGCATCTTCCAGTTAGCAATAATATATATATCTTTTTTCATACATTATATATTTTATACCAAAATAGCAATAAAGAAAAGTTAATCTGTTGAATAATTATTTTCCACCCACCAATACAACGCTTTAGTATCTTGAAAACGCGCATTTTCACTTTCAGCCCCCAAAACCACGCTAATGATGTTTTTAGATTTTACTCGACCTTGGGTTATTAAACAATGACCAGCTTCCTGTGTATAACCAGTTTTGCCACCCCCCACGTCAAAAAAAGAATTATTTAGCAATAAATTAGTATTATTTATAACACGCTGACCACCCGAAGTCATAAAAATATATTTTTGTATACTAATGGCTTTTTTTATTTCTTCTTTTTTCAAAGCTTCCTTAAATAGCAAAATTAGATCTTTGGCAGTGGAAATATTTTTTTCTGACAATCCAGTTGGTTCGGCAAAAAAAGTGTTATGCATACCCAAAATATGCGCCTTATCATTCATTCTGGCTACAAACTCATCTTGTGAAACACCAGTCGCCTTAACCAAACCTAAAGTAGCATCATTTAGCGAACCAACCAATGAAGCGTAAAACAAATCATTTAAAATTAAAGTATTGACGGTGCTGTCTTGATCGTTACTTAAATTTTCTCCTTTTAAATTTATAGTTAAATTAAATGGTTGATTAAAATCCTTATTAAAATCTAAAAAAACTAACGCCGACATTAATTTAGAAATGCTGGCTATTGGGTGTTGTGCGTCAATATTTTTATTATAAAACACCACTCCATTTACTGCATCAATTGCTAAAGCACTTCGTGCCGAAATTAGCAAACCAATATTTTGATAATTATTTTTTTCTAAAACAGTTTGATTTTCCGTAACCGAAGTATTATTACCCAAAACCACACCTTCTTTATTTAAAATTGGCAGATTAAAGATTTGACTAGCCGACAAGATAATAAATAATATTTTAGCTAACATATAATAAATCCATCACTTCTTTCTCACTCATTAATTTTACATTAAGCTCTCCTCTTTTCTTATATTCAATCTTATCACCAGTTTTTTCACTTATAACCAAACGATGTGGTATACCTATCAAATCTGCATCAAAAAATTTTTCACCAACGCTCACACTATTTCTATCATCATACAAAATATCAACGCCAGAATCCGTTAGTTTATTATAAAATTCATCTGCTATTTTGCTATTTTTATTTACTCCAATAAGATGTGCTCTAAACGGTGCAACTGATTCCGGCCAAATAATACCAGCCTCATCATGAAAGACCTCCACCAGAGTACCCATAACGCGCGAGGGACCAATGCCATAGCAACCCATGTAGATCAGTTTATTTTTACCTTCCTCATCTGAATATTTTAGGTTAAAAGCTTCAGAAAATTTGGTATTCAGTTCAAAAATGTTGCCAACCTCGATGGCTTTTTTCTTTTCCAAATTGGCATTGCCACACTTGGGACAAGAATTTTGATCAACAATTATTTCTTTGTTCACCCCCAAACGGCATTTTTGACACAAATGGATTTCATCTTCGCCTGATTCACACACTGTTTGGTACTCGTGGGAATATTTGGAGAAGCTACCACCCGAGGCAAAAGTTTTGTAAGTAATGTCACCCAGGGATAAACGCTCAAAGACGCGCTCATAAACTTTGGCCATGCGTTCATAAAATATTTTTAAATCCTCTTGGTCGGCGTGAAAGGAATAGACGTCTTTCATACGGAATTCACGGCCACGCAAAAGTCCTGATTTGGCGCGCGCTTCGTTGCGAAATTTACTTTGGATTTGATAAACCGCGAAGGGCAAATCTTTGTAGGAAAAGACAAATTGCTTGACGAGCGGAGTAACAACCTCCTCGTGAGTGGGACCAAGGGTAAATTCGCTACCGCGAGCACCTTCTAGTTTGAAAAGAATGTCATGCATAGTATCCCAGCGACTGGCTACTAACCAATTTTCTTTGGGGTGTAGAGCGGGCATCAGGATTTCCTGACAACCGACTCTATTCATCTCTTCGCGGATAATATTTTCTATTTTGACGAGCACGCGCAGGCCCAACGGCAAGAAAGTATAGATGCCAGCGGCCAGTTTATCAATGTAGCCAGCTCTGATCAAAAGTTGGGCATTTATAGAAGTTTCGTCTTTTGATACTTCTTTTTTTGTTTTTGTAAAAAGTTGTGATTGACGCATAAAAAATTAAATAATTTTATGTATTATTTGGCTGCCCCACCGCACCACATCGCGATAGGTCACCATGACTATCAAAACAAGCAAACAAACATAACCAACCGTATGAATAATATTTTCAATTTTTCTGTCCACACCCCGCCCACGAATTTTTTCAATTATTACAAAAACTATTCGTCCACCATCCAAGGCTGGAAAAGGCAAAATATTTATAATACCCAAATTAATAGATAACAACGCAATAAACTGCAAAACATAAATCCAACCCAACTGCGTAACTTGACCAGTCATCATTAAAATACCAACTGGCCCAGCCAAATCAGCTGATACTTGCCCCGTGGTAAATATATTTTTTATTAATTCAAAAAACGCCACGCAAATAGCACTAATTAGGCTAAAAGTATTAGTCAAACCCTGCCAAATGGCCCCAAAAAAACCGTAAGAAATTGTGGCCGTATGTACCAGACCAACGCCCATAACAGCTTTACCAACAGAACTTTCTAAGACTGCTGGTACCACTTCTAAATCTAAAAAAACATTGCCTCTTTTTACTTTAACATTAACTATCAAGTTATTTTTTTGAGCAGTATAATCTTGTATTGCTTTAACCTCCTGCACTTCTTTGTCATCCAACGCCAAAATTGCATCACCTATTTTTAAACCAGCTGTCTCGGCTGGAGAATTGGCATTAATAGATACAACTTGAATGGCACTATTTTTAATTTCCTTTAAACCCTGTGTTTGAGTATCATCTAGTGCCGTGGGCAGTCCAATATAAAATCCAAAGGAAAACAAAATCACACATAATAAAAAATTACCCAGTACCCCAGCTGTTAATACAGCGGCTTTTTGCCAAGGTTTCTTGTTTATAAAACTATCTTTATCGCCCTCAAAACCACCATCCTCGCCTTTTATTTTGACAAAACCACCAATGGGAATTTTATTTAAAGAATAAACTGTATGCGGTGCCGCCTCAGCTGGAAACTTAGCACCCCACACCCATTTTGTTTTGCCTTCTTCATTTTTATAAAAACCAACTAAACGGGGTGGAAAACCAAAACCAAATTCTTCCACCTTAATTCCCAAAACTCTGGCAACAAAAAAATGACCTGCTTCGTGCACCAAAACCACCAAACCCAAAACCAAAAAAAATATAATAATTGTTAAAAACATAAAAATATTTTAACCAAGCTACAACATTATTTCCTTTTCTTTTTTTTCACCCAGCTCCCCGACCTTGTCTGTGTATTCTCTGGCCATTTTGTCAAGATCCTCCAATAATTTAAAACGTTCATCTTCAGAGATTTCCTTATTTTTTTCAGCTTGCACAATCTCTTCTTTTATTTCATCTCGCAATCCACGTAAAGAAACACGAGCTTTTTCCATTTTTTCACGCAATAATTTGATAACTTGTTTTCTGGTTTCCTCTGTCATGGATGGCATAAACAGACGTAAAAAATTTCCTTCATTGCTAATTGATAAACCGATAGAAGCCGTCTCGATTGCTTTTTCAACACTTTTGATAATATTTTTGTCCCATGGTTCCACTAATAATTGACGAGCTTCTGGTGAGTTAATACTCGCCACTTGGGTTAAGGGCATTTTAGCCCCATAGACTTCAACCTTAATATTTTCAATTAGAGCTGGAGTTACACGATTGGTACGTAAAGCTGCCAATTCTTGACCGGCATACTCAACAGCTTTCTCAAATAATACTTTTTTGTCGTTTATATTCATATTTTTTAAATAAAGAAAAATGGTTTAGAATCAATTTTTATCACACCCATATAAATTATATTTGGCGTGTCGTTATCTACAATTAAATAGCAAGGTATTCTGGTGCTGGGTACCTTAGCGTTCAACCAAGTTTTACCGCCATCAAAAGAACGATAAAAAGTGTTGGTTGTGGCATAATAAATATGCTTATTATTTTTTGAATTAACCGCAAAACTATTAATTTGGACTGAGCCGGGTGGAGTCAATAGCTGAACAGTTTGCCAATTTTGGCCGCCATCAGCACTATTTATAATACCAAAATCAGAGACCAAAAACAAACCGTCTTTAACCCCTGGATCGAAAGTTAATACACGATAAACCAACGTCCTACTATCCATTTTTTCGTATTGTTCTTTAAGATTAACCCAGGTTTTTCCCGCATCGGCCGAACGGAATATACCATTATTTAAAGAAGCTATATAAATAATATTCGGATTGTCTTGATTAATTAATATTTTTCTTAAATTACTTTTTAAATTCGCCACTAAATTCCAGCTTTCACCAGCATCATTACTTATTAAAATGTCTCCGGTTGAGGTGCTAGCAATTACATTTTTATTGTTTTTTGGATTAACCGCCACCTGCGTAATTAATGATTCAATTCTGGATTCCAAATATATCACTCGCCAATTACGACCCAAATCAATGCTTTTATAAATTCTATTAGCCACCGCGATATAAACAATGCCTTTACTGTTATTTTCCAAGGCCAACGAATTTACAAACCCAGCATTAAAAATTTGTCGCCACTCTTCGCCAGCATTTTCTGACACAAATAAACCATTTTCTCGCGAAGATAAATATATTAACGTGTGGTCTTGTTGATCAAAAACTATTTCTTTAGTATTAACGTTATTTAAAGAAAGTGCTGTCTTACCACTTTGTCCGGCTGAATTTTTTTGTTCCCAATGTTCACCATAATCATAAGATTTAAAAACACCACCATCTGCTGTTGTGCCTGTTAAACTCAAAGTACAACCAGAAAAAGTTAAACTTGCCACAATAAATAAAAACAGAAAACTCTTTTTCATAATATTTTAAGCTAATAAAAAATTTTCTAAAACCAATTTTACATTCACGTTTCTTGCTAGGTGATTTTTGGCTGTTTCAATATAATTATTAATTTTTAATATTTTTTCTAAATCAAAATAATCCGCCAGACGTTCCAACTCATGGCTAGCCTTACTGTTAATAATTTTATCAGATTGTTGTAGTTTTAGCAACAATATATCACGAAACAACATCTGCCAAAAATCAAGTAACGGCAAAACAATTTCTACCTGATCAACAAGTTTTTTTTCTGACAATAAATTATTTACTAGAGCAATCTTTTCGTGTTTTTTGCTAGCAAAAATTTTAAAAAAATAATTTACACTACTCAAATACTTATTCCAAGCTTCGGGATTATTAATAAAACCAAATGCTCGTCCTGGTCGACCACTGGCTAAATTAGCCACATGCAAAGCCAAATCACGATCTAAGTTTTTAGTAACCAAAAAATTATAAATATCTTTTTTAGCCACTGGCAAAAACTTAATTTTTTGTGTTCGTGAGATAATGGTGGTCGGCAAAGAATCCAATTTTTCAGCAATTAAAATGATAACCGTCTTGCCCAATGGCTCTTCTAAGGTTTTTAATAAACTGTTTGCGGCACTTGTAGAAAGCTCATGTGCGCCATCGACGATTGCCACTTTATAAGAATTAAAAAAAGAACGATTTGTTAAAGAATTTTTAAGTTCACGAATTTGACTAACACCAATATTTTTATCCGTGCTGGCTTTTGTAATACAATAAAAATCAGGGTGGGTTTTTTTATCAAACTCCAAACAACTTTCACATTGTTCACAAGGAATGTTGTTGTTTACTTTATTTTCAGTGTGTTTTTTTTCATAACATAAAAGCGCTTTAGCAAATTGTCCTGCCATCTCTCTTTTGCCAAGTTGTTTTTGGCCATAAAACAAAAAGGCGTGCGCCAAACGCCCATTTAAAAGCACATTTTCCAAATAGGTCGTGATTTTTTGATGCCCAATTATTTGCCAATTCATATCTTATATTTTAGCATTAAAAATCCTAAAAACATATTGTCTATCTAAAACCAAATAACCGCCCCATTAGACGATTATCTGCCAAGTCTTATTTTTTCTATTTTTTGTTTTTTCCACTTCCAAAAAAATCTTAACCAAGATCTTATGTGTATCCAGGTTAGTTTATTGCCCAAATCCCTAATCCAAGCACCGCTGTTGGTTTCGTGCGCATAATAATGCAACATTTTTGAACTTGGCACATACCAGACTTCATAATCCACCTGCCAAATACGCCGACACAAATCAGTATCTTCCAAATACATAAAAAAACCTTCATCAAAACCACCCAACTTGCGCAACAATTCAGCACGCACCATAATAGCACTGCCGCGGGCCCAGTCAATTGGTTCTGCTGTGTTAAGAGATGTCCCAGCCATTGTATATTCCGCAATAACTTTTGAACTTATATTTTTTAAACCAGTCCGGATTAATGCTGGTAAATAAAATTTTGGAAAATGATAACGTGAAAATTGATGTTTTTTATTGGGATAAAAAAGTTGTGGTGCCACACAACCAATTGCTGGCTTTTGATCCAAAAAAGACACTAATTCATTAATAGAGTTTTCTAATACCACCACATCGGGGTTTAAAATTAAAATATATTCACCCAAAGCTTTTTGTAATCCAAAATTATTACCAGCGCCCATACCCCTATTTTTTTCAGTCACCAAAAATTTCAATTTACCACTCTGTTTTAAGTCAAAAAAATATTCTTCAATTATTTTATCAATTCCATCGCGCGAAGCATTATCAACCACAATAATTTCGTATGCCAAATCCAAATGTAAATTTTCAATGTTTTTAATACACTGCTTAACTAGATTTTTTGTTTTATAGTTAACAATGATGATAGATAGTTTCATATTCCAATATATTTTTTTACTAACCATTTGCGTAAAATTTCCCCATTTTCAGCATACTGACTTAAAAAGGCTTTTCTTTTGCGCATCATTTTTGGTAAAAGTTTAATGGTATAATATAACGCTTTTAGATTTTGAATGTCAAAAAAACACAGATAAATAAATTTTCTTAATTCATACCAAACAATATAAAAAAAATCTTTTAAAAAATTTCTAGTGGTTTCGTTTTTAACTAAACACAAAAGATGGTTTTTATATGAAAAAAAACGAATCAAACGTCTTTTTTGCCGATAAGATTTTGCCACCTGCCAATTACTATATTTTTTTTCTATTTTTTTAACACTTCTAAAGTGATAGGCTACAGCTTCGGTCACCAAAATATTTTTATAACCCGCTAAAAGTAAACGATAACTTAAATCCACATCTTCTTTATAGGCAAAAAAATCTTCATCAAAATATTCTTGGGTCACTGCCACATCATCCAAAGCTTGCCGACGATATAAAACCGCACAAGCTGAAAAACCAAACACCTCTCTTAAATTATCATATTGTCCACTGTCAACCTCACCTTCAGCAATATTAATTATGCGTCGATTACGAAAAGCTTTTAAACCACAACTATCAAAAATATTTGTTTTTTCTATATCAGGCAAGCCCGTATTTAAACCATCCAAAAATTGCGCACGTAAAATTTTGCCAGCCACTGCGCCAATTTTATTATCAATTTGAATAACATTCAAAAGTTTTTCTAAATAGTCCTCTTCCAAAACAACATCGGCGTTTACAACAAAAACATAATCAGTGCTACTCATTTTAATGGCTTGATTATAGCTTTTAGCAAAACCCAAATTTTGCGTATTTCGCAAAACATGTATTTCTGGATAATTTTTTTGCGTGTAAGCCACTGATTGATCAAAAGATCCCGAATCGACCATGTTTATAGAAACTGCCACATTATAATCTTCTTTTGTTAAAATTGTCTGCTTAAAAATAGATTCAAAAAGACCCGGTAAAAATTTTTCTGAGTTCCAAGTCACCAGACAAATGGATAAAGTTAGTTTGCTTAAATTTGGTTTATTCATATTTTTGAAAAGCTACTACGCCGGCTATAATCATAAATCCAATACCTAATGGATGATTTAAATATGGACTAAAAATGTTTACCACCAGCAAAGCTATAAGTGCCGTGGCAAAACCAAATTTTAATGAGTAATTTTTAGTATTTTGAAATTGAAAATTTATCAATCGTTTAAAAATCTCAAATATAAAAAATAAATAAATACCTAAGCCAATTAATCCAAACTTCAAAACCATATCCAAATATCCCCATTCAAAAGCATAAGTTGTTACTTCTCCGCTACCACCCGCTGTGGTTGGCACAATTCTTGGATCAGTAGAATAATATGTCACGGTTGTACCAAAACCAGAACCCACAATCAAATGTCTACTAATAGCAGTCACTAGTGGTTTTAATTGACTCATACGCGAAGAGCTGGCGGCTTCACTTTGAGTTACTCTGGCGCCAAAAAGCGCACCAAAATTTAAATTTTCAATTTTGGGTGGTAATTTTATGATTATTAAAATTATACTCAAAACAATTACAGACACCAAAAGCAACTGACATTTTTTTTTAAAAAGCGTGCCAATAGAATCACGGATTATAAATAAACTTAACACAAAAAAAGTTAACAGTCCAGCCACAAGTCCGGCCCAAAAGCTACGCGAAAAAGAAAGGACAACAGTGGCTAATAAAATTGTCAGCAAAGCATAATAATTAATTTTATTTTTTTTATTAACTTTTGAATCAAAAAATAAAAAAATAAAAAAAGTCAAAAGGGCATAAATCTGCGACTGCATAAAAATACGATAAAATACGCCACCCATATTCGTAATCTCTCCCACTCCACTGTCGCGCACCCATTTATAAATTTCCGGCAACGCCCAAGCTGATTGATGAATAAAAATATAAAATAAAAAAAATGTTTTTAAAGAAATAATCACAACTGCGGCGCATAAAATTGAAACAATGTTTTTAATAAATTTATGCTTGTCTGTGTCTTGATCAGAAAAAACTGTTAGGCAAGGCAAAGCCAATAAAAAATACAGCCAATTATTAAAATCTAAAAAAACATCTCCAAAATTATTGTTACGAATTATCCCATTTACAAAAGCCCAAACCAATACTAATCCAAACAATAGGCACAGTTTTGCCATCCGACTTTTTTTTATTGTCATTAAAAGCGATGTAGCACGATCCCATTGACCTTCGCTACTCTCAGCCTTTTGATGATGAACAAAAAAACCATACAACCAGACCGCCATAACCACCAAAAAAATTCCCATCCTAACTGACAAAATGGTGGCATCAAAATGTATAGAAAATAAATAGCCTTTTGAACCAATAAACAACTCTGCTAATAAAATATACAACCCATATTCTAATTTTTTTAAAGATAAAATTAGCGTAGCTAAAACAATAACCACAAAACATACAACATTAATCCAGTGGTTTGTCCAGCCCGCGTATGATAAAATTTCCGCTAATATTAGCAGAAAAAAACCGTATTTAAAATATTTTTTATCAATTAAATCTAACATATTTTATACGTCTTTACTCTTCCCAACCTTTTTTCTAACTCCAACTGTCATATCTATCCAGGTTAACAACAAATTTATTGGCTGCACCAGCCACAATAAAAATAGCTGCCAAAAAGGTTTGTGTTTTTTAAAATAATAGTACAAGCTGTGGTTAAAGTTAATTTGTTTACGCCAAACCGGCCACTGTTTAAAACTTTGTTCTTTGTGGTGATAGATTTGCCAGTTTGCATAAAAAAATATTTTGTAACCAGCTTCTTTAGCTCTTTGACAAAAATCAACCTCTTCAAAAATTGCCCAAAATTTTTCATCCAATAATCCAATTTTTTTCACCACTTCCATTTTTACCAACATAGCTGCACCCATAACTTGATCCACTTCTCTATTTTCATTATGTTCAAAATCCAACATAAAATATTCGCGAGTGGTTTTTATTTTATTTGGAAAAAAATTATAAAACTTTAGTTGAATAAACAATTGATCCAAAAAATTTGGAAATTTACGACAGGAGCGTTGCAAGCTACCATCGGTATTTAAAAGTTTGGGTCCCAAAATACCAATCTCTGGATTATTTTTCATAAATTCAAGAGCTTCTTTTATTTTATCATCCACAAATTCAGTGTCAGGATTAAGCAATAGAATGTACTCGCCATTACTTTGTTTAATGGCTTGATTATTGGCTTTGGCAAAACCAACATTTTCTTTATTTATAATAATATTCAAATTATCTAATTTATTTTCTATCTTATATTTTTCTAAAAAATTAATCGTAGCATCAGTCGAGTTGTTGTCCACCACCCAAACCTCAAAATCAATATTTTTTACAAAAGCAAAAACTGACTCCACACACTTTTGGGTCAACTTTTGAGTATTCCAAGAAATAATAATTATTGAAAGTTTCATAAAAAATTATTGACCGCCACAAGCAGGGATACTTACATGAAAATGATCCCCTTCCAACAGAAAAAAACCGCCCGAATCGTTAACTAACCTCTGAAATGGGTCTATATGTGACCAACTACTATAACGAAAATCAAGTGCATATGAACCATCAAGCGCACCACGTCCATAATGACATGAATTTCGCATATGGTAACAGCAATTCATTGTATTGGGTGACACACACTGAACCGGATAAGAATCACGACAATAACTTAATCCATGATCATCACTAACTGAAGTAATGATAATATTTTCTCTGGTTAAAGGCGCATAATTGGTTGGATTACTATCAAAAGTACTTCTCATGCGCATTAAAAAAATAACTAGGGCTGGCGAGGCATCTTGAGATTGTAAGGGGTTAAGGTTAGACGTTAAAAAACCAGCCAAATTTCCACCGCAAGTGGGCGCATTACCGGTTTCCCAAGGGGATTTACAAGCACCAACTGGGGTTGGTGGTGT
>DCVE01000014.1:163733-185933 GCA_002328025.1 Patescibacteria group bacterium UBA2196
GTAAAAATTGTGGCCACGTTTTGTCCACTCGCGCTTCCATCTCCAAAAGAATAAACTATAAAATTAACACCTGCCCAAGCAAAATAAACAATACCAATTCCAATCAATGAGCCAAAGATCATTTTTTTACCCGTTGCGATGCGACCCGGCACACCTTGACTGGTCAGCAACATCACGCCCGCAATAACAAAAAACAACAAAGCCACTGCGCCAGCAATTTCTAAAATAGTGTTCACGATTTTGGTTACCAACTGCACAGCATCACACAGATCACAGTTACTCTTGGCAAAACAATCCAAATACAAAACATTGGCTTGCGCTGCCATTGGTATGCCGGTTATAAACAGTAAGAAAAGTAGAATAATAACCTTTTTCATGCTTTAATTATAATTTCAAATGGCCAAAATGTCTAATGGTTTGTCAACTCCAATTTAAAATGTTATGATTAGCATATAATTTTTTATCTTTATGCTAAAAATATACAACACTTTGGGCCGAGAAAAACAAGATTTTAAACCCCTAAAAGACGGGCAAGTTTTAATGTATCACTGCGGACCAACTGTTTATTGGACCCAACATATCGGCAATATGCGTGGTATGCTCATGGCGGATTTAATTCGTCGCACTTTTGAATATCTGGACTATCAAGTAAAATTTGTCAGAAACTACACCGACGTAGGCCATTTAACTTCTGACTCAGACACCGGCGAAGATAAAATGGCCAAAGCTGCCCAACGCGACCAACTTAACCCAGAGCAGGTGGCTGATAAATATATTAAAATTTTTGAAAATGATACTAACGAGTTAAATATCAAAGAACCGGATTTTAAACCCCGAGCCACCCAAATGATTCCGGAAATAATTTCTATGGTGCAAACGCTTTTAGACAAGGGCTTTGCCTACACAACAGATTTGGCCATTTATTTTGATATTTCTAAAATAAAAAACTACACGCAACTTTCCGGACAAAAAATGGAAGAGAATATAAAAAATGCCGGCAAGGGCGAGGTGTTGGACAGTGATAAAAAAAATTCAGCTGATTTTGCCCTCTGGTTTTTTAAAGCTGGCGCACATAAAAACGCTTTACAATTTTGGCCCTCCCCTTTTCATTCTAAACAGATTGAAAACGGTGAGGGTTTTCCCGGTTGGCACATTGAATGTTCCGCTATGACAAAAAAGTTTTTGGGTGAAACAATTGATATTCACATGGGCGGCATTGAACATATTCCCGTCCATCACACCAATGAAATTGCCCAAAGTGAAGCAGCTAATGACGTAAAATTTGTTAATTATTGGTTACACAACGAACATTTAACGGTGGATAATAAAAAAATGTCCAAATCTGAAGGCACCAGTTATGCTTTAAGCGAAATTAAAGACAAAAATTTTGAACCATTAATTTTACGTTATTTCTTTTTACAATCACATTATCGTTCTAAACAAAATTTCACTTGGGAATCTTTAAAAGCTAGCACAACAGCATATAATAGATTGGTAGATTTTATGACTATCAAAGATTTTGACATACCCACTAAAGAAGGGACACGAATCAACAAAAGAAACAAAATTATAATTGATAATTATAAAAAAGAATTCTTAACTTACATCTCTGATGACTTTAACATTCCCGCTTCTTTATCTTTGGCTTGGGAAATAATAAAAGATGAGCAACTTGATTGTGCACAAAAAAAAGAATTACTTTTAGGTTTTGATAAGGTTTGGGGCTTACGCTTGGACAAAGTACAAAAAATAATTAAAGAAATTCCAGCTGAAATAAAAAAACTGGCCACCGAAAGTGAACAAGCCAGAAAAAATAACGACTACCAAAAAGCTGACGAGCTTCGTGCTCTTGCCGCAGAAAAAGGCTTCCCTTTTGTAAATACATCTAATGGTATAAAATTTTTATAAAAAAACAGAAAATCCCATTGTATTATTTACTTTGGGATTTTAGTTTTGACGATCCCGCTCCCAATCGCGGGTATCAATTCCACATGACAATATTTGATGCAAGGTCATGTGAAAAATATAATACCCTTCAGCATTTACCCCCCTTGATCTTGATAAAACCATTTTTTTTATGTATTCTTAGATTAATATGAAAAAAATAAAAAGTCAAAATTTAATCCAAAAACCTATTCTGGCTCTGGCTCCCATGGCTGGCTACACTGATTCTGCCTTTAGAGTTGTCTGTCTTGAAAACGGAGCTGATTTGGTTTATACAGAAATGGTTAGCGCCGAAGGTCTGGCGCGTCAAAGTAAAAAAACTCTGCGTTTGCTGGATTTTTTACCAACCGAAAAAAACATAATCGTACAACTATTTGGTAAAAATTCGGCTGCCTTTGAAAAAGCGGTTAAATCTTTAAACCATCCAAAAATTGTCGGGGTAGACATTAACTTTGGCTGCCCAGCCAAAAAAGTTTTTAAAACCGGAGCTGGTGCGGCCTTAATGGATAATAAAAAATTAGCTAAAGAAATTATTCAAGCGGTTTTAAACAATATGAATTTACCAGTTTCTATAAAAATCCGCACTCAAGTTAAAAGTACCACTGCCGAAGAATTTATAAATTTTGTTAAAGATCTAGATTTTAAAACCGTTATGGTCCATGGACGAACTCTAAATCAAGGCATGAGTGGACCAATTGATTTTGAAACGATAAAAAAAATAAAAAACTTATTGCCCAATAAAATTGTTTTAGCCAATGGTGATATAAATTCTCCCCAAGACGCTTTGGTTATGTTAAAAAAGACCGGGGCTGACGGTATTGGTGTTGGTCGTGGTAGTTTTGGTAAACCATGGATTTTTAATGAAATTAAAAAAAACAAACCATTAACAGCGTCGGCTAAAAATAAAATTTTAACCAACACCATTCTACATCACGCCGAATTGTTTTTACACCAAAACGAAAATTTAATTCCACTGCGCAAACATTTAATTTGGTATTTTAAAGCGCAAAAAAATGCCTCGGCAGTGAGACAAAAAATAATCAGAGTTGAAACCTTGGCTGATCTAAAATTAATTTTAGGGCTGTAAAATATCTTCCACCCGTCCGTTAATTGAAATCACTACCTCTTTTACAGTAGAAAACTGCTTTAAAGTTTCGGTAATTTGCGCCCGGATAGCAGCCACCGCGCAAGAGCCACCCACTCCCTGCTCTAAATCCGCGCTAAAATCAGCTTTGGCCACACCGTTTTCTATTATAATATTTTGCAATTTTACACCAGAATTTATATTGCTGGTAAAGCCAATCTGGGTTTCATTAGCACTGGGGCCCTTTAAAAGTTCTTCTATAGCCACCCGTGCCACCGCTTCGGTTTTAATAACTTCCCTTTCCACAGCAATGGCTTTATTACAGTCATAGTCGGTTGCCACATCAACCTCTGCATTTTGAAAATAAACTTTTACTTTCGTTTTTTCCAAAACCGCTGCACCAATTTCCAAATAAACCGGCACCTTTAAGCTATCCGCATTTTCTGGCAAACCCGATGGATTATCTTTTTCTAAGACCAAAACTCCTTTTTGCGCCTCTGCAACAGAAAAATTTAATTCAGCTTTAAATGGCACAAAATTTTCTGTCATCCAATCTCCGCCAGCCGGCGGATTGGCCGTTGCCACCCCAGAAGCTAAAAGGTTATTTTTTTCATCATAAAGTTTAACTGGAAAGCTGGCTTCAAAAAACCAACTGCCCCTAGCTTCGCCCGTAATCACTAAGGGGCTTTTTATTTTTTCATTTGGCCTGGGGCTTGAAATTTTAATTAAATCTGTTTTATCCAATTCATTGCCAATTTCCTCGCTAAATGTTTGACCACCCGGCACAGCACACCTTCTGGGATAGCTCTCCATAACTGGATACACAGTTGCACACTCCTCAAAATTTGTAATTTTAATTTCAGCTCCTTCGCAAGGCGTATTAGGCATGGGTTCACTCGGCGCGCCGTGTTTTACCCATTGTCCATTTTGACACAACCAAGTATCTTCTTCGGTTAACAAACGCGTGGAAACCAAAAAAATAACAACCCCGCAGATTAAAATTAAAATTATTATTTTTAATGTTTTAAACATAAAAACATTTCAAACGCCACTTAAATATTTCTCTTCAATAGGAATAATAATTTCAGCTATTTCAACAGCCTCTTGATACCATCTTTCTATGGTTTTGTGGTTATAGGCCGTAATGCCCTGAACTGTTAATTTGTGCATCCCATCGTCTTGAGAAAATCCTTCTCTAGAAGACATAATTCTAATTTTAAACAACTCTCTGGCCAATAAAATTACTTCTTCTTTTTTCATATAATATTATAATTAGTATAATTATTTCTTATTATTCAAAATTTTTAATTCTCATATTTCTCAATGTTATAATAATACCAAATTTTGATGATTTTGTAAATCAATCATTTTTACTATCAATTTAAGACTTAGTGTGCTAAACTTAAAGCACCTATTAAAAATGCGATCATAGTCGTAATCGCAAAGTTAAAAATAAATTTATTAATAATTAAAATAAAATTTATGGGAATTATTCTTTGGATTATATTCGGCGGTTTGGTCGGCTGGATCGCTTCAATTATAATGAAAACTAACGCACAACAAGGTATCATAACAAATGTCATTGTCGGCGTCATTGGTGCTTTCTTGGGTGGCTGGATTATGAGTATCCTTAATAAAAGCGGCGTGGGTGGTTTTAACTTATACAGTTTTTTGGTGGCTTTGCTCGGTGCAGTGGTTCTTATTTGGATAGTCAAAGCTCTACGGCATTAATTAATGAAAGTAAAATAGGCTCAACGAATCAGCTTCAACCCAAAAAGGTTGGAGCTTTTTTATTTTGTTAATATTATTTTATCTACAATCTGAATAAAAAAATGTTCAAAAAACTACAAAATAAAAACCAGCTTACGCTGATTTTTATTTTCTCGGGGACAAAAACTTAGATGATTATTCACGACCTTCTTCAATATTATTATTTCCATTTCCCAATTTCTTCTTTAATTCTTCTTTCAAAATAATTTTTCAAAGAAATTTGACCAGCGTCATTTTGACCATCCTGGATTTGATATTCTTCTTTATTGGGGTTTTCTACAATATCAACGAGCGTATTGACATAATCTTTCTTAAAATTCCGATAGTTATTTATGATTTCATCAAATTGCTCTGGCTTTATGTTTTCTAAAAAGTTATCAATCAATATTCTGAACCAACCAGGATACTCTTTTAAATATTGCCCCATTTCAGCCGTATGATTTTTATAAAATTTAAAAAAAGCATAAAACATGAACGTATGATCGTGTCTTAACAATTGCTTAAATAAGTTTACTTTTTCTTCTCCTATATTATGGTTAATTTTGGCTGTAGGAAGTTTCCAAGCCGCAAGATTCACCGACCACACACCCACAATCTTTTTTCCACCTATCTCTTTATTAAATCCATTTTTTTCTTTGATTAATTCTTCAATAAAATCTTGAATAAAATGTGGATTGACATCAATTACATCTCTGCCGTATCTATCTAATACTTGCTCCAAAATTTTATCTTTTGCCAAATTATTATATTCCTCTGTCAATAAAGAATATACCAATCTACTGGTTCTGCCGTTGCCATCTGAATATAGATGAAGCGCGTTTATACTAGACGAAACAAGTAGTGCTAAATCTTTCAAATCTCTATTAGATTTATTCATTCTTTTTATAGCCAACAAAACATTATTTAATAATTCTGTTTTATCTTCTGATCTAGGAGGCAAATATTCTGTGCCCAACAAAGCACTTTCTAAACCAACTCTATCTCCATCTATCTGCCATTGGTCTTTCGGCTTATCTTGTAAGATACCATTAATGCCATTTAAAAGTTCAATTAAACTATCAACATCAAGAGAATTAATAAACCCCCTCTTCTTTTCTTCATCATTAAAAATTTGATTCATTTTTTGACCGTGCAATGCATCAATATTTTTAGCTCGATTCAAAAAACTGATAAGTACCTTGCCCCTTTCTGTTCTATTCTCTGTTTTAATTTCAATTTTTTTCCCTATCATAAATTTTTTCTCGGGGACAGGGATTCGAACCCCGATTCACGGCTTCAAAGGCCGCTGTCCTACCATTAGACGATCCCCGAATAAAATTATTTAATTCCATTATTATCTAGCCACTTTCTTCCTTGCCCAGACTTTAAAAACCTTTCTCCCTTAACAGCTTCTGATCTGTTGCTATAATTTTCCTTATAAATTAACTTCCAAGGTCTATGACCTTTAGTAAAATGGTAATCACCCTTGTTGTGTCTTCGCTGTCTTATTTATCCGCTTCAGGCGGATCATTAGCTGTGCCCCGTGAACACTCGCAGAGTGATTTTACGGGGACAATCCCCGATCGCGTAAAATGCACTTATGTGCATCACGCGACAAGATAAAAAAAGATGCCTATATGCAGCTTAAAACATTTTTACTTTTTTAGCAAATTTTTAAACCTTCAAATGTCGCCCCAAAGCAAAGGCTGAAGAAACAATATTTAACAAAATCACTGCCACTAATTCAAAACCAAAAATATACCAAAAATTGTGCAATACATAACTTATTAAATTAAAGTTTATATCGGCAAAAAAACCTGACACCAACGGATTGATAAAACCAATAGCAATATAAAAAATAATCCAAAAAATTAAACAACCAAAAATAGCATATAGGATGCTTTCCACCAAAAACGGGCCGCGTATAAACCAATTTGATGCGCCCACCAATTTCATAATATTCACCTCATCACGATGCACATAAATACCCACCCGAATGGTATTAAACACCACTAAAAGCGAAATTAAAGTGAAAGTGATACTTAAAAACAAACCAAACTGTTTAATCTTGTCACTAATGAGTTCTATCTTTTGAATAATTAATTGATGATCATCATAGTCAATTTCTTTAACCACTTCATCAATTTTAAAATCTTTGATATTTTTTAAAATCAATGGATAGTTGTTCATTTCATCAGCCTTGACCACCAAAACCGGCCCTAAAGGATTTTCACCCATTTCATCCACCGCGTCCTGAATTAAACTATCCTGACTATGTGTGGCCTTAAAACGTTCTAAAGCAACTGCTGCTGAAACATATTCTATGTTTTTAACATGATCAATCTTGCTAATCTGATCCTTGGTATCAATCACTATCTCTTCTTTAGTTTGAGCTTCAAAATATAAAGAAATATCCACTTTACTTTTTATTGAACTCACCGCCTGATCAGTCACCACATTCACCAAAATCAAAATTGTCAAAGAAAAAATAGTCATTACAATAATAGTAATAGTCACCAAAGACAACCAAATATTTCTCAAAAAAGACTGAAAAGCGAAACGAAAAATTCTAGCTAATGACAATAAAAACATAGTTATAAAATATATTTTCCTTTTTCTTGATCTGAAATCACCGCGCCAGCCTCAAGAGTGATGACGCGTTTTCTGAGCGCATTTACCACTTCACGGTTATGCGTGACCAAAAGTATGGTGGTACCCAATTCGTTAATTTTTTGTAATAAATCAATTATTTCGCGTGTATTTATGGAATCCAAGTTACCAGTTGGTTCATCAGCAACTAAAATTTTTGGCCGATGCACCAAAGAACGCGCAATTGATACGCGCTGTTGTTCTCCACCCGAAAGTTGCTCTGGAAAACGTTTGCCTTTTTCTTCCAAACCAACAATTTTTAACACTTGCGGCACAATCTTTTCAATTTTTACATTGGTTTCACCCGCCACCTGTAAAGCAAAAGCCACGTTTTCCATGACAGTTTTTTTGGGTAAAAGTTTATAATCCTGAAAAACCACGCCAATTTGTCGTCTTAAAATTGGTACATGTCGACCGGGAATATCAGTAATATCCCAACCGCCAACAATTATTTTACCTTTGGTTGGTTTTTCTTCAGCAATCAAAAGTTTGATTAAAGTTGTTTTACCAGTTCCAGACTGCCCAACAATTGAGACAAATTCACCTGGTTTAATATGTAAATTAACATCATTCAAGGCCAAAGTATCGGGTGGATATTTTTTGTTTATATTTTTAAAATAAATCATGCTTTTAAAAAATCTTATTGACTAAAAAACCAAACTAACAAAGGAATAATAATAAATTTCATATTTTTAGTTTATTGGTATGACTCTGACACCCACTATACCACCGCCCGGATTACCAATCATTCGAAAAGCGGTTTTTGTTAAATCAACAATTCTGTTATCAACATATGGGCCAGTAGAAACTATTTTAATTTTAACACATTTATTTAAATTATCTAAACGACAAACCTTTACTTTTGTTCCAATTTTATACATATTTGAGGCGCCGTTATATTTTGAGCTGGGTGTTAAACTATCACCATACCACGAAGCCCACGCTTCATATTCTACCTTAGCAATAAAAAGCGCTACAACGCCATAAGGTTGATAGGTGCGCGCACCGGTTATATTGTGATTCAAGTCTGCCACGCTGCGCAAAGGCCGCCAAACATTTTTATTTTTATCCCAAAAATGCCAAATTTTATGTCGCATATCAGTGCTACCCGCGCTATCCAAAAGTGGCTCTGTTTTAAGATTCAATGCAATTGGCGCGCTAAAAGCCCGTACACCACCATCAACCGTAAAATCATATTCATAGACCAAAGAAATTCTTTCCAAATTATTCGGCGTCCAATTTTCGTCAACTGTCACTCCAGATGGGAACCAACTAGAATTAAGCTCACGCAAAACAATGTTTAAATTCTGTTTTGTGGTACCAATTTTTACATGCACAGAAAAATTATTTAAATCATTTTTTAAATAATAATCCTGACTAACACTCTTATCAATCACATAATTTGATTCAAAATTCGCCCATGGTTGAACAATTGAAACTTCTGGCAAAATAATATTTTCTGCGGTTAAAGTTGGTGTACTAGTAGCTATCCCCTCTGCCCCATTGGGTAGACAAAAACAAAAACCACAAACTAATACGAACAAAATTATAAATAATTTATTTTTTAACATAATGATATTTTTTTAAAAAACCGACTGTCGGAAACGCCTGTCCGCATCTGGCGGAAACCGACAACCTATGGTTTACCTACCCGCCATCGCCACAGCCCCCTGTCGGAATCGAACCGACAACCTATGGTTTACGATACCATTGCTCTACCAATTGAGCTAAAGGGGCTCTGGCTTTGGCAGGCGAGCGATACCATTGCTCTACCAATTGCTCTTTGCCCCGTTGACGGTAATCCGTCTTTACGGGGAGCTAAGTCGGCTCAAATTATTAATAAGTGAATAACGGGAATCGAACCCGTATCTTATCCTTGCCTGCCCGCCAATCTTCGTCTAAGCGAATGATGGGAATCGAACCCACGCCTCAACCTTGGGAAGGTCGCGTACTACCATTATACTACACTCGCACAGACGAAGCATGGCGGGGTATGGTCGCGTACTACCACTATCCTGCCCCGTGGTCAATAATCTGATTTTACGGGGATGATACCCGCCAATAAAACTATTCAATAAAAAAATAATGCAACCATTTCTCAAAGTTAGATAAATTCTCAACTTTTTTTATATCGCCATTATTGACATCGCTCTCTGTAATGACAATCACCTTTTCACCCGGCTTTTTATAATTTAAATTTTTTCTGGCCTCCAATTCTACAAATTCTTCACTTTGCACATAATTCAACATGCGCGCTAATTTAAAATTTGACCGCTCAAGTGTTAGAGCCTCGTTTCTCAATTCTAAAATTTTTTCATTAATTTTTTTTTGCCTTTGTATTTCCCGATTATATGACAACAATAACAACACAATAAAAACCAAACTTAAAATAATAAACCAACGCGAATAAAAAAAAGATAAAAATTTTGGAGTTTGCTTTTGCATGCTTTTATTATAACATAAAAACTAAACCAGCATCCAAGCTACCATGCTAAAAATAATAAAAAAAGATAAAATTGTCCAAAAAACTTTTACAACTTTTTTTCTTTTCATATTTTTATTTTTTAAATCTTATTTATCTTTTTAAAACTGCTAAATAGGCTTCGGACGGTATATCCACCTTGCCGTGTCCCAAGGCCAACATTTTTTTCTTACCTTTTTTCTGTTTTTCTAAAAGCTTTATTTTTCTTGACACATCACCACCATACAAATAACCAACCACATCTTTACGATACGGCGCCACACGCGCTGAAGCAATAACCTTGCCACCCTTTTGATGACCAATGTCTTGGTAGCCCAAAACCGCCTGAATTCTAATTTCAAACATTTGACGTGGCAAGGTGTCTTTTAGGGCATCCACAATTTTACGACCCACCTCATAAGCCGCATCGCGATAAACAATGGTTGCCAAAGAATCCACCATCTCATCCGCCACCACAATGTCCAATCTTTCCACTGCACACGGACGATAACCCACTAATTCATAATTTAATGACGCATAACCCGAAGATACACTTTTTAATTTATCATAAAAATCAGTTAGTAAGGCGGAAAGCGGTAATTCATAATGCAAATTAATTCTTGTTTCTGAAAGATAGTTGGTTTCTGTGTGCTGGCCGCGTTTATCTGCCACCAATTTCATAATGCCGCCCAAAAATTCTTTTGGTGTAATGACATCTATTTTTACCCACGGTTCTTCCACCACAATGCTGTTTAAATTATTTGGCAACTCTTGTGGCGAACGAATAATGCGTTCTTTATTTTTTTCTATTAATTTGTATGCCACGCTTGGCACAGTCACCATCAAGTCCAATTGATGTTCGCGTCTTAAACGCTCCTGAATAATCTCCAAATGCAACAAGCCCAAAAAACCACAACGAAAACCAGGGCCCAAAGCCGGTGAGTTTTCTGGTTCAAAATAAAGCGAGGCATCAGTTAAGCGCACTTTTTCCAAACCCTCGCGCAAATCCTCTAATTCCACACCTTCTTTGCAAAATAAACCAGCAAACACCATAGGCTTAACTTCTTTATAACCAACTAAATGTAAATCCGCAGCCCGCGCTTTATCTACATTTTTTATAATTGTGTCGCCAACCTTACATGAAGATAAATCTTTAAACCCTGTAACAATATAACCAATTTCACCTGCTTTCAGTAGTTCACTTTTTATCATCTGGGGTTTAAAATAACCCACCTCCAAAACTTCACTGTCTGTTTTAGTACCAATTAAATAAATTTTATCACCCTTTTTTACTTCACCATTCACCAAACGCACATAAGCCACCACACCACGATAGTCGTCATAGACCGAGTCAAAAATTAATGCCTGAGTTGGTTTATCAATTTCGCCACTAGGCATCGGAACTTTTAAGACAATTTCCTCTAAAATTTTATCCACTCCCACACCTGTTTTACCTGAAGCATACAGTATTTGAAAATTGTCTTCCAAACTTTCCACTAAAATTTCTTTCAATTCTTCTTCCACTTCTTTAACTCTGGCATTGGGCAAATCAATTTTATTTATCACCGGGATAATTTTTAAACCTTGTTCGACTGCCAGATGATAATTAGCTAATGTCTGTGCTTGCACACCCTGCACGGCATCCACCAACAAAATGGCGCCCTCCACCGCTGCCAGTGAACGCGAAACTTCATAAGCAAAGTCTACATGGCCGGGCGTATCAATCAAATTTAAAATATATTTTTCTTCTTTTGTATTAAGTTGGTAATCCATTCTAACTGGTTGTAATTTTATGGTAATACCACGCTCTCGTTCCAAATCCATTTGATCCAAAAGCTGCTCTTTCATTTTTCTTTTTTCCACTGTTTTGGTCACTTCCAAAAAACGGTCAGCCAAAGTTGACTTACCGTGATCAATGTGGGCAATAATACAAAAATTTCTAATATTATTCATGTTCTTATTCTACCAGAAAAAACATAAAATTACAAAAATAAAAACCCCGCTTTTAAATTAAAAATAGGGTTTTTGTATTCTGGTCTTAAAGGTGTTGGCTGGTTCCCTGAGGAACCTTCCAAGGTTTGGGATTAAAATGAAAATTTTGAGAAGAGAGATTTTGAATTGTTCAAATTTGGCGTTCGCTATTGCTAGCAAAGTACCAGTAATTTGATTTAATCCTAAACTCGTTTTTAACCAACACCTTTAAAACCAAAATATCCACCATGGATATTTTGTAGTATACCATAAAACCAGACAAAACACTAACGTCTTGTCCGATCTTTGATAAATTAATTGATTATAAAACATCCGCAGAACTGGAGATTAGCTTAGTGCGTCTAGAGAAGTCGCACTAAATATAACCATGAAAATTAATTCCTAAAATTAGGAGCATGGTTTAAAGGAGTAAACCTTTTTCTAATAAATTAGAATGATTTACAAACAATCCAAAAAAGGAGTGAATCGAGCCGAAGCCAAATTCTTCCTTTTCAAGATTGCAAACTAATCTCCATATCTGCGATTATTTTAAACCTACAAATATGAAGACTGTGTTTAATGTCATCCACAAGGAACAATACCAAACAAAAAGTCTTCAAATTTACAGGTTCAAAAAACAAAAAATCTCTTTTCACTTGAAAACGAAGAAAAGAGATTTTCTGCCATCTTTATTTCTCTCTTCTTCGACTAAAGAGAGTATAACATATAAAGAAATTTTTGTCAATAGACAAAAGTGGATAAGTTAATAGATTGGCTAATATAAAACAAATATTACACGCCTATTTTTCTACTACCACTCCATAATAGCCATCGGTTGTCAAATTAGTTGAAAAAATAACTTGCTGATTATCAACCCTTACTTCACCGCTTGCCGTGGTGTCCTGAATGGAAAAATCATTCGGCAAAATCAATTGGCTATTAAAATCAATGCCACCCATTCCCAACTGTTTATCTACCAGAAAAGTATATTTATATTGATTTTTTTGCTTCAAAATTGCATTCACCCAACTAGCAATCCGACTTTGTTTATTTTCAGATGCTATTTTAAATGGTAAACGATATTTTATTTCTACCACACGGCTTTGTCCTGGTGCCACCTGTATCCAATTTCCAAAAACTGTCTTACCAAACTCCTGGCTAATACGCGTATACGAATCTTCATCAATGGAAACATCTTTTTCTACCTCGGCCAAAGTTTTATCGGGCAATAGTTTGTCTGCCGTAGCAATAAATAAATAATCAGGATTAAAATTAAAACCACTGGCCGAAATAAACTTTGCACCTTTGGGCACATAAAAACGTACATAATCGACATTATTATCCTTCTCAAACGTTTTCTCTGGCGAACCTTGGTGGTTGCGTGTTAAAGAAATTGTATCTATAACTGAACCGTCCGCTTGCACTTCAGCCGTATGTTTAATTTGATTTTTTATTACTCCATCAGCTTTACCGCCAGAAATATTAGTATGCACAATCATCAAATAATCTTGCTCTGGAGTTATCTCTTGTAAACGACCACTCCAATTAAATCGATCTACTACCGCCTGTTCAGCCGGATCGACAAAATATAATAAAACCTTTTTTTCTGTCAAAGCCTGGCTTAAAGATAAAATATTCTTAAAATAATCCTGGCCATCAGCGCTAATCAAACGTTGCAATAAAATTGGCGTCATATCGGCAATAATTTGTTTAGGTTTATTTTCCTCTTTGTCATATTCAATTTCAACCGCCGCTTGCACCTCTTGAGTAAAATTATCCGCTGTCAAAGTTTTGTTATAATCTTTCATCTCCAGTGGCCCAGTATTTTTTAACAACTCAGTCACCACATCTTGAGTTAGAGAAATAACACCATCCACGCTGGAACCACCAGCATTATTTTCATAAAACCAAACTATTTTTGCGGCCGAAGTCGGCCAGTCTGGAAACCAATTAGCATTCCAAATTTGCCAGGCCGGTGAAAAAAGTTGCAACGGTTTGGGTGCTGCCACATTGGTTTGGCTGGAACCCTTTAAATCATATAATCCGCCACCCGGCACATCAATTTTTTTGACCTTACCGCGCGCAATATCAACCACCGCAAACGATCCCATAAAACCGCCTGTCGGCCGTAATTCATTTGAATTTTGAAAAATTACTAAATACCGTTTGGTTTCTTCGGCACCCAAAAAATTTAAAGAAAATCCCAACAGCTGGCGCAGATCATCATAACCTTTTTTAATTATGTCCACGTTGTCTTGAACTACCAACATTTCCGCTTGTTTATCTTGCGGTAATTCTTTAACATCTGTATTAGTTAAAATTTCTGTTAATTCATTAAAATTAACTTCTTCTCCATCTAAAATATTTTTAAAATAATTAATACGACTGGTTAAATCTAAATCATTTATTTTTATACATTTTTCCGTATCATCGGGCAATGAATCACAAATTTCAGTGGCTAGACTGATATTAACATCTGTCTTATTAAAAATAGTCAGACCGCGCGTCAACTCCTGACCAATTCCGGCTGCCAATTCACCTGCTCGTAATAAATTTCCACCGTTTTTTATTTGCGGCACCAAATTAACTAACCAACTATTTAAGACGCCCAAACCCTCAATTTCGGTTTGTGCCAATTTAAAAGAAGTCTCAGCTTTTTTAAACTGTTGTAAAGCCTGGGCCATATCCTGTTGAGACAGGGTTTGGGCAGCATTTTTAAAATAATCAACTCCTTGTAAAGATGCACCCAAAACACTGCCTCGTACTGTCTTGCCTTCTTGATACAGATGCCAAGCGCCAAATGGCACCACCACCATAACAGCTAGGACTAGAAAACTTAAAATTGGTTTGAAATTAAATTTAGTTGTTCTGACCACAATTTCAGGCACATCAACATTGGTGGCTGGTTGATGAACAGTGTTACGATTTCTAAAAATAAGGCTAACCGAATCAATTAAATAGTTGCATGCTTTTGTAACATAAAACAAATTTAACCGCAATAACTTTATCGTTTGTACAAAAATAAATTTCACAACCAACCAAATTCCTTTTAAAATACTATCCACCGCAAAATCTAAAAATCTAAACGGCGCAGTTAAAATACGCCAAATTTTATAAAGTAATTTTCCAAAAATTATTAAAATCGTATCAAAAAAACCAGCCCTGTTTTTTATGTCATAAGCAGCCATGTTTTTTACAACAGGACCTTGAGTTGAATTTAAAAAATCATTTACAAAATCTACTTTGAGGTCTCTCTCTTTTCTATAGTTCCGACCAATGTCTTTAAATTCTTTCATGTGTATATCTGTCATTATGTCATCCGGTAATTCAAAGTTTAAAACACCCGCAATGTTAGGTTGGGACTTAATTTTAGCCTGACTATCCCATAAATACTCCACCTCACCTGGTCTGATTTCTGTACTAACAGTTGTGTCAATTTTAGGCAAATTTTTCTTCAAGTCCAAAACATAAGCTGATGGTTCCTGAGCATCGCGCACCAACACTTTACGCAAACCGCTTAGTGGATTGGCAACAATTGGTTCGTTTTTTGCAACTGTTTTCAGAGTATTATCATCTTCTTCACTCCACGGAAAAATATAATTTTCATTAAATTCTGGTAAAGCAATTTTTTCTTTCAATTCTTGCCACGATAAAATAGGTACTTTTTTTTCTTCCTCCATTATTATTCCCTGTTCTTGATTTATTGGTTGTTCATCTTTAACAACAGCAAGTCCCACATCAACTAATTCTAAATCTATATCTTCCAAAACTGGCATAATATTTTTCTCCTCCACCTCGCTTGTCGCTTTAGCTAAAGTTGGCACCATCTGCGCAACTGGTAAATTAACCGCTACATAATTTTCATTATTGGTGTTTGTCGTTAAAAATTGTGGCAAAGCCATTGATAAAACGTGATTTTTCTGTGGTCGACCGCGACTTTCCTTTCTTGGCGCGTATTTAAATACCCACTCTTCTTGGGGTGTCAAAACCTTGTGTGGACGACCACGTTGCCTTACTTCTTGAATACTCGCAGTTTCAGTCACAATCTCTTTTTTGGGTCGGCCACGCGGACGTTTAACCAGGCTCTGCAAAGCTAAAATTTCTTCCGCACTTAAAATTTTATGCGGACGACCACGGGATAGTTTTGGTTTATTCAACAAAGCCGTCATTTCCTGCGGAGTTAAAACTTTTTTCGGTCGACCTCTACTTTTTTTTATATTTATTTCTTGCGTTTCCACTTTTTATATTTTAATTTAATAAAGTTATCCACCAAACCTAATTATGCTTATATTATACTATAAAAAAGACAAAAAAATAAATTAAAAAATAATTAAAAAATAATTAAAAAATAAAAAACCCCTATTTTTCAGGATTTTATTAAAAATATTATTCCATCACTTATTAATACTCTTTTAAAAGCGTCAATAATTCTCCTTGCTGTAACAAACCAGCTTGAGCTCCGGGTTGATTAATAACCGCAGCCGCATTTAAACTGGCCACCAACAAGGCTTTTTGTACATCCTGCCCAAAAAAATTAAAAGCCCAAACAAAGGTAGCGCCAAAAGCGTCACCCACCCCCACCGTATCTTTTTTTCGCAAACTTATCACTGGCTGATAAAACAGCTGTTTGTCCGCCAAAGCGTAGGCCCCCAGTTCACCAGCCGTCAAAACAATCAACCCCGAGCAATAATTACGTAAACCCATTAAAAGTTTTCTGGGATTTGTATTGATTATCTTATTGACTCCCAAAAGCTGGATAGCTTCATCTTTATTAAGAATTAAAATATCAACGATCTTCAAATAATTTTTTATTTTTTCTAAACCACTTGCCAGTTGCAAATTACCCGGATTCCAGGCCACTCGTGCAACGTGTTTTTTTTCTCCAGCAAAAACGTTATATAAAATTCTCTCCCAATTTTCACCTGACAACGCAGCCAAATAAATCCAATTATGTTTCAAGTTTTGGACTTGTTCCAGTTTAACCTTTAAATCCTCATTAGCTCCACGATGAGTGAACAAAACATGATCTTGTCTTTTTTTACCATAAGTTATTAGAACAGAAAAACCACTTGTCTGTTTAGACGTTGAAATAAATCTTGTGTTAATTTTTTCACGCTTTAAATTAGCAACTATATTTTTTCCTATTTGATCATCGCCCACCGCAGCTAAAATCGTAACCATCGCTTGCAACCGCGCCAAACAAACCGCGCTGTTGGCTGCTCCGCCACCAAAAGTAATTGCGACATCTTTTACATTAATTTTGGCCCCATATTCAAAACCAACCAATTTTTGTTTGGTTAAGTCATTTTTGGCATTATCAATCAACACGCCCTCATCTGAATGCAAAACAACGTCTTGGACTGCCCCACCTACTGTTAAAACCTTAAAGATATTTTTTGTCTTCATAATAATAAATTATAACACTATTTTTACACATTGTTTATAGCCTTAATGCAATTTTATAAATTCAAAAACTTTCCATTTTCTTTTAACCATTTTTGCCGTATTTTATAATCTGGCATAAACTTTTTAACTTGCTGCCAAAATTTTGCCGCATGATTTTTTTCCACTACATGTGTCAACTCATGTAAAACCACATAATCAATTACAGCCAAAGGTGCCATGGCCAACCGCCAACTAAAATTAATTGAACCCATTGGCCCGCACGAACCCCAACGTTTAACCGCCCCCGTGACTTTTATTGATCTAAATTTCCAACCCGTCAGCTGACTGTAAAATAAAACTCTTTGTCTAATTATTTCTAAAGCCTTGTGTTTATACCACATCATCATTCTGGGTTTGGCCGCTTTTAAGTATTTGGTTGGAAAATTTAAAACATCCGTTAACACAATATTTTCTCCAGTCCAAATTTTTAATTTATAAAGTTGACCAAAATAAAGAAATTCTTCTCCGTCTACAAATTCTTTATTTCTAATAAATCTACCTTGCCGTAAAACCCACTGTTGCTTTTTATTAATCCACAGTCTTTTTTTAAAAACTAAATTTTGAATATATTCCAAAGTAACAGCCATTGGCGCACGCACAATCAGCGCGGCATTCTCTGACACCACCAAGGCAATAGTTTTTCTGCGCGAACGAATTATTTTATCAATTTTAATCTCTTCCATAAAAAACGTTTATTTTTTAATTTGGCTTTGCCATTCAATAATCTGGCTGGCCTTAATTTCAATTGCACCAGCTGGTCTTAAATTTCTAACCTGTTTTTTATTTAAAATGGAAAAATGTTTAACTCCATCCAAATATTCAGGAATATAGTCAATTTCTTCTCTGGTTGTCATCCAACCCATTTTATCAAATCTTTTTAGATTAACTGGCAAAGAAAAACTTCTTAAGTTTTTTCTGCCAAAATCATCTAGGTATTCATGAAAAAAACTCATGCTCAACTCACGAACCGAATTGTAAAGCGGCTCGCGATAACGTAAAACTGCATGATTAGTTTTAGAAATCGCTCCCCATTGGCCAGCCACTTGAAAAACAGCCACCACATGATCAACGTCGTACTTTTTGTCAGCCGTCAAATCAACCACCAAAGGCGGAAAACCATTCACGCGCAACATCAGCGCGGCCAAAATTGCTCCTTCCGCGCAGTGACAAATCCCTTTTTCTAAAACCACGCGTGGCGATAAATAGGTATCACCGTCTTCTTCAAAATTTATTTTTAAGGTATCCAAAAAATCTTGCATTTTTGCCGGTGTATTAAATTTTTTAAAAAATTTTATTTCTGTTTGAGAAAGTCTTTCCAGCATAAAAAAATATTTCTTATTTATTAATTTTCTCACTTTTAGCTCTTTAAAGCAAATTAAAAACCTTGACAAACCCGCAGCTTAAAAACAAAAACCCACTATTTAAGTGGGCTTTTGATATAAAAATACGTTTAGTAAATTTTTATTTTTTTATCTTCTTATACACCAGCGAGATTAGTTTGCCTAGGAAAAAAGCAACAAAAGAGACGGCAATCGCAAATAAAAAATATTTCCATCCTCCAAACGAAATCCAACCAACCAATAAAAAACCAATTAACCAAGTTAACAAAAACTTATTTTTTATATACAGACCAACAAATAAACCAAGAAATAATAAATAAGCATATAAAAAACCACCAATAAAAGTATCCATTCGCATATCAGATAAAACACCAATTGATCTTCCAAGATACGGTCCTTCTATATATCGGTATAGTTTACCCATTAAACCACTAAAAATCAAACTTAATGCCATAGAACCAACGTAAATATAAATGGCTTGCAAAACAATGGGTATTGGTTTTTTAAATTTATTCATAAATTATTTATATTGTTGAATATAAAGATTAAAATCTTTAATTAAAATATCATAAGAAACCTGATCTATTTTTTTAGTCTTAAACCACACCTTTAATAAATTTTCTGCCACTCGTATATCAGTTAAAATTAAATGTTGATAAATTTTCTTTTGCCAATCCTTAGTGGCCGCGGCCAACCTGCCTTCCCATCTTTTGGCTAAATTAAGTTGGGTGATTAAAATTTTATCCAAATTTTTCTGTTTAAAACCATTCTGGGCTGCCACATTCTTAACGTCATTAATCATATCATCAATAGAAATTTTTGTCTTAACCGCTTCAATAACGACTGGCGCGCTTAAGGTATTATCATAATTAATTTTATAATTTTGAATTTCACCGGCAATAATTGTGCCGTGCGCCAAACTCTGTTGTCCACCCGAGTTATCCACTGTATCCACTGACAAACCATAAATTCCACCACCATCTATACCCAACACATTAATTTTATATTCACCATTTATTGGATTTTTAATAAACACAAAACCATTTTCCTGATCAAATAAAGACTCGGGAATCCCTTCCAAGCCATTACTATTAGTAAAATTAGTGCCCGTCACCTGTCCGTTTTGATCAACCACTTGAAACTTAACTGGCGAATGCACATAAATTAAAAGCATTTTTTGGACAATGTTGGCCCTAAAAAATTCAGCTGGCCATTTGCCAGTTAAAGCCTGAATCACGTGGCGTTGGCATTCTGTGGGCATGGCGCTGTGCAGTGGACCACCTTCGCATAAAACTTTAGTTACGTCCGGCAATCCATCCGCACTAATCATTGGCACAGTGCCATCGCCCGTCCCATATTCCAAACCTTGATCGGTGGCAGTATTGTCATAATTTTCCGGATAGCCATGCAGCCATTTATTATCAGTGGTGTCCGGGTCAGCCACAGTTCTAATCGCAGTAATGGTGCCATTTGTTTTATAATCACTCACAATGTTGGTAAGCCGTACTCTTTGTTTTAACAGACTTACATTTTCAGCTAAATTTAAATTTTCCAAAAAAGTATTTTGCACATAATTTTCAGTTGGATAAGTTCTAAAAATCCAATTTTCGCCCTCTTTCTTTTTTAGATAATCATAACTTGGCAAAAGCTGACCCACAGCCACAACTTTTTCTCTGACATAATTTATTACATCAGTATAACCACTCAATAATGCTTCATATTTTTCATAAGCTTCTGGCGAACCCAACTGCGGTGTACCAAGAAAAATTAATTGATCCACATCATCAGCATAATCAAAGCTTTGAATATAAGCACGTGCCACCAAACCGCCCATAGAATGTACCACTAAATCCACTTTGCTTTTACCAGTAATTTGCTTAACCTCAGCTATTTTTTGTTTTAAAAACCCAGCCGTAACATTATTGTCCAAACGCCAATTATAACCAAAAGCGAATAAATCGACATTTTTTTGATAACCAGCATTAATTAAAGCTTGCCATAAACTGTCATAGGTGTTTAAAATTGGATCTGGCACATATTTCAACTTACAACCAAACAAATTTGTTAGAGGATTAATTTCACACACTTCTCTTTGCCAACTGCCCAAAATTCCAGGAATTAAAATCACCGGATCAGGCTCTTTGGGGGTCAGTTGTATATTTTGCGTAACAATTTGTCCGCACGCTTCATCAATGTTGACAATTACTTTTTTATTATAATTATCCGCACTGAATTCCAAATCGCCCCACCAATTTCGCAATGGATTCAAATCGCAAAAACTTAAATCTTCAAAAATATAATAACCATTGGCATCCGTGATAATTTCTTGGGCCACAGTGTAGCAAAAATTACCTTCTTGATACGATGGTTCGGTGCAATAGTTTACACAAACACCCGTGTCTTCATTACACCATATATACATCTCTATGGAATCGCGATACACAAAACTTACCTTAACGCCAGAAATGGAATTTTGTGTCATCTCATCAACCACCACGCCTTCAATGGAAATTGAACCAGGAATTTGAGCCCATGCTTTAGCTGGCGCAATATAACCCACAAAAAAACCGCTAAAAAAAATCGCGGCCAAAGAAAACATGATAACTATTTTTTTAATTCTAACACTCCAACTAGTCTTAATAATAGCAAGCATATTTTTTGTTTTTATAATCCACAAAAAAACTTAGTGGATAATTTAAAATTTTATCATTTTTAATTATAACATATTTATAAATAAAAAGAGACGCCCAAAAGCATCTCTTTTTTTGCACTCCTAATTTAAATTAATACTTTACAAAATATTTAATTTTGGCTTGCGCTTTTAGCGTGGTGATTAATGCTTCGGCAGCCATGTTTAATTTTTGATTGCTAAGTTCGTTTTTTATTTGTGCATTAGCCACTGCTTCTTGTCCGGCCGGAACGGTAATTTTATTATCTGTAATGTATTGGGCCACTTCTTCGTCAGTCACCACCACCTTGTCGGCCACTAATTTTTCCACCTGTTTTTGAAAAACAATCTGCTCTTTTAAATCATCTCTGCTCATACCCTGCAGGGCCAAGGCCGCGTCCAAAGTCCCGCCCTGGGCTGTAACTTGAGCTTCAATTGTTTTTATTTGCGCGTCAATTTCTTCATTACTGACGGTTATATTTTTTGCCACGGCTTCAGCATTCACCAATTTGGTACTAATTATTGAATCAACTAAATTTTTACCTGATGCTTTTTCTAATTTTTGAATGACTGATAAACGGCCAATTGGACTGCCATTGACTGTGGCCGCAATAAATAAACCTCTCAAAAAATACGCTAACACCAAAACAGCAATAATAATCACCGCAATCACCACAGCCTTGCGATTAATTTTTATGACTTTTTTATCAGCCTCGGGTTCTTTTTCTGAAACTTCAAAAGTTTCTGTCACCTTTGTTGTTTCGGTTGACTCTGTTGATGTTGCATTGTTGTCCATGAAATCATTTTCCATAAAATTGTTTTTGTCCATAAAATCAAAGTTAATTATTATATTAAAAATTTTTACTTTCTGCGGGACAGGGATTCGAAC
>DCVE01000004.1 GCA_002328025.1 Patescibacteria group bacterium UBA2196
GACAAAATTATTTTTTATCACAGCAACAATCTTCTTTGCCATAACATTTTCCGTTAGTCACCAATAAATAAATAATTTCTGGCAGGCCGAGTAAATTAACGACTAAAAAAACAATAAACCAACCTTTTTCATTTCTTTGGGAAGCACGCCAAAGAGCCAAGCCTTTCCATGCCAAACTCCAAGCCAAGATTAATAATAACAAAGGTTGATTGCTAAAAATTGTGTTTAATTGATCCACAAGATTTTGAATTTAATTATAAATAAGACTAAATTTAGTCTATCATAAATAAAAATTATTTCAAGAGAAAAGCCCCACCAATAGCGGGGCTTAATTTTTAAAAAGAAGACTAATTTTGATACATTTTTTTATAAGTCTCAATAATTGGCGCTACGTTTGGCGCACAATCAATTGGTAAATTATCAATAGCAAACCAGTCCATGGCTTTTATTTCTTCTCCAGCTGTTGGCTCTTGGTCTATTTCTGCATAATAATGAATCAACAAAATAACTTCGGGTTTTTCAGTGCCAGATTCTGGAGTTTCTTGCCACAAGATTATATCACCCAAAGGTCCGATAATTTTAACTTCTACACCAATTGCTTCCTTGGCTTCTCGAATGGCATTTTCTTCTAAACCAGAATTCTTGATCAACTTACCACCACAAAATTTCCATTTTAATTCTGCAACTGGTTTGTCACCGTGCTTAACCAAAAGAGTTTTTAAAACTCCATCACGTTGTTGTACAATAACAGGACCAGAAGCAATCATGGTTTGAAAAATACCAATCTCGCCCGGCTTAACATCATTAATTGAATTTGGTTTTATTTGCTCTGACATAAATTTATTTTAACTTTTTAACTAAATATGTTTTTTGTAATTCTGTATAGCCAAGTTTTTTGTAATATTCGCGCACACCAATGCCGGCAATGACAGCTATTTCTTGAAAACCATCTTTCTTGGCAATTTTCTCTGCTTTAATTAAAAGTTTTTTGCCCAAGCCTTTATGCTGACTAGATGATTTTATTTTACTACCAATTGGGGTCAGTTGTCCATAGGAGTGCAATTCGCGGATAATCGCGATTTTATCCGCCTGCGTTCCAAATGGTCTAATTAACGCTTCGGCGGATAAACGCCTGTTTTTTAATAAACGCAATCTGCAAAACGCGTAAAGAATTTCTCTGTCTTTTGATTCAAGACTTAAAAAATATTCTGTACCACCACTCGCCAAATATTTTTCTATAAATAATTTTATTTGTTTTTTATTGTTATTTTCTAGACATTTGTTATTAGAAATTAGACATTTATCAATGTGCCCCACCTCTCGACAACGAATGCATTTACAACTGGCTTTTAATAAATCTCTTAAATTAGTAATCTTATTGCCGGCGGCAATTGATTCTTCTGGAATATCTCTAATAACTCTAATTATTCTTACGTAACGAGGAATATCTTTTTTAATTTTTATTAAAAGTTCGGTTAGTTGTTTGGTGCTATAAGGTTTGTATTTTCCAGCTTGCCACCATTTATATAATTCGGCGTGTTCATTCACCACACAAGGATAAATTTTTATTTGATCAGGTTGATAGTTTTGATCAGAAAATATTTTTTCAAACATTTTAAAATCTTTTTGAGGATTAGAACCCAGCAAATTAAGCATTAAATGATAGGTAATTTTAAAACCCCAATTGCGCAAAATTTTAGTGGCACGAATTGTGTCAGCGTTGTTGGCGCCACGCTGATTTAATTTTAATATTTTATCATCAATATGTTGCACTCCTAATTCTACTCGTGTGCAACCAAGTTCACGCATTTCCAAAACAGATTTTTCTGTAATATAGTCTGGCCGAGTTTCTAAAGTTAAACCCACAATTCGGTGTTTAGCAGTTTCATTTTTTTTCTGCTCTTTATATAGATCAGCCCACGATGTTTTGCTAATTAGTTTTGCCGGTGTGGTTTTTTTAGAATTATTAGCCGCTAAAAAACAATTATAAATAAACCATAACCGATATTTGGCTGGCATATAATCCCAAGTGCCACCCATAATAATTAATTCTATTTTATCTGTGTCATGACCATTGTTTTCCAAAGCTTTAATACGCAAAGCCACTTGTTTGTATGGATCAAACTGACAAAGAACAGCGCGCATAACTGCTGGCTCGTTGGAAAGATAACTTTTGGGCATGTTTTTTTCTGATGGACAATACAAACAATTTCCCGGACATTTGTAAGGTTTAATTAAAACAGCCACTGGCGCTACTCCAGAACTGGTGCGAATGTGGCGTTTTTTAAAAAGTTGCTCCAAATTTTTATTAACTTTTATTTTTTTATTTTTTACTAATTCACGATATTGTTTAAGCAGTTCGGCATTAGTCAAAAGATTAACTTTATTTTGTCTAGAAAATTTTCTTTTAAGCACAGCCAACTCAGCTTCATTTTGCGGAAGTTTAATAAATATTTTTTTAATATTTTTATTATAATTTGATAGCATAATCTGTATTTGTCATCCCGACCGCAGTCCCGAGGATACGGGACAGAGTGGAGGGATCTGTATTTTATTTTTTTTTAGATTCCTCCACTCCTAGTGACCATGCATGTCGGTCGGAATGACAATAAAAATAATTTTTTAAAAAAATTGAGCGGAAGTTTTTCCTCCGCTCCAAAAACACACTCTTGTTAATCATCTAATACGGAAGACTCTTCCACAAACTCCCGTGCAGCATGGATCATCGCATTCAAATGATCGATGCTACTCCTGTCAAACACACCGATCACACCACCCTTTGGTCGATACGGGCCTTGAAAATGAGCCCTTGCTCTTCCAATGGGTGTTAAAAAATGCATCCATGCCCACATTCCATTAATACCACCATCATCCAAAGAAACCCTGATTTCGTTAACAAAATCCGCCAAGGGTCTCACGTTGGTATAGCACTCGTTGTCTGCATAGGACAACACCACTAAATCTTCTACCTTCATACTACCTCCCAAAAAGTATGTGCTTTATTTATGTTTAAAATATCACGCTTATTAATTTATATCAAGCCCTTTATGTTTTTTAACAAGTGTGTTAAATTTGTTTTATGAATCAACAAACAGCCGAAAATTTAATGAGAATCACTGAAGAGTCTTACCAAAAAATCGCCTCCAGTTTTTCTGAAACGCGAAATTTTTCTTGGGGAGAATTGGATTTAGCAATTGAAAAATATTTGAAAAATAATATTAAAATTTTAGATTTAGGTTGTGGTAATGGCCGACTTTTAATTTCTTTAAAAAAATATTTAGAAAATTTTGATTATACTGGAGTGGATAGTTGCCTAGAGTTAATTAAAAAAGCTTCTATCCTCTCATCCCGAGCAATTAGTCGAGCCTGCCTGCCGGTAGGCAGGGGATCTCAAATTATTTCCTTTATTCACCAAAACATTTTGGATTTAAAAAACTTTTCTGATAATTCTTTTGATTGTATTTTTATGATCGCCAGTTTTAATCATATTGCCGGAAAAGAATTACAAGAAAGAACATTATTAGAAATTAAAAGAATTTTAAAACCAAATGGAATTTTAATTATGACCAACTGGAATCTCTGGCAACTGCGTTCTAAAAAATCTTTTTGGCGTAACAAACTTTTTACAAGACATTCCACGACGTTTGAAACTCTGACACTGGACACTTTTGACACTATCACCCTTTGGCAAAACCAATTCCCTCTTTATTACCACGCCTTTACTTTGGGGGAATTAAAAAAACTTTTGCAAAAAACAAATTTAAAAATCTTGGAAAACTATTATGTTAAGGATGGCAAAAAAGTACACTGGTGGAATGGTAAAAATATTTTAACAGTGGCCCAAAAAAATTAATTCTATCTGCTTCGTAGGGACAGCTCTGGAGCTGTCCTTTTGATAGCAGGTCTGAAACCTCTCCTGATGATTATTTAAAAAAGGCAGTTTAACAATGATTGTCTTTTTTATTACAAAAAAAATAATCTCAGAGTTCTTCCCCGAGATTGTATAATGATTTTAAAAAATTTCTACTCCCCTCTCTTTTATTTTAAAAGATTAACAATTACTTGAGCAAGAATTTCTTCATCTTTAGCTGACTGGTGTGTACAGCCACTAGCCATCATTTCTTTATTATGTCTGCTCGAACAAGCGATAATTGGTCCAAAAAAATGTTCTTTTAAAATAAAACTAATTAGAGGCAAAGAATTTAATGTATTACCCGGTACACAAGCATCCATAATAATTACCCGCAAATTGTCTTTATATCTTAAAAACATTTCCTGTCCATCTTCTAAACTTCCTGCATATATTAATTCTATAGAACAGCCAATGTTTTTAAGTTTCATCTCCAAAGCAATAAAAAAAGGAAAGTCGTCCTCTATTATTAAAATTTTTCCCATTATAATAATCCTCCACAAAATTTTGAGTTTTAAATTTTATTTTAGCTTATAGCTAATCCTGTTTTCTGTCAATGTTCTCTAATTTTGTTAAATTCGTATGGACAGGTTTGAAACCTGTCCATATTAAAAAAATTTTAAATTAAAAATAAAATCCCCGCGGCATAGTGCAACCGCGGGGATATTGCTTATTTATTTTTTCTGTCTCCTATTTTTTTTACCATCATCTCATCTCTTTCTTCAAGAGATGAGAGGTCTAACTCTTTTGCGCCAGTTTGGCGCAAAATTTCTGGAGCTATCTCTTTCAGAATGCTGGTGGGCATACCACCAGAACAACATCCCTCCAGTCCATTAATGGAGGGATACATCTCCATCAACCCCTCATGCTCATCGTAATATTCGGCAAGACCTGATGACCTGCCACTAATTTCAATAACTCCTATGGTCGTTTTTTTAATAAAACCACCACCAAGAGGAATTACTTCCCCTCTTTTTTCTAGAACATACAGACCGGCTCCCAGCCGATCTTCAATCATTCGCAAATGTGAATCGCTATCAATAGCCAAGAAAAAATAAGCCCCTTCTTTTAAATATAATAAAGCGCACCTTATTTTATACCCCTGATTAATTCGGGGGTCTATTTCTATTTTATATTTAAGCATCTTTTTCTCCTTCTCTACACTATTTGTAGGTTCTCCGCCTAATATTTCTTGTGGTCTATTAGATAGATTTTCCATAAGTTTTTGAATATAATTTTAAAATTATATTTTAATTTTAAATCTAATGTAATTATAGCAAAAATAGTAAAAAAACAAAAAACTGTATTTTTTTATATTATTCATTTTTTTTAATTTAAATGTACTTTTTTATTTTTATTTAATAATATAGTATAGCACTAAATAGATTTTATGTCAATATTTCTGACACATTTTTTGATGTTATATTGTTTAATATTAGCCAAAAAATCTAAATATTTGCTTAATGATGTCAGAAATATTGACACATTTTAAAATATTTGCTATACTTAAATATATGGAAATAGAGGAAAAATTATTAATTGATTTAGGCCTTTCTCAAAATGAAAGTAGGGTTTATTTAGCTGTTTTAGGTTTAGGCAGTGACACAGTTTTAAATATTGCCAAAAAAGCTGGCATTAAAAGACCAACCTGCTATTTAAATTTAGATAATTTACTTACCAAAGGTTATATAACTAGAATTGAAACTAAAAACACCACTCTCTATTCAGCAGAAAAACCTAGTGTTATTTTAAATAAATATAAAGAAAAGATAGATAATTTTAAAGATCTATTGCCTTTTTATGAGGCCAAATTTAACAGAGGCCCAAAGCCAAAAATTAGGTATTATGAGGGCAAAGAAGAGCTTTGGAATGTTTATACAAAAATAATGTTTCCCTCTGAAGAGCTGTATTTTTTTGGCACAGATATTGAAAAAGTCCAAAAAACTTTTCCAGATCTTTTTAATTATTGGTTAAAAAAATATCATCCTAAAAACAAAAAAACAATGGAAATTGTCTCTCACAATGAAGCTGGTTTAAATTTTATTAAGGATTATGGCAAAACACACCCTATCCGTATTATGCCAAAGACTTTATCTGTACTAGCTGACTCAGTTATATCAGAAAATAAAATTTTTATTGTTTCTTTGGACAATCTCTTGGGAGTTTTAATTGAATCAGAAGACTTGGCTAAAACTTATAAAAACTTTTTTTTACTAGCTTGGCAAGCGGCTAAAAAAACAAAATAAAAAACGCCCACGGGTTTAGTGGGTGATAATCTGTATAATAGCTATCTCTAACCCTTATAAACACGGGTTAGACAATAGCCAAAAAACGAACAAAACAAAATAAATACCTGCGTGCTGACCAGGACAATCCCCAGCCAAGAAAAAAAACTCACGCCCGACACAGACATGCTTATGGTTGGCAAAAGAATAACACACCAACCAAGCAATTTATTCCTAAGAAAAAATAAACCAAGGTTTAACATGGCTTCCTCCTTCTGTTAGTTCAGCGTTTTTTAAATCAAACCGATTATTTTTTTTATTTCTAAAATATTTTTAGTGGCGATTGTGCGCGCTTGGTTGGCACCTTGTTCTAAAACTTCTGCCACATATTTTTTATCCTGAAACAGTTTTTGTCTTCGGGCTTGCCATGGTTTTAGAACCTCAAGAATAGCCTGGGCTAAAACCGGCTTTAACTCACTATATTTTAAAGCTCCATTTTCATAATCTTGCTGAAATCTTTTAACGATTTTTTCATCGCTACAAAACTGAGCCAACAAATCCAATAAATTTTTACCACCGTCGCCAGCCTGCGCGCCGCCGCCAGCATCTGTGGTGGCGGATTTTATTTTTTTGACGATTTCATCCGGAGAATCAGACAGGGCAATATAAGATTTGGCGCCCGAGTCTTTGCTCATTTTTTTGGCTGGTTCGGTTAGAGACATGAGACGCGGTGTTTTGGTAAACAAACTTTTGGGCTCGGGAAAATAGGCACCCCAACGTTGATTGAATTTTCTGGCCACTACGCGCGCCAGTTCCACGTGTTGCTCTTGATCTTCACCCACTGGTACAACTTCAGCTTTGTACAACAAAATATCAGCTGCCATCAAAACCGGATAATCAAAAAGACCCGTGTTGATATTGTTTTTATGCTGCGCAGCTTTGTCTTTGTATTGAGTCATGCGTTCCAGCTCAATAACTGGCGTAATGCAATTAAAAATCCAGGTCAATTCTGTGTGTTCTTTAACTGCTGACTGCACAAAAAAGATTGTTTTTTTTGGATCAATCCCGGTGGCCAACAAATCAACCGTCATGTTAAAAATATTCTGCTTTAGTTCGGCTGGATTAATGGCAATGGTGATGGTGTGCAAATCAACAACTGAGATGATGGGTTGATAGTTGTCACTGTTTTGCAGAGCGACCCAGTTTTTGACTGCGCCTAAATAATTGCCAAGGTGCAAAGGGCCGGTGGCTTTGATGCCAGAAAATAAATAGGGTTTAATTTTTGTAGACATAATATTATTATTTAACCACAAAAAAAGAAATTTGTTAAGTAAAATAAAAACAGGCCTTTTTTTGACCTGTCTTTATATTTTTTAAACTTCAATTAGAACTGGTAAAATCATGGGACGTTTTTCTGTTTTACTATACACATACTGACCGACTTCGTTGCGTATTTTGTCTTTTAAGTACAAATCATCCAAAGGCATTTTTGGATCATGACTTTCAATAATTTTACGTACCTTGCGGCGCACCTGATCAATTAATTCTTTGTTTTCTTTTAAGTAAACAAAACCACGTGAGACAATATCAGGATTGTGTACCAACTTGCCCTGTTTGGAAGTGACGGTCACAATAACCACCAACATACCATCTTCAGCTAAAATTTGACGGTCACGCAAGACAATGTTTTGTAAATCTGAAACACCCAAGCCATCCACAAAAACCGGATCGGTTACAACCTTCTTGGGTAAAATCTTGGCTGAAAATTTGGCAAACTCAATCACCGAGCCGTTATCTGGAATAAAAATATGTTGTTCGTCATAACCCAAAGTTTTTGCCAAATTAGCCGCTTCTTTTAACATATAATAATTGGCATAGACTGGAATAAAATAGGTCGGATTAATTTGACGGATGATTTCTTTGATATCAGTGGCTGTGGCATGACCACCAGCGTGCACATCCATAATGCCAGAATGAATAACATTGTCACTTTGGCGATAAATTAAATCTTTTAATTTTTGGACAGAGCGTTCGTTGCCCGGAATAACCGAGGAAGAAAAAATAACTGTATCCTGTTTTTTAAATTTTATAAAACGATGCTCGCCATTGGCAATGCGGGTTAAGGCTGATCTTTCCTCGCCTTGCGCACCTGGGCAAATAACAATGACTTTATTATCTGGCAGGTCACGAATTTTATTAATTTCAATTAAACTTTTTAGATTAAATTTAATGTAGCCTAATTTTTTAGCAATTTCCACATTGGTCTTTATACTAAAACCGTCCAAAGCCACTTTTTTGCCATATTTTTCTGCCATTTCTAAAACCACCTTGACCCTTTCTAACATGGAAGAAAAAGTACCAATCACAATTCTGCCCGGAGCTTCGGCCACAATATTTTCAATGTTACGATACATTTCTTTTTCCGAAACGGCTGGCGTTTTATAATTCATGCCCAAACTTTCCAACATCAAAATAGTTGGTCGTTTTAAACGTGATAAAAATTCATAACTCGTGGTGTCGCCACTCATTGAATCGTGTTCAATTTTCCAATCACCAGGATGGATAACGGTGCCGACTGGTGTTTCTAAAACAATACCCATAGCATCCATAATGCTATGTGAAACTGGAAAAAATTTAGCCGAAAAAACACCCAAATTTAATGACTGCTCAAATGAATTAATAATGACTGTTTTTAAAAGTTGCGAACTTCCTTTTTTGTAATCCTCCAAACGCGACTTAATCATGTGTACTGTGAGATTGCTGCCAATTACCAAAGGATAACCTAATTTTCCCAAAAGTAATGGGGCGGCGCCAATATGATCCATGTGTCCATGTGTAAATAGTACGGCACGGATATTTTTTTCTTTGCCTTTTAGATATTCGGTGTTGGGAATTATATAATCAATACCCAGTTGATCTTCTTCTGGAAACTGCATACCCATATCAACCAGAACAATGTCGTTTTGATATTCAAAAACCGTCATGTTGCGACCAACCTCTTCGCAGCCCCCCAAGGGTATGATGCGCAAGGTGTTACTTTTATTAATGCTCGGTTTAACAAACCCGCCAAATTTTTTGTGTGTTGGACCACTCACAAAATGATTATGAAAGTCTGTTTTGTTCTTGGTTATTGAGTCTGGGTTTATCACTGAAACATTTAACGCGACGGGTTGTTTTGGACCATGAGATAAAAAACTACGGTCATTTCTTTTTTTACTGCGACCAAAAAAACGTCGTTGACCGCTGTTTGGATGGCCTGTTTTGCGAACACTTAAGTGTTCATTTTCTTTTGTGTTTATCATAGATATTATTAAAATTAAAAACTGCCTTGGGAGGGATTTGAACCCTCAATCCATTACTGGAACTAGCTCCTGAAGCTAGCGCGTATACCAATTCCGCCACCAAGGCAAAACTACTTAAATGAACGTTTGATATTGATGTACCAATCTTCAATGTTAGCGAAACGATCAGCCGGTAAGGCAATGTTTAAATTACCAACGGCTTTTATTTTGTTAGCCACAGGATAAATATATTTGGGCGTAAATAAAAATATAGCGGGCAATTCGGCATTTAAAATATTTTGGAAATAAATATATTTATCATGTCGTACTTTTAAATCAACTGTCTGACGCGCTTCTTCCAAAACACGGTCAGCATCTTTATTGTTAAAATTAGCTAAATTTAATCCATTCGCAGTGCTCTGCGAAGAATGCCAGAATGGATAAGGATCGGGATCAAAACCAAATATTTCACCAAATAATAAGACTTCAAAATTGCGCTCACGCACCACATCACCCTGAATCTGTCCAGCTTTCACAATCTTAAGCTCGGTCTTAACACCAATGTCGTGCCAATATTTTTGAATCAATTGACCGGCGCGAAAATTTTCCGGCCGGTTAACAGTAGTTAAAACAATTTTTAATTCCTGTTTATCTTTTTGACGCACCCCGGCATTATTTACTTCAAAGGTGGTAGTGCTGGTGGTGTTGTTTTCTACCCCAACCTTCCAACCGGCTTCGTCCAAAAGCTGACGCGCTTTAATTAAATCAAAGCCGTATCTGGCAATGTCACCGTTATAACCAACAAAACCTGCCAAAATGGGCGCATCGATGACTTCACCACTGCCTTTTAAAGCCCGTGTAACAATTTCTGGCTTATTAATGGCATAGGCCAAGGCTTGGCGTACTTTTAAATCTTTTAGGGCTGAATTATTTTTTTGATTAAAAAAAAGTGCGGTATACTGTGGCAAACCCAAAATATTAAATTGCAGATCTGTTCGCCACTCCACTTCACTTTTTAAATCTGGTGGTAAATAGCTTAGACCTTCTATATTATGATTTTTTAAAGCCGCCACAGCTGTTTCAAAATCAGGATAAAATTTAAAAGTTATTTCTTTAATATACGGTTGATGTGGTAAATAATTACTATTGCTTTCCACGGTATAAGATTTAATACTGCCCAACTTGTCTTTAATCAAAGACTTAAACTGGTAAGGCCCGGCGCCAATTGGTTTTAAATTATAATCAACCATTAAAGCGTTGGCCGGCACAACATCCTGCCATAGATGTACGGGTAAAATACCCACTGTTAAATTTTCCAAAAAAGTAGTAAAACTGTTTTTTAAAATGAACTTAATGGTTCTTTTATCAATAACCTCGGTTTTAACGTCCACAAAATTTACGTATAAAGGACTTTTGAACTCTGGGTCCTGAATGGCCTGAATAGTGAACACCACGTCATCGGTGGTTACTTCTTCGCCGTCTTGCCAGAGCAGTGATTCGCGTAAAATAAAAGTATATTCTTTTTGGTCAGCAGAAACCTGCCAGCTTTCGGCCAACTCAGGTACAAGCTGACGATTTTTATCAAGCTTGACCAGACCGGCATAAATGAGCGAGCTTAAATCTTGATCCACATCATTCAAGGGCGCATACAAAGGATTTATTAATTTGGGCGTACCCACCAACCCTTCCGCATAAACACCGCTATAGGCGGGCACCATTTTGGTCCACACAAAATAACCATTAATTAAAAGCCCAGCCACGGCCAAAATAAAAATTAACGATGTAATTCTGAGCAGCCAAAGTTCGTTTTTAGAAACCACTTGTGGCAAATATTTAAATTGTTTAATTTGTGGCCAACGTTTGGTTGATAAACTGGAAACCAAAATTTGATCGTGCTGAGCAAAGTCGTTTTTTTTTGTCCAACCAAATTTAGCCAAAAAAAAGCTGACTTTTTTTCTTAAAAAATAACTGACTTGCTGGACGCCTGTTTTAAGTGCGCCGACAAATCCAAAAAAATTTTCAGCCCATGATTTCAAAAAAGAAAAAGAAGGCATAATTAAAAAGAGGATGACAAAATAAAAACTTACAAGAACTAAATTTAAGCATTTTTAGCCAACAATAAATTGGCGACGCCCAAGGCTAAAAATAAAAAAGCGAGAATAATGGTAAGAGTAAAAATTGTCTTTTCAGCGCCTCTTTTGGTCAGGTAAACACTGTCACCACCACCAAAAGCGCTACCCAAACCAGCACCACTTTGTTGTAACAAAATACCGCCCATCAAAAGCACGGCGACAACCAATTGAGCAATAGTAATGATTTTAAGCATAAATAAAGGAGGTTATACCAATGTTTTTATTGTATCAAATAACCATTTTGGTGTCAATTTTGTTTTTTAAAAAAAATTTTTAAGTTTTATCAAAAGCTGAGGCCAAACTTTCTTTTTTATGTACAAGGTGGTGGTAATTGACAGCAAAGCGGTGGGCTTCATTACGGGCTTGGATTAATAAAGTTTGGTTGGTCTTAATAAAAGTGGCCAGTGGTTTGTTTTGTGGTTCAAAAATAAATTCATTTTTTTTACGTAACGGCCCTTTGGCAATGCCAATTACCGGAACATTTAATTGCCGCTGTCTTATAATAATTTTAACTGCATTAACTTGGGGTTGACCACCATCAACCAAAATTAAATCGGGCGTTGGCCAGTTGTTTTTAAAACGACGCGAAAGAACTTCCTTTAAACAATCCACGTCACTTTGACCCACCACAGTTTTAATTTTAAATTTACGATAAGCCGCCTTAAGCGGGCCATGCTGATTAAAAACAACCAAGGAACCAACTTTGGCAGACGAGCCCAAATTAGAAATATCATAAGCTTCTATCCTGAAATTTTTTAGAGTTGAATCTATTGTTTTAATATTTAAAAATTCTTTGTCCAAAAGAGCAACCGCGTGAATTTTTTTGAGTGCCAAAATTTGATCGCGTAAACGAGCAGCTTCTTCAAAATTTTTTTGTGCCGACGCGGCCAACATTTCTTTTTTTAAAGTAATTAAAAGTTTTTGTTTGTGACCAGATAAAAAAGTTACCAAGGGTTTAATAACTTTATACTGATATTCTGAGGGACTGATTTTGTTTACACACACGCCCAAGCAATAACCAAGTTGAAAATCAAAACACGGTTTTTTTGCTTGTGGTTCACAGCGTGAAATATAAAATAATTTGTGTAAAATTTTTAAGGCCAAGGTGGTGTTTAAACCCGGAAAAGGCCCATAGACAAATTTCCAATTTCCAATTTCCAATTTCCAATTATTTTTATTCTGAGCTTTGTCTAATTCGTATTGACGAATGGTTTTGAGTTTGGGAAATTCGGCGTTGGTTAAATATAAATAATTCCAACTTTTATCATCTTTCCAGTCCACGTTGTATTTGGGCTGAAATTTTTTAATATAATTACCTTCCAAAATTATGGCTTCCAAAACAGAATCTGTTGTAATGGTTTTAATTTTTACAACCTCATGAATCATGGCTTCAATGGGGCGGGGACTTTTTTGATTACCAATAAAATAACTCTTCACACGATTTTTTAACGAAGTGGCTTTGCCAACATAAAGCAGTTCTTTTTTTGCATTATAAAAAAGATAGATGCCGGGAGAGTTGGGCAGAGTTTTGAGTTGGGCTTTTATGTTTAACATGTTTTGATTATAGCAAAATTACCAAATTTGACTATTTTTAATCTTTTTTGTATGATAAAAAATATCTAATCAATGCTCTGATTTCATGAAAAAAAGTTGGAGGCCGAGTTGAAAAAAACACTATTAAGAGACCTGAGAAATGCGATACTGCAAAAAAATAACGGAACAAAGGTCAGTGTTGTAAAACAAAATGGTCGTGTTACGATCACAACACTGGTGGGTAAGGGAAAACCCAGTGTCATCCGTTTCAATACCATAAAGGAAGCCATGCAAAATACAATGGTGGATTTACAAAAATAAGAGGTGAGGTGTTTTTTATCTCCGTCTAAGCGAGTAATCGTTCAGACGGATTTTTATTTTTTACCTATATTTATACATTGTTGACTTATGGCTAAATTTACATTATAATAATGCCAAATTGAATTTTAGTTTATTTTATTTATGTCCACAAAAAACAGCCCGGTAACGCAAAACAAAAAAATTATCATCCGCGGCGCGCGGGTGCACAATTTAAAAAATGTGTCTTTGGAAATTCCGCGCGATCAATTGGTGGTCATCACCGGCATCTCGGGTTCTGGCAAATCTTCTCTGGCTTTTGACACTATTTATGCCGAAGGACAAAGAAGATATGTGGAATCACTCTCGGCCTATGCTCGTCAATTTTTGGGCCTAATGGACAAACCAGACGTGGACCAAATTGATGGTTTGTCACCCGCCATTTCCATTGACCAACGCACAGCTTCACACAATCCACGTTCCACGGTTGGCACGGTGACTGAAATTTATGATTACTTGAGATTACTATTCGCGCGCATCGGCCATCCGCATTGTCCGGTGTGTGGTCAAGAAATTGCCAAACAAAGTAAAGAACAAATTGTAACCAGAATTTTGACTTTAAAAAATATTGATCAATTGTGGTTGTTGGCACCGGTGGTAAAAGATAAAAAAGGCGAACATAAAAAAATTATTGAGGAAATTGGTAAAAGCGGTTTTGCACGTGTACGTTTGGATGGCGCTGTTTATACTGTTGAGGAGGCTTTGGATATGGAGCTTGATAAACAAAAAAAACACACTCTTGAAGTCTTGGTTGATCGTCTGGATTTAGATACAATAAAAGATTTTAAAAAACAAAACACAGGTGATAAAAGCCGACTTTGGCAATCCATTGAAACAGCTTTGGACTTGGGTAATGGAGTATTAATTGTTTTGGATCCAAATACTAATCAAGAACATCTTTTTTCACAAAATTTTTCCTGCCCAAAATGCGATATTGATTTGAAAGAAATTGAACCACGTTTGTTTTCTTTTAACTCGCCACACGGCGCCTGTCCGGATTGTACCGGCCTTGGAATTAAACAAGAAATTGATCCTGATTTGGTTATCCCAAATAAAAAACTAACACTGGCGCAAGGTGCCATTCGACCATGGACCAGAACCAACGGCATCACTAGCAACTGGATGTTTGGACAGCTGGAAGAAACTGCAAAAAAAAATGGTTTTTCTGTTCATACACCAATTAAAGAACTGGAAAAAAAATATCTAAGTATGGTTTTGTATGGCGTAAAAAATAGTTATGGCGAATTTGATTATGAAGGTGTAATAAATAATTTGATGCGTCGTTATAAAGAAACCGACTCAACCTATATTCGAACCGAGATTGAAAAATATATGCGTGTCTTTACTTGTCCCACTTGTTTGGGACAGCGCCTGAAGCCTGAAGCTTTGGCTGTAACCGTGGTAAAAAAAAATATCCACCAGATTGTTTCTTTAAACATTGCTGCCACAAAAAACTTTTTTCAAGATTTAGACAAAAAATTATCCTTGCGTGAAAAAGAAATTGCCAAACAAATTTTAAAAGAAATAAACGCTCGTCTAACTTTTTTACTTAATGTGGGTTTGGAATATTTAACTCTGGATCGAGCTGCTCAAACACTCTCGGGTGGTGAAGCACAACGCATTCGACTGGCCACACAAATCGGTTCTGCCCTATCTGGCGTGTTATATGTTCTGGACGAACCATCAATTGGATTGCACCAACGCGACAATCAAAAATTAATCACCACCCTAAAACAATTGCGCGAACTTGGTAATACAGTCATTGTGATAGAACACGACGAAGAAACAATCTTGGCAGCTGACTGGGTGATTGATGTGGGACCCGGAGCCGGTAAACATGGCGGAGAAATTGTGGCACAAGGCACTCCAAAAGAAATAAAAAATAATTCGGCTTCTTTAACTGGTAAATATTTGAGCCGCAAATTAAGTATACCCACACCAAAAAAATATCGCGCTGGCAATGGAAAATTTTTAACTGTTCGCGGTGCAGCTGAATTTAATTTAAAAAATATTGACGTTAAGTTTCCTTTAGGAAAATTTATTGCCATAACAGGTGTTTCTGGCTCGGGCAAATCCACTTTGATTACTGAAATTTTATCCAAAGCCTTGGCTCATCATTTTTATCAAGCTAAAGATTTGCCAGGCAAACACAAAGAAATAACAGGTTTAGAAAATTTGGACAAAGTCATTACCATTGATCAATCGCCAATTGGTCGCACACCGCGTTCAAACCCAGCTACTTATACCGGACTTTTTACACCTATCCGTGATATGTTTACAGAATTACCAGAAGCAAAAATGCGCGGTTATCAAGCTGGAAAATTTTCTTTCAACGTAACAGGTGGACGCTGTGAAGCCTGCGAAGGCGATGGTTTGGTGCGCATTGAGATGAATTTTTTACCCGATGTGTATGTAGAGTGTGAAGAGTGTCACGGCCAACGTTACAATCATGAGGTTTTGGAAATACATTACAAAGGCAAAAATATAGCTGATATTTTAAACATGACCGTGGAAGAAGCTTTGGATTTTTTCCAAAACATTCCAGTTGTTAATAACAAATTAAAAACTCTTTTTGAAGTTGGTTTGGGTTACATGAAACTGGGACAGAGCGCGACCACGGTTTCGGGCGGCGAAGCCCAAAGAATAAAACTGGCGACTGAATTGGCTAGAAGAGCGACTGGAAAAACTTTGTATGTTTTGGATGAGCCAACAACAGGTTTACATTTTGAAGACATTAAAAAATTATTAACCGTGTTACATAAACTGGTTGACAAAGGCAATACTTTAATTATTGTCGAACACAACTTGGATGTTATAAAATCAGCTGACTGGTTAATTGATTTGGGCCCCGAAGGTGGCGATGGGGGTGGTAAAATTGTGGCGCAAGGCACGCCCAGAGAGGTTGGTAAGGTAAAAAATAGCTATACCGGACAATATCTAAAAAAAGTCTTGCTATAAAATAAAAATCCGCTTTAAAAAGCGGATTTTTTATTATTACCACTAATCCCCAAGAGAAGAAAACTCTTTCTAGAACAATTCGAGCTGTTCTAGAAGAAAGCCAGAATTGTCTAGAAAAAAGTCCCCATGCTCGTCGTCTCTTGGAGGTTACTAGCAACAATAATATAACAGCATAGCAAAACAAACCAAAATTGTCAAGAGTCGCTAAATATAGTAAAATAAAAGCAATTAATGTAATCTATAAAAACATGTCTTTATTTAACAAAAAAAATAAGCCTAGCAACTTGGGCGCAAAGATGCCTTCACCCATAAAACGCGATATTTTGTTTTTCTTTATCCTAGCAGTAGCGGTTTTTTCCATCCTTGCTATGTTTGGTCTGGCCGGCAAAGCTGGTACGTGGGTAGATAAAATGTGGCAACTGGCCTTTGGTTGGGGTTGGTGGACGTGGCCATTGATGTTGCTGGCTTTGTGTTATTGGATAATTAATAAAAACAGACTGGAAATTAAATCTTTTCGCTGGATAGGCATGTTGTTGTTTGTGCTGGCCTACTCAGGCATTTTACATTTATTAGTCGGCGGTAACGAACCTTTAAATATAGCCAGCCAAGGTATGGGGGGAGGCTATTTGGGTTATTTGGTTTCTATGCCCATAAAAAGTTTGGCTGGTTTTTGGGGCGGCCTAATAATTATCTTAACTTTATTGATCATTTCTTTACTCTTAATTTCAGAGAGATCAATTATTGAGTGGCTAGAAAATTGGCAATCATCAAGCTGGGCGTGGTTAAAGAATTTAAAAAACAAGCAAAAAGAAAAAACAGAAAACTTAGCTGCTGAAGATGACCTAATTGAAGAAAGTGTGGGTTTTGAACAAAAAGAAATNNCAACCCAACATGTTTCCAGTACAAAAAAAGAAATTTCCTAAAATTGATTTGCCTTTAGAACTTTTAAACGGCAAAAGCGGACAACCAACCGCTGGTGATATAAAAGCTAACCAAGAAACCATAAGAAAAACTTTACAATACTTTGGTGTTGAGGTTGAAATGGGTGAAATATCTGTCGGTCCAACTATCACGCAATACACATTTAAACCAGCTTCCGGAGTTAAGGTGGCACAAATCACCACCTTAGCAAACGATTTGGCTTTGGCTTTGGCAGCCCACCCAATCCGGATTGAAGCGCCCATACCAGGTAAATCTTTGGTTGGCATTGAAGTGCCCAATCAAAAAATCGCGTTAGTATCACTAAAAGAAATTTTAGCCAGCCCAGAAATGAAAGAACGTGCTTCAAATTTAATGGTGGCCCTGGGTAAAGATGTGGGTGGCAAACCTTGGTTATATGATTTGGCGCGCATGCCACATCTGTTAATTGCTGGTGCGACTGGTTCGGGTAAAACAGTTTGTCTAAACAGTGTAATTATTTCATTACTTTATCAAAATCAACCTGATGAACTTAAATTTATTATGGTGGATCCCAAAAGGGTGGAACTGCCAGCCTATAACAATATTCCACATTTAGTGTGCCCTGTTATTACTGATACAAAAAAAACTATTAATGCTTTATATTGGTGTGTTAAAGAAATGGAAAAACGTTTTCAGGTTCTTTCCAACGCCAATAAAAAAAATATTGCTACCTACAATGCCACTAACCCACCAGAAAAAATGCCTTATCTGGTTTTAGTCATTGATGAGTTAGCAGAACTAATGGTGGTCTCAGCTTCGGAAGTCGAGGCAGCTATCATTCGCTTATCACAAATGGCACGTGCAGTAGGCATTCATTTAATTTTAGCTACACAACGACCATCGGTTGATGTAATTACCGGCTTAATCAAAGCCAATATCACCTCACGTATTGCCTTTTCCGTGGCCTCAGTGATGGATTCACGCACTATTTTAGATATATCCGGTGCAGAAAAACTTTTGGGTCGTGGTGATATGTTATTTACCACACCAGAACTTTCCAAGCCTAGACGCATACAGGGCGCCTATGTTTCTGACGAAGAAATTGATCGGGTGGTTGGTTTTATAAAACAAAAAGGTGCACCTGACTACGACGAAACTGTGACAGAAAAACATGGCAGTTTTTATGACACACCAAGCTCTGAGAGTGGCTTTGATAATAATTTTAACGAGTCAGATGAGTTTTTAGAAGAAGCTAAACAAATTATTGTGGAAGCTGACAAAGCTTCGGCTTCTTATTTACAACGCAGACTACGCATTGGTTATTCACGCGCAGCCAGAATTTTGGATTTTTTGGAAAGACAAGGTGTCGTTGGTCCAGCCGATGGTTCACGTCCGCGTGAAGTACTTTTTAATAAAGAAGATTTGGCGGCTGATAAATATTTAGAACAAAATGATTTGAATAATTTAAATAATGACATAAAAGAACCCACAGAGAACCTTGCTAATGATGAGGATGAAGATAAACTATAACTAAAGTTTTATGTCACTTTTTAATTATAAAAAAATAACGCGCTCAGAAGATGTTGGCCAAATGTTAAAAACGGCGCGTGAAAATAAAAAAATATCTTTAGCACAAGCGGCTAAAATTTTAAAAATAGATGCTAAATATTTATTGGCTATGGAAGAAAATAATTGGCATGCCCTACCGGGCGAATTTTATTTAAAAATTTTTGCCAAAAAATACGCTATACTGTTGGGTGTTAAATGGACAAACCTAAAAAAAATAGTCGGGGAAGAGGCGGTTATTTATAAAAAATGGAGCCGGGGGCATGAAAAAACAAGGGAAAAAATTACTGCTTTAAATTTAATTGTCTGGCCCAAAATATTAAAAAAAATCATTATTACCGTGGTGTTTTTTTTATTTCTAGGCTATCTATCTTATCAGGTTTGGCAAATTTCCAACCCACCCCAGTTGATAATAATAACACCCTATGAGGAAAAAAATGTCCAAACAAACTACAACCTTACAGTGACCGGTCAGACAGATAACAAAGCTCGCCTACTGATTAATAATCAGGAAGTAATTCCCGATGCCACCGGTTTTTTTTCACTCTCGCTTGACTTATCAGCTGGCTCAAATATAATTAAAGTTGAAGCAACTAAAAAATATTCTAAAAGCACTACTATATACCGTGAGGTGGTCGTCAATAAGCTAGACTTTTAGTTTTATCCACTAAAACAACAATCTTTTATGACAAATAAAGAACAAGATACAAAAAAAGAAGCCACTGATCAAGCAGTGGATCAAATTCGTGAAAAATTTGGCGAGGGAGCCATTATGAAATTTGGCGAGGCCAAGAGTATGCAGGTGGAGGTAATTCCAACTGGTTGTTTATCCATGGATATAGCCTTGGGTGTGGGTGGTGTACCTTGCGGCCGGGTGATTGAAATCTACGGTGCCGAATCTTCAGGAAAAACAACCTTGGCGCAACATATTATTTGTGAAGTACAAAAAAAGGGCGGCACAGCGGCGTTTGTGGATGCTGAACATGCCTTAGACCCGGATTATGCTAAAAAAATCGGCATTAATATAAATGAAATGTTAATTTCCCAGCCTGACTCAGGTGAACAGGCTTTGAACATTGTAGAATCTTTGGTGCGTTCCAATAGTATTGATGTAATTGTAATTGACTCGGTGGCAGCACTTACCCCTAAAGCTGAAATTGAAGGTGAAATGGGTGACAGCCACATGGCCTTGCAGGCACGGCTAATGAGTCAGGCTTTGCGCAAACTAACAGCTATTATTTCCAAAACCAAAACCTGTGTGGTGTTTTTAAATCAAACTCGGCAAAAAATTGGCGTCTTTTTTGGCAATCCAGAAACTACTACTGGTGGTATGGCTTTGAAATTTTATGCCTCCGTACGCATTGAACTACGCCGCGCCGCACAAATTAAAATGGGTGAAGAAATTATTGGCAATCGCGTCAAAGCTAAGGTGGTTAAAAATAAAGTAGCTGCACCTTTTAAAACAGCTGAATTTGATATTATGTACAATGAAGGTATTTCTCTTTCGGGTGATATTTTAGATTTAGGTATGGGGTATGATTTAATTAAAAAAGCTGCCTCAACTTTTTTATACGGTGAATTAAAATTGGGTGTGGGAAGGGAAAACGCTAAAAGATTTTTAAGAGAAAATAAAAAAATAATGGATGAAATCGCCAAAAAAATATGGCAAATGGTAAACACTGGCGAAAAACAACAAACTTCGGCTATGAAAGAATCAAAGGCCACGGAAGAATAAGATGAGCCGTAGGGAACAAAAAATTTTGTTCCATTCACCTGTTTTGTAACGAACAATAATTATTGTTCCTTACAAAATTAAGTCGTTATTTAAAAATTATGAATTGCCCGCCTTAGACGGGAAAATTATTAAAAGCTCCGCCTGCTCGGGGCTTTTTTAATTTGATTTTTCTCTTGATTACTTAACATTTTTTTAAACTAAAAAATCCGCCCCTTGTGCGGGGCGGATTAAGTTTTATTAAGCATTAACCCTTTCCACATATTCGCCTGTTTCAGTATTAATTTTAACCGTTTCACCTTCGCTGATAAACAAGGGCGCATTAATTACCGCGCCAGTTTCCAAGGTTACAGTTTTGACACCGCCTGTAGCGGTATCACCTTTAATGCCTGGCGGAGCGGTGATTATTTTTAAATTAACTTTGGGCGGCAGTTGGACACCAATTATCTGTTCTTCATAAACCACCAAATCTACTTCCTGGGATTCCTTTAAAAACTTGGCACCATCGCCCACCAATTCCGGTTCAATATAATACTGCTCATAATTTTCCTGCTCCATAAAGCAGAATTTATCTTTTTCTTTATACAAAAAATTGGCGCGTTGGCGAGCAATGTCGGCCAGTTCCACATTTTCACCCTGCTTGAAACTGTATTCCATAACTTGACCGGTACGCACATTTTTCAACTTGGTCTGCATGACTGGCTTTCTTTGTTGCATGCGCAAAAACTTGGCATCCACCACCATAAAGGGGTCATTGTTGTATTTTATAACAATACCTTTTTTTATATCTGTTAAAGAAGACATGCAGTTTATTGTTTTATAAAGGGCATTAAACCCATAACTCTGGCACGTTTAATAGCACGCGCCACCTGACGTTGGTGTTTGGCACACAGGCCCGTGCTACGGGCTGGTACAATACGTGCATAATGTGAAAAAAATCTTTGTAAATTTTGTGTGTCCTGCCAATCAACTGCCACATCACCGTTGGCACAATAATAACAATGTTTTTCAATTTGGTTGTTGTTAATCATAAAATGTTAGATATTTAAAATGGCACCACATCTTCACTGTCAGTCATTGTTGCATTTGGTCCATATGACGCGCCGCCGGTTTCCTCTAACTGAATAACAGGAATATCATCTAGTGGAGCTGGGCTGGGAAAACCATTACCAACGCCGGCTGCTGCACTGGGCCGACTGACTGTATTTTGCCCTGGAACAAAGCTACCCGCGCCCATCTTGGGACCCATCTGAAAGTTTTCAGCCACAACTTCGGTACGATACCTCTTGATACCATCTTGACCAACCCAGTTGCGGGTTTGCATTCTACCCTCAACCAAAAGTGTTTGACCTTTTTTTAAATATTGACCAGCGATTTCAGCTAAACGACGCCAAACTACTATATTATGAAATTCTGTCTGTTCCTGTTTTTGACCAGATTGGTCATTCCAAACCCGATTGGTGGCTAAAGAAAAAGAAGCCACGGCCTGGCCGTTTGGTGTGTTACGTAATTCTGGATCTTGGGTTAGACGACCAACTAAAAAAACTTTGTTAAGATTCATATGTTTTAATTTAAATTATTAAATTGATTCTTCTTCAAGAATTTCATCCAATTTTCTATCTAAATCTTCCATACTTATTTTTTTACTGGCTTCTTTAACAGGGGTTTTTTCCGGTTGCACGGTCTCAAAAAGTAGCGCTACTGGTTCTCTAATTAATTCTTTTTTGGCTTCCACGGGACGTGAAATTTGTTTAAGCTTAACTAGTTGCTGTTTTAAAATTTGAAAACGCATGATTTCTAAGTTTAACTTTAATTCCTTTTCCAGCTTTGGTAAAACTTTTTCATCCAAAGAAAAGACGACGTCTACATAAACGCCATTTCTAATTTTTTTAATCACGTAAGCCAAACGTCGCCGAGCTGGTTCACTAATTGATATTAATGTACCACCCAAACTTTTTACTAGAGCGCTGACTTTTTCATTAACCTCTTTGATCTGTTCATCTAAAAAAGTTCCCGAAACCAAAACATTCAAAACATAATTCGTCATATTCCAAAATTTCTATTAATTTTAATTAATCACATCTTAACATATCCTTTTTGGTTTGGCAAGGATTTTAGGTACTCACTCTAAAATAAATGGTATCGCCATCCTGAATTACATAATCTTTGCCTTCTAGGCGCATTAAGCCCTTTTCTTTGACCCCAACCTCACCACTGTAGGCGACAAAATCCTGCCAAGCGCAAACTTCAGCGCGAATAAAACCTTTTATAAAATCTGTATGAATAACTCCGGCCGCTTCTGGCGCTTTGGCACCGCGACAAACAGTCCAAGCGCGCGTTTCTTTGGGGCCCGAGGTTAAAAAAGTTATTAAATCTAAAATACGATAACTTTCTGTAATCAGTTTATCCAAACCCGTGGAGCTAATATTTAATTCTTTTAAATAGTCAGCCAACTCCGTCGTTGGTAAATCAGCTAGTTCTGCTTCTAATTTGGCATTGATTTTTATAACTTGGCTGCCAAATTTTTTTTCTAACACCCCAGGTTGATGGTTTTCATCAACATTCAAAACAAAAATTAGAGGTTTAATGGTTAATAGATTTAACTCTTTGATGATTTTTTTATCCTCATAACCACACACAAATTCACGGGCCAAATTGCCCTGCTCCAGATGTGTTTTTAAACCTTCAAATAAAAGCATGTTTTTTTGAATTTCCTTATTACCCGATTTTACTTCCTTATGTAAGCTGGCCATTTTTTTATTAACCGTCTCCAAATCAGCCATAACCAACTCCAGACTGATGATGTCGCGATCGCGTTCGGGATCTACCGTGCCTTCTACATGAATGATGTTTTTATCAGCAAAATCACGCACCACTTCAATAATGGCATCCACCTCACGAATATGCGCCAAAAACTGATTACCCAAACCCTCGCCCTTGTGAGCATTTTTGACCAAACCAGCAATATCCACAAACTCAATGGTGGTAGGAATTATTTCTTGTGAATGCGAAATTAACGCCAATTTTTCTAGACGCGTGTCTGGAACAGCCACCACACCCACGTTGGGATCAATGGTACAAAAAGGATAATTGGCCGCGTCAACCTGTTTTTTGGTCAAAGCTTTAAAAAGTGTTGATTTGCCCACATTAGGCAGGCCAACAATACCGATTTGGAAAGACATAATTTTTAACTTTAAAAAATACTCGGCTAATAAAAACTTTATACTATCTTTATCTTAGGTTAAAACACCTATTCTGGCAAGCAAAAACAAAACCGCTTCGATAGACATCAAAACGGTTTTGCAGTGATCTTGAAAAATTAAATTAAATCTTC
>DCVE01000012.1:0-6287 GCA_002328025.1 Patescibacteria group bacterium UBA2196
TATTTTTATGGAAATAAAAAGCCCCCCCGATGATCATCGTGGGGGCGTAAATTATTTTACTTTTCCCGTCTTTTGATATCTTTTCCAAATTGGTTGCCAATCTTTTTTAAAAAGACCAAGCAAAATTTCGTCGCGGTATTTGCCGTTTTTAAAAATTTGTTTTTTTAAACGACCCTCTTCCTTATAACCGCAATGCAGGCTATATTGCAAACTGCGACCGTTATAATCAATAACCAACGAACAAATTTTTCTTAATCCGAGCGTGTTAAAAGCATAATTGAGCAGAGCCATTTTAGCGTCAGTGCCAAAACCTTTGCCCCAGCAATCTTTTTCACCGATAACCGCTCCAGTGGTAGCTACCCCATCTTTCCAATTAATTTTATGTAGCCCCATCAAACCAATTGGTCTTCTGGTTTCTTTAATTTCAATTATCAAGACAATATCTTCTGGATAACGACCAAGGGACGATAAGTGCTCTAGCCATTTGGTTTCTTCTTCTTTGGTTTTGGGTAAAAAAGCAAGAAGAAATTGATTAACCTCTTGGTCATTGATCCAGACACAAAATAAATCAATGTCTTCTTTTTGCAATGGTCTTAAAATGGTTTTTTGACCCTGCAGAAAAATGGGGTTGGTAGGTTTTGTTCCCATAACTCCTCCTAAATATAAATTGTAAACAATAATTCCTTGACCGCTTTGGCCAAGGAATTATCTAGGAGGTAATAAGATGATTAAAAAATTTATGTTAATACTTTTATTCTCATAGACAATTTCTTGGCCAAATGTAAAATAGGCATACCAGAAACTAAAGCAGTTTCAATGCCTTTGGACCAACAACTAAATTGTCTATAAAAATTTTTCATATAAAATTATTTATGGTTTATTCTTACCATAAAAATACACACAAGTCAACGCCACGTAGGTGGATAACTTTTTTAAAAAATAAAACCCCTCTTTAATTAAGAGGGATAACTTACGTGTGCGGACCAGCTCCACCAAAGGAGCGATGATGGGCATACATAAAACCTCCTTTGTCTTTAGAGTCTTTATTAGTAAAGTTCCTTGTAGCGCCAAGGATACCTAGGTACTGCTGGTACCAATCTGTCTTTAAAATCCGGAACATACAAATTAAAAAAATCATATCGTTCTGGATCTTCAATGGGCACTAATAAAAAACCATCTGGGAAAACTTTTTCAACCAAAACTCTCCCCTCTTCGGCTTCAATGGCTATTTTTCTTAAGGCCAATTGTTTGAAGTCTTCCTCTTTATAATCATTTTTAAATTGGGAAAAAAATCTTTTTAGCTGATTGATAACAAATTCGACAGATTTTTCTTTTATTTCTGGCAAGTCCTTTGTTTTTATTGTATTGATGTCGAAATTTTTATCCCACATTTCTGCATCATCCATAAAAATAATGTCCGGCAATTGAATAGCCTCCCGGATCATTTTTTTATATTTGACCGTTGTTTCTGTGGATGGTCTACCGCTTTCAAAATTAGAAAGATTGAAAGTCACGTAAATGTTAACTCTTAATCCCCATTTTTTTAATCCCTCAATAATTTTTTTTAAATCTTCGTAAAAAAACGATCTTTCATCTGATGTTAAAATAATTTGACCACCCTGAAGTATTTTTCTTTCTTCAAGCATTTTGGTCACACACCACTGGATTAAAATATCCACTGGCTGACCACAAGTCAGACATTTTGTTAAATAGCTGGCTACATATGGCCTGATTCTCCATGGGCCTTTAGGATTAAATCTTTTGGTTAATCCTTGCCATTCTTCAACCAAAGACGAAACAATAGATTTACTCATTTTCTTACCCTCCAATCCAAAAATCCAGTCAAATATCCGACCTTTTACTTTATATTTAATTTTATTAATTAGTTTTTTCATATATCTATGATTTTGGGGCGACCGGGGGGAATTGAACCCCCAACCCCTCCGTTCACAGCGGAGCGCTCTAACCATTTGAGCTACGGCCACCATTATTTACAACAAAAAAACACCAATAGAACAAAAAATCCCTTTGGGTTAAAAGAGATTACTATTGGTGTTTATTATTAAAAAATTATAACAAAAACCCGTCTCTTTTAACCAAAGAGATGGGTATGATGATTTAAATTTTTAACAGCTAAGTTTTTCATAACACTCTAATTATAACACGTTCATAAATATTGTCAAATGTGTATAACTTTTAGGCTAATTTTAAACGCTTTTTGATATTTTTTCCAACATACCACCAAAGTCCCTTGAGCCTAAAAATGCAACCACTGTGCCAGATTTGGCGTGAGCTTTCAGCCAAGTGAGAATTTTTTCATTCTTTTCTTCGTAGGAAACATTTTTGTGAGTTTTTCTTAAATGCTCGGCAAGTTCCAAACCAGATACATCCACAACTCCCTGTTTAACTTTGTAATTTGAAAGTTTGGGAATAAAAACTTTATCAACACCAGCAAAAACATTGTTGTAAGCTTGCATGCAATTAATTGACCGGCCACCGCGATTGGGTTCAAAAATAACAAATATTTTTTCTTTAGGAAAATGTTTTTTTAAAGCTAAAATGGATTGACGTGCTTTACTGGGATTATGTGCAAAATCATCAATAATTGTTATGTTATTTTTTTGTGCGCGAATTTCTAATCTTCTTTTAACACCTTTAAATTGTGCAACAGCTTTTTGTAAAATTTTAAGATCAATTTTTAACTCTAAACACAAAGCCAAAGCTGCGCACCAATTTTCTAAATTAAAATCGCCTAAAAGCTGCGTGGAAAAAACAGCAATTTGTTTTTTGTTTTTATTGAGCCCAAAGGTTGTGTTTTTACCATTAATTTTTATGATATCAACAGAATAAATTATCTTTTCTTTTTTACCCGCAATAGATTTAGTATTTAAAGTATCTTTCTGGTTTGTATAATAAATAATTTTATATTTAGCATTTTTCAAAACTTCCTTTAAATTTTCTCCATCTTTTTTGGCTATAATTAATCCATTTTTTGGTACCCGAGCCACTAGTTTTTTAAAAACATTAATATAACTTTTTTTAGTTTTATAAACATCCATATGATCCCACTCAGCGGAAGTTAAAATTAAAAATTGAGGGTGATAAAAATCAAACTTAGGCGCAGGGTCCCAAGGACTGGCAGCCGGATATTCATCACCTTCCACGACTGACCAGTTGGATTGAGCTAAACCAGCGCCGTGATTAAAATTTAGAGGAATACCGCCCAACGTATAATTTGGATTTTTATTGGCTTTAAAAAATAACCAAGCCAGCATGGCAGTAATGGTGGTTTTACCATAAGTCCCAGTTACCACCACAGAGTTTTTCTTAATTAAATATTTTTCTACTAAGCGCGGAAAATGTTCCAGCTCAATTTTATTTTCGCGAGCAAAAACTATTTCTGGATTGATCGTGGAATAGTGCGCATTGCCAATGACTACCTCTCCGGCTTTGCCAACATTGTTGGCGTTAAAACCAATTTGATAATTAACTTTGTTTTTCTTTAAATAATCACTCATGGGTGGAAAAATTCGGTTGGAATCAGAACCAGTTACTTTAAAACCAGCTACACTAAAAGCGCGCGCCAGGCTGGCCATGGCCGTACCGCCGATACCGATGAAGTGAATTGATTTTTTATTTTTTTGCATATTTTAATGTTACATTTTCTCTGGCGCGGAGACGCCCAGGGTTTTTAAAACATTTTTTAGAGTCTGCCAAGTGGCCTGAATTAGATTTAATCTAAATTCATTAACCAAATTATTTTCATCAATCACTCGACAGTTTTCATAAAAATCATGAAATTTATCAGAAAGTGCAATGGCATAAAAACAAATTTTGTGCACTTCATAATTTTCCGCCACCTCCTCAACAATTTCTGGCCATTTTATTAATGCTGTGAGCAATTCTCTTTCGGCTAAATGTAAATTATCTTTAATTTTAACATTAGATACTTCCAAATCAGAAGCTTTATTTAAAATTGAACAAATTCTGGCGTGAGCATACTGCACGTAAAAAACTGGATTTTTACTAGATTTTTCACTTGCCAAATTTAAATCAAAATCCATGGTTTTGTTATTGGAATGCATTAAAAAGAAAAATCTGGTTACATCCAAACCCACCATATCAACTAACTCTTCCAAGGTCACATAAACACCAGCGCGTTTGGACATTTTAAATTCCTGACCATCTTTAATTAAGCGCACCATTTGCATAAGTAAAACTTCTAATTGACCCGGATAGCCAAGCAAAGCCACGGCCTGTTTCATTCTGGCCACATAGCCATGGTGGTCGGCGCCCCACAAATTTATAACTTCATCAAATTTTCTGTCATGCAATTTGTTAAAGTGATAAGCAATATCAGCCAAAAAATATGTTTTACTGCCATCAGATTTTATTAAAACCCTGTCCTTGTCATCAGCCGATTTTTTGTCAGTGGTTTTTAACCAGACTGCACCATCTTTTTCATACACCAAATCTTTCTTTTTTAAAACGGTTAACATTTTTTCTACAGAACCACCTTCGTGTAATTCGCTCTCTAAAAAATATTTATCAAATTTGATGCCGGCTTTTTTTATAACCGGTTGAATATATTTTTTCAAAATAATTTGTGCGGCCTCTTTACCAACCTGCTTGGGGTCAATTGCTTTAATTTCTTTTTTTAATTCATCAATATATTCACCCTTGTATTGCGCTTGCTCATCTTTTAAAACAGAATGCCCCAAGACTTTTATTTGATTGCCCACATCGTTTACATAATATTCTCTTTCCACTTTGTTTCCGGCCAAAGTTAAAACATTAGCCAAAACATCGCCAGTAAAACCACCCCGACCATTGGCCAAAGTTAAAGGACCGGTTGGATTGGCTGAAATAAACTCCAGCATTATTTTTTTCTTTTCAACATTTTTTAGATTACCAAACTTTTCTTTTTCTTTTAAAATATTTTTTAAATTTTCTTGTAATTTTTTTTCGGCTAAGTAAAAATTAATAAAACCCGGTTCTAAGGCGACAACTTTTTGCCACATTTTTTGTATGGCTAATTCTTGTGCTAATTCTTTGGCCAACTCAAATGGATTCTTTTTTAAGTCTTTAGCCAACAACATGGCCACGTTAACTGAGTAGTCCCCCATGGTGCTTGATGGCGGATAATTAACAGCAAACTCGAAATTAGGCAATTGATATTTTTTAATCAAGACTTGCTTAATTTGTTGTTTAATTGTATCTTTAGTGGTCATAAAGTCAGTTAGTTATAAAATAATTATAACCCAAAATCTGCTATAATAAAAGAAAGAATATATTTATCCCCTATGTCACTGGCTAATAATAAAATAGCTTATCATAATTATGAAATTTCCGATACATTTGTGGCGGGTGTGGTTTTGTCTGGCCCAGAAGTTAAAGCTGCCAAAGCTGGTCAAATTGATTTAAAGGGCGCTTACGCCGCTATTAATAATCAAAACGAAGCTTGGTTGTATAATTGTTATGTTGCAGCGTATAAACCAGCCAAGGTTTTACAAAAAGATTATGACCCCAACCAACCACGAAAACTTTTACTGACCAAAAAAGAAATTAATTCTTTAATTGGTAAACAAAAAGAAAAAGGTACTAGTCTGGTACCAGTAGAAATATTTTTAGCCCATAATTTAATCAAAATTAAAATCGGTCTAGGCCGTGGCAAAAAAAACTTTGACAAACGCGAAGCTATTAAGAAAAGAGATTTTGAGAGAAGAAAACAAAAAATACTAAAAGATTAAGTTTGACATTCCAACTGATTTAATTTATAATAAAGCAAGAATTTATTTATAAATTATCCGTATAATAAGCGGATTATTATGGGGGTGTTTTAATTTGATAGAATCTTTGTATCAAATCAGGCAAGTTGAGCTGAAAAATCTCATAAAACTTTTTCAAGGCTATAAATGCCAACTTTTTAAGCCGGGTTAAGACCGGCGTGGCCAATTTGGCTAACGCTTTAGCTCTTAAACCAGCTTTTGCCGTAGCTTAAATCCTACGACCATCCCAGCATTTGACGTTCGCTAAAATGTTGTGGGTGATATAATTTGCGAACTTAGCTGTTTAAACTGGCCCGGTTTAGACAGCAAAATTTAGGGCTTAAATTAAAGTTTTTTTACGATTTTAGAGCTTTAATGGATATTTTTAAATCGTCTAAACTTGTAGATTGGTTTGATATTTATTTCTAGACAGGGGCGAACTACCCCTCACCTCCACCACGTAAAATGTTGAGTGAAACGAAACATTTTACGTGCCCCGTGAGATTTGAATGAAATTCA
>DCVE01000012.1:6301-33544 GCA_002328025.1 Patescibacteria group bacterium UBA2196
ACTCAACATCACGTGGCACAGCCTATGTATTATTATGTTTATATCATAGAAAACAAATTTGAAAACTGGTACACTGGTTACACAACAAATATTCGCCAGAGAATTAAAGACCATAACACGGGAAAGAATGTTTCAACACGTGGCCAGCAATGTAAACTAATATATGCCGAACTTTATTTAGATAAAAAAGATGCTCTGGGTAGAGAAAAATTTCTCAAAAGTGGCGGTGGTAAAAAATTTATTAAAAAACAAATTCAAAATTATCTAAAAAAAGAAAGTTATGCAAATACGTCATCGGCGCGCTTTTCAGCGGCCAACCGAACAACCCAAAACCACTCGCATCAATGACAAAATTAAAGTTGACGAAGTTCGTCTAATTGATAGTCAAGATGAAAATATCGGAGTGGTCACTATTGATAAAGCCCTGGCACTAGCTCATGAGGCAGAATTAGATTTGGTGGAAGTTAATCCAAAAGCCGTGCCGCCAGTGTGCAAAATTATGGATTTTGGCAAATATAAATATGAACAGGAAAAATTGGCGCACAAACAAAAAGTGGCCAGTAAAAAAACTGAGATTAAAGGCATTCGCTTGTCTTTTAAAATCAAGGGCATTGATTTGGAAAACCGTTTAAACCAAGCTAAAGAATTTTTAACCGACAAAGATCAGGTGCGCGTGGAATTAATTTTAAAAGGCCGCGAACGAGCACATGGTGAACTGGCAAAGCAAACCGTAGAAAACTTTATTAAAAATTTGGGCGAAAATATAAAAATCATCCAACCCTTGCAGCGGCAAGGCAAAAGTATGTCTTTAATTGTAGCTGCCAAAACTTAACTCTTTAATTAAAATTATTAAATTATTTATTATGAAAGCTAAACAGAAAACCATAAAAGCCATTTCCAAAAAATTTAAGGTTACCCGACGTGGTAAGGTTATTAAACGTAAAAATGGTCAAAATCACTTGAATGCTAAAGAGTCCGGCAACATTACACGTATGAAAAAAAATGATGTCGTTGTGGCACATAGTTCTGCTAAGGTTATTAAACAATTATTAAATCAATAAAATTATATGCCAAGAGTAAAAAGAGGACGTGTCAGAATTAGTAAACGTAAAGCCGTTTTAAAAAACGCTAAAGGTTTTCATTGGGGCAGAAAAAATTTAATTAAACTGGCAAAAACCGCAACCAAAAAAGCTGGTGCCCGTGCTTTTAAAGATCGTCGGGTTAAGAAACGCACTGCCAGAGCTTTGTGGCAGATAAAAATTTCAGCTGCGGTAAAAACTTATAATCTTTCCTACTCAAAATTTATTAACTTATTGAAAAAGAAAAACATTGAACTTGATCGCAAGGTCTTAGCCGAATTGGCAGAAAAAAATCCAAAAATTTTTAAAGCCATTGTGGACGCGGTTAAATAAAATTTAGGAGAACAAAAATCATCCGCCCCAAGCGGATGATTTTTGATTTATTATCTAGTTTACTATTTACTTACACTTATATTTTTTACTTCTTTAACTCTGTTATTTGATCCTTAGCCAATTGGGCTTGCAAATCCCCTGTGAGTAAATCTCTGCCTCTTTGTATTAAATCAGGTTTAGCCATGTCTTTAGGTCCGTTGGTGATAGATTTAAACCTCAAACCCCAACTTTTTTTTTCTAAATCTGTTAGATCAGATCCTTTTAAGGTTTCTATCCTTTTTAAAAAATCTTCCAAATTATTTATTTTTTTATCTTTTCCAAATATATCATTAATTATTTTAATACCTTCATTGTGGGCTCTGGTTCCAGAAACTATAGCCTCAGTGTGTGCTTGTTCAAGAGTTCTCATACCAGTCGGAGTTTGATAAGTCTGTTGTTGCTCTGATACTGTTCCTGATGCTTTAAAATCTTAATCAGGTATATCTATAGCATCGTTGAAATTACTGGTTTCTATTCCATCTGTTGCACGTGCGTATACATTGTATTTTTTTACCTCACCCGCAGCTTCTTCGACTGACGCAACTGACGGGTGTGGTTCATATTCCTTTAAACCCAAAACTTTATTGAAATTCTGGCATGTCAATTCAACTGGTGTACCACGGCCTTTAACCTGACAAAATATTTGTCCGTTTGATTTACTAAAAATACTGCCTTTATACATAAAAGACCGATCTTCTTCAAAGGCTTCAATTAAAGCTCTTAGTTTTATGAACGGATTGATATTCTGATCATAACAATTTTCCACCACCCCAATTGGGGTAATCATTTTTTCTAATTGACCAGGAGAAACTACTTTATTATTACCACCGCCTTCAAAATCAACAACATACCCAGTTCCCCAATCTCCCTTGACTGGCTTGACATTAATCATTGAATGTTGACCATCTTCATGAAATAGCATACGTGGCTGCCAAAAATGTTTATCTGGACTGGGCAATTCATAGCTATGCGCCTGTTCTTTAAAATTTAAAAACAAACCTCGTATATTTTCTTGATCAATGGATTTACCTAAAATTTTTGGATAGTCAGCCACAGCCAGACTAAAAAATTTAGCTTCGTTAGAGTCAACCCCCTTAATATAAGCTTTGGTCACCTCCTCAACGGCTTGACAAAAATTTGACTCTTGCGCTGGTGTTATTTCTGGTTCTTTTAAAAAGTTATTGAGTTTATCAATTGAAGTTTGAGGATTATTGACAACCTCAACTGGTGTGGTCGGTGCTTGAGAACTAAGAGTTTCGACTGGTTTTAATTCCAAATCAAGTGCCTTAGCGTCTGGATGTACATTATTAAAAGTCTTTGTGTTTACTGCTGGCTGAGTAGTTGTGGTGCCTTCAACTGGAACCGCTTTTGGAGTAGCTTGATATTCATAAGGATTTTCTTCACCAATATTAAATTCCTGCCCGGTTTTTGCATCAAATCCACGAACGCGGTAATCAGTTATTCTTCCAGTTTCTATGTCCCGTTGTGGATCCAAAATGTACGAAACTCTGCCCGGCTCTTTAACCATAACATCCTCATAGTGTTTATTAAATACAATATTACTAGCTTTCTGATCTGCCCATTTTTTGAGTGACAAACCAGCTTTTGCATCATAATCGCCAAGTTCTGGTCTTTTTTGTAATTGATGACTAAGAGCTTTAATCATACCCTCTTTGTCACCCACCACACCATCCCCAATTTGACCGGGATAAGCCTCATGAGGATGCAATTTGATTCCACTCTCAGCAACGGGTGCGGATGGTGTTCGTGGTTTAGGAATATTTTCTACTGTCTCCGTGATGGAGCTAGATGTGTCAACTTCATTGATGGGTGTTTTTGGTGAACTAGTTTCTAATGTTTTATTGGTTGGTGTTGTTATTTGATTCTCCTCAATGTTGTTGGGTTGAAGATTGTTTTCCTGAACGCCAGTTTCCAGCGGATCAGTTGGTTGCATAGCAGCATCGTGCACCTGCTGGGCTTTGGCTGCAGAATTACCAAACATAAAAGCACCAAAAGTAAAACCGACTGCTGCGGCCAATGCTTTATTCAATCTCCTTTTCCGTTTGGCTTTTTTAAAAGTTTCGTCTAATTTCTCTTTTTCGTCCGCACCAAGACGGTTTAACTCACCTAATGTGTCTATAAATTTATCGTCCGCCAACTCACTTAAAAGAATAATTTCATTATCAATTTGCTTTATTTTGGCCATCAAACGTTTATAAGTTGGATTTTGTTCGGGGTCTTTACCATCTAGTTTTAGGTTGATCAAAAAAGCGTCTCTTCTATCGGCAAAAGCATTCCTTACTTCTATCAATTCAGGATATTCTTTACCACGTGGATCAAAATTATCAAAATAATATTCATCTTCATTTTTTAATCGTTCTTCTAAATTTTTAATTTTATGTTTTAAAACCTTAAGTCTAACTTTATTTATGCCTTTTTCTAAATATTTTCCAAGGTTACTTTCTAAATTTTGAACTTCATTTTTATAATTATCAATGGCTTCCCTTATTTCATCTTTGTTATTAAAAAGCTCTTCCATTTCAGCGCCTTCACTTCTTAAGTCTCTGTTCATAAAACCATTTAAAGCATCATAAGACAGACAGGTGAGACCAGCGCCAGAAGAAAGACCTCGGAAACCACCAACTAACAAAAGACCGGCTACTCCAACTGGACTAGCAACAAAAGACAGACCAAAGGCGGTTAAAGCCAACCCGGTTCTTAAATTAACCATTTTTAATAATACACTATCAGAGTTAAAGAGTTTGCCCAGGTTGTGTTCTGACAAATATTGGTTAAGTTTTCTTAAAATAGCAAAGGATTTCTTTTCCAATTGAACCTGTTCGGCTTCCTGTTGAAAAACCTCTACTGCATGCAAGGCGGCATAATAATTTTTTTCAGCACGTAACTGTTCAAAACACATATCATAGATTAAGTAGATTAATTCAATATCCATATCCATTGTCTGGTCTCTTTCTTGTTGTTTGTACTCTTNNTGTACTCTTTGTACTCTTTTAGATCTTGATATAAAGCACTAAAACCACCTTCCATGCCTATAATAAGCTTATCAGCATACAATTTAGAAAGTTCTGGATCGTTCATAATATATGCCCGTCTGTCTTCTGGACTTAATTCAACGTCCGGCCTGGATTCGGTTTGTTCTTTTATGTATTCTTCTACCTGCGATGGTGTTGTTAACGCTTCATTTTCTTTTTCTATACTTAATTTTTTCTCTTCTGTCAAAAAACAGCTTGAAAAATTAAGAGTACTGTCTTGTGCACCTTCTTGAAAAAGACAAACCACAAAATTATTATCTTGTTCACCATCCACAAAACGACAGTTTACATAAATTCCATCCGTAATAATTTCATATTTTTCTATCTCAACTTTTTTTAATAATTCTAGGCGGTCGCAAACTTGATCAATTGAAAAATTACCAAAATAAGCTTGGCTACCTTCAGGGAAATTTTTCCTGAAATAAAGATACCATTTCCAAGCTAACTTATTTATTCCCTCTGGTCTTTCTAGTTCAGGTTCTTCAGACACGGCCGGTTCTGGTGTTGGTGGTACGGCTGGATCGGTTTCTGACGATGAATCATCCTTAATGGCAGGCTCATACTCATCCCCCGGAAGACCAAACTGTTGATGAAAATAAGCCTGAGATCCCGGCTCTTCAGGTTTTGATAATTGCGACTCGGATTGTTTTTTTTGTCTAGCCTCTTCTTCAAATTTATTAGCTAATTTTTTAATTTGCGGTGATGCTTTTCTGCCGGCCCCAGCTTGTATATTTAACAAACTTCCCACTTGACCAGTAAATTTGCTATCGTCTTTTTTTAGTTGACGGCCATATAAACTTTTTTCTTTATCAACAATGTATGTTTTTAATTTTTTTAATGCTTCAACAGTAACATCGTCTGAAGCGCCTCTATTAAAATCAGCTAACATGTTTTCAATATCTTGTTCTGAAAATGTTAAACTTTTATCAGACAAATCCGCGCCAAATAAATCCAATGCGGCATTAATTTTTTCTAAAGTTAATATGCCGGCCTCATATTCTTTTTGGTAAATTCCAAAACAACTTTCAATTTCATTTTCCTTAGTGTTTTTTTCCAACTCAAAACCACCCGATGAAATTATTGGCTGTGGTGATTCGGTGGCTGGTGGTAGTCCCTTTGGAGACACTTGGAATTGTCTTGGCTTTGCGTTCCTTGCAGCAAGTTGTTTTTCAGGATCTCTTGGTCTTTTTCTAATAATCTTTTCTTGGCCCCCGGTTCCCAAGTGTCGGGCTATGGCTGCATCTAATTTACCACCAAACCTCGTCAAATCATTTAAATTATTTTCAAACTTTGGCATAAAATAAAAAATTATTTTTTATTAACCACCGAGCTAAGTTCTGACTTAATTTTAACAACTTCTTGCTCGGCCAGTTCCAAAAAATTTGGAAAAACTTGTTGTAAAAAAGCACTCATTTGTTCCTCACCAGCCTCAGCTTCAGCCAATTTATCAAATTCATCTTTTTGCGCTTCAGTCATTTGCTGTACCAGTTTTAAAGTTAAACGTTTTTGCACCAGATCACTAATCTTATTAATTAATTCAATTTTTTTACTGTCATCTAAAGCCTGTAAACCCAAGGCAATAATAATGTTCTGATTCAAAGTTTGTTGTTTGGTCATAAAGTTAAATAAAATTATTTTTTAGTTATCAACTTTTCTAACTTTAATTTTAGCACAAAAAATATTAATTAGGAAAATAATCTAACTTGCCAAACAAGGAAAGTTTTGTTATACTAGTTTTGATGAAAATTAAGTAAATAAAGTTTAATAAAACCTATTCTGGAGCGGTAGTTTCCGCCCGAGGCGGACAGGTAATGAGTTTAAATAAGTATAATAATAAAATTAAGTAAATAAAGTTTAATAAAACCTATTCTGGAGCGGTAGTTCAGTTGGTTAGAACGCTGCCCTGTCACGGCAGAGGTCGCGGGTTCGAGTCCCGTCCGCTCCGAATCAAAAAACACCTTTTAAAAAGGTGTTTTTTGATTTAAGAATTACATCCGCAAAATTATTAAATTATGTAGAAACAAAAATTTTAGTTTTCTTTGAATGGAAATTTTTACAATATATATTTTATCAATTTTTTACATATATAAATTCCCCAGATTATTTCTATCAAAATTCCATTTTGATGGATTATTTATAATATATTCACGAATTTTGTATAACGATTTTTCGTCCCTAATTATATGTTCATAATAATTACGTTGCCATAATTTTCCATTAAATGGTGACCAATTATTATTTTTAACATTATTAATATATTCATTGGTGGTGATTGATTTAAATGCGCCCACCATTGCGCCGAGGGTTGAATTAACGGTAGGGGCGGGCTTTATGCCCGCCCGAATACAATTATTATGGTCATTGTCGTGGATATTTACCATAACATCACGGGCGCCCACAAGAGGCGCCCCTACGATGAAAATAATTCCATGAATATGGTTTGGCATCAAAATGTATTCGTCCAATTCAATATTAAAAAATCTATTTTTCAATTCCTGCCATTGTTTGTCAACCATTTGACCAACATTGTTCAATAATATTCTGCCATCAATAATTTTGCCAAAACATGATTCACGATTTTGTGTACAGATGGTAACAAAATAGACACCATTTCCTGAATAATCGTATTTAGCCAATCTAATTAATTTGCGCTGTCTCAACAACATTTTAATAATATCAAAAAATGTAAAGAATAAAAATATTCTTTCTACCAACTCCCTCCACCGCCTCCACCAAAACCTCCGCCAGAAAATCCACCGCCACCAAAACCAGAAGTGCCACCGGCTGCGGCTGCACCAGCTTTGGTTAAAGACTTATCAAAATCATGGTTAAAAGATGATAAAGCATTGCTCAACATTAAAGCATTAAAATTGCCGGCCCAATAACCCTCACACCACTCGGGTTGAGGTAAATCAATACCAGCAAAAACAGTTGCCCATTCTTTTTCCACACCAAAAATTATGGCCCACGGCAGATATTCAGCAAATTTTTCTGGATTTTTGGCTGGTGAAAAGTTAAAAGCCACGCGATCTTTTTCAGTCACAGTTAAAAACATTTTAAAACCCTGCAATTTTTCTTTCAACAACGCGCCCTCGGGTGTTTTTTTAGGCATCAAACGCGCAAAAATCAAAAATAGAGCGGCCGAAACTGCCAGCGCCAGAATACCAAAAATTCCACCAATTTTAACCACACCCAACACATCAGCCAAAATATATATCACCACCAAAATACCAATGCCAATACCAGAAAATTTAGCTCTAATTTTATCCGGATTGCTGGCAAACCAACCTTTTATAGTTACACTATTATATACATTTTTTTTAAAATCATTCATTTTGTTAACCAAATGAATATCCCTTTTTGCTTGCGCCAAAACTACCTCTTTTTTAGTCTCAACACCATCAAAAAAAGCACTCAAAAGATTATGCTCAAAAACTTCCAATTCCTCGTCAAGAGGTTTTAATTTAACAATGCTCCAACCACCACCGACATTAAAACCAAGCATTTTTTTTTGCTCATTTTGTTTCAACTTTAAATAACCGCGTCGCGCCAAATCAATAACTGTCGCGGCCGTATCTTGAGCATCCATTTTTTCATCATAGACCACGCCAGCTTCGGCTGGTAAAACTTTTTCTGGTGGTCCAAACTCGGGCACCACAGTCCCCCGACCGTGTGGATCACGACCGTATTTATTCCAATACCACAACAAAAAGATTAAAACTAAAATTGGTAAAAAAACAATCAAATTGTCCGTTATTCTTTTAAGGATAATTTCGCCCAAACCTGGCTGTTGTACCAAACCTTTTGGAAAACTTAAAACCAAGGTTAAGCCCTGTCCGGGCGTCAAAGTATTACCTGTGTAAACAAAATTAATTTTTTTGTTTGTCTGATCGGTTTTTATTTTACACAAACTTTGGTCACTTGAACCCAGTTCACCAACATAACAAGCGGTTTTTAAACTATCTTGATTGGTTAATAAATTTGGCAAAGAAACGTTAGCTGCTACTTTTTTTATATTAACAACCCAATCATTACCAGTTACATTCCAATATAGTTCGTCGTGATCATCAAAATAGTTTAAAGCGCCCGCAACTTCATATTTTATAAAATAATTTTTTTGGCCAGTCACCGTTTTATCAGCATCGCCAATTTTAATTCTTAATTTACCACCACTGCGACTTTCGCTGTATGTGACTGCCGCGCCAGCCTCGTCTTGTATGGACAAAATATTAATATCAAAATTGTAATTGCCGCCACGCGCCTGATATTGATAGGGAATATCACGATAAATGCCGTGCCGTTCTAAAATTCCAAAATCATAACCAATGTTTTCTGCCACCACAATTGAACTGTTGGTTTGAATTGTGATAGTACTCGAAAAAACACTCACCTCTTCGGCGTGCGCTATAAACGGCAAACTAAAAAACAAAGCCAAAGTGAAAATAATAATGGATAGTTTTTTCATATATTAAAAAAGCTAATTAAAAGCGCAATACCAATGACGCCAACAAAAAACCACAACGTTTGTTGCCTTATCTTTTTACTCTCTTTTTCTTGATGAATTGGAGATACTGGGTCGGTCAGCGAGAGATACATAAAATTACCAGCAGAAACTGCCAAAAGATATGGTAAAATTCGTAAACTACCAACAAAAAATATTAATAATAATCCGCTAGCCACGGCCGAAAGAGCAAAAATAAAGTTAAACACGAGGACTTTGGTTCTATTAAAACCAGCATAAATTAAAACTCTCGCATCAGAAACTTCCCGGGGAAACTTTATGAATAAAGGCATGATTTAATTATAAGACAAAACACCAAAAAGTCCAGTTTTTAAAAAATAATCAAAACCATTTGTGAATAACTAATTTGCCCATTAAAAATCATTTTGTTATAGTATATCTAAAGTTTATTAAAAACTTCCCCAAAGGTCATTTAAATTAAGAGCGGAATCCGTGCTTAAAATCGCAAGTCCGCCACAAGGAAATATATTATGGAAATGCTCGTTGTCAGCTCAAAAATCAAAGCCTTTATAAAAGAAAAAGGTTGCCACACGTCCAGTGAGCTTTTAGAAGGTTTGAATAAAAAAGTTGAGGCCATGCTCAACGCCGCCTGTGCTCGCTGTCAGGGCAACAAAAGATCAACAGTAAAGGATGTTGATTTATAATCTTTTTTATCAATTAATTGACTAAACAAAAACCATCCTCTTGGATGGTATTTTTGTTTTTGATTAATTAAAATGTTAAAATAGTGTTATATGTTGTCTATATTACTCACTGGTTACGTTATACTTTTTTTAATTCTAGCACTAAAAAATATTCGGTGGGCCATTTATTTGCTTGTTTTTACATTGCCAGCCTATTTAATTAGGTTAAGTATTTTTGGTTTGCCATTAACGCTTTTAGAAATAGAAATTATAATTTTATTCTTAGCGTGGGCCTTGCGGTTTTGTCAGTTCAAATATACCAGGGATAGATTGAACGGAAATCCAAAAAATCCCCTCCTGCCTGAGGAGGGGTCGGCCGATAGCAATCGGCCGGGGGCGGTGGGAGAAAAAAAATATGAAACATACGCACCTATCAACAAAATAACCCCCTCCGGTTCGACAGTAGCCGAACCGACTCCCCCTTATCAAGGGGGAGATCAATACTTCTCACTTCACCTTAAAACAAAGGGGGTAATAAAATTTTTCTCTCTTTATTTCTTTATTTCTTTATTTCTTACTGCCGCCACAATTTCTATTTTTATTTCTCCCAACCTACACAATGCTGCTGGTATATGGAAAGCCTATTTTATTGAACCAATTTTATTTTTCTTTATTTTTATTAAAAGCATAAAAAAAGAAAATTTAAAAAATATTTTTTTAGTTCTAAATCTGCAGGTATTTTTATTAGGCCTTTTGGCAATTTATCAAAAATTTACTGGCGCCTTAATCGTCAATCCTTTTTGGGCAACGGAAGCAACACGCAGGGTAACCTCTGTTTTCCCCTATCCCAATGCTTTGGCTTTGTACTTAGCACCACTTATAATATTACTTTTGGGTTATTTTATTTTTGAAATTAAAAATTTAAAATTATTTCAAAATTCAAAATTAAAAATTAAAAATTATATAGCTATTTATTACCAGATAATAGTCATTGTTTTAAGCATCCTAGCCGTGTACTACACAAAATCAAAAGGCGCTTTACTTGGCCTTCTGGCTGGCATTATTTTTTATGCTATATTTTTTAAAGGATATAGAAAATATTTTCTCGCTACTCTTGGTGTTATTGTTTTGTTATCTTTTTATCTATTTGGTACAAACAAAATTAATATATCCGGCACAAGCACAGTAACTGGCGGAGATTCAATATCTGTCAGAACCACCATGTGGAGCGAAACTTGGCAAATGCTTAGACAAAAATCAATTTTGGGAGCAGGATTAAATGGCTATCAAAACGCAGTTGCACCATTTCATAAAAAAAGTTATATTGAAATATATCTTTATCCGCATAATATATTCTTAAACTTTTGGAGTGAAATTGGTCTTTTGGGTTTGTTAGCTTTTTTAGGAATAATTATTTGGTTTTATAAAGCAGGTTTTTCTGGTCAGGGGGATATAAAAATAATTTTAATGAGCAGCATGACGGTTTTGCTGGTTCACGGACTGGTGGACGTGCCATATTTTAAAAATGATTTAGCAATTTTATTTTGGGTAATAATCGGACTGCTCATAGTCAATATGAAAGAAAAAAACCAAAGCCATAATTCATAATTCGTTATTCATAATTCATCCTATATGGAAGGGTGGCCGAGTGGTCTAAGGCGACGGTCTCGAACACCGTTTTCCGCTGATGAGGCGGATCTAGGGTTCAAATCCCTACCCTTCCGAAAATTGGAAGATAAACAATCGTGTGTTTAAATCTTTATCTCTACGATTGGGTTCTCCGCCAGAGGCGGATCCGCCTCTGGCGGAAAATCCCTACCCTTCCGAAATTAATTATGTATAGAAAAATTATTAAAAATTTACAAAAATTAAAAAATTCTGGCAAGGCTAAAATTTTGCAGGGATTTTTTAAAACCGATAAAGGTGAGTACGGAGAGGGTGATGTTTTTTTAGGTATTGTGGTGCCTTTGCAAAGACAGGTGGCTAAAAAATATTTTCCAGAAGCCAGTTTGACTGATTTGCAAAAATTATTAAATTCTAAAATACATGAATATAGGTTGGTGGCTTTATTGATGCTCGTGGCAAAGTCTGGAGATCTCTCGCTAACCGCTGGAGATAAAATAGAAAAAAATAAAGAACAAATCTTTGATTTCTATTTAAAAAATACTAAAAATATTAACAATTGGGATTTGGTGGATTTGAGTGCGCCAAATATTGTAGGTAATTTTTTATTAGATAAAGACACAAAAATTCTATATAAATTAGCCACTTCAAAAAATCTTTGGGAACGCAGAATCGCCGTTATCTCAACTTTTGCCTTTATTAAAGAAAATCAATTTATAGATACTCTTAAAATCGCTGAACTTTTACTTAATGACAAACATGATTTAATTCATAAAGCCGTGGGTTGGATGCTCCGCGAGGTTGGCAAAAGAGATATAAAAAGTTTAGAAAATTTTTTAAACAAACATTATAAAACCATGCCCCGCACCATGCTCCGTTATGCTATAGAGAAATTGCCAGAAAATAAAAGAAAAAAATATTTAAAAAAATAGTTTTTCAACAAAATTAAATGTGTGGTATAATATAACAAAGACAAAAACATATGAAAAAAAACTTTGCCAAACTTTTTCTTTTATTTTTTATTTTAACCACCACACTGTCCGGCTGTATTTTAAGCGGTAATAACACCACTGCCAAAGCCGTGCCTTTCACTTTGGAGGTTTGGGGAGTCTTTGATTCGTCTGAAGCCTATACCGATATTATCGCGGCCTATAAACTGGCGCGTCCACACATTACTGTCAACTATAAAAAACTGCGTTGGGAAGAATATGAAAAAGCTTTGATTGAAGGCTGGGCCGAGGATAAGGGTCCGGATATTTTATTAATTCAAAACACTTGGGTGGGTAAATATCAATCCAAACTGGCCCCCATGCCAAACAAAATAAGTGTGCCGGTTTTGATTACCTCTGGCACTTTGAAAAAAACCACGCAAACCGTGGTACGACAAGTTACTCCATTGAGCCCAAACCAAATTAAAACCAAGTTTGCCGATGTGGTGTGGCAAGATGCAGTGCGTGACGATCAGGTCTGGGGTCTGCCATTGGCCTTGGACACTTTAGCTCTGTTTTATAATCGCGCGCTTTTGGATTCGGCTGGGGTGGTTGAGCCACCTAAAACCTGGCCCGAATTACTGGAAGCCACCAAAAAAATTACGCGTCAAGACAGCGATGGCAACATTGTACGTTCGGCCATTGCTTTGGGTGAAGGCAGCAATATAAATCGCGCGGCTGATATTTTGTCTTTATTAATGATGCAAAATGGCGCCACCATGTTAAATAATAATAATATCACTTTTGATCAAGCTGCAACTTATGACCAAAATATTTCCCCGGGCCTTAGAGCTTTAGAATTTTATACCAGTTTTAGTTCACCTTCCAAAGAGGTTTATACTTGGAATAATAAAATGCCCGAAGCCACCAATGCTTTTTTGCAAGGTAAGGTGGCCATGATGTTTGGTTATGCTTACCAACTGCCTTTATTAAAAGCGCAAGGTCAAAACATGAATTTTGCTGTGGCACCCATGCTCCACTTAAGTCAGGATGGTTCGGACGCGCAACCTGGACAAACTATAAATTTTGCCAACTACTGGTTAATGTCGGTGGCAAAAAAAACCAAACATGTTAATGAAGCGTGGGATTTTATTCTTTTTGCCACCACCAATAGTTATACTGATAAAGACGGCCAACTGGTCTACCAAAATGAAAACTATTTAAAAAGTACTGGCAAGCCACCGGCCCTGCGCGCCCTGTTAAACAAATATCGTCAAGATCCAAATTTAGAGCCTTTTGTGTCACAAGTTTTGACAGCCAAAAGCTGGTATCGTGGCGCTGACCCAGCCACCATGGAACAAGCTTTCCAAAAGATGGCTGATAACGTGGTGAGTGGAAAACAAAAGCCAGACGAAGCGATTCGTTTTGCCGCGCAAGCCATTAAACAAACTTACGTAAATCAAGCCAACTAATAAAATTGTTTTTATTGCATGAAAAAAATATTTCCAATATTTTTAAGCCTATTTTTGATTTCTGCCCCACTCATGGCTCGGGCAGCAATTTTGCCACCTTGCACCGCGACTGGTAACTGTGGTGTTTGTGATATAATGCTGACAGCCAACGCCATTATGCGTTGGATAACTATAGTAGCTGGCAGTGTCGCACTGTTGTGGTTTGTGTGGGGCGGGCTGAAATTTATCATGGCCGGTGGACGAATGGATCAAGTTACCGCGGCTAAAAAAATTTTTACCAACACAATTATTGGTGTATTAATTATTTTTGTGGCTTGGACAGGAGTAAATTTAATTATTACACAAATTGCTGGCAGTCAAAATGTTTTAATTTATTCAGCCGGTCAGGCCCAAGCTTGGTATAATATTTGCGCGCAAGGTGAGGGACAAAATGAATGTTTTAGCCGTGGTGATGGTTATCCGTGCGGTGGTGGTAATGGCCATTGTGAAAAAAATACTTGTGAAAATGGCAGCGCCTGCGCCTGGTTAGCCAGCCAACCCGCTTATATAGAATACGGTTACAAATGCCAAACTCCCGAAGCTTGCGGTATAACTTATAATGCCTGTGACACTTCACCCAATTGTTTAAAAAATCTTTGCCCAAGCGGCGCCACTTCGGTTTGTTGTTTTAAAAGATAATATAACTCAAAAATCAAATATTCACCATCGTGTTAATGACAAATGTTAAATTTCCAATGACAAATCAAATCCAAAATCCAAATGTCAAAAAGAATTATAACATCACAAAAAGAGCTAATTTGACATTTGAGCTTTGACATTGATTGGAAATTTGACATTAGAAATTTGAAATTATTTATTTGAGTTTTAAAAATATGTTCGCCAAAATAATTTTTATAATTACCATATCTTTACTGGTCACAGCGCCAGTGCTAGTTTTGGCCGCTGGTTGCAATTCTTTAACCGGCGTTTGCAACCCGGCTGGGAGTGAACAAAATTGGACTATTGAAAATCTGACTGCCAATGTAATTAAAAAAGTTATGGGGGTTTTGGCGATTGTTTTTATATTATTAATTTTATGGGCCGGCGCCACCCGCCTGTTTGCGCAAGGCAATGCCGATCAAATTAAAAAATCCTATGACACCATTTTATGGGCAGTTTTGGGCTTGGTTATAATTTTTAGCTCCTACATTATTTTAAATTTTGTTTTTAGCAAACTTAGTTTTTAACTTTCTGGTCTTTTTCTGCTATAATTAAAGTATTAATAAATAGTGTGGATAAACATTGATAATAACCACACTAAAGGTCGAGATAAAAAAAATAACAGTTTATTTTTATGTGATAGGATATCCTCACATAAACCTTAAAAACTGTGTCTTAAATTTTTATACAATATGAATAAAAAATTATTCAAACATGCTGCAAGTTTTTTACTACTTTTAATATTAGTAGTGCCTTCATTAGCTTTGGCACAAAATCCTGATATTAATAGATATATGCCAACTGCTGGTTCTGGTCCTGGTCAACTAAATTTACCATCAAACAACACCTTGCAACCGGTCGCAGTCATCACCAATATAATCAACATATTTTTGGGACTTCTGGGACTTTTAGCAGTAATTATTGTGTTAATCGGCGGTTTCAAATGGATGACTGCCAATGGTGTGGAAGATAAGGTTAAAAACGCTAAGAAAACCATTGAGTATGGTTTAATTGGCATGGGTATTATTCTTTTGTCCTATGTGATTGTTAGATTGGTTTTGGGTGCTATTTATAAAGTTGGTACTGGTGGTACGACACTTTAATAATTTATTGTTAAATGAAAACTTTACTGCAAAAAACATTTTTCGTAATTTTAATTGCAGTGGCAATCTGCACCCCCTTGCGCTTTTTTAGCCAAGGGGGTGTTGCTGTGCTAAAAACAACTGTCGTTTCTGCTGTAACTGATACAAATTCCGCTGTTACCGGACTTAGGGGCGCAGCCGAGGGCACGGGTTTGGTTAGTAACACTGATCCAATTACCTTGGCCGCCACCATAGTTAAAACATTACTTGGTTTTTTGGGTATAGTTTTTATTGTTCTTTTACTTTATGGCGGTGGAATACGTATGTTTTCACAGGGCAAACCTGATAAAGTAAAATCCTCTACTGATATTATTAAAAGCGCAGTGATTGGAATATTTATAATTTTTGCTTCCTATATCATTACAACTTTTGTGTTCACAAAAGTAAGTGAGACGGTGGGTGGAAACACCACTCCGACAACTAATTCTACCCTCCCCACAACCTACCCTCCCACAACCTACCCTCCCACAACCTACCCTCCCACAACCTACCCTCCCACAACCTACCCTCCCACAATATATCCTCCTTATCATTAAATTTTGTGATTCCATCGCTCACTGTGTTCGCTCGGAATGACGAGATGATAAACTGTATGATAAAAAATAAAGTTATGTTTAAAAAACTTTTTCTTAAAATTCTATTTTTCACTTTTTGTCTTTGTTTTGTCTTGGCACCAAGTTTAGCGAGCGCTAGCGCGTTGAATGATGCTGTGACTAATTTGGGCACTTTTGTTGGTAAAGCTGGTCTGCCGGGTGACGAAAGTATAACCCCAGTTGGAATTGTAATTGGTGTTATTAATTATCTTTTGGGATTTTTGGGGTTGTTTTTTGTGATTCTAATTATTTACGCTGGCTTTACCTGGATGACAGCCATGGGTGACACAACTAAAGTTAAAAAAGCCAGGGATACCATAACCAATTCTATTTATGGTGTAATAATTATTATCTTGGCTTATGTGGTGGCAAATATTGTGATAAAAGAAGTTTTAAAAATTGTTACATAAAAAACAAATTGAAACTTAAAAAAACAGACCTAAAAAAGAATCTGTTTTTTGTTTTAAAAAAAAGCGCGGGGCCTGTCAAAGACAAGCACCCGCATAAAACTCAATCCAGGATATTCCGATATCCTGTCGGAGGCCCAACGTCCTCCAGATAGGACATCGAAACCCTGCCGGCGGTGGAGTTGGCGTGGATCACCACCTCCCGACCGGTTAAATCCTGGCCGGTAAAAATCCCGACGTGACCCGGCCAACAAACCAGATCCCCCGGCTGCAAGAATTGGCGATTTACAGGCCGGCCCACAGTCGATTGAGCGGAAGAAGACCGTGGTATCTCAACTCTGCACTCCCCAAAAACCTTCCTGGTAAACGCAGAACAATCGTATGCATTTGGGCCAGTTGCGCCCAACTGATACGACTTGTCCAAAAGATTCTTTGCCTCGCCAAGCACCTTGACGCGCTTGGACGACAACTCAGAGGAGGCTTCATTAAAATTTGAATCCTCTCCCTCGGAAGTTCCACCGGCTTGTGCGGCCAAACGAGCCTGGCGGGCTTTGTCAGACAAGGAACCCGCAACAACTTGCTGTCGTGGCACATTGATCTGGGGCTCGACATACCCGCCGCTGCCGGCGTTGTTGTATGTGTATGTGGAGGTGGACACACTCGTCCTCTCCACACTACTCATACCTTGGGCGTTGGCCGGATTGGTATTGGCCGCTTTGGCCAAATTCACGGCCCCTTGGTTAGTGGGGTCATCGTACGTGCCAATGTACGATATCCGCTTAGCACCGGTTGAATCATCCGTATAAATCATTAAATCCCTGCGATACGGATTACATCCAGCCACAAAAACCAAGGCCAGCACCAAAAACCATTTCAAGTTTTTCATAACATCCTCCAAGTGTAATATACAATCAATTTTGAATTATTTCTCATATTCGTCATCCCGAGGGAGTCCCGCGTCTTGCGGGACGACCGATGGGATCTCAGAATTCAACGGCTTGAACGCTGGGATCCCATCGTCCCGTCTGGTGACGGGACTCGGGATGACGAAAAGAATAAAATATGGATGATAAAAAAACGTAACTTTTATTTTTTTACCTTATCACACATTTTAAGTTTTGTCAACCCTACTTAAATTTTTCAATTCTTGGTACTGGGGTGGGATCAAGATTATTTAAAATGGCCAAATAAAAACTGGCCCAGTCAGCCAAAGCCACCAAAGATAAATTTTGTGACCACAAGTCACTGCCCTGCCCTTCCAAAAGTTCATATTCAATTTTTTCCTCATCCAAAACTTGCATCCAATGTTCCAACCCAGCCAAAACATATTGATTGTCAAAAACACTTCTGAGTAAAACATAAAAATTATCATCGTGTCCGCGCGCAGGAAAACTTAAACCTTCCAAAGAATTATGCATGGCTTCGGGCATTGTTTCGCAAGCGCTATAAGTTTTAGCGTTTTCATTGAGCTGGTTTTTAAAACGCCGACCAACCGCAGCCAAAATTCCGCCCGCCAACATAACCGGTTCATGATCAAAAAGTTTAAAAGCCAAATGTTTGGCCAAGTTTTTTTCAGTCAAACTTTCGGGCTGTAATTCCTGATTTATATTTTTTAAAAGCTCAATGGCTGAAGACAAATCAATTTTTGGAAAAAAATCCAACTGATTAAAAAGTCCCACCAAAATCCCCAGCTGAAACCCTAAACTAGCTCTGGGCACAGCCTGTGTATCATAATCATAAACTTGCGCGTTTTCCATACTACCCATTTCTTCCAGACTTCCCCGCTCGGAAATGACTATAATTTTTGCTTCTCTTGAAGCCGCTTGTTTAAAAGCTGACAGTGTTTCTTTGGTTTGACCAGAGTGACTGATTAAAACCACCAAAGTTTGCGCATCCACCCAACCTGGAATTTCATTTTCACGCAAAAGCAGAATCGGTTTTTTTAAATTTTCCAAAGGTTGAGAAAGCAACAAATCGGCCGCAGTGGCCGAACCGCCCATGCCCATTAAAATTGCTTTGGGTAAATTTAAATAAGCTGCTGGTATTTTTTTCTGACTGGAGATTTTTAAACCTATTTCCAATTGCTGTGGCAACTCAATAATATTTTGAGCCATAGAACTTTTATCAATGCTTTTAAGCATGACTAAATCATCAAGTTTGTTGGGCATATTTTTTATTTTTTAATATTAATAATCTAATTATATCTTTTAAAGCTGGGCGAACGCAAATACAAGCAACTGGACTATTTTTTAAGGGCTGAATAAGCCAAAGTTTTGGTATTTGACATAAAAAATAAATATGTATATAATAATACTATCAATTTTATTAAATCTCCGTTGCACACATTCCAGCTGGAATCTAAACCTGTACCCAGCTGGTTTAGAAAAGATAATCATTTTTTAATGTTTATCAAGAACAAAAAATTAAAGACTTTTTTTCCAAGCGGTTAGGTTTTTTCAACCCGATAATTTTTCGGCCGCTTGTTTCGCAGGCGGTTTTTCTTTTGTCATCCGACAGCTAAGTTAGCCTTAACTGCTGGCTGATAAATAAAGTGATTGTATTTTAACAATTTAAAAGGGAGGAAATGTTAAAGTTATTAAAAGTACACCTATTTTTATATATTAAATTTAGAGAGTCCTGAAAAGGACATTGAAATAAAGCGCATGGTGGATGCCTAGACTCAAAAAGACGATGAAGGACGTAGCAATCTGCGATAAGCCTCGGGGAGCTGATAAGCAAGCTTTGATCCGGGGATCTCCGAATGGGAAAACCCTATTGTGTAAACCACAATAAATCGTGCATGGCACGGAATTTCTAATTTCTAATTTCTAATTTCTAAACAATTTCTAATGATTAAATTCCAAAATAAAATTTGGAAATTAAAAATTGAGATTTATTTGGAAATTGTGATTTGGGATTTGGATTTTTCAGCGCGTAGCGCTGACGTGGTAGAGGAGTATTCTTAAATCGTTGAAGTCGGACCCGCGAGGGCTGGTGGAGATTTAAGAAGCAAGAATGTTGGCATAAGTAACAAAAAGATCGGTTAAAATCCGATCCACCGAAAGCCTGAGGTTTCCTGGGCAACGACCATCGACCCAGGGTTAGGCGATCCTAACTCCGTACCTTTTAGTCTTTGTTAAAATAAATAACAAAAATTAAAAGGTGCGGGGGATGGAAGAGCAGGTTAATATTCCTGCCCTACTGTAAGTTTATCCATTAACTGACGCATTTAAGTGTGTGATCGTCATATGACTATGGCGTTTCTGCTTTACCGCAAGGTGGAGTGGATAGAAGTGAAAGCTCCGGCTGGATCAAATTCACGTAATTATAGTGCCAAGAAAAGGTTATTGGTCACGATTTATAGTATTCGTACCGCAAACCGACACAGGTAGGCGGGTTGAGCATACTAAGGTGTACGAGAGAACCCTTTTTAAGGAATTCGGCAAAACAGCGGGCGTAACTTAGGGATAAGCCCTCCCGTTCTGGGCGCAAGCTTTTGAACGGGCGCAGCGAAAGAGCTTTGGCGACTGTTTATCAAAAACACAGGTCTCTGCTTAAGTCGTAAGACTATGTATAGGGACTGATGCCTGGCCAGTGTCCGAACGTTAAGGTGAGGGGTCATTCCTCCGTAAGGAGGAGGCAGCCTTGATCTGAAGCGCGGATGAACGCCGGCGGTAACTATAACCGTCCTAAGGTTTTGTGGCATAATTTTTTAAGCCACAAAAGGACTAGGACTGTTATAGAAATGAATCTGCTGCCTCTTTTTATAGTAATATAAAAAATGGTCCTAAAAAATTTGGCCATATGCTGGAAATTTATTTTATGTTATAATTCGGACAAAGGATATTTAACCCTTGTCTAAAATATACAAAACAAAATGAACAATCAGCAGGAAAGACTAATTAAATTAGGTTGGATAAAAGGTTTTGTTGACGGTGAAGGATGTTTTTCTATTAGTTTAATCAAACAAAACAATAGAAAAGAAAAAAATAGAATGAGAAAAGGCTACAAAACCGGATATCAAATTTTTCACGAATTTGCTGTTACCCAAGGCGCTAAAAGTTTAAATTCTTTAGAAGCGCTAAAAAAATTTTTTGGGGTAGGTAATATTTATGTGAATAAAAGACATGATAATCATCATGACAACCTTTATCGTTATGTAGTAAGAAAAAGAGATGAATTAACAACGGTAATAATTCCTTTTTTTAAAACCAACAAGTTGCTAACTTCAAAAAATGAAAATTTTGAAAAATTTGCTCAGTGCGTAGAGATGACTGCAAATAAAGAGCACTTGACTTTGAAAGGCTTAAAAAAGATAATTTCAATTGCTAATTTAATGAACAGAAAAAAGAAAAGAAAAATTTAATTAGAATCCTCAGAGACTATACGCCAAACATCCCCTAGTGGGATGAAGATATAGTCCTTCGTTTAAAGGAAACGAAAAGCGAAATTCCTTGTCGGCTAACTTCCGACCTGCACGAATGGCATAACGGTCTAAGCACTGTCTTAAAAAGGGACTCGGTGAAATTGCAAGGCCAGTGAAGATGCTGGCTACTCACAGATAGACGAAAAGACCCCGTGAAGCTTTACTATAACTTGATATTGACCTATTGATTAACATGTTCAGCATAGGTGGGACCCGCCCAGAGCGCAAGCTTTTGGGCGGGACCAGTGAGATACCACCCTTGTTATTCAGTAGTTCTAACCTCGATTTATCGAGAGACAGTATCTGGCGGGTAGTTTGAGTGGGGCGCTCGCCTCCTAAAAAGTAACGGAGGCATTTACAAAGGTTGGCTAATTCCGGATGGAAACCGGGATTGTCGGGTAAACCCATAAGCCAGCTTTACTGCGAGTCCTACAAGACGAGCAGTTACGAAAGTAGAAGTTAGTGAACCGACCATCCCATTTAGGTGGGTGGAAGATCACTGGACAAAAGCTACTCCGGGGATAACAGGCTGATCCCGCCCAAGAGTTCANNTAAAGTGGTACGTGAGCTGGGTTCAAAACGTCGTGAGACAGTTTGGTCTCCTATCTTCTGTGAGCGTCAAATTTTGAGGAGCTTCTTCTCTAGTACGAGAGGACCGAGAAGGACGAACCTCTGATGTACCGGTTGTCGTGTCAACGGCATCGCCGGGTAGTCAAGTTCGGGTTGGATAAACGCTGAAAGCATATAAGCGTGAAGCCGTCTCCAAGATTAGAATTTATTGTCTCCTGGCAGACTACCAGGTTGATAGGTGGCTGTGTGTAAGGTCCGTAAGGACTTCAGCAAAGGCCATACTAATCAGACAAAACTTTCAATGTCCTTTTAATGACTTTTAAATTTAACAGCCAATTTTGATAACATCGTCCTGGTGGCTTTAGCGAAGGGGCCACACCTGATCCCATCTCGAACTCAGTAGTTAAGCCCTTCAGCGCCGATGATACTTTAAAAGGGAAAGTAGGTCGTCGCCAGGACAATGTTATCAAAACAATTAACCAGCCAAATAAGGCTGGTTTTTTGATTAATAAAATAATAATTATTTGACCAAAACATCGAGGTGTTTTAAACTTAATGTAGTTATTAATTAAATGAAAAAATATGAAAAATTTTAGACCAACTCCACAACCAGAAATAACAAAAAGAGAAGAAGAAATTTGGCAAGAAATTACCGACTTTATTAAAAAACAAGGCACAGACGGTGTAAGGTTGGGCAACGAAGGACTGGCTAGTACAGTGGAGACGCTAAGCGAAATAAATTTGGATAAGATAAAAGTTTCGGTAAACGTGGTTAATGAGGTACCAAAAATAAATATAGTCATAGGTGATGGCACGCAAGAGGGAAAACGACTAATAGAAAAAGCAATCATTGATTTTGTCGTAGATAGGTATCCAGAAGTAGAAATAGAATTCAATTAAACAGTTACGGTTTAAAAACTTGGCTAAAGAGCTAAGTTTTTGATTTGGTTAAAATAAAGTGATAAGATTGAATTACTATGCAAATAATTGCCGATTTACATATCCATTCAAAATATTCACGCGCGTGCTCGCCAGGTTTAGTTTTGGAAAAAATTGATGAAACGTGTCGCACAAAAGGCGTTAATTTGGTGGGAACTGGAGATTTTACGCACCCACTATGGTTTAAAGAAATGAAAAGTAAGTTGGTGGAGATGGAAAAAGGGCTTTATATAATAAATGGAAAAAGGAAAAATGAAAACGAAAAAAATAACCTCCCCTTCCCCCTCCTTAGTAAGGAGGGGACTTCCGCAACAAGATTTGTGTGTTCGGCGGAAATATCTTGCATTTATTCCAAAGGCGAAAAAAGTCGTAGATTGCATGTTGTGATTTTGGCACCAAATTTAGCAACGGTGGAAAAAATAAATTTGGCCTTAGGAAAAATTGGCAATTTAAAATCTGATGGTCGGCCAATTTTGGGTTTGGATGCCAAAGAATTGGCACGCATGGTTTTAGAAATTGATGAAGGATGCATGATAATTCCAGCGCATATTTGGACGCCCTGGTTTGCTATGTTTGGTTCAAAATCTGGTTTTGATTCGATTGAAGAATGTTTTGAAGAATTAACACCAAAAATTTTTGCCATTGAAACCGGTCTTTCATCTGATCCGCAGATGAATTGGCGTGTAAAAAATTTAGATAGTGTTTCTATTATTTCCAATTCTGATGCACACTCTTTGCCAAACATTGGCCGAGAAGCAAACATATTTAAAATTGATGAAAATGAATTATCATATAATAAAATTTGTGAAATAATTAAAAATAAAGATCCAAAAAGTTTTTTAAAAACCATAGAATTTTATCCAGAAGAAGGTATGTACCATGTTGATGGTCATCGCTTGTGCAATTTTTCTTGCTCAACAGCCGAATCTAAAAAAATAAAAAATATTTGTCCGGTGTGTAAAAAACCATTAGTGATTGGGGTAATGAATCGCGTTGAAGAGTTGGCAGAAAACAAACGAAATGAAAATTATATTGATAAAAATCGAGTGCCTTATAAAAAGTTAATTGAGTTGGATAAAATTATTGCTGAAGCTTTGCAAATAAAATCTAGAAATTCAAAACAGGTGCAGGAAAATTATAAAAATTTAATTGATGTTTTTGAAAATGAATTTGAAATACTTTTAAATACACCTGAAAAAGAATTAAAAAAAATAACCGAACCAATAATTACCGAGGGAATTTTGCGTGTACGAAATGGAAAAGTTTTTATCAAACCTGGTTTTGATGGTCAATATGGTGAAATAAAAATTTTTGAAGAGACTGAGAGAAAAAATTATCAATCCCAACTATTCTAGTTTTAGGCCAATATTAGCCAAAAATAATAATCCGCTCACAAAATTGTAAGCGGATTATTATTTCTCTAGAAAGATTCCAAGACTATCTCTTCTTCTTAGCAACTTTCTTCTTAGTGGCTTTCTTCTTAGTGGCTTTCTTCTTAGCTGCCATAAAATTTACCTTTGCTTTCTCCGACACATACGACGAGCATGGGGAGAAAGATTAATTAAGACACAAAGCAGTTAACAAAATATTTTTTAAAAAATATTTATTAACTATTTTATATTTTTTAAAAAGTTATCCACAATCTTATATCACATAATAATTATATAACTTATTATAAAAACTGTAAAGAGCAAAAACTAAAAAATTAACAAATTTTATTTTTCTAAATATAAAAATTTTATTTTGCAACAAAAAATAATCTTTTATAAGCAAAAAATAAAAAATTCCGCTCAAAACGGAATTTTTTAGTCAAGTTATATGTTTTGAAAATATTTTTTTAGAAAAAATCGGGGATGCGGGACTCGAACCCGCGACCTCCTGCTCCCAAAGCAGGCGCGCTAGCCAACTGCGCTAATCCCCGAACATAATTTATACTCGCTTTATTAGTCCATTTATCCAACCTTTGATTAAATTAACAATTTTTACATCGTTAATAATAATCCTAAAAGTTCCATAAGGCAAGGTATCTATTTTTCTCTTTCCCTTGCTTGATTTACTAATAATAGCCTGTGCTTTTCTAACATTAATTATGGGTATTCCACTAACTTCACACCAATATTTGTTGGCTTCTTTTTCTGTAATATTTTTATGAATTTGAACCTGTCCTTTTATTTTATTTTTATCAACTAAACAAACAGACAAAAAAAATTTCATCATCACCTTTATCATGTTTGGGTCGCTGTTGCTAAAAACTATACTCCACCTTCCTTTCTTGTACCCTTCTGCCCAATAAAGGCAAATACCAATGATTTTTAGAATATCATAACCGATCTTTTTTATTTCTTTTTCAGCTACTAACTGTTCACTAATGCTTTTGTCTTGCAATATTTGCGCTCGTTCCTTATTATATTTTATAAGTGTGGCGGCCCACTTGACCTGTGCTTTGCTGTAATTTTCTTTTTTTATTTTATCATTAAAAGAAAGGGGCTTAAACCAGCTACAAAGTGTACTTTTGGGTACTTTGAGATTTCTACTGATTTGATTGTAAGTTAAACCAGCTTTTCTTAATTTAATTGCTTTTTCTTTTTTCATAAACTAAGGGCATACACTTAATTATAGCATATACCCACAGTTTAATATAATCAAATTGGTGCCTGGGGGCAGAGTTGAACTGCCGACGCAAGGATTTTCCTTATTATACTTGGATTACTCCAAGGATCGGACTATATCTTCATCCTGCAAAAATTGCAGGAGCTGGGCGCTAATACAAGATTATTGTTGGGACTCACTTGTTAGTCTCTACACCTTTCCTGACACTTAAACCCGTCAGGACTTGGCTCGGGATTGCCCCATAAAATTTGGGGTTTCCCCGAATTCACCCAGTTTTCTTTTCCACATTACTGTGGAATGGACCGAGAATCAGTCCTTCGCTCTACCGCTGAGCTACCCAGGCAAAAAATTTTCTACGAACCGCGCCACATGATCGCTAAAGACGATTTTTTGTGGTGCGCGTACATGGACTTGAACCATGGACCTCGACATTATCAGTGTCGCGCTCTAACCAGCTGAGCTATACGCGCTTAAATTATAAAAATTAATATAAATGCGACCAATTTCCATAACTACCCAAAACATTCTGACGACCGTTTATAATAATAATTCTTCCGTTATTTATTATTCTAAAAAATTTATCAGTAGATTTTTTTATTGGATTTTTAAAATATGTCGTTCGACTTTCAATATTTGACAATCGTTCGTTGGTCAAAGCCATTTCAGCGGCATCAATAAAGGCATAGTCATCGTGAAAATTTGATTTTGAGTTTTCAATGGTACTATGAAATTCTAGCCGATTGGGATAACTAGGATCGGAAAAAAATCTATTACCGCTGCCATAAAAAAGATAAACCTGATAATCTGAGTCTTGAAAATACTTACCAAGAAGACCCTACATTAAATAAAATTGTGCTCCCAATCCCAACGGTCGATTGCCTAATTTTGCTTCTACCATCCCGTTATCAAAGGAGATCTTTTTTAGATTATAATACATTTTCTTAGCTATTTCAAGGTATTTTTCCTGACCAGTTATATGCCCATAATTCATAAGCATAAAAGCAGACACGGCCTGATAGTGTGGTGAAAAAGAACGCCACTTATTTTCCCTATACCAAAAATCTTTATCAATACAACCCTTTATAGCAAAATCTATCTTATTTTTTATTAACTTATCTAATTTTTCTTTTGTTACTTTACTAATTTGATCTTGACTAGTTATATAATCAGCTAGGTACTGCCAGTGAACACCAGCCACTAAAGCGCGATTTTCAGTATCATTGGCTTGAATGCCGGTTTCTATTTTTAAAGCTATTAAGTTTTTAACCTTCTCTTCTTCGATTTTAATATCATCAAAATTACCCTCAATCAATTGCACCATCAGAAACATGGCTTCAGCATCTTCAAAAGAATAGTTGCTGGCTGGTTTGTACAACAATTTAGTATAACTTTCTACCACAGCTTCCTTAAGTATACGAGAAGCTACCACATCGCCCCCAAGGGCACGATACTTATAATAACCAGCCAGTGACATGATTTCGCGAGCCGTTTCAGCTGCCTTAAATCCAACAACACCGTAGCTGGGGCTTTGATATTTTAAACCAATTAGATCAAAATGTTGACTGTAACGATTATAAAAATATTCTAAATATTGATCCAGATTTGTGGAAGCGCTGTTTTCTAATGCTAAGCACCAACTGGGTAAAAAAAATAATACCAGCAAGATTAATATAAATTTTATTTTTATTCTTTGGATAAAATGTTTTGTTAAAAATAAAAAAACAGCTCACAACTAACCACTGGCAACCAACAATATAATTGTATTGATTTAATGAAAAAAAATCAAATATTGTCCAAATTTGCCAATTGCCATTTGTCAACTGTCTAAATAAATTATCAACCAAAAAGTGACAGTAGAAAATATTGTTGCGGCACCTCACTACAAAGTGCCTACGAAAGGAATCCCGCCGATGCGGGACCGACCTAATTTTCTAACCAAAAGGTTAGAAAGTCTTCCTTAGAAAGGAGATAATCCATCCACAGCTTCCGCTACGGATGCCTTGTTACGACTTCACCCCTGTTACCGGCCCTGCCTTCTTCGCCGAAAAGGCGAATTCGGGTATTGCCGGCTCCCTTGGCGTGACGGGCAGTGAGTACAAGACCCGAGAACGTATTCACCGCGCCAATCTGATACGCGGTTACTAGCGATTCCAGCTTCATGAAGTCGAGTTGCAGACTTCAATC
>DCVE01000012.1:33610-33732 GCA_002328025.1 Patescibacteria group bacterium UBA2196
CTTCCTCCTGGTTATCCCAGGCAGTTTTTTGATGAATTTCTAAATCAAAATGAGGGTTGCGCATGTTACCCCAGTTAAGGGTGCACTTCACAGCACATGCTGACGACAACCATGCAGCACCT